>CALRTJ020000018.1:0-105875 GCA_943371055.1 Hydrogenophaga intermedia | reverse complement strand
TCGGCCTGCGCCGCGTCCACCGTGGCCTGGGCCGCCGCCGCGTCGAGGTCGCAGCCCAGCACCGTGGCGCCCTGCATCGCGTACAGCCGCGCGATGCCGCGCCCGATGCCCGCACCGATGCCGGTCACCACCGCCACCTTGCCGGCCAGGCGGTCGCCGCGCCGCATCGGCAGCGCCGGCTTGAAGAAGTCGTTCATGTCGCCTCGCTTGGGCCCTCTCCG
The DNA here is from genome assembly GCA_943371055.1 of Hydrogenophaga intermedia. Taxonomy (GTDB): domain Bacteria; phylum Pseudomonadota; class Gammaproteobacteria; order Burkholderiales; family Burkholderiaceae_C; genus Ideonella; species Ideonella intermedia_A. The sequence continues at coordinate 105,654 of CALRTJ020000018.1, read as the reverse complement.
GTGGGGCCGATGGTAGGAAGGCCCGGGGCCGACGGGAAATCGCGTCCTGCGATGCCCGCCATCGCCCCGGGCGATGCCTGGGGGCCGGCGCTCAGCGCAGGACCAGGCGGCCGCCGCCGGGCAGGCGGTGCTCGCCGGCCGGCCAGTCACCGGCCTCGGCGCGGGCGCTGATGGTCACGTCCGCCGGGGCGTCCAGCTGCGCCAGCGCGGTGCCGGCGGCCAGGGTCACGCTGGAGTCGGCGGTGGCGGTCCAGCGGCTGGCGCCGTCCAGGGCCAGCACCACGCCCTGCACCCGGCCGCGCAGCGTGCTGCCCTCCAGGCGCACGCGCATCGCGCGGTCGGTGTCCAGGTGGACCAGGTTCCCCTGCAGGCGGCTGCCCTTGATCAGCGCCCGGATGCCCGGCACCGCCGCACCCTGGGTCTTGGTGGCGTGGCTGTCGTCGTTGACCACGCCCAGCAGCAGGTCGCCGTTGTCGGCCTGCAGCGTGGCACCGTCGATCAGGACGTCGGCGTTGGCGCTCTTGACCACGATGGCCGCGTGGGTCGAGCGCAGCGCGCCGCCCACGATCTTCAGCGTGGCCACCTCCTGCGGCTGGCCCATCACGCTGTGGATCATCACCGTGTTGCCCTGCGACCGGCTCTGGACTCGGTTGAGCGCCAGGCTGGCCTGGCCGGCGATGACGCCGCCAAAGGTGGGCACCGTCATCCGGCTGTCGTTGATGACCACGCTGGCACCGTTGTCGGCGTAGGTGCCATAGCCGCTGCGGCGCACGATGATCTTGCAGCGGTCGGCCTGCAGGTAGGCCCCGCGCGCCGCGTCGGTGGACAGCGCGCCCCAGGCCTCGGCCTCGATCGTGCTGTCCTCGTAATGGGCCTTGGCCGCGCCCAGGACCAGGGTGGTGCGCGCGGTGCCGCTGATGCCCAGCGGGGTGGGCGGCTCCATCATGCCGGGGCCGATGCGGCGGGTGTAGCCGCTGGGCAGCGGGCCGCCCTCGGCCACCAGGTGCGAGCGCTTGACGCGCAACGTGCTCTGGTCGGTGGCGGTGATCGCCGAGGCCACCACGCCGCGGGTGACGACCTTGGCGTCGCGCAGCTCCAGCGTGGCGCCGTCCTTGACCAGGACCCCGGCGGCGATGCCGTCGAAGTCGCTCTTGCCGCGGCCGCGGATCTCGATGTCGGGCCGCTCCAGCGTGGTGGCCCCCTGGCCGCGCACGATCAGGCCATTGACGCGGTCCCGGGGCGAGACGATCTTCAGCCCGCGCGCCCCGACGGCGCCGCGCACCTGGGCGCCAGCGGCGGGGTCGCCGGGCAGCCAGCGGCCGTCGACAACCTCGGCGGCGGCGGTGAAGACCACCGGCTCCTGCGGCGGCATCGGCGGCATGCCCGGGGGCAGCGGCGGGCCGCCGGCGGGGCCACCGGGCTGGGCCTGGGCGCCGGGCCCGCCAGGGCCGCCGGGAGCGGCCTGGGGCGGCGCCCCCGCGGGCTGGGCCAGGGCCTGGCCCAGCCACAGGGCGGCGGCCAGCGCGATCAGGGTCTTGGAGGGGGTGTTCATGTTCACGGTCCTTGTGTCACTGTGCGCGCGATTGGCGCGGCAGGCGCACGGTGGCGGCGCCCTCTTCCCAGATCTGTCCGTCCAGGGTCTCGATCCACCAGACCAGCTCGACCAGGGGCTGGCCGTCGACGATGGCCTTGGAGACCACCCGCGACTGCACCAGGGCCACGTCCTGGGTCAGGCCGTGGGTGCTCACGTAGCGGCCCTTCATGGCCGGCATGAAGGGCTCCAGCCGCTCCAGGAAGCGCTCCGCGCGCGGGTTGGCGGGCACCGGCTTGCCCATCGCGGCGTGGCCGCGCGGGTCCATGATCGACCAGCGGATGTTGACCAGCCAGCCGGCGTCGCCCATCCAGTCGTTCAGGTGGCGCAGGGCCAGGTCACGGCCCATGTAGTTCACCAGCGGGCTGCGCTGTTCGCCGTCCTGGTGGATGTCGGTGGTGACGATGGCGCCGCTGTCGGGCGGCGGCCCGCCGGCGAAGCCCGTGGGCTGCGGCGGCGTGGCCGGCACGTGACCGCTGCGCTCGCGGGTGCGCCAGATGCCGTCCTTGGCGCCCCGCACCAGGGTGGCGCGGGTGGCGTCGTCCAGGATGTCGCGCTTGAGGGTGCGGCTGCCGCCCGAGCCCATGCCCCAGGGCGGCACCGGCGAGACCGAGGCCAGGATCGGCCCGTCCAGCGTGGGCTGGGGCGCGCTGCCCACCACCACCTCGTCCCAGGTGCGTAGCACCGCGCCCTGGCGGCGTTCGGCCTGCCAGATGGCCATGATGCGGCGCCAGTCGTCGTCGGAGTAGACGCGGGCCGGCCGGCTCAGCCAGTCGGGTGCCTCCCACAGGTCGAAGAAGCCGGGGTTCTTGGGCGCCTCGGCCGGGTCCCGGTAGAGCTTGATGCTCTCGGTCACCCGGAACACCACCTCGCTGACCTTCTCGGCGCGCTGGTTGTAGATGCTGCCCTGGGTGTTGATGGCCAGGCTGCGGTGGACCGAGCCGGTGGGCGGCGTCAGGTCGATCACCTCGCGCTCGTCGGCCACCAGGTACAGGGTGTCGCCCGGGTGGATCGGCCGCAGCGACGTGACGCTGTGGTTGAGGTCGCTGACCAGCAGGGTGTCGCGCGCCGCCGGCGGGTACGGCACCATGAAGGTGTCGTCGTGGGCGCCGAAGGTGGGCAGGGCCAGGATGTCGGCGTGGCCGGCCTGGCGCGCCGCCGCCCGGTCCAGGCCCAGCGGGTTCTCGGGGTCGACTCGGGCGTTCTGGTAGCGCACCCAGTCCTCGGTGACACGGATCACCGGGCCCAGGCCGGGCGTGTCCTTGGGCAGCTCGCCGCGCACCAGGCGCTGCGCGTCGATCGGGCCGCGCGCCTTGAGCGCCGCGTTGTCGGCCAGGTACTTCTGCACCAGGGCCTGCTCGCGAGGGGTGTAGACCCCGGGGTAGAGGGTCTGGAAGGCCGAGGGGGCCACCGCCGCCGCGGCGGGCGGGGCGCTCATCGACGGGTTCAGCTGCGCGGCGGACAGCAGCGGCGCGGCGAGCAGCCAGGCGGCCAGCAACGGCCGCAGGGTGAAGCGTTTCATCGGGGCGCTCCGGTTCAGGATGCGGCGGGCGTCAGCACGAGCCGGCCCTGGTAGCGGCCGGGGCGGATCGGGGTCTCGACGCCGTTGACCTGCAGGCTCAGCGCGCGGCCGTCCGGGGCGCGCAACACCGAGCCTTCGCCGATCTCCAGCGCGCTCAGGTGGGACACGCCGGTCACCGTCCAGGTGCTGCGCTGCAGGCGCACGACCACGCCGTTGTTGACCGCCGGCTCGGGCGTGTTGGTGACGCGGCCCAGCCACTGGTAATCCGCCGCGCCGATCGGGCTCTTGAGGTGGCGCGCCCGGGCCGAGGTGACCACGCCCTGCAGCGTGCTGTCGCTCAGGCTGAGCACCAGGTTGGCGCCGCTGGCCTTGGGCGGCTCCTTGGCGGGGCCGTCCGGGCCGAAGCCGCCGCCGATCTGGCGCACGCGGATGGCGTTGAAGAAGTCGCCGTGCAGCGTGGCCTTGGCGAAGCGCAGGCGCATGTCGGTGTCGTGCTCGGCGGCCAGGTCGAAGCCCGGCACCCGCGGCGCCGGGCCCTCGGGCTCCTGCCAGACGCCGGTGTTGGCCATCAGGCCGTCGCGCATGACGGGGCCCGGGTCGTCGTTGTCGATGGCCTGCAGGATCACGCCGTTGGCGGGCTTGAGCTGCGCACCGGCGCTGCCGTCGAAGTCCACGCTCAGCGTCGCGCCCTTGTTCAGGAAGCTGGCCTCGCCGGTCTCGAAGACGGTGGCGTCGCCCACCTGCACGGTGGCGTCACCCCAGCTCATCACCGCGTGGCGGCCGGCCTTGACCACGGTCTGGCGCGCCGGGATCGCGGCCAGTTCGGCCTCGGACAGGCCCAGCGACAGCTCGCGGTTCAGGCGCGCCAGGGTGTCGGCGCGGCTGGCGCCGAAGACCGCGTGGCCGCCGGTGATGATGATGCCGTGGGTGGGCACGTCGACCGCGGTGCCCAGGAAGCGGTTGGTGGAGTTGCCGATGGCGTAGGCGCCGTAGCCGCTCTCGCCGCGCAGCGTGACGGTGCTGTTGATCGCGTTGAGGTGGGCGTTCTGGCTGGCGTCCACCGACAGCACGCCCCAGCCGTCGGCCAGCAGGGTCGAGTCCAGGTAGGTGGCGACGGTGCCCTCGCCCAGCAGGTTGGTGGCGCGGTTGTTGCCGCGGATGCCCAGCATCCACGGCGCGTCCTTCATCTCACCCGGCGTGACGTTGCTGACGTACTCGGCCGGCAGCGTGCCGCCCAGCGCCTGCACCCGCGAGCCGCGCACCAGCAGGTGGCTGCCGCCCTGGGCCACCACCGCGGTGCGCACCGCGCCGTGGGTGCGGATGTCGGCGCCGTCCACCACCAGGCGGGTGCCGCGGCCGTCGGACATCAGGCCCGCGCCATAGCCGGCGAAGTCGTTGCCGCCATTGCCCTGCAGGTCCATCGACAGGCCCTGCACGCGGTGGCGGCCGCCCACGGCCAGCAGGCCGTTGAAGTTCTCGCCCACCGAACGGATGGTGGCGCCGCTCAGCACCCCGGCCTTCCAGACGGGCGCGCCCGCCGCGGCCAGCACCGAGCGGGCGGGCACCACGCCGGTCTTGTCCAGGAACACGGCCTGGCGGAAGGGGTGGGTCTGCAGCGGCGAGAAGCGCACCGCATGGGTGTCGGTGACGGTGAGCACGACGCGGCCCTGGTAGCGGCCGGGCCGCAGCGTGGTCTCGACGCCGTCGACCGTCAGGCTCAGGCTCTTGCCCGCCGGCGCGGCGATGGCGCCGCCGGGGGCCAGCTGCAGGCTTTGCAGCGCGGTGGTCTTGCCGACGATCCAGGACTCGCCCGCGCCGATGCGCGGGTTCTGGCGTGCCGCGGCGATGGCCTCGGGCGGGACCGGGCCGGGCATCTGGGCCTGCGCCAGGCCGGCGGCCATCAGGCCGGCCAGCAGCAGCGGGCGAAGCGAAAGGGTGGGCTTCATGAAGCTTTGCAATGTCAAGGCGGGTTAAGACCGACCCCAAACGAAAACGCCCTGGCGGGCCAGAGCGTCTTCATCGGGGCGGGACGGAGCGGGGTCAGAACTTGGTGCTGAGCACCACGCCGAAGGTGCGGGGCGCGCCGACCATGGTCGAGCCGACGAAGTTGGCGACCTTGGGCACGTAGTCGGTCACGTTCTTGACGTACACGTTCACGCCCCACTTGTCGTCGGCGCTGCGGTAGTTGGCCGACAGGTCGGCCTGGGCGTAGGACGGCTGCAGGGTGTTGGCGTTCTCGGTGATCGAGACGTACTGCTTCTCGGTGTAGCGGGCATCGGCGCGCAGGGTCACGGTGGCGCCGTTGGACAGCTCCACCGGGTGCTCGTAGCCGGCCTTGAGCGACAGGCGCGGCGCGTGCGGCAGCGGGTTGCCGGCCAGCGAGTACTGGCTGCCGTCGGGGTTGGTCTGGGTCAGGTTGCCCAGCTTGGCGTCCAGCCAGGTGAAGGACGCGCGCAGCTTGCCGCCGTGCGGCATCAGGTACTGGGTCTCGGCCTCGACGCCCTGGATGGTCTGCTTGGGCACGTTCAGGAACTGGGCGTGCAAGGTGCCGGTGTTCAGCATGGCGAAGTCGATCGCCTGGTAGTCGCTGTAGTCGTAGCGGAACAGCGCGGCGTTGACCTGCAGGGTGTTGTCCAGCCAGCGGCTCTTCAGGCCCAGCTCCAGCGAGCGCAGCTTCTCGGCGTCGAAGGTGCCGCTGTTGCCCGGCAAGGTGTTGAAGCCGCCCGAGCGGTAGGCGGTGGCGAAGGTCAGGTAGCCCATGGCCGCGGCGTTCAGGTCGTGCTCCAGGCCGAGCTTGCCGTCGGTGCTGGTCCAGTCGCCGACCGAGCCGTCGATCGCGGTCTTGTGGTCGCTGGTGTGGCGCAGGCCCGCCACCACGCGGGTGCCGGCCATCACCGGCACGCTGACCTGGCCGAACAGCGCCTTGGACACGGTGGTGTCGCGGGTGTTGTTGGAGCTGGCGCAGGCGGCGGTGCCCAGCAGGCACTCCTGGGCGTTGAGCATGTCGTACCAGTAGGCGCCGGCCACCCATTGGATCGGCGAGGCGGCGGGCGAAGACAGTCGCACCTCGGTGCTCTTCTGGCGCGCGACCTTGGGGTCGGCGTTGTACTGCTGCTCGGAGCCGGCCGGACGGGAGGCGTCGTACAGGCGGTAGACGATGCCCGAGGCGTCCTGCCACGCCGGCAGCACGGTCAGGTTGGCGAAGCCCAGGTTCCAGTCCAGTTGGGCCCACAGCTTGGTGGCGTCGTAGTCCTGGTAGCCCACCTTCTCCAGGCCGGGCGTGGTGGCGTTGACCGAGGCGGTCAGGCGGGTGTCGGGGTCGTCCCAGTTGGCCTGCGGGATGAAGCCGGGGCCCTTGCCGCCCAGGTGGATCTTCTCGGCGCCCAGCAGCAGGCGCAGGTCGCTGTCGGGCTTGAACAGCAGCTTGGCGCGGGCGCCCTGGGCCTGGGCGTCGTTGAAGCCGTCGCTCAGGTAGCCATCACGGCTGATGGCCGCGCCGGACAGGCGCAGCGCCACGGTGTCGGACACCGGCAGGTTGAAGCCCAGCTCGCCGCGCATCAGGCTGTGGCTGCCGACTTCGAGCGAGGCGTTGCCCTCGCGCTTGCCCAGCACCGGGTCGCGGGTGACGTAGTTGACCGCGCCGGCGGCGGCGTTGCGGCCGTACAGCGTGCCCTGCGGGCCGCGCAGCACCTCGACCCGTTCCAGGTCGAAGAAGCCCAGGGTGCTCATCTCGGCGCGGAAGTTGTAGACACCGTCGTAGTTGGTCGAGACCGCCGATTCACCCATGCCCGGGGGCAGGTCGGAGCCGATGCCGCGGATGGCGATCACGTTGCCGCGCGCGGCGCCCTGGACCTCGACGTTGGAGACGTTCTTCAGGATCTCGCTGCCGCTGCTCAGGCCCTGCTCGGTGATCTCGCCGCCGCTGACCGCCTGCATCGCGATGCCGGTCTTCTGGATGTTGGCGGCGCGGCGCTCGGCGGTGACGGTGACGCTCAGCAGCTGGCCCTTCTTGGGTGCAGGGGCGGCGGCGTCGGCGGCGGGGGCTTCGGGGGCGGTCTGCGACCAGGCCGGGGCGCCGGCCAGCGACGCCACGGCCGCCAGGGCGGCCAGGGCCAGGGGGGAGGGACGGAAGCGGGTGTTCATGGTGTTCGGGTGTGGTGCGTGGGTTGGCCCTTGCGGGGCCGGGGGGCCTTGGCGGGTCTGTCCCACCATGGCCCTGATGTTCGGCACCCCCGCGCCCCGCGTCAGCCGGGTTGCCCCGGTGATCTGGGTTAAAGCGGGTTAAGGTCTTTGCAAAGGCTCGTTCGATGAGCCTGTGGCGTCAGCCGACAGCGGCAGCGAGAAAGCCAGCACCAAGCCGCCGCCCTCGCGGGCCAGCGCCTCCAGGTGGCCGCCGTGGGCCTGGGCCGCGCGCCGCGCGATCGCCAGGCCCAGGCCGAAGCCGTCGGTGTGGGCGCCGGCCTCCACACGCACGAAGGGCTCGAAGATGCGCTGCAGCGCCTCGGGCGGCAGGCCGGGGCCGCGGTCGGCCACCCGCACCTGCAGCCAGCGGCCCTCGGCCAGCGCCAGCACCTCGACCACGGTGCCGGGGGCGGTGAACTTGACCGCGTTGCGCACCACGTTGTCGAAGGCGCGCAGCAGCAGCTCGCCGCGGGCCTGCAACAGCAGCGCGGGCGGGTGGCCGCTGAAGTGCACCTCGCGGCCGCTGGCACGGGCCTCGAAGCGGGCATCCTCGGCCACCGAGGCCAGCAGGCCGATCACGTCCACCGGCTCGGTGCGGCCCACCGGCGCGCCGGACTCCAGCCGTGCCAGGGTCAGCACCTCGCCCACCAGTTCGTCCAGGCGCTCGACCTCGCGCTCGATGCGGCGGCAGGCCAGCGCGGCGGCGTCGTCGGCGGGGGCGCCGCGCTGCAGCAGGCCGACGGCCATCTGCAGCCGTGCCAGGGGCGAGCGCAGCTCGTGCGAGACATCGTGCAGCAGGCGGCGCTGCGCGCCCAGCAGGGCCTGCAGCTGCTCGGCCATGCGGTCGTAGTCATGCGCCAAGGTGGCGAACTCGTCGCGCTGGCGGCCCAGGCGGGGCGCGACCCGCAGCGCCAACTGCCCCGCCGCCGCGGCGCCGAAGGCGTCGCGCAGCAGGCGCAGCGGCCGCGACAGCGACCAGGCCAGCAGGCCGCTGAGCACCGCGGCCATCAGGCCACCGGTGAGCACCGGCATCAGCACCGACTGCTCCAGCCGCGGCGGCGTGGGCGGCAGCTCGACCAGGGCGGGAAACAGGCGGGCGAAGACGTTGATGCCCAGCCCGGTCAGCAGCGCCGTGAACCAGCAGGCCGCGAAGACCTTCCAGAACAGGCCGCCCGGGCCGCGCGCGCGCATGCTCAGTGCAGGTCGCGCACCAGTTGGTAGCCCAGGCCGCGGATGCCGCGGATGCGGGCGGATCCGTCGGGCAGGCTGCCGAGCTTGTGGCGGATCGCGCAGACGTGGACGTCGATGCTGCGGTCGTAGCGGCCGATCTCGCGGCCCAGGGCGCGGCGCGAGAGCTGCTCCTTGGGCACGACCTGGCCGATCTCGGCGGCCAGCACCTCGAGCAGGTTGAACTCGGTGGGGGTCAGGCCCAGGGGCCGGCCCTGCCACTCGGCGCGGCGCTGCTCGGGCCACATCACCAGGGCGCCGGCCCGCACCACCGCCTGCGGCACCAGCTGCGGCAGGCCGGGGCTGGCGCGGCGCAGGATGGAGCGCACGCGGGCGGTGAGTTCACGCGGGGTGCAGGGCTTGGCGACGTAGTCGTCCGCGCCCAGCTCCAGGCCGGTGATGCGGTCGGCGTCGTCGCCGCGGGCGGTCAGCATCAGCACCGGCAGGGCACTGCGCAGGCGGATGCGGCGCAGCACCTCCTCGCCGTCGACGCGGGGCAGCATCGAGTCCAGCACCACCAGCGCGTAGTCGCCGTCGAGCGACTGGCGCACGCCGCTGGAGCCGTCGTGCACCGCGTCGACCTCGAAGCCTTCCTGGGCCAGGTACTCGCCGAGCATCGCGGTCAGCTCGACGTCGTCATCGACCAGCAGCAGCCGGCTCATGGCGGGCCCCGGCGGCTCAGCGGCGGCCGCGCGTCAGACCGACCAGCAGGGCGACCACGCCCAGGGCCATCAGCACCTGGCCTTCGAGGCCGATGGCCAGCGCGCGCGCGCCACCCAGGTGCTTCTCGAGCCAGACGATCAGGATGGGGTTGGCGAACATGCCGAAGAACAGGCAGGACTGGAAGGCGCCGGTGCCCATGCCGCGGCGCGAGATCGGCAGGTCGCGCATGTTCCAGGTCACCATGGCCGGCAGCACGATGCCGCAGCCCAGGCCGTTGACGAAGCCGGCGGTGGTCAGCGTGCCGTAGTCGGCGGCGCCCTTCATCAGCAGGAAGCCGGCGCCGGCGATCAGCGCCCCCAGGCCCAGCTGGAGGGGCACCTTCAGGCGCTGCGCCAGGACCCAGCCGAACAGCAGGGTGCCGGTGATCACGCCCAGGCTGTTGACGCCGTAGGCCATGCCGATCTGGGCCGGCGACTGCACGCCGATCGAGCCGTGCAGGTAGCCGAAGTGCACCGGCACGGTCAGGAACACGATGCCCAGCAACACCGCCAGCGCGCAGATGAAGCCCAGCAGCCTGGGGCGGAAGGACAGGGTGTCCTCGGCGAACTGCTCGGCGGTCATGCTGGCGCGCGAGCGCGGCTCCCACAGGTAGATGGCCATCAGCGGGGCCAGCAGCAGGCTGATCGCGAACACCGCATAGGGGGCGCGCCAGCCGTGCTCGGCGATCGCACCGCCGAGGGTGTTGAGCAGGAAGGCCGAGGTGGCCGAGACCGTGGTCTGCAGCGACATGAAGCGCTCGCGCTTCGCGCCGTCGTAGTAGTCGCCGATCATGGTGGTGCTGATGGTCATCAGCACCGCCTCCATCACGCCCAGCGCGAAGCGGCTGGCGATGATGGCGGTCAGCGAGTCCAGATACATGGGCGCCGTGCCCAGCACCGCGTACAAGGCGGTGGCACCCACCAGCAGGCGCTTGCGGCCCAGGCGGTCGGCCAGCTCGCCCACGAAGATGCTCAGGCCGGCCATCATCAGCATCGGCGCGGTCATCGTCAGCGGCACCAGGTAGTCGGCGCCGGGCACGTCCTTGAAGTGGGCCTGCATGGCCGGCAGGCTCGGGCCCAGGATGGCGGTGACCAGGACCGTCAGCCCGCTGGTGACCAGCAGGATGATGGCGTGGATCAGGCGCGGCTCCTGCAGCGCCTGCGGCGTCCGGGCGTTGCCCAGCGTGCTCGCGGTGGTGTTCATGTCGTCTCCTCTTGTCTTTCGTCGGCGGCAGGGACTCGCCCCGCAGGGTCGTCAATCCAGCTTGAAGGTGAAGTCCTGCGTGGCCACGATCTCGGCGTCGCCGCTGCTGCACTGGTAGGCCTGCATCGCGTTGCGCACCGCGGCGTGGAAGACGCGCGGGCCCGACAGGATGCGCACGTCGACCACCTTGCCACCGCGGATGCGGGCCTCGGCCTTGACCGTGCCCTCGATGCCCTCGTCGATGGCCTTGGCCGGCACCTCGGGGCGGACCTGCTTGGGGCAGGCCAGCGCGATGTCGGCCTTGACCGGCGCGGCCGGTGCGGGCGGCGGGGCCGGGGGCGCGGGCGGGGCCGGTGGCGGGGGCGGCGTGTTCTGGACCGCGGTGATCGCCGGGCCGGCCGGGGCCGCCGGGGCCACGTCGGCCGGCGGCACGTAGGCCGGCGGGGGCGGGGCCTCCTTGGGGATCTCCTTGACCTTCTCGATCTTGGGCGGCGGCGGGGGGGGCGGCGGGGGAAGCTTGACCTCCTGCACGATGGTCGCCTCCAGCGGCTTCTTGATCACCTCCAGCGCCTGGCCAGCCAGCCCGTTGGCCAGGCCGTAACCCAGCAGGATGTGGGCGGCGGCCATGATGGCCAGGCCGGTCGGGCCGTAGCGGCCCTTGGGCTGGAAGGTCTTCTTGCCGGGGCCGCGCATCGAGACGGCGGCGGCCGCGACGGGGTTCAGGGTGGCGGTGGTGTTCATTGGACGAACTGCTCCGAGCCGACGACGCCGATCTTGGTCAGACCGCTGCGCTGGGCCGAGGCCAGCACGCCGGCCACCACCTCGTAGCGGGCGCGGCGGTCGGGGCGCAGGTGGACCTCGGGCTGAACCGCCTTGGCGGCCTCGACCGCCATGCGGTGCTCGACCTCCTCGCCCGCCGCCACCGGCTCGCCGTTCCACAGCACGCGCGAGTCGGCGGCGACCTCGATGCGCAGCACCTCGGGCTTCTCGGCGTTGGGCGGCGGGTTGCCGGTGGGCATGTTCAGGTTGACCGAGTGCAGCTGCACCGGGATGGTGATGATCAGCATGATCAGCAGCACCAGCATCACGTCGATCAACGGCGTGGTGTTGATGTCCACCACCGGCTCGTCCATCGGCGTGGCGGCGCGCTTCTTCTTGTGGGCTCTCATGGGGGGTCTCCTGCCGTGGCCGGGCTCACAGGGCGCGGGCCGGCGGCTCGGTGATGAAGCCGATCTTGACGATGCCCGCGCGCTGGCAGGCATAGATGATCTGGCCCACCGGCTCGTAGTCGCTCTTCCAGTCGCCGCGGATGTGGACCTCGGGCTGCGGGTCCATCACGGCGACCTTCTTCAGGCGCGCGATCAGGTCGTCGACGCCGCCGACCTTGGCGTCGAGCCAGAACAGGCGGCCGCCGGCATCGACCGAGATGACGATGTTCTCGGGCTTGGACTCGCGGACCTCGTTGCGCTCCTTGGGCAGGTCCACCGGCACCGAGTAGTTGACCACCGGGATGGTGATCAGGAAGATGATCAGCAGCACCAGCATCACGTCCACCAGGGGCGTGGTGTTGATCGCCGAGACCGCCTGCTCCTGGCCGTCGCCACCGGCGGCGGGGATCTGCATGGCCATGGTGGGGCGCTCCTGGCGGGGTCAGCGGCCGGTGGCCAGCAGCACGGTGTGCAGCTCGCCCGAGAAGTCGCGCACATCGTCCATCACGGCGGTGTTGCGGCGCAGCAGCCAGTTGTAGCCCAGCACCGCCGGCACGGCCACGGCCAGGCCGATGGCGGTCATGATCAGGGCCTCGCCCACCGGGCCGGCCACCTTGTCGATCGAGGCCTGGCCGGCCACGCCGATGGCGGTCAGCGCGTGGTAGATGCCCCAGACGGTGCCGAACAGGCCGACGAAGGGGCTGGTCGAGCCCACGGTGGCCAGGAAGCTCATGCCGCCCGACAGCCGGCGCTGCACGCGCTCGGTGGCGCGGTGGATGGACAGGTCCACCCAGTCGGCGAAGTCGACCTTGGCGTGCAGGCCGCCGTGCTTGTTCGAGGCCTCCAGGCCGGCCTCGGCGATGAAGCGGAAGGGGCTGCCGTCGGCCAGCTTGTCGGCGCCGGCCTTGACGGTGCCGGCGTCCCAGAACTCGGCGTCGGCCTTCTTGGCCTGGCGCGCCATGCGGCCCTGCTCGAGCAGCTTGGTGATGATGACGTACCAGCTGCCCATGGACATGATGCCCAGGATCACCAGCACCGTCTTGGAGACCGCATCGCCCTGCGCCCACAGCGCGTCCAGGCCGTAGGGGTTGTCGGTCTTCACCGCCGCGGCCTTGGCGGCGGGGGCGGTGGCGGTGGCCACGGCGGCCGGCGCCGGGGCGGCATCGCCCTGGGCCATCACGGGAGCGGACAGGCCGGCGCCCAGGGCGCAGGTCAGCAGGCCGAGGCGCAGGGCGCGGAAGAGGTGCTTGAGCATGGGGTGTCTCCGGGTTCGGTGTTCGGGGGTCAGTCGGCCAGGTGCAGGCCCGAGGAGGGCATGGCCACGGCCTGGAAATGCTCCACATCGGGAGCGCTCAGGAGAAAGCCCTGCAGCAGGTCGCGCAGGCGCTCGAAGGCGTGCGAGCGCCGGAAGGCCATCGTGTGGTCCTCCAGCCGCCGCCACTCGATCAGCAGGGCGTAGTGGTGTTCGTTCTCGACCGAGCGGCGCAGCTCGTGCGAGAGGTAGCCGGCGGCGTCGCGGAACAGCGGCTCGGCGCGCGCGAAGGCGCGCTCGAAGGCCGGCTGTTCGCCGGGGCGGACCATGAGGGAGGCGACCTCGAGGATCATGGCCGGCTCAGCGCTTGCGCCAGTGCGACAGCGGCAGGCCCGCCACCGGCGAGCGGAACCACGGCAGCGTGGTGCCGGCCAGGCTGCCCAGGTAGACCGTCTTCAGGTCCGGGCCGCCGAAGGCGATGCTGGCCATCATCGGCGCCAGCGTCCCCTTGCACGAGGCCATCAGTTCGGGCGTGGTGGTGCCGGCCTGGTAGTGCTGCTCGTAGACCGCCAGCGCGGCCGGGTTGCCGTCGTCCAGCAGGGTCAGCACCTCGCCCTCGGGCGTCAGCGCGACCAGGCGCTCGGTCAGCACCAGGGTGATCCACAGGTTGCCGTGGCTGTCGATGGCGAAGCCGTCCGGGAAGCCGCCCAGGTCCGCCGGGCCGTGCACCTGGCGGTCGGTCAGCGAGCCATCCGGCTGCACCCGCAGGCGCGAGATGCGGCGGGCGTTGGTCTCGGCCACGTAGAGCCATTCCTCGTTCGCGTCGAGGCGGATCTCGTTGGTGCCGACGAAGCCCTCGGCCACGATGCGGATGCCGCGCTCGTCGATCAGGCCGACATAGCCGTCGGCGGTCTTCTCGTTGATCGACCGGGTCCAGGGCACCTGGCGGGTGGTGACGGTGAACCAGATGCGGCCACGCGAGTCGGTCAGCACGAAGTTGGTCTTGCCCAGGGGCTGGCCGTCGACCTCGCGGTAGAGGGTGCGCGACACGCCGTCGCGCGTCATCAGCTCGATCGCGTCGGTGCCGAAGTTGGCGATCAGGAGGTCGCCATCGGCGTTGAAGGCGATGCCGTTGGGCAGGCTGCCGCCCAGCACCAGGGACTGCGCGTCCAGCGCGCGGTCGGCGATGCCGGTCTGGCGGATCAGGGTCTGCTGGCCGTCGGCGGCGATCTTCATCACGCCGCGGGCGTCGGCGGTCCAGACGCTGCCGTCGGGCTCGCACAGGATGCACTCAGGACGCTGCAGGCCGGTGCCCAGCGTGCGGATGCTGCCGGGGTCGACCTGCCAGCCGTGGAGCGGATTGGAGGGTTGGCTCATGGGGGTTCGGTGTTCGAGTGGGACGGATGCTAGGCAGCGCCCCCGCGATCGGGAAATCGAATCTGGCGATGCACCGCATCGCGAATTCCCATGCTTGGGATTACCCTGTAAAGCCCCCCCGGCACCGGGGGGGCGGTCCTACACTGGCGACCGTCCCCCACGCCCTTGCAGTCCCCACCATGCGCTACCAGCGCCTCGACCTCAACCTGCTGACCGCGCTGCGCGCGCTGCTCACCGAACGCAACGTCACCCGGGCCGGTGAGCAGCTGCACGTCTCGCAGTCGGCCATGAGCGGCATGCTGGCGCGCTTGCGCGAGTATTTCGACGACCCGCTGATCGTGCCGGTGGGCCGGCGCATGGAGCTCACGCCCCTGGCCGAGACCCTGGTCGAGAAGGTCAACGACCTGATGCTGCGCCTGGACGCCACCCTGGCCACGCGCCCCGATTTCGACCCCGCCACCTCGCGCCGCGCCTTCTCCATCGTGGCCTCGGACTACCTGATCCAGGTGCTGCTGATCGACGTCCTGCGCGAGGTCCACCACGAGGCCCCCGGCATCACCATCGAGTTCCGCCAGCCCAGCAACACCGCGGCGGTGGACCTGGAGAACGGCGAGGTCGACTTCGTCATCAACCCGGCCCGCTTCGTCACCCCCAACCAGGCCAGCACCGTGCTGTTCGAGGACACCTACCACCTGGTGGTGGACCCGGCCCATGCGCGGGTGGCCGGGCAGGTCGACCTGGAGCAGTTCAAGGCCCTGCGCCATGTCACCCTCGAGAACAACGGCCGCCCGCAGTTCGAGAGCTGGTTCCTGGCCGAGCACGGCGCCCTGCCCCAGGCCGAGGTGGTGGTGCACAGCTTCGGCCTGCTGCCGCAGCTGGTGCTGGGCACCGCCCGGGTGGCGGTGATGCACACCCGCATGGCGCGCCAGGTGCTGCGCTTCTGGCCGCAGCTGCGCCTGGTGCCGCTGGCCTTCGATGCCCCGCGCCTGGTCGAGACCCTGCAGTGGCACCGCTACCGCGACCTGGACCCCGGCAGCCAATGGCTGCGCGACAAGGTCATCGCCCGGGCCCAGGCCCTGCCCCGCCCGGAGACCACCGATGCCTGATGCCCGTGTCCCCAGCCGCCGCCGCGCCCTGACCGTGCTCGCCGCCTGCGGCGTCCCGGCCTGGGCCCAGGACCGCAGCGTGCGCTTCATCGCGCCGGCCGCGCCGGGCGGCATCTCCGACGCCGTCGGCCGCCTGCTGGCCGAGGGCATGGCCGGCCCGCTGGGCCAGCCCATCGTGGTCGAGAACCGCGCCGGCGCCAGCGGCCTGATCGGCACCCAGGCGGTGGTCCACGCCCCGGCCGACGGCCGCACCGTGCTGGTCACCTCGCTGAGCAACCAGGTCATGGCGCCGCTGCTGCAGAAGGCCGGTTTCGACCCCGAGACCGACCTTCAACCCGTGGGCCTGGCGGTGCGCATGGTGGGCCTGCTGCTGGTGCACCGCGACGTGCCCGCCCGCACGCTCAAGGACTTCATCGCCCTGGCCCGCCAGGGCGGCCAGAAACTGGCCTACGCCAGCGCCGGCCAGGGCAGCGCCAACCACATCGCCACCGAGCAGTTCAAGGCCCTGACCGGTGCCGACCTGCTGCACGTGCCCTACAAGGGCGGCGCCCCGGCCGCCACCGCCCTGATGGCCGGCGAGGTGCAGTTCAGCCTGCTGGACTTCAACACCGCGCAGGCCGCGCTCAAGGGCGGCCAGGTGCGGGCGCTGGCCCAGACCGGCGCCCGCCGCCACAGCACCCTGCCCGACGTGCCCACGCTGGCAGAGGCCGGCATGCCCGCCTTCGATCCCGGCTTCTGGGTCGGCCTGGCGGTGCCGCGCGGCACCCCGGCCACCGCCGTCGCCGCGCTCCACGCAGCCCTGCAGCGCGCCCTGGACACCACCGCCTTCAAGGCCCGCGCCCAGGCCAACGGCTGGGTCTTGTCCGGCGGCCCGCCCGAGGCCCTGGCGCAGCAGGTGCGCGCCGACCTGGCGGCCTACCGGCCGGTGGTGCAGAAGGTCGGGCTGGCCGGGGGTTGAATCCCCGCCGGCGGCCTCGCTCTGAGGCGCGCAGGGCGCCTTCAGGCCGCCGCCGCGCGCCGCGTGGCCGAGGGGGTCTCGCCGAACAGCTGGCCGTAGTCCTTGGCGAACTGGCTGAAGTGCCAGAAGCCCCAGTGCACGGCCACGTCCTGCACGCTCTGCTGGCGCCGGGCGGCCTGGTGCAGGTCGCGCCGGGCACCGTTCAGGCGCACCGCGCGCAGGTACTGCAGCGGGCCCACGCCCAGCACGTCTTCAAAGCAGTACTGCAGCGTGCGGCGGCTCACGTGCACCCGCTCGCACAGCTCGGGCACGGTCAGCGCCCGGTCGTGCCGCGCCAGCACCTCGGCGCGGGCGCGCTGCACCACCTCGCGCCGGCGCGCCAGGCTGTGGCGGCCGGCGGTGGCGGGCGGCTGCGCGGGGCCCGCCGACAGCGCGCGCACCACCCCATCGAGCAGCGCGCTGCGCAGGCTGGGCAGGCCGGCGGCGGCGGCGGCCTGCGTCGCCGGGCTGCGGCCATGGGCCGACACCGTGCGCAGCACCTCCAGCGTGTGGGCATGCACGGCGGTCGCCACGGCCCGCAGCGGCCGGGCGTCCAGCGCGTCGAGGTCCAGCGGCCGGTCCAGCGCCTGCGCCGCGGCCTGCAGCGCGCCGCGCCCGACCACGATGCCGAAGATCCGGTGCCGCTCTGGCGTCACCAGGTCGAAGGGCCGACCGCCGCGGCGCAGCATCCACTGGTGGTGGCCGCAGCGGTGGCCCTCCAGGCGGATCGGTGCGGGGTCGTCTGGCCCGTCGGCGCCGGTGTCCGGCAGGCCCAGCCACAGCGCGTCCTCGGGCACGGTGCAGACCTGGCTGACCGCGTGGCTGATCCGCTCGTCGAACAGCTGCAGCCCGTCCAGCCGCAGCTCGGTCAGCGCGCCGTGGAAACGCCCGCCGCTGAGCTGGTGGTAGTCCTGCTCCCAGCCGGTGAGCTGGCGGGCCAGCGCGTCGGCGTCGTCGGCCTGCACCGTGCGCCAGCACGCACCAGCCGGGCGCGGCATGCCCTGCACCGGGGCATCGGGTGCCGGGTCTGGGGCGTGGCGGGTGGCAGGGCTCATGGGCGGCTGCAGGTTTGCCGATTTGCGTTATCGCGCGGACGGGTCGGGCCCGAAGAATGCGAAGCAGCTTCCATTCCCATCCACCCACCCCACCGCCAAGGCCGCTTCCATGACCAACCCTTCTCCCGCCAGCGGACATGCCCTCAAACCGGTGCTCAGCACCCTGCAGCTGTGGGGGATCGCCGTCGGGCTGGTGATCTCCGGCGAGTACTTCGGCTGGAGTTTCGGCTGGGCCTCGGCCGGCACGCTGGGCTTCCTGGTCACCACGGTGATGGTGGCGCTGATGTACACCACCTTCATCTTCAGCTTCACCGAGCTGACCACCGCCATCCCGCACGCCGGCGGGCCCTTCGCCTACACCCGGCGCGCCTTCGGGCCGGTGGGCGGCTACCTGGCCGGCGCCGCCACGCTGGTGGAGTTCGTCTTCGCGCCGCCGGCGATCTCGCTGGCGATCGGGGCCTACCTGAACGTGCAGTTCCCGGCGCTGGACCCCAAGACCGCCGCGCTGGGCGCCTACCTGGTGTTCATGGCGCTCAACATCGCCGGCGTGCACCTGGCGGCCACCTTCGAGCTGGCCATCACGCTGCTGGCCATCTTCGAGCTGCTGGTCTTCATGGGCGTGGTGGCGCCGGGCTTCTCGCTGGCCCACTTCACCGCCAACGGCTGGGCCGGCCAGGCCGAGTTCAGCTGGGCCACGGTGCCGGGCATCTTCGCCGCCGTGCCCTTCGCGATCTGGTTCTTCCTGGCGATCGAGGGCGTGGCCATGGCCGCCGAAGAAGCCAAGGACCCGCGCCGCTCCATCCCCATCGCCTACGTGGGCGGCATCGTCACCCTGGTGCTGCTGGCCTTCGGCGTGATGGTGTTCGCCGGCGGCGTGGGCGACTGGCGCCAGCTGGCCAACCTGAACGACCCGCTGCCCCAGGCCATGAAGACCATCGTCGGCAACGACAGCGGCTGGCTGCACATGCTGGTGTGGCTGGGCCTGTTTGGCCTGGTGGCCAGCTTCCACGGCATCATCATGGGCTACTCGCGCCAGATCTATGCCCTGGCCCGCGAGGGCTACCTGCCCGCCGCCCTGGGCGCGGTGCACCCGCGCTTCAAGACCCCGCACCGCGCCATCCTGGCCGGCGGCGCGGTGGGCATCGCCGCCATCTACAGCGACGAGTGGGTGCAGATCGGCGGCCAGTCGCTGACCGCCAACATCGTCACCATGTCGGTCTTCGGTGCCATCCTGATGTACATCCTGAGCATGCTCAGCCTGTTCCAGCTGCGCCGCACCGAGCCCGGTCTGGTGCGCCCGTTCCGCGCCCCCTGCTACCCCTGGTTCCCGGCCATCGCGCTGGCCGGTGCGCTGGTCTGCATGGGCACGATGGTCTGGTACAACCCGCTGATCTTCGGCCTGTTCCTGGGCTTCCTGGCCCTGGGGGGTGTCTACTTCGCGTTCACCGGTCACCAACGCCAGGCCCGCGCCACGCTCACCCCCGCCACCGACACCGCCGCATGAGTTACCGCCACCAGGTCGGCGCGCTGACCTACACCTTCGCCGACCTGCGCACCCTGATGGCCCGGGCCACGCCCGAGCGCTCGGGCGATCGCCTGGCCGGCCTGGCGGCGGGCAGCGCGCAGGAGCGCGTGGTGGCGCAGATGGCCCTGGCCGAGCTGCCGCTGCGCACCTTCCTGAACGAGGCCCTCATCCCCTACGAGGAGGACGAGGTCACGCGGCTGATCCTGGACAGCCACGACGCCGCCGCCTTCGCCCCGATCGCCCACCTCACCGTGGGCGACTTCCGCAACTGGCTGCTGGCCGACGAGACCGGCCCCGCCGAGCTGGCCTCGGTGCGCGCCGGCATCACCCCCGAGATGGCGGCGGCGGTGAGCAAGCTGATGCGCCACCAGGACCTGATCCTGGTGGCCCGCAAGTGCGAGGTGCGCAGCGCCTTTCGGGGCACCATCGGGCTGCCCGGCCGCCTGTCCACCCGGCTGCAGCCCAACCACCCCACCGACGACCTCGGCGGCATCGCCGCCGTCATGCTCGAGGGCCTGCTCCACGGCAACGGCGACGCGGTCATCGGCATCAACCCCGCCACCGACAACGTGCCCCAGGTGATGCGCCTGCTGGCCCTGATGGACGAGGTCATCCAGCGCTACGCCATCCCCACCCAGTCCTGCGTGCTGACCCATGTGACCAACACCCTGCAGGCCATCGGGCGCGGCGCGCCGGTGGACCTGGTGTTCCAGTCCATCGGCGGCACCGAGGCCACCAACCGCAGCTTCGGCGTGTCACTCGCGCTGCTGGCCGAGGCGCAGGCGGCGGCGCTGCAGCTGGGGCGGGGCACGGTGGGCCGCAACGTCATGTACTTCGAGACCGGCCAGGGCAGCGCGCTGTCGGCCAACGGCCACCACGGCGTGGACCAGCAGACCTGCGAGGCCCGCGCCTACGCGGTGGCGCGCCACTTCCAGCCGCTGCTGGTCAACACCGTGGTCGGCTTCATCGGGCCCGAGTACCTGTTCGACGGCCGGCAGATCATCCGCGCCGGGCTGGAGGACCACTTCTGCGGCAAGCTGCTGGGCCTGCCCATGGGCTGCGACGTCTGCTACACCAACCACGCCGAGGCCGACCAGAACGACATGGACACCCTGCTCACCCTGCTGGGCACGGCCGGCTGCAGTTTCATCATGGGCATCCCGGGCTCGGACGACATCATGCTGAACTACCAGACCACCTCCTTCCACGACGCGCTCTACCTGCGCCGCGTGCTGGGCCTGCGCCCGGCGCCCGAGTTCGAGGCCTGGCTGCAGCGGCAAGGCATCGCCGAGTCCGGCCCCCACGGCCTGCGCCTGGCCCGCGACGTGCCGCCGGCCTTCCGCCCCGCGCTGGCCCACACCCAGGGGCGCACGCGATGAGCCTGTCCACGCCCACGCCGGCCCCCGCCGACACGGCCCTGGCCACGCCCGGCGTCACCCCCAGCCCCTGGGGCGCGCTGCGCCAGCTGACCGCCGCGCGCATCGCCCAGGGCCGCGCCGGGGTCAGCCTGCCCACCCAGGCCCACCTGGCCTTCCAGCTGGCCCACGCCCAGGCCCGCGACGCGGTGCACCTGGGCCTGGACGCCGAGGCCATGCGGGCGGCCCTGGCCACGCTGGGGCACGAGGTCCTGGCGCTGGACAGCGCCGCCCCCGACCGCGCCACCTTCCTGCAGCGGCCCGACCTGGGCCGGCGCCTGGGCGCCACCGCGCGCCAGGCGCTGATCGAGCGTGCCGGTCCCGAACTGGACGCGGCCCACGACCACCCCAGCGCCCGAGCCCACGACCTGGCCATCGTCGTGGCCGACGGCCTGTCGGCCCTGGCCACCGGCCGCCACGCGCTGCCGCTGCTGCAGGCCCTGCTGCCGGGCCTGCAGCGTGAGGGCTGGCGCCTGGCGCCGGTCACCCTGGTGCGCCAGGCCCGCGTGGCCGTGGCCGACGAGGTGGGCCAGCTGCTGCGCGCCCGCCTGGTGCTGATCCTGATCGGCGAGCGCCCCGGCCTGAGCTCGCCCGACAGCCTGGGCGCCTACCTGACCTGGATGCCCCGCGTCGGCCGCGTGGACGCCGAGCGCAACTGCGTCTCCAACATCCGGCCCGAGGGCCTGGCCTGCCCCGACGCCGCCGCCAAGCTGCGCTACCTGCTGGGCGAGGCGGCCTCGCGCCAGCTCTCGGGCGTGGCGCTGAAGGACGAGACCCCGGCCTCGGGCGGCCTGGCCGCGGCCGGCGGCTCGGCCGCCTTCCTGCTGCCCGGGCGCTGAGGGGCCCTGGCCGGTCGTGTTCACGGCCCGGCCCCGCCCGTCAAGCCGCCGCCCAAAGCCCTGTCGTTTCCGCAAGGCCAATCGCCCGGCCCCGGCCCCGGGCGCCGATAGAGTGGGCGCCCCTGCCCACCCGCCGACCCGATGCCCGACGCGCCGCCCACCCCTCTGCTGCTCCGCGAGCAGACCCTCACCCGCGACGACCTGGTGCCCCTGCTCGCACCCGACGCGCCGCCGCTGCGCCTGGAGCGCTGCACGCTGGACGGCGAGGACCTGAGCGGCCTGGCGCTGGACCGTGCCGGGTTCATCGACTGCAGCCTGCGCGGCACCGTGCTGGACCGCGCCCGCCTGGGCGGCAGCCACTGGCAGGGCTGCCGCGCCGCCGGTGCCCGCTTCGAGCTGGCCGACCTGACCGACGCGCGCTTCGAGGCCTGCGACCTCAACAACGTCAGCTTCGCGCGCGCCCGGCTGCCCGGCGCCGCCTTCAGCGAGTCCAAGCTCACCGGCGCCCGCTTCACCGAGGCCCTGACCCTGGGCTGGCAGCTGCAGGCCTGCCTGCTGGTCAGCGCCGACCTGCGCGGCCTGTCCTTCCGCAAGCAGCGCCTGCAGGGCCTGCGCCTGAACGCCGCCGACCTCTCCGGCTGCGACTTCAGCGACGCGGTGCTGGTGGACTGCGACCTGAGCGACGCCCACCTCAAGAACGCCCGCTTCACCCGCGCCGACCTGCGCCGCGCCCAGCTGGGCCCGATCCAGGTGGGCGACCTGCTGCAGCACTACAAGGGCTGCACCCTGTCGATCGACCAGGCCGCCATGATCGTCGCGGGGCTGGGGGTGGAGGTGGTGTGAGGCCCGGCGCGGGCTCGGGGCGGTGCCCCATCTGATCGGGTCCGAAGCGCCCGCCGCTGAGCCGGCCACCCCCGCGGGCCGCCCCGCACAATCGGGCCCCATGTCCGCGCCCTCCCCCGCCACCGCCCCCTCCCCCTCCCACGCCAACCTGCGCGGCATCGCCTGGATGGTGCTGGCCATGGCCGCCTTCGCGGTCGAGGACGTGCTGGTCAAGCAGGCCGCACGGGCCTGGCCGCTGGCCCAGGTGCTGGTGGGCTTCGGCCTGGGCGGGATGCTGGTGTTCGCGCTGGCCGGCGGACGCGGCGCGGCACCGCT
Source organism: Hydrogenophaga intermedia (assembly GCA_943371055.1). Lineage (GTDB taxonomy): Bacteria > Pseudomonadota > Gammaproteobacteria > Burkholderiales > Burkholderiaceae_C > Ideonella > Ideonella intermedia_A. The sequence goes on along the minus strand of CALRTJ020000018.1, from coordinate 83,295 downwards.
GTGGCAGCCGGCCGTGGGTTCCCGAGCCATGCGGGTGCGCGCGGTGTTCGAGCTGACCGGCCGGCTGTTCTACGCGCTGGCCATCGCCCTGACCCCACTGTCCTCGGCCACCGCCATCCTGCAGGCCACGCCGGTGCTGGTGGTGCTGGGCGCCTGGCTGTTCTTCGGCGAGCGGGTGGGCTGGCGCCGCGGGTGCGCGGTGGTCATCGGCCTGGTGGGCGTGCTGACCGTGCTGCGCCCCGGCAGCGACGACTTCTCGGCCCTGTCCCTGCTGACCGTGGTCGGCCTGGTGGGCTTTGCCGGCCGCGACCTGGCCAGCCGCGCCGTGCCCGCCACCCTCAGCACCCGCCACCTGGGCTTCTACGGCTTTGCCACCGTGGTGCTGGCCGGCGGGCTCTACGCCCCCATCGAAGGCCGCGCCTTCGTCTGGCCCACCGCGGCGCTGACCGGCGTGCTGGCCGCCGCCTGCGCCGTGGGCGCCGGCGCCTACGCGTCGCTGATGAAGGCCATGCGCACCGGCGACATCTCGGCCGTCACCCCCTTCCGCTACAGCCGCCTGCTGTTCGGCGTCGGCCTGGGCGTGGCGGTGTTCGGCGAGCCGCTGAGCGGGCGCATGGTGCTGGGCAGCGCGGTGATCCTGGCGGCGGGTGGGCTGATCGCGTGGGATGGGTGGTTGCGCCGGCGCGCGGTGCGCTGACGCCGCCCCTCAGAAGTCCCCGACCGCCGACACCAGCCGCGCCCACAGCTCGTGGCCGTGGGCGCCGTTGGTCAGGATGACCAGGCCGGTGCCGCGCTCGGGCGAGAACTGCGCGAAGCCGCAGTAGCCGGTGCGGTTGATGCCGCTGTGGTGCGCGATGTCGCCCTGCGCGGTGGTGTTGATCGACCAGCCCAGGCCCCAGTGCACCGTCTCGCCGCGGGCGGCGCCGGGGCGTTCGATGGGCGCGCGGTCGGACAGCGTGACCTGGGGCTGCAGCATGGCCCGCGCCGACGCCTGCGACAGCCAGGACGAGCGGCCCTCGACCGCCTGCAGCATCAGGGCCAGCAGCTGCGCGTAGTCGCGCGCGCTGCTGTGCAGGGTGTAGGCGGCGTGGGCGTGGGTGTAGCGCCCGGGCGGCAGCGGCGTGCCGTGGCCGTCGTGCCCCGGCGCCTGCTGGGCGCCCAGTGCCGGGGTCCAGACGAAGCCGCTGCGCGACAGGCCCAGCGGGCCGAACAGGCGTCGGGCGGCCTGCTCCTGCAGCGGCTCGCCGGCCTGCTGCTCCAGCGCCTGCTGCAGCACGCCGATGCCCTCGCCCGAGTAGGTGAAGCGCGCGCCGGGCGGGTGCCGCAGCGGCAGCGGGCCCTCGGCCTCCTCGCCTCCGGGCCGCCAGTTGGGGTAGCCCGCGGTGTGGGCCATCAGCATGCGGGCGGTGATGCGCCGCCCCTCGGGCGGATCGGGCAGCGGGCGCACCGGGCCCGGCGGCAGCGGGCGGTCCAGGTCCAGCCCGCCGTCGTCCACCCGCTGCATGGCCAACAGGGCCAGCACCGGCTTGCTCATCGACGCCACCTCGAACACGGTGTCCGCCGTCACCGGGTCCGAGCCCCCCGCCTGGCGCACGCCGTAGCCGCGCGACCAGACCAGCTGGCGGTCGCGCAGCACCGCCACCGCCAGGCCCGGCACCCGGTGCTCGGCCAGCAGCGCGGGCACCAGGCGGTCCAGCGTGGCCACCACCGTGCCCAGATCGGGCGGCCGCGACGGGTCGTCCGGCAGCAGCCGCGCCAGTGAACGCGCCGCGGCCTGGCGCACCGACTCGTCGCGGTCGGCCAGGGCGTCGGTCAAGGCGGGGGCCGCCGATCGACCCGCCGGTCCCAACTCCCCCAGGGCCACCGCCACCCCCAGCCGCACGCCGGCCAGCGGGTCCTGCAGGTGGCGCTGCAGGGCCGGCAGTGCCGGCGCGGCGCTGGCGCCCAGACGCCCCAGCGCGGTCGCCGCCCCCACCCGCTGCGGGTCCGGCCCCGCGTCCAGGGCCTGCGTCAGCGCAGGGACCGCCACCGGGCCGATCCGCCCCAGCGCCACCGCCGCCGCGCCGCGCACGTAGGCATCCGCATCGCCCAGCGCGGCCACCAGCGGCGGCACCGCAGCGGCCGCCTCCCCGCCCCGCCGGCCCAGCTCGGTGGCGGCCTGCTCGCGCTGCGCCGGATCGGCGCTCGACAGGTACGGCAGCCACGGGGTCAGGTCCTGGGCCTGGGCGGCACGCCACGGCGCCGCGGTCAACAGGGCGAGAAACACCAGGGCGGGCAGGCGGGGCATGGTGGGCTGAGGCGACGGGGAGGTCTGGATTCTGCGGCCAGCGCGTCGTGTGGCGGCGTCGTCCACGGCGCGAGCCGGGTGGAGGCGGGTGGCTGGCCGCTCCGTGAGCGCCCCGGTGATGTCCCAATCCGTGGTGTAAGTCGCCGACCCGGAAAGGCTGAGATTCACATGCTCAGCGTGCCACTGCGGGCAGCCGCAGTCGGGCCGGTATCGCTGAGCGACTGCAGGCCTTCCAGCGTCATGTAGCGCCGGTTCAATGACCACTCGTCGTTCTGCTCCAGCATCATGGCGCCGAGTCAGGAAACGAGCCTGCTCGGTCGTCTGGCCCGAAAGGATGTGCTGGAAGAACAGTTTGGGGACACGTGGGCGACCGCGCTCACGCGCCCGCCGCCGATCTGCACGGTGCGCCTCGGCTGGGCCCTATGCGCGGCCGATGTCACGCCGGAAGCGGCCGGGCGTGGTGCCGACCCGCTGCGTGAACGCGCGGGTCAGCTGGCTCTGGTCGGCAAAGCCGCACTGCAGCGCGACGTCTGCCAACGGCAGGCCTTGCCGGATCAGCCACTGCGCGTGCTCGACGCGCCGCCGGATCAGGTACTGGTGCGGCGACTGGCCCGTCTCCTCACGGAAGGCTCGGGTGAATTGCCGCGTGCCCAGCCCGGCGGCGCCGGCGAGCTCGTCGAGCGAGATCGCTTCGGCGAACCGGGACTCGAGCAGCTCGACGGCACGGCGCACAGCGCTTGCCGAAGCCCGGCGCGGCGAGGCGTCGCGCAAGCCGGCGATGTGGCCCACCAGTGCCGCGATCAGCGAGTCGCCGACCAGCGTGCCGGCCGGGCTGCCGTGCGCGATATCGGCCCGCAGCGCATCGAAGATCAGGCCGGGCATCGGCGAGGGCGCCAGCGGCCCGTCCGGCGTGGCATGCAGCGGCGCGTCGTCCCCAAGCACCTGCGCGACACGTGCGCTGTCGATGAACAGGAACTGCGCCCGCCCACCGCAGCGCCACTCGAAACGCTGCTCGTCGCCCGGCCGGCAGAGCACGACGGCCGCCGGCATCTGCACCCATTCGCGCTGGCCCAGTGTGCGGTGCTCCTCGAGGTGCATGATCCGCGCGACGCAGAAGCGCTCGTGCAGGTGGTCCACAACGCCTTCGTCCGCGCCGAGGATATCGGTGAAGTAGGCGCCCAGCAGGCCGACGCGCGCGCTGTCCAGCAAGAAGCGCGGCATCACCGAGACGGAGTAGAGCCCGTGCGGGCCGGGCAGCGGAGCGATCGGCATGGTGGGGCGGAGCGGTCGCGGCATCGTAGGCCATTCGTGGCGATGGCGAATCCGGGGAAGTCCTTCCGCGCAGGTGGACGAACGTGCAGGTGGACGAACGTGCAGGTCGGGAAACCCCGGAGGCCGGATTCGACAAGGGCGACCAGCTTCGCCAAGACCCGCCGCCGCGGCCTGCCTAGAGTGGCGCCCGCCGCCCGGACCGTTCTGCCCGGAGTCGGCGAACGACACGACCACGAGGAGACCGACATGTTCCACCGATCGAAGCTCGCGCTGACACTCGCGACGGGCCTCGTCGCCGCCTGCGCTGGCGGCGGCAGCGATGCGCCGGCCACGCTGGCCTGCACCGACCTCACCACCGCAAAGCTCGGCATCGCGAACCTGGCCGTCGCCTCGGCCGTCGAGGTGGCCGCCTCGGGCGCGCTGCCGGCGCACTGCAAGGTGAATGGCGCGCTCAACCAGCGCACGGGGATAGACGGCAAGCGCTATGCGATCGGCTTCGAGCTGCGCACGCCGCTGCCGTCGGCCTGGAACGGCAAGTTCTTCTTTCAGGGCGGCGGCGGCACCAATGGCTTCATCGTGCCGGCCACCGGCGACCTGCTGAATGCGCCGACCGGGACCGCGCTCGAGCGCGGCTATGCGGTCGCCAGCACCGACGGCGGGCACGACGGCGGCCAATCCGACGTCAGTTTCGCGATCGATCCGCAGGCGCGCAGCGACTACGGCTACAACGCCGTCGGCGAGGTGACCGTGGCTGCCAAGAAGATGATCCAGTCGCGCTTCGGCCGCGCGCCGGATCGCTCCTACCTGCTCGGCTGCTCCAACGGCGGCCGCGATGCGATGGTCGCGGCCGCGCGCCATGCCGACCAGTTCGATGGCTTCGTCGCCGCCAACCCCGGCTTCAACCTGCCGAAGGCCGCAGTCGCACAGCAGTGGGATACGCAGCAGTTCATGTCCGCTGCCAGGGCGGGACAGTTGCCGAAGGATGCCTTCCCCGCCGCGGCGATGAAGCTCGTCGCGCAGAAGGTCCTCGCGCGTTGCGATGCGCTGGACGGTGTGGCAGATGGCATCGTCAACGACCGCGTGGCCTGCCAGGCGGCCTTCAACCTCGCGACCGACGTGCCCACCTGCGCCGGCGCGCCCGACGCCACCTGCCTGACCGCGGCGCAGAAGACGGCACTGCAGAAGATCTTCGGCGGCCCGCGCAACACCGCGGGCGATCAGCTGTATGCGACCTGGCCGTGGGACGCGGGCGTGTCCGGCCAGAACTGGCGCTTCTGGAAGCTCGATGCCGGCTTCGCGCCGCTGCCGTTCAACACGCTGATCGGCGCCGGTGCGATGGGCTTCGTCTTCACCTCGCCACCGGACGCACCGGACCGCAGCGCCGATGCCGGCCTCGGCTACCAGCTCGGCTTCAGCATGGACACCGGCGCGCCGAAGATCTTTGCCACCACGACCACCTACCGCGAGTCGGCGATGACCTTCATGACGCCGCCGAACCCGACGACGCTGACCACGCTGAAGGCACGCGGCAAGCTGATCGTCGTGCACGGCACGGCCGACCCGGTGTTCTCCGCCGATGACAGCGTCGCCTGGTACGAGGCGCTGAAAGCTGGCGACCCGGCCGCGGCCAGCTACGCCCGCCTGTTCCTCGTGCCCGGCATGAACCACTGCGGCGGCGGCCCGGCCACCGACCGCTTCGACATGCTGACCGCCCTGGAGAACTGGGTCGAGAAGGGCAGTGCGCCGGACTCGGTGGTCGCGACGGTCAACGCCGCCGATCCCGACGTGGTGGCCGCCGGGTGGCCGGCCAGGCGCAGCCGGCCGCTGTGCGTCTATCCGAAGCAGGCATTTCTCAAGCCGGGCGCGACCGACACCGAAAGCGCTGCCAGCTTCGAGTGCCGCTGACGGAGGGCCGCCGGGCCTTCAAGTCGCCGCCGTCGTCGCATCGGCGGCTGGCCTCGCGCACGAAGCGGCTCGTCTCATCGCGCCGGTGCGTGCGGCCACCGAGCTTGCTGGGAGCACGGAACGCGACGCTTGCCTGGTCAACATCGAGCATGCGGTGGGAGCACACCTGCAGCCCCGGCCACTTCAGTTCGGGTGGCACGGGCTCGATCGACTCGGGCCACAGCAGTCGGCCTCACGTCCGGCGCGGCTGCAAGGGCAGGGATCGTCCGGCGTCATGCAAGGTCGGGCCCCCCTGTCGAGCCACAGAGACCGTCGGAGCGAACGACCGGTCTGGCCGGGGACGGGCGGCGGAAGCGGGTCGATGGCCGCCGGTCAACTTCGCACGGTGACCGTCCGCCCCCAGTCTGAAGCGGCCCGTCGCATTCCGTGCCCCAGCCATCAGCAGGTGAGCCGGTGGCGCCGTGGGTCTCGCCACCGCGCCCCAACCCGTTCCCGCCCTCAAAACCCGAACCCACCCCCATCCACGTTCATCACCTGCCCGGTGTAGAACGCCGCGTCGTCGCTGACCAGGAAGGCGAGTGCGCCGGTCAGGTCCTCGGGGACTTCGGTGCGGGGGATGAACTGGCGCTGCTTGACGAACTCAAACGCTTCGGGCGGCAGGTGTGCGGCGCTGCCGGGGTGGCGGGTCAGGCCCGGCGAGATGGCGTTGACGGTGATGCCTTGGCCGCCCAGCTCGGCGGCCAGCGCGCGGGTCAGGCCGATCACGCCCATCTTGCTGGTGGCGTAGGCGCTCATGCCGGGGGGCGGGCCCCAGACGGTGGAGCTGGCCAGGTTGACGATGCGGCCCCAGCGGCGCTCGGCCATGCCCTGGCTGAAGGCCTGGGCGAGCAGGAAGGGGGCGTCGATGTTGACGGTCATGATCTGGCGCCACAGGGCGGGCGTGAGCCCGTGCAGCGGGGCCATGGGCATGAAGGCGGCGTTGTTGACCAGCACGTCGACGCGGCCGGCCTCGGCCAGCGCGGCGGCGGCGGCGAAGCGCTGCACGTCGTCGGTGTCGGACAGGTCACAGGGCAGCGCGCGGGCCTGACCGCCCGCGGCCCGCACCTGGGCCACGGTGTCATCGCAGGGGGCGCGGTCGGTCAGCAGCAGGCGGTGGCCGGTGGCGGCCAGGCGCAGCGCGAAGGCCTGGCCCAGGCCGCCGGCGGCGCCGGTGAGGACGGCCACGCGGCCGTGGGAGGTGGTGCTCATGTGCGTCTCCTGAAGAGGGTGGTGGGGGCGCGGCTCAGCGGAGCGCCGGGCCGCCCCAGGCCCGCTGGGCCACCCGCTTGGCGGGTGGGCCCGCGTACTCGCGGGACCGTGTGCTCACTGTTCACGCCTCGGCCTTGAAGCCGGTCTTGCGGACCACCTCGGCCCAGCGCTCGAAGTCGGCGCGGATGTCGCGCGTCAGGCGGGCGGTGTCGTGGACCTCGGGCGCGAAGCCCATGTCGGTGAGCGCCTTGCGGTAGCCGTCGCGGGCGCCGATCTTCTTGAGCGCGGCGGCCAGTTCGTCCAGCAGGGGCTGGGGCGTGCCGGCGCGGGCGAACAGGGCGAACCACTCCTCGCTCTGCAGCTCGGCGTAGCCGCTTTCATTGAAGGTGGGCGACTGAGGGAAGACCGCGCTGCGCTGGGCGCCGGTGGTGCCCAGCAGGCGCAGCTTGCCGCCCTTGATCAGCTCGGCGAAGTTGGCCTGGGGGCTGATGGCGCAGGCCAGCTGGCCGGCGGCCACCTCTTGCGCCATCTGCGGCGTGCCCTTGTAGGGGATCGCCTCCAGCTCGATGCCGGCCTTCTTCGCAAAGGTCCAGCCCAGGAAGTGCGGCGTGGTGCCCAGGCCGGCCACGCCCACGCTGGCCTGCCTGGGGTTGGCCTTGCACCAGGCGGCGAACTCGGCCAGGGTCTTGGCCGGGTGGCTGGTGCCGACGACGAAGGCGAAGTCGAAGGTGCAGGCGGTGGCGATGGGCGCGAAGTCCTTGAAGGGCTCGTAGGCCAGCTTGCTGAAGGTGCTGGGGAAGATGGTCAGCGGGCTGGGCGGCGACAGCGCCAGCAAGTTGCCGTCGGCGGGGGCCTGCTTGAGCGCGGTGAGCGCGAACTGGCCGCCGGCGCCGGGCTTGTAGTCCACCAGCACCTGGCGGCCCAGCAGCTCGACCAGCGGCGTGGCCAGCTGGCGCGCCACGATGTCCACCGGCCCGCCGGGGTTGTAGCCCACCAGCAGGGTCAGGGGCTTGGCCTGGGCGCGGGCGCCCAGGGCGGTGCTGGCGGCCAGGGCGCTGCCGGCTTGCAGCAGGTGGCGGCGGGTGAGGGACGGGGTCAGGGCCATGGGGTCTCCGAAAAGGGGTTCAGGAGCCGTCGGTGATCAGGGTGCCGCCATCCACCACCAGCGTCTGGCCGGTGATGAAGGCGCCGGCGCGGCTGGCCAGCAGCACGGCCACGCCGGCCACCTCGCGGGGTTCGCCCACGCGGCGCAGCGGCGTGGCCTGCAGGCGGCGCTGCATGAAGGCGGGGTCGCGCATCAGGCCGTCGGCCAGCGGGGTGCGGATCAGGCCGGGGGCGATGGCGTTGACGCGCAGGTTCTGCGGGCCCCACTCCACCGCCAGGTTGCGCGCCAGCTGCGACAGCGCGGCCTTGCTCAGCGCGTACAGGCCGATGGCCCGGTTGCCGCGCAGGGCCGACAGGCTGGACATGAAGACCACGCTGCCGCCGCCCTGCCCCGCCATGCGCGGCATCAGCTGGGCGCACAGGCGCTGGGCGCTGCGCAGGTTGATGTCCATCACGCGCTGCCAGTCCTCGTCGGACACGTCCAGCAGCGGGCCGGCCGGGCCCTGGATGCCGGCGTTGCAGACCAGGGTGTCCAGGCGGCCGCGCCAGCCCCAGGCGCGCTCGGCCAGGCGCTGCAGCGCCGCCGGGTCGGCCACGTCGGTGGGCAGGGACAGCACGGCGTGGCCGCGCAGGGTCAGGGCCTGGGCGGTGCCGGCCAGCGTGGCCTCGTCGCGGTCGGCCAGCACCAGCTGCGCGCCTTGGGCGGCACAGGCTTCGGCGATGGCGCGGCCCAGGCCTTGGGCGGCGCCGGTCACCAGCACCACCTGACCGCTCAAGTCGAAGAGGTCGCTCATGGATGCGGCGCCAGGGGGGAGGCCAGGTGAGCCACCCGCGGTCCCGTGGCCGCCCGAGCGCCCACGGTCTGTCCCCGGGCGTCGTGGCCCGTCACCTGGCGCTGTGGCGTGCCCATGCTCACAGCGGCGCGCGCAGCTTGGACTGCGCGTCCCGCATGATGGCGGTGTGCTCCTCCAGCGAGCCGCCTTCGCGCTCGATCTGGCCCATGCGGCCCGAGGCGGTGACCACCAGTCGGGCGCGGTCGTAGTGGCGGCCGGCGTAGGCCAGCAGCGCGCCTTCGAGGTAGTGGCGGCGGCCCAGTTCCTCGGCCAGCACCAGCGCGCCCTCGATGGCAATGCCGGCGCCCGAGGCCAGGTGCGGCGTGGTGGCGTGCACGGTGTCGCCCAGCAGCACGACGCGGCCCTGGTGCCAGGGGCCCTTGATCATGTGGCCGGCCAGCGGGCGGTACAGCACCTTGGCGTCCTTCAGGGTGCCGGCGCGCAGCGCGTCGCGGATCTCGCCCACCTGGCCCCCGAACTCCTCCAGCAGCTCGGCCAGCTTCAGCGGCCACTCGGCGGGCGGGATGAAGTCCATGCCCTCGCGCTTGTCGAGCACGAAGAGGTAGCACTCGGTGGCGCTGATCGGGTTCAGGCCCGCCTTGGTGGTGGCGCCCATGTAGATGGTGCTGTTCTCGCGCAGGCGCGGCACCACGGCGCGCCAGGAGCCCTGGCCGGTGAACTTGGGCCCGGGAAACTGCGGCATCACCCACTTGCGCACCTGCGAGTTCACGCCGTCGGCGCCGATGACCAGGTCGTAGCGGCCGCGGCTGCCGTCGGTGAAGACGACGTCCACGCCGTCCTCGTCCTGCACCATGGACTCGAAGCTCAGGCCCAGGCGCACCTGGGCGCCCGCGCGCTGGGTGGCGTGGCCCAGGATGTCGGCCAGCACCGGGCGCATGATGCCCCCGGCACCGGGCAGGCCGTCGGCGCCCTCGGCGGGCTGCACCGGCACGGTCATCTTGACGCTGCCGTCCGGCGCGCAGATGTCCACCGCGTTCCAGTGGCCGCCCTCGCGCAACACCTCGTCGACCACGCCCACCTCGCGCAGCGCGCGCAGGGTGGGGCCGCTGATGGTGATGCCGGCGCCGTCGGGCGCCCAGTTCGGGTTGACCTCGACCAGGTCCACTTCAATGCCTTGCTTGCGCAGCTGGATGGCGGCGCACATGCCGCCCACCCCGCCGCCGATCACCAGGACCTTGTTCACCAGTGCCATGTGTGTCTCCTCTTGTGTGTGTGCGGCGACTCAGACCAAGGTGCCCTGGAGCTGCTCGGCCAGCCAATCCGCGATCTGGTTGCCGGCGTTGTTCGGGTTGTCCAGCGAGCTGTGCTCGACGCCGCCGGTGGAGGCGTCGAAGATGAAGAGGTCCTTCTTCGGGCTGTTCACCAGCTGGGCGAAGGTCTCGTGGGCGTACTTGAGCGGGATCTGGCGGTCGTTCTCGCCGTGCGTGACCAGGAAGGGCACGCGGATGCGGTCGAGCACGCCGTTGAGGTGCATGTGCTCGGCCTTGGCCAGGAAGTCGTCCATGTCCCGGGCGCCGAAGACCCACTGCACGTGCTTCCAGTAGTGGGGCACGGGGTTCTCGCCCTCGCGCTTGAGGCGGGCCTGCTGCACCGCGCGCCAGTCGTGGTTGGCGCCCCAGACCGCACCGCAGGCGAAGCGCGGCTCGAAGGCCACCGCGCGCGGGCAGTAGTAGCCCCCCAGCGACACGCCCAGCGCGCCGATGCGCTGCGCATCCACCTCGGGGTGCTGCACCAGCCAGTCCACCACCTTGCTCGCCCAGACCTCGGTGTCGTGCACCGCCGGGAGGCCGTGCAGGCGCAGGGCCTCGCCGGTGCCCGGCTGGTCGATGAACAGGGCGCTCAGGCCGCGGCGGGCGAACATCGTGCCCATCACGCTCTTCTGCAGCATCTCCTTGGTGGAGTCCAGGCCGTTCATGACGACGACGAGGGGGGCGCGCTGGCCGGGCTGAAGGCCCTCGGCCTTCACGTACAGGCCGGCGATCTCCCGGCCTTCGTACGGCAGGGTGACACGCACGCAGTTCTCGCGGGCCAGCGTGCGGCTTTGCTCGAACAGCTCCAGCGAGCGCCGGTACATCGCCAGGCGCTGGTCGAAGCCGTGGGCCTGCATGCGCTCGGCGATGGCGTAGTACAGCGCGGCGCGGCCCAGCTTCTCGCCGGCGGACAGGCGGTGGCCCTTGGCCAGGTCGGCATCGGCCAGGGCGATGAGCTGGTCGCCGCCGCCCTTCCAGGCCTCGAAGAAGGCGAGCGTGCCGGGGTCGTCACCGGCACGCGCGGCCTCCAGGATCGGGGCGCACATCGCGTCCACCTCGCCGATGTTCCCGCCGTGGGTCAGCGAGATCATCGTGGAGAGGCTCCACACGTAGTTGGTCGGGAAGTACTGGAACATGGGTGGATCAGTCGAAGGGGGTGGGGAGCTCGGCGGGCACGAAGACCTCGCCGTTCTCGATGCGCACCGGCACCGGGATCAGGTGCTGGCCGGTGCACGGCCCGGCAAAGCACAGGCCGGTGCGGAGGTCGAAGTGGGCCGAGTGCGCGTAGCAGACGATGTGGCCGCCATCGCCCGACAGGAACTGGTCTTGCCGGTACTCCATCGGCCGGTGCTCGTGCGGGCAGTCGTTGAGCCAGGCGAAGACCTCATGGCCCTGGCGCACCACGCAGAGCCTGTCTTCAAAGCCTTCGCGCAGCAGGCCGCGCGAGCCGCCATCGGGCAGCTCGTCGAGGTGACACAGACGCCGCTCCGCCGTTGACGAAGCGAGGCCTGTTTCCCGCCGGGCCGCCCCAAGGGAAACGCTCCCCCTCGGGGGGGCGAGCCCGTCAGGGCTCTTGGGGGCGTTCATTCACCAGGAGCCCACTTGGGCAGGGCGCCGAACAGGAAGATCTGCGAGTTGTCCTTGCCCGGGTCGACCGCCCGCGGCACCCAGGTGTCGTCGTGCAGGTCCATGTCGGCGTCGATCTCCATGACCGCGCCGAAGGGGCTGTTGAAGTACCAGAAGTAGTTGCTGCCCAGGATGTGGCGGCCGGGGCCCCAGAAGCTCTTGTAGCCCTTGCGCACGAACTCCCAGCCGTGCTGCAGCACCTCGCTGGGCGATCCCAGGTGGAAGGTGAAGTGGTTGCAGCCGACCATGTGCTCGTTCTGGCGCTCGATCATGAACAGGGTGTGGTGGTCGTTCGTGCCGGCCGGGCGCATGAAGGGGCCCAGGTGGTTGAAGCGGTCGCTCACCACGAAGCCCAGGCGGGCGTAGAAGGCCTCGGCCTTCTTCACGTCGGGCACGAAGTAGACGAGGTGGCTGAGGGTGCGCGGCTTGATGACTTCGTCCGGGTTGGCGGCGCAGTCGTTGAGCGCGCGGCCCGGCGCCTGGCCGGGCACGTTGAAGCCCAGGTAGCGGGCGGTGTAGGGCTTGCGCACGGTGAGGCGGAAACCCACCGCAAAGCCGCCGTCGTCCATGCTGCGCACGCAGCCATCCGAACCCACGGTGACGGCGCGGTCCTTGGCCAGCTCGGCCTGGATGGAGGCCAGGGTGTCGGCGCTGTCGACGCCGTACACGGTCTCGCGCAGGCAGGGGCTGTGGGCGCCCGGCGGCAGCGGCGGCAGGCCGGGGTCGTCGGCGCGGCGGATGGTGATGCTGGTGCCGTCCAGCGCGGCGAAGCTGCCACCGGTGGCGGCGTCGAAGCGCACCTCGTCCAGGCCGTAGTCCAGCAGGTACTGGCGGGCGGCCGCCAGGTCGTCGACGCCGAAGACCAGGTCGTCGAGTCCGAGGATGTTCATGGGGTGTCTCCTGAATGGGCTGTGGGGTTCAGAGCGCCGTGGCACGGTCGATCAGCGTGGCGATGTCGCCGTCGTGGCGCAGACCCAGGGCCAGGGCCTCGGGCGTGTGCAGTGGCGGGTAGGACGCGAACAGGCGCTGGATGAAGGGTTCGGGCGCGTAGCGGACCAGCGCGCGGCGGTCCTCGCCAAAGCGCTGCGCCAGCGCGTCCACCAGCTCGCCCACGGTGAAGCGCAGCACCGGCATCTGGTAGCTGCGGCGCGGGTTCAGGCGGGCCGGGTCCACGGTGGCGGCGTGCAGCAGGTTGTCCACGCAGGCGCCGACCGAGATCCACCAGGCCACGCCCTCGGGCGTCACCGGCACGGTGAGGGGCTCGCCCGCGGCCAGCTTCCAGAAGAGCTGGCTCATGAAGGCGCTGAGCATGCCGGCGCCATCGCCCGGGCGCGCCACCACGCCGGGCAGGCGCAGCGAGCAGCCCTGGACCCAGCCCTTGCGGCTGGCGTCGGCCACCAGGTACTCGCCGGCCAGCTTGTGGGCGCCGTAGCTCAGGCCGGGGTTGGGCAGGGTGGACTCGTCCACCTCGGGCGGCAGGTGCTCGCCATAGACCGCGATGGTGCTGGCGAAGACGAAGCGCGCCAGCGCCCCCTGCTCGGCCTGATGGCGCAGGTCTTCCAGCAGGCCCAGCGTGGCCATCAGGTTGACCTCGCGGCCGAGCTCGTAATTCCGTTCGGCGGCGCCGCCCGGGATGCTGGCCAGGTGGAACACCGCGTCCACCGAGCGGGCACAGGCCTGTTCGCGCAAGGCCGGGTCGGCGATGCTGCCGGCGCACTGCACCACGCGGGGATCCGGGTGCGGCGCGGCGAAGCGCACGTCCAGCAGGGTCAGTCGGGTGACCGGCTGGCCGCCCAGGCCTTCGGACAGCAGGCGCTGCACCAGGGCCTGGCCGACGAAGCCTTCGGAGCCGGTGACGACGACATGGCTCATGGCATCAGTCCTTGGAGCCCGAGCGGAAGGGCAGCGAGGCCAGGAAGGCCAGCTTGCCCAGGCCCAGCAGCTTCAGGCCGGCGCGGGCCGACGAGGCATCGAGCCGGGCCTGCATCGGCATGGTGCCGAAGCTCTTGCCCTTGATGACCAGCTCGTCGCCGACGCGGTCGATGGCCTCGACGTGCATCAGCTCCTCGTTGGCCGGGCCGCGCAGGACCATGCCGTCCTTCTGGGCTGCGGCGATGACGTTCGGGTTGGCCGAGTCCTGGCGGGCACCGACGGCCACCGATCCGAAGTCCATGCCCAGGGCCTCGAAGACCTTGATCGCGGTGGCGCGGCCGGCGCCGTACACGCCGCCGCCCGGGTGCTGCGAGGGGCCGGCCAGGAACAGGCGCTCGACGCCCGGCACGGTGTACTGGCCCAGCTCGGGCGTGGGTCGGGCACCGGCGCTCTGGTGGAAGTACGGCGCCACGCCGTGCAGGTCGCCGCGCATCATGCTGTTGGGGCTGGAGCGCTCCAGGTCCACCGGGCTGACGATGCTGCGGGCGATGATGTTGTCGCTGGTCAGGTTCTTGACGAACTTGCGGTAGTGGGCGAGCGAGAGGTCACCGATCTCCTCCTTGAACTCGTCCCAGTGCTGGCCAGACCAGCGCTTGTCGGTGACGGTGTAGGGCGCGAAGGTGATGCCGTGGAACATGCCGGCGCCGGCCGGCACGCGGGTCTTGTCGCCGATGCTCTCGTCGCCACCGGCGCACAGGCGGCGCTCGGTGATCAGGCCGCGCTTCAAGTCATCGAAGTCGGCGATCATCTCGTCGAGCCGGTCGGTGGCCATGAACTCCAGCATGGTCGCCAGGCCCACCTGTTCGTCGGCGTAGTACTGGGCGTTTTCCTTCAGGTCGTAGTGGCTGACCATGATGGAGAACGGCGCCAGCTGCGCGCGCTCGGCCCTCTTCAGCACCGGCTCGGGCACGCCCTGCACGAACTTGCGGATGACGTGCGGGTGGATGGCGCCGATCACCGCGTCCTGGGCCAGGATCTGCTCGCCATCCTTCATGCGCACGCCGGTGGCGCGGCCGTCGCGCGTCAGGATCTGCGCCACCTCGGCGTGGCAGCGCACCTCGCCGCCGAAGCCCTCGATGCAGCGCACCAGCGATTCGGTCAGCTTGCCGCTGCCGCCGATCGGCTGGCTCACGCCGTAGGTGTGGATGATGCCGGGCATCAGCAGCACGCCCATGCCGGTGCCCAGCTCGTTGGGGTGCTGCAGGTTCTCGCTGACCAGGCGCAACAGATGGATCTTGATCTTGTCCGACTCGTACAGGTCGTTGACCAGGCTCAGGCAGTCCCGGGTCATGTACTCCAGCATCAGCCGGCCCTCAACGCTGCGGTCCAGCATGGCGACGAGCTCGCCCAGCGGGGGCGGCGGGCTGTACAGGCCGGGCATGAAGACCTTGAGGATCTCGGAACTCATCTTGACGAAGTTCCGGTAGGTCTCGGCGTCCTTGGGGCTGACCTTGGCGAAGCACTCGCAGGTCTTGTCCACGTCCTTGTAGGTGTAGAGCACGCTCTGATCCGGGAAGATCGTCGCGTGTGGCACCGGCGAGTAGTGGTAGTTCAGGCCGTGCTGGGACAGCAGGCCCAGCTCGTCCTGCCGGATCATCGGGTTGCCCTGGATCATGATGTGCACGCTGCTGTGCTCGTCATGCCAGTAGCCCGGGGTGTTGAGCTGCTGGGTGCTGACGCCACCGCCCGGGTAGGCCTTGCGCTCCAGCACCAGCACCTTCTTGCCGGCCTTGGCCAGGTAGGCGGCGGCGACGAGGCCGTTGTGGCCCCCGCCCATGCAAACAATGTCGAAGCTGCTCATGGCTTACTGCTGAGAGAACGGAACGAAACGGTGGTCGACGGCGCCGAAGATGGATTGGCCATCGGCACCGATCACCTCGAAGCGAAGTCGGTCACCCAGCTTCAGGAAGGGCGTGGTGGAGTCGCCCGTTTCGATCTTTTCGAGCGCGCGCTTCTCGGCCAGGCAGGCCGAGCCCACGGTGCGGGCGGCCTTGTTGCTGACCGTGCCGGTGCCCAGGATGGTGCCGGCGCGCAGGTTGCGGTTCAGGCCCAGGCGGGCCAGCAGCTCGCCAAAGCTCCAGTCCATCTCGCGGCCGTTGGGGTGGCCGAACCACTCGCCATTGCGGCTGACCTTCATGTCCAGGTGGATGCGGCCGTCGGCAGCCCAACCCTCGCCCAGCTCGTCGGGCGTCACCGCCACCGGGCCGAACACCGTGGCCGGCTTGGCGTTGATGAAGCCGAAGCCCATCTGCAGCTCGCGGAACAGGTGGGCGCGCATGCTGACGTCGTTGAGGATCATCACCAGGCGGATCTTGCTGGCGCAGACCTCGGGCGTGCTGGCCATGGGCGTGTCGTCGACGATGACCGCGAACTCGCCCTCGAAGTCGCCGTTGTCGGCCTCGACCAGCGGGTAGTCGTCGCAGGGACCCCAGAAGTCGTCGCTCTGGCGCTGCACCAGCACCGGGATGCCCGGCGTCTTCTTCACGGAGAGCTGGTAGGCCTCTTCCATGATGTCGCCGTGGTTGAGGAAGGCCGAGGCGTCGACGAACTGGTGGGTGCGCGGCAGCGGCGACATGGCCTGGGCCGGGTCGAAGGGAAAGTCGTCAAGCGTGGTGCCGCCGTTGAGCAGTTCATAGACCTGCTGCAGGCCGGGCGCGCGCGCGTCCCAGTCCTCGATCAGCTGCTGCATGGTGGTGGCGACCGGCGCGGCATCGACCGCGCGGCTCAGGTCGCGCGAGACGACGACCAGGCGGCCGTCGCGGGTGCCGTTCTTCAGGGTGGCGAGTTTCAAGTCTGTCTCCTCGGTGTCTTGTCGTGCTCAGGCCAGCGGTCGGCCGCCATCGACGGGGATGACCGCGCCGGTGGTGAAGGTGAGGTGGGTGGCGGCGGCGACCACGGCGGCGGCCACCTCTTCGGGCAGGGCCAGGCGCCGGAGCGGCGTGCGGCCGGCCTGTTCGTCGCGCCAGGCGGTGTCCAGGCGCTTGACGAAGTCGGTGTCGGCCAGGCCGGGCGACACGCTGAGCACGCGCACCGCCGGCGCCAGCGCACGGGCCAGGGACTTGGTCAGGTTGTCCACCGCGGCCTTGCTGGCGCAGTAGGCGATGTTGCTGCCCATGGCGGTGACGGCCGCGATGGACGAGATGTTGACCACCAGACCGCTTCGGCCATCGGCCCGCGGCGCCGCCAGCAGCGGCTTGAAGGCCCGCACCGCGGCGATCGGGCCGCGCACGTTGGTGGACAGGACCTGGTCGATCAGCGCATCGTCCAGCGCGTCCAGGTCGGGGTGCGGCACGAAGCGGGTGGTGCCGGCGCAGTTGACCAGCAGGTCGCAGCGGCCGTAGCGCCGCCCCACCTCGCCGGCCAGCGCGGCCAGCGCGGCCGAATCGGTGACGGGGCACTGGAGCGCGGCGTGCGGCAGCGCGGCCGGGGACAGCCGATCGACCAGCGCGCGCGCCGGGCCTTCGGAGCTGTTGTAGCCCACCACCACGGCGCAACCGGCCTGGGCCAGGCCGATGCAGATGGCTTCTCCGAGGCCACCGGCGCCACCGGTGACGACGGCGACTTGTCCGTTGAGTGAGTTCATGGTCGGTTCGTGCAAGGGTTGGGGCGCGCGGCGTGGCAGGGGGGAGTGGCTCCGCTCATGTCCCCCGCTGATGGCCTGAAGGCCATCAGCTCCTCCTTTACTTCGCTGCGCCACTCCCCCCTGCCCCGCCGCCAGCCACCGTTGGCGGACTGTCTCGG
This sequence comes from Hydrogenophaga intermedia, assembly GCA_943371055.1. Taxonomy (GTDB): domain Bacteria; phylum Pseudomonadota; class Gammaproteobacteria; order Burkholderiales; family Burkholderiaceae_C; genus Ideonella; species Ideonella intermedia_A. The sequence goes on along the minus strand of CALRTJ020000018.1, from coordinate 66,076 downwards.
CCCGCAGTGCGATGCGGTGTGAAGGGCGGGAGACCGGGGGATCCGGTGCAGCGAAGTAAAGGGGGAGACGACAGCCGCAGGCTGGCGGCAGAGGACATGAGCGGAGCCGGGTTCCCCGGTCCTCCGATCACGCACCATCCTGCGCACGCTTGCGACTGCCAACACCACGTCAGGCCTTCTTCAGGCGGCGCACACGGATGTCCGCCTGCTCCTTGTGCCCGCTCATGTGCTCGTAGCCGCACAGGCGCGAGCAGTACTCGCCCACCATCACGCTGGCCTCGTCGGTCAGCACGCGCTGGTAGGTGTGGGTCTTGATGAACTTGCCCACCCACAGGCCGCCGGTGTAGCGGCCGGCACCTTGCGTCGGCAGCGTGTGGTTGGTGCCGATCACCTTGTCGCCATAGCTGACGTTGGTGCGGTGGCCCAGGAACAGGCCGCCGTAGCTGGTCATGCGCTGCAGGAACCAGTCCGGGTCACGGGTCATCACCTGCACGTGCTCGGAGCACAGGCGCTCGGACTCGGCCAGCATCTCCTCGTCGGTGTCGCACAGGATGATTTCACCGTGGTCGCGCCACGACACGCTGGCCACCGGGGCGGTGTCCAGGCGCGACAGCACCTGGTCGATCGCGGCGGGCAGCTGCTCGGCGATGGCCCGGCTGGTGGTGATGCAGTAGGCCGGGCTGGTCGGGCCGTGCTCGGCCTGACCCAGCAGGTCCACCGCCACCAGCTCGGCGTCCACCGTGTCGTCGCAGATGACCATGGTCTCGGTCGGGCCGGCGAACAGGTCGATGCCGACGCGGCCGAACAGCTGGCGCTTGGCCTCGGCCACATAGGCGTTGCCCGGGCCCACGATCATGTCCACGCCGGGGATGGTCTCGGTGCCGATGGCCATCGCGGCCACGGCCTGCACGCCGCCCAGGCAGTAGATCTCGTCGGCACCGGCCATGTGCATGGCCGCGACGATCTCGGGGCACGGGGCGCCGTCGAACGGCGGGGCGCAGGCGATGATGCGCTTGACGCCCGCCACCTTGGCGGTCAGCACGCTCATGTGGGCGCTGGCGATCAGCGGGTACTTGCCGCCGGGGATGTAGCAGCCCACCGAGTTCATCGGGATGTTGCGGTGGCCCAGCACCACGCCCGGCAGCGTCTCGACCTCGACATCCTTCATCGAGTCGCGCTGCACCTGGGCGAAGTGGCGGATCTGCGCCTGGGCGAACTGGATGTCCTGGATCGTCTGCGCCGGCAGGCTGGCGATGCAGGCGTCGATCTGGGCCTGGGTCAGGCGGAAGCTCTCGGGCGACCACTTGTCGAACTTGGCGCTGTACTCGCGCACGGCGGCGTCGCCGCGGGTCTCGATGTCGGACAGGATGCCCTCGACGGTGGCGCGCACCTGGGCGTTGAGGTCGGCCTTGGCGGCGGCGGGCTGGCCGGCTTTGATGATTTGGACAGTCACAGATCAGGTCTCCGGAATCAGGTCGGGGTCGGTGGGGCTCGGCACCCCTTGAGAGGATGAGGGGATGCTAGGGAGCGCCGGCCACGAGGGGAAATCGTTTGTGCGGATGCCGCGCATCGCGGCCGCCAATACCCAGGGAGAACCCCAGCGCCCGCCGCTCAGGCGCGGTCGACCGCGAAGGGCTGCAGGAACTCGATCAGGTTGCCAGCACAGTCGCGCACGAAGGCGGTGGGGTTGCCCTGCACGTTGAGCTCGAAGGCGATGTCGGCCCCGGCCGCGCGCAGCGCCGCCACGGCGGCCGGCACGTCGGGCACCTCGAAGCACAGGTGCTTGTTGCCGTGGGTCTTCAGGTCCAGGTTGGGCACCCGGCGGTCGGGGGGCAGCGGGGCGGCGCCCTCGACCTGGAAGACCTCGATGCGGAAGTCGCCGCGCCGCACGAAGGCGATGTGGGCGGGGATCTTGTCGATGTACAGGCGCTCCTCGAGCGAGAAGCCCAGCATGCGCTCGTACCAGGCCAGGGCGGCGTCCAGGTCGGGCACGCTGATGCCGAAATGGTGGGCGCGCAGCGGCCCGACGGCACAGGTCAGCGATTCGGTCATCGGTCTTGTCTCCGGGGGTCCGTCGTCGGCCGGGTGCCGCGCGGACATCGTCTTTGGAATCGGACGCGATGCTAGGCACCCGGCGCGCCGCGATCCATCCGTTTGTCGTGGAGCCAGGCTTCGATGGCATCGGAAGCTGGCGCCGGATGAAAAAGGCCCCCGGCGGCGGACCGCGCGGGGGCAAGGCTCGTCGCAAGAGTGCGGGCGATCAGTCGAAATTCATCGTGAAGCGCACGCCGCCGTAGCGCTGCGCGTCGCGGGCCGGCTGGCCCACCACCGCGTTGCTGCTGGCGCCCCACAGGCCGCTCCAGAAGTCCTCGGCGTTGACCAGGTAGAAGCGGTTGAACAGGTTGTTCACGAACACGCTGACCGCGTACTTGCCGTCGGGCGAGCTGGCGGTGGCGCCGAGGTTCATGATCCCGTAGGCCGACTGGCGCGTGTACGGGTTCTGGTTGGCCTGCAGATTGGCCTGGCTGCGCCAGCTGTACTGGGCGTTCAGGCGCAGGTCCCAGGGGGTCCAGTCCTGCTCCAGGTGGTGCTCGGCGCCCAGCACCAGCTTCAGGCGCGAGGAGTCGGGCATGGTCTTGCCCGACAGGTCCTGGGTGCTGACGCCGCCGGCGTTGGTGGTGCAGCCCTGGGCCACGGTCTGGCCCGGGAAGCATGGCGCCCCGGTGTAGCTCAGGAAGCGGGCATCGATCCAGGCGGCGCTGAAGTTCAGGCGGGTGTTGTCGCCCGCGGCCAGCTGGCCGTCCAGCTCCAGGCCGCGGGTGCGGGCCTGGCCGGCGCTGGAGAGGATCAGGTTGTTGACGTAGCCGCCACCCGTCTTGTCGAAGATCTGGACCTGGTAGTTCTGGTACTCGGTGTTGAAGACCGAGGCGTTCAGGTTGAGCGCGCCGCCCAGCAGCGTGGCCTTGGCGCCCAGCTCGACGTGGTTGATCTGCTCCTTGTCCACCGGGCTCAGGGCGTTGTTGTCCTGCAGCGTGGCCGCGGTGTTGAAGGCGCGCGGCTTGTAGCCCCGCGAGTAGGTGCCGTAGACCATCTGGTCGCGGCCCAGCTTCTGGCGCACGGTCAGGTCGCCCACCACGGTGCTGCTGCTGTCCTTGCCGGACGAGGCCAGGCCGGTGGCGTGGTCGGCGATCGAGTACTCGATCTGGTCGCGGTTGGCGCGCAGGCCGGTCAGCACGCTGGTGGCGTCGGTCACCGACCAGGTGGCTCGGCCGTACAGGCCCAGCGAGCGGGTGCTGGAGGTGACCGAGTCGATCTTCGGGTTCACGAACATCATGCGTTCGGTGTCCGCGCTGACGTCCACGTCGGAGAAGAACAGGCCCGCCACGTAGCTGACCGGCTGGTTCAGCGGCGAGGCGATCTTGAACTCCTGGCTGACCGAGGTCGGGCGCAGCTTGACCGACTGCTCGTTGTAGAAGTACGGCGGGCCGCCGGCGTCGGGCGCCGGGATCGGGCCGCGCAGGTCGTTCAGGAAGTAGGTGGCCACGGCCGGCACGTCCTGCACGTTGTCCTGGCGGTTGACCATGCGCGCGGTGGTGGACGTGAGGGTGTAGTCGCCCAGTCGCTTCTCGATGTTCAGGCTGATGTCCTCGTCCCGGGTGCGCGAGCGCATCTGCACCGGCGAGGCGTAGTCCATGTTGCCGTACTTGACCGTGATGCCCGGCAGCGCGGTGGACTGCGGCACGCCGTGGCCGGCGTTGAACGGGAAGTACGGGAACAGCTCGGCGCCGGCGGTCAGGTGCTGGTAGGTGAAGGTGCCGCCGTCGGACTGGCCATCGGCCATGCGGGCCGCCAGCGTGATGTCCAGGGTCTTGTCGGGCGACAGCGTCAGCTTGGCGCGCGCGCCCTTGGATTCGGAGCGCGAGTGTTCGTCGAGCAGCAGGTTGCGGATCGGGTACTCGCGGGCCGAGCCGTACAGCGACAGGCTGTAGGCCAGCAGGTCGTTGATGGGGCCGGTCAGGAACAGGTTGCCGCGGTATTCGCCATCGGTGGTGGCGGTGGCGCCGGCACTGCCCTGGAAGGTGCGCGAGGGCGCCTGGGTGACGAAGTTGATCACGCCGGCCGAGGCGGTGCGGCCGCCCAGGGTGGACTGCGGCCCCTTGAGCACCTCGACCCGTCGGATGTCGGCCAGGTCGTTGGCGGCGGTCGAGTCGGAAGGCACCGGCACGCCGTCGATCATGATCGACACGCCCGAGGTCAGGCCGATCGCGGCCTCGTTGGCGCTGGTGGAGATGCCGCGCATCGAGTACGGCACGCGGCCATTGAACGAGCCCTTGAGCTGCACCGAAGGCACCAGCGCGTTGATGTCGGAGATGTCGGTGGCGTTGGCCTTCTCCAGCGCGTCGGCCGACATCACGGCCGCCGCCACCGGCGTGTCCTTCAGGCGCTCGACGCGCTTTTGCGAGGTGATCACCACCTCCTGCAGCTTGGGCGCCTCGTCCTTCTTCTCGGACTGCGCCTGGGCCACCACCGGCAGGCCGCCCATGGCCAGCAGCGCGGCCATGCACAACGGGGTGCGCGTGATGCGGGGGATTCGAAGGCTCATCTTGTCTCCTGGCTCTGCTCGTTCGTGTAGGGCTTCTCGGGTCTGCGCCGCGGCATGGCGGGCAGTTGAAGAAATGTTAGGAAGCCCTTTACAGATGCACCAATCGAATCTGGCGATGCGTTGCATCACCGATCGCCATGCATCCCCCAGGTAAACCACTAGCGGCGCCACAGGCCGGACAATCGCGCCCATGCGACTCGGCCACTTCGACCTCAACCTGTTCGTGGCGCTGGACGCGCTGCTGGACACGGCCAGCATCACCCGCGCGGCCGAGCGGCTGCACCTGGGCGTGTCGGCCACCAGCGCCGCGCTGGGCCGGCTGCGCGAGCACTTCGGCGACGAGCTGCTGGTGCCCGTGGGGCGGCGCATGGAGCTGACGCCGCTGGCGCAGTCGCTGCGCGCGCCAGTGCGCGAGGTGCTGCTGCGCTCGCAGGCCACGCTGGCCACCCGGCCCGATTTCGACCCCGCCACCGCGCGGCGCCACTTCGTCTTCCACACCACCGACTACACCGCCACGGTGCTGCTGGCGCCGCTGTCGCAGGCGCTGGAATCCGAGGCCCCGGGCCTGACGTTGGACATCGTGCCGCTGGGCGACCGCAACCTCGAGCGGCTGGAGCGCGGCGAGGTGGACCTGGCCCTCTACCCCGCCGCCAGCGCCAGCGACCAACACCCCACCGAGGCCCTGCTGGAGGACCACTTCAGCTGCCTGGTCTGGACCGGCCACCACCTGCCGCCCGAGGGCCTGACCGCCGAGCACTACCGCGGCGCGCGCCACGTGGCGGCCCGCTTCGGCGAGCGCCGCGTGCCCACGGTCGACGAGGTCCACCTGAGCCAGCGGCACGGCGTGCAGCGCCAGGTGGTGAGCACCGCCAGCAGCTTCAACGAACTGCCCGCGCTGGTGGTGGGCACCCAGCGCATCGCCACGCTGCAGACGCGTCTGGCGCGCATGTACGCCCGCATCCTGCCGCTGCGCCTGCTGCCCCTGCCCTTCGAGCTGCCGCCGCTGCAGCTGGTGATGCAGTGGAACCGCCACGCCGAGCACGACGCGGCGCACCGCTGGTTGCGGCAGCGGCTGAAGCGTCTGGCGGGGGCCTTGGGGCCGGCGACACCGGCCCCCGTCGCGTCAGACGCTCAGCGCATCCAGGTCCAGTAACGCGCCAGCGCGGCCAGCGCGTCGCGGCCCTGGGCCAGGGCCTGCAGCTCGGTCTGGGCGGCCTCGCGGCGGCCGGCGTCGCGCAGGGCGACGGCCCAGCGCAGGCGGGCCAGTGCGGGCTGGCGCGACACGCCCTTGGCCAGGCCGGCCTCCATCAGGGCCAGGCCGGGCTCGGTGGCGCCGGCCGTGGCCTGGGCCAGGCCCAGGGCGATCAAGGGGGCGCCGTCGCGGGCCTGGCGGGCGCTGCGTTCGCCGGCCGGCCATTGGGCGCGGTCGTCGGCGGCGGCCTTGAGCAGGCCGGGGCGCTGGCGCAGCGCGTCCTGGGTGGCGGCTGCGTTGCCCAGGGTGCCGCGGGCGGCGGCCTCGTCCAGCACGGCCAGGGCCTCGGCGGGCAGGCCGGCCTGCACGGCCAGCTGCACCAGCTCCAGCACCTCGAGCCGGTCTTCCAGCGCGCCGGCGCGGCGGGCCAGGCGCAGCGCGTCGAGCTGGGCGGTGGGCGGCAGGTCGGGTTGGGCGCGCAGCCGCGCGATCAGGTCGGCCCAGTAGGCCGGCGTGGGGTGGTGGCGCACCAGGCGCTCCAGGGTCTGGCGGTAGCCGGCCTCGTCGCCCAGCTGCAGCTGGCTGGCGGCCAGCAGCTTGAGCGGGGGCTCGGCGGGGGTGCGGCCGGCGGCCTCGTCGGCGGCCACCAGGGCCTGCAGGGTGCGGACCACGCCGGGGCCGTCCTTCAGCAGCAGCTGGGCCTGGGCCTGCAGCAGGGGCGCCCGCGGGTCCTGGCCGCCGTCGGCCTGGTGGCCCTGGGTGGCGCGCAGGGCGGCGGTGCCGTCACCGCCGCGCAGCGCGCTCTGGGCCATGGCCAGCCACAGCCCGGGGCGCTCGGCGGCGGGCACGCGGCCGCTGGCCAGGGCGGCCTCGAAGTCGCGGGTGGCGGTGGCCTCGTCGCCGGCCAGGGCGGCGGCCGGGGCGCGCAGGCGCAGCACCAGGTAGGCCTCCTGCGGGTTGGGCTGGGGCACGGCGGCGGCCTCGCGCACGCGGGCCAGGGCCTCGTCGGCGCGGCCGGCGCGGATCGCCTCCTGCGCGGCCTGCAGGGCCTTGGCCACCTCGGGCCGCAGGGGCTCGGGTTTGGCCTGGGCGTGCAGGGCGACGGGGGCGGCCAGGGCGGCCAGCAGCAGGGCCTGGAGCGGCCAGCGGGCCGGGCGAAGGGAGGCGGTCATGTCGGGTCCTCTGTGCGTTTCAGTGCGCTTGTGCAGGCAGGTGGAGGGACGCCCAGGCCCCCAGGGCCAGGGCGGCGGCCAGGGCGGGCAGCGCGGCCAGCAGCACCGCGTCGGGCCGGGCCGGCACGCCGGCGATCAGCGCGGCCACCACGGCCACCCAGGCGACCGCGGCGAATTGCCGCGCGGCGTTGACCACGCCCGAGGCGCCACCGGCCTGGGCGCGCGGCACGCCCTGCAGGCTGACCGCCGTCAGCGGCGGGCCGACGAAGCCCACGCCCAGCCCCACCAGGGCCTGGGCCAGCAGGCCGGGCGCGGCCAGCAGCTGCGCCAGGGGATCGCCCCAGGCGCCCACCGCCAGCAGCGCCATCGCCCCGATGCCCAGCGCCTGCAGCGCCAGGCCCAGCGCGATGCAGCGCGTGCCCCAGCGGGCGAAGGCCTGGCGGCCCAGCCAGGACACGCTGGCCATCACGCCCAGCGCGATCGGCAGGCACAGCAGGGCCATGCGGGTGGCGCTCAGGCCCGCCCCCAGCTGCCAGGCGAAGGTCAGCACGAACAGGTGGGCCGGGACCACGCCGGTGCACAGCAGGGACACGCCCAGGCCGCGGCGGTAGCCGGCGTCTGCCAGCAGGGCGGGCTGGATGATGGGCTCGCCACCGGCGGCCCGCAGGCGCTGGCAGTGGCGCCACAGGCCCCAGCTCCAGGCCGGCGCGCTGGCCAGCAGGGCCAGCAGCGGCGCGCTCCAGCCCTGCTCGGGGCCCTGCATCAGCGGCACGCTCCAGGCCAGCGCGGCGGCCAGGCACCAGGCGGTGCCGCGCCCGTCCAGCGTGGTGTGCGCGGACGGGGCGTCGGCGGGCAGCAAGCGCGCCCCGGCCACCACCGCGAACAGGCCCACCGGCAGGTTGATCAGGAACACCCCGCGCCAGCCCAGGCCGGCCACGTCGGCGTCCACCAGCAGGCCGCCCAGCACCGGCCCCAGGGCAGAGGACACGCCGCCGAGCAGTCCGAAGATGGTGAAGGCGCGCATGCGCTCGTGCGGGGCGTAGAGCCACTGCATCAGCGCCATCACCTGCGGCACCATCAGCGCGGCGCAGGCGCCCTGGGCCGCCCGGGCGGCCACCAGGGCGTCGGCGCTGGGCGCCAGGCCGCAGGCCAGCGAGGCCAGGGTGAAGGCCGCCACGCCCCACAGGAACAGGCGGCGGTGGCCCAGCAGGTCACCCAGGCGGCCGCCCAGCACCAGCAGCACCGCGAAGGCCAGCGCGTAGGCGGCGACGGTCCAGGCGCTCTGGGCCGCGCCGGCGCCCAGCGCCTGGCCGATGGCCGGCAGCGCGACGTTGACGATGGTGACGTCCAGCAGGTCCATCACGAAGGCGATCGCCACCACCGCGAAGGCCCAGGTCCGGCGCCGCCCGGACAGCGGCGGCGCGTGCGGGTCAGCGGCCATCAGACGAAGCGGTTGACCAGGTTCTCCAGCCGCTCCTGGCGGCCCGAGACCGGGCGCGGGTCCAGGCCGCGCGACAGCACCTCGTCGCTCAGGTCCTGCAGGCTGGCGCCGGCCAGGATGCGCTGGCCCAGCGCGCCGTCCCAGGCGGCGTAGCGCTGCTGCACGGCCTGGGTCAGCTCGCCCGACTCGTGCAGCGCGGCGGCGCACAGGAAGGCGCGGGCCAGGGTGTCGAGGCCGCCGATGTGGCCGGCCATCAGGTCGGCCGGGTCCAGGCTCTGGCGGCGCACGCGGGCGTCGAAGTTCATGCCGCCGGTGGTGAAGCCGCCGTGGGCGATCAGCGCGTGCAGCGCCGGCACCAGGGCCACGTGGTTGTGGGGGAACTGGTCGGTGTCCCAGCCCAGCTGCTCGTCGCCGCGGTTGGCGTCCAGGCTGCCCATCAGGCCGAGTGCGCAGGCGGTGGCCACCTCGTGCTCGAAGCTGTGGCCGCTGAGCGTGGCGTGGTTGACCTCGATGTTGACCTGGACCTCGTGCTCCAGGCCGTAGCGCTTCAGGAAACCATAGACCGTGGCGGTGTCGAAGTCGTACTGGTGCTTGGTCGGCTCCTTGGGCTTGGGCTCGATCAGCAGCGCGCCGGTGAAGCCGATCTTGTGCTTGTGCTCGACCACCGCGGCCAGGAAGCGGCCGTACTGGTCCAGCTCGCGGGCCATGTCGGTGTTGAGCAGGGTTTCGTAGCCCTCGCGGCCGCCCCACAGCACGTAGTTGGCGCCGCCCAGGCGGTGGGTCCACTCCAGCACGTGCTTGACCTGCGCCGCGGCGTGGGCGTAGACCTCGGGGTCGGGGTTGGTGGCGGCGCCGCCCATGTAGCGCGGGTGGCTGAACAGGTTGGCGGTGCCCCACAGCAGGCGCACGCCGGTGTCCTCCATCTTGCGCGCGGCCTTCTCGAGCAGGGTGTCGAGCATGGCGTGCGACTCGCGCAGCGTGGCGCCCTCGGGCGCGACGTCGCGGTCATGGAAGCACCAGAAGGGCAGGCCCAGGCGGTCGAAGAAGTCGAAGGCGGCGTCGAGCTTGAGGCGCGCGGCGGCCATCGGTTCGCCCTGGAACCAGGCGCGCTCGAACAGCGGCTGGCCCAGCGCGAACGGGTCCTGGCCGCCCCAGCAGAAGCTGTGCCAGTAGCAGACCGCCGGGCGCAGGTGCTCGGCCAGGGTCTTGCCCAGCACGACGCGGTTCGCGTCGTACCAGCGGAAGGCCAGGGGGTTGGTGGAGTCGGGGCCCTCGTAGGTGGCGCGGGGCAGGTCGGCGTAGAGGGAAGTGCTCATGGTGGGGGCGTGGGGTGATGGGGGTCAGCGGGCCGCGCGGTCGCGTTCGGCGGCCAGCAGGGCCTGGGCGGTCTGCAGCGTCTGCAGCACCTCGGCGGTGGCCGAGACGGGGTGCAGCGGGTGCGAGGTGGCGCCGGCGAGGATGGCGGCGTTGACCGCGCGGAACATCGGCACGTAGCCGGCACCCTCGCGCGGGAAGTCCAGCTCCTCCACCGTGGGCGGGGCCGGCGGCTGGCCGGTGACCAGCTTGAAGCCGGCAGGCGAGAACAGCGGCTCCTTGAAGTCGATCGCGCCGCGCCGGCCGCTGATCCAGCCGCGCGGCGGGATCAGCGAGGTGATCGAGGTGGCCAGCTGCGCCATGGCCCCCCCGGCGTGGTGCAGGGTGATGCAAGACTCCAGGTCCACGCCGTCGGGGCGCATGGTGCCGGTGGCCTCGACGCGCTCGGGACGGCCCAGGAACATCTGCGCCAGGGTGAGGGTGTAGACCGCCATGTCGTAGAGCGCGCCGCCGCCCAGCGCCGCGTCCCAGAAGCGCGCCGGGCCGTTGGCGGGCACCGGGTAGCCCAGGCCGGCCTGCAGCAGGCGGGGCTCACCGATGGCGCCGGCCTCGACCCGCTCGACCGCTGCGCGCATGGCCGGGCTGAACTTCATCCACATCGCCTCCATCAGGAACACGCCGTGGGCCTCGGCCAGGTGGCCCAGGGTGCGGGCCTCGTCGGCGGTCATGGTCAGCGGCTTCTCGCACAGCACGTGCTTGCCGGCCCGCAGGGCCTGACTGGCCAGGGCGAAGTGGGTGCTGTGCGGCGTGCCGATGTAGAGCGCGTCGACCGCGTCCGACGCGCACAGGGCGGTGAAGTCGCCGAAGGCCAGGGGCAGGCCGTGATCGGCGGCAAAGGCCTGGGCACGCGACGACTCGCGCGAGCAGACGGCCACGACCCGGGCGTCTGCGCACAGGCGCAGGTCGCCGACCGTGCGGCGGGCGATGCCGCCGCTGCCGACGACGGCCCAGCGGACCTGGGGTGGAGGAAGGGGTTCCATGGAGGGTCTCCTGAAGGGGGTGGCGGCGCCGCACGGGCGAGCACCGCCCCGCCCCGCCGTGGGCGGGGCTTGGACGCAAAGGATCCAGGGGCGCGGGACCGGCGGGGCCGGTCCGTCAGCGGCCGATCAGCGGGCCGGCGACAGCAGCAGGCGGCGCCCGCTCAGGCCCTGGCCGAGGGCGACCGCCAGGCACAGCAGGCCGCAGACCAGGAAGGTGGTGAGCAGGCTGCCGGTCCAGCCGCGCAGCAGCGTGACGAAGAAGGGCGAGACGAACTGGCCCAGGAAGAAGGCGCTGCACCACCAGCCCATGCCGCGGCCGCGGAAGCGCTCGGGCAGCTCGCGCAGGCTCCAGCTGACCAGGACCGGGATCACCATGCCGGCGCCCAGCTGCTGCACGAAGGCGCAGGCGATCGCCGGCACCAGGCCCAGGTTCAGGCCGATGCCCACCATGCCCAGGCCCAGCAGCGAGAACACCACGCTGAACTGGAAGGCATTGCCGCGCTTGGCGATGAATTTGAACAGCAGCGCGCCCACCGGCACGCCCAGGCTGGCCAGGGCGGTCAGGTTGCCCAGCTCGCTGCCCTTCTTGACGCCCATCTCGTCGAGCGCCAGCGAGAACTGCAGCGTGTAGACGAAGTACAGGGCGCTGAGCAGGAAGGTGGAGACCGCGATGCGCATCATCACGCCGCTGGGGAAGGCCATCATGGTGGCGGTGCCCGGCTCGTCGAGCCTGGCTTCGCTGCTGCGCTCGGGCTCGAAGGCGGTGAAGAAGGCGAAGGCGGCCATCAGCAGGGCCAGGCCGTAGATCAGGAAGGGCAGGTTCCACTGGATCATCGACAACCGGCCGCTGGAGCTGATCAGGAAGACCCCGGCGGCCGGGCCGATCAGGCTTTGCCACATCAGCCACTTGGCGCGCTCTTCCTTCTGGAAGTAGTCGCCCAGCAGGGTGTTGCCCACGGTCAGGATGAAGGCCTCGCCCACGCCCAGCAGCAGGCGACCGGCGAACAGGGCCTCGAAGCTGTCCAGGAAGAAGGGCAGCACGCCGCCCAGACCGTAGAGCGTGGAGAAGACCAGCAGCAGGCGGCGCCGGCCGAGGCGGTCGGTCAGCGCGCCGGCGAAGGGCGAGAACAGCGCCACGCACAGGCCGGGCGCCGACAGCACCAGCGGGGCCCAGGTCTGGATGTTGGGCACGTGCTGGAAGCGCTGGACCAGTGCGGGGACGATCGGCATCAGCGTGACGATCGCCATCATCGGCAGCAGGCCGATGACGATGATCACCAGGCCCTGGGCGAAGCCGGCGCGGCGGTTGGCATGCATGGTGTGTCTCCGTCTCGTTCTTCGTGGGTGGGGCCGCTCAGGCCCGCAGCTCGGCGGTCTGGCCGTGGTGGCTGGCGATGTACTGCGCGGCGCGCACCGTCAGGGCCATGGTGGTCAGGGTGGGGCCGCAGGTGCCGTTGGTGACGAAGCAGCTGCTGTCGGTGACGAACACGTTGGGCGCGCTCCAGACCTGGTTCATGGCGTTGAGCACCGAGGTCTTGGGATCATCGCCCATGCGCGCGCCGCCGCACTCGTGGATCGCGCCGCCCACCGCCACGCTGCGCTTGTAGGCCAGGCGGAACATCAGGCGCTCCCACCACTTGGCGTTGGGCATGAAGGGGCCTTCGGAGCTGATGCCCAGCGGGCTGATCAGGAAGTCGGTGCGCAGGCCGGCCTCCTTCATCAGGGCCTTCTGGGTGTCGACCTGGCACTGCAGCAGCTTCCACTCGTTGTCGCGCATGCGGATGCCCACCGAGGGGATGGGCACGCCCAGGCGGTCGGTGCGGCGCGCCAGCGTCACGCGGTTCTCGGCGTGGGGCAGCATCTCGCCGTGGCCGGTCAGGCCGACGATGGAGTCGATGAAGTCCGGCACCATCGGGCGGCCGATGATGCCCTGCAGGTTGAAGCCGCCGGCAAAGCCGCCCGCCCCCGGGTTGTTCAGGTGGTTGAAGCGCGGGATGTAGATGCCGCCGTGGTTGTCGGTGGGGTGCTTGCCGTCGACCAGCTCGCCGCCCTTGAAGCCCGGGGCCGAGCCCAGGCTCAGCGTCAGCATCTGGTCCATGAAGTAGCGGCCCACCAGGCCGTGGGCGTTGCCCAGGCCGTCGGGGTGCTTCTCGCCCCTGGAGTTGAGCAGCAGGCGGATGGACTCGATGGTGGACGCGCAGACCATCACCACGTCGGCCTGGGCCTGTTGGCGCGCGCCGGTGCGGGTGTCGATCCAGGTGACGCCGGTGGCCTTGCCGCTGCGCGGGTCGGTCTCGATGCGCTCGGCGCGGGCGAAAGACTGCAGCGTCAGGCGGCCGGTGGCGGCGGCGGCCGCCAGCGGCGAGGTGGTGCGGTTCCCCTGGGCATCGACCGGCGTGGCCTCCTTGGCCACATAGCGCCAGGCCATCACCTTGGCCTCGGGCCAGCGGGCCTCGACCTTGGCCTTGAAGGCCTGCTCGGGCTTGCTCAGGCCGGCCGGGCGCACATAGGCGCCGGAGGGGCAGTAGGCGATGCCGTCGTCGTTGCCGACCACGCCCAGGAAGCGTTCCACCTTTTCGTAGTAGGGCGCGAGGTCGGCGTAGCGGATGGGCCAGTCGAAGCCGGTGCCTTCATGGCTCTTGAACTTGAAGGTGTGGTCCGACATGCGCAGCGCCACCCGGCCCCAGGCCAGGAAGCGGCCGCCGACCTGGTGGCCGCGCAGCCACAGGTAGTCGTCCTGCGGCGTCTGGTACGGGTTCTCGCGGTCGTTGACGAAGAGGAAGCTCTTCTCGGGGGTGAAGAAGGAGGTCAGCGCCTGGCGGTGCTGGCCCTTCAGGCCGGCCTTGATGCGGGCGCCCGAGCCGATGCTGGCGAAGGCGGCGGTGGCGGCCTTCTGGAACAGGGCCTCGGGGTGCGGGCCGCCCACTTCGAGCACGAGCACGCTCAGACCGCCCTCGGTGAGCTCCTTGGCGGCAAAGCCGCCAGTGGCGCCGGAGCCGATGACGATGGCGTCAAAAGGGGAAGACTTCATGGTGTGGGAACGCTCAGCGGACCGGGGGGGTCTCGGGGTCGGTGTCGTAGGGAGCGGGCGGACGCGGCACCACGGCCTGGGCCGTCTGCGTGCTGTAGGCCTGGTAGAAGTCCTGGGCGGGCGCATCGGTGTCGGGCAGCCACACCGGCTTGCCGTCGTGGCCGAAGTAGGCCAGGTTCTCGTGGAAGCGCTGGAAGTCGGACATGTCCTCGGTGCGCGCCGCGAAGTCGATCCAGTTGCGGCCATAGGGGGCGCGGAAGACCTCGAAACAGCGGAAGCGCCAGATCTTCCAGACGCCGTCCTGCAGCAGGGCGTGCATCTCGTACTTCATCGCCACCCAGTGGGCCCAGACCTTCTGGCCATTGACCAGGTCCTTCTCGTACAGGAACTCGGGGGCGTTGGCCGCCTGGGCCGGGTCGGTCAGGCCGGACTCGACGCCACCGACGATCCAGATGCCGCGGGCGCTCTGCCCGTCGGACGCCACCTGGATCGACGGCGTGGTGCTGTAGTGCAGCAGCAGCTTGCCCACCGGCTGGGGGCGGCCGCGGTGGTAGGCGGTGATGCTGTCCCAGTTCGTGTGCAGGCCCTTGTTGGAGTACTGGGCGCGCATGCCGGGCGTGCCCGGCTTGGCCCACAGGTCGATGATCTCCTCGTCGGCGTAGCCGTTGTGCAGGTGCATGTAGTTGGAGAACAGGTTCTCCACCTCGCCCCGGGCTTCGGCGCGGGCGACGCGGGCTTGCAGGGCCGCCAGCTGGGCCTGCAGGTCGGTGTGTTCGGCGGTGTTCATGTCGGCTCTCGGATTCGTGGTGCGGGCTCAGAGGCCCAGGGTGCGGCGCGTCAGCGCCAGCGATTGATCGATCGGCAGCGTGGGCAGGTACTCCAGCCCGATGGCGCCGGTGTAGCCGCGCTGGCGCAGCAGGGGCAGCAGGCCCGACCAGTCCAGCGCGCCGGTGCCGGGCTCGTGGCGGCCCTCGACATCGGCCACCTGCACATGGGCGACCAGGCCGGTGCGGTCGGCGAAGGCCTGGGCGACCGTCTCGCCGCTGATGGCGCCGTGGTAGACGTCGGCCAGCAGGCGCAGCGCCGGGTGGTCCACCGCCTCGACGACGTCCAGGCCCTGGCGCACCTGGTGCACCGCCATCAGCTGTCCGCCGATGACCATGTGCACCGGCTCCAGCAGCAGCTCGACGCCGCCGTCGGCGGCGATGCGGGCGGCCTCGCGCAGCACGGCGACGATGTTGGCGCGCTGCTCGGCCTCGGCCACGCCGGGCATGGCGAAGCCCGAGGCCAGGATGATGCGGGCGGGCGCCCCGCCTGCGTTGACACGGCGGGCCACTGGCACGGTGTCGCGCACGGCGGCCAGCACGGCGGCGTGCTCGGCGGGGTTGACCAGGCTGGCGCGCGGGTCGGCGCACAGGCTGAACACCTGCACGCCGGTCTCGGCCACCGCGTCGGCCACCGCGTCCATCGGCTTGTCCCGCCACAGCCACAGGTCGACGGCGTCGAAGCCGTCGGCCTTGGCCGCGCGGAAGCGGTCGGTGAGCCCGGGATGCTCGGCCTTGTAGAGCATCTCGATGCAGGGGATGAGCTTCACGCCGCGGCCTCCGCCAGGCCGAAGACCTCGCGCGTGCGCTGCAGCGAGTCCAGCGTGCCCTGGCTGGGCCGGTATTCCAGGCCGATGTCGCCGGTGTAGCCGGCCGCCTTCAGGTCGGCCAGCCAGGTGGCCCAGGCGATGGTGCCGGTGCCGGGCTCGTGGCGGCCATTGGTATCCGCCACCTGCACGTAGCCGATCAGGTGGGCGCGCTGCAGGATCTGGCGGTGGTCCTCGCCCATCACCTCGGCGTGGTAGGCGTCGTACAGCAGGCGCACGGCCGGGTGGTTGACCGCCTCGACGATGTCCAGGCCCTCGATCGCCGAGGCCATGAAGAAGCCCGGGTGGTCGACGCGGGTGTTCAGCGGCTCGAGCAGCAGGCGCATGCCGGCCGCGGCGGCGACCGGCGCCAGCACCTTGAGGTTGTGCACCATCGCGTCGTGCTGCTCGGCGGCCGACACGTCCTTCAGCGCCGGGCCGCCGGCGATGACCATGTCGGTGGCGCCCAGGCGGCGGCAGGCGGCGATGGTGCGCTCCAGCGCCTCGACGATGAAGTCGGTCTTGCTGCGGTCCACGCAGCCCACGCGCGGGCCGACGGTGATGCTCTTGAGCTGGACGCCGGTTTCCTGCAGCGCGGCGGCGACCGCGTCGAGATCGACCTGGTTCCACATGTGGAACTCGACCTTGGTCAGGCCGGCCGCAGCGGCGGCGCGGATGCGTGCCGGGATGTCGCCGGCCTCGTTGAACATGTACAGGTCTTCGATGACCGCGCAGAGTTTCATGGCTTGCCTTCTCACAGGGTTGGAACTGCCGACCCACCATGGGCCAGGAGCGGCTGCAGCAGATGGCGAACGGTCCAGGCGTTCTGCATCATGGCTGCGGCCTGGGGCGCAGGGCCCTGGTCACTTTCCACCACCAGCCAACCGGCGTAGCCGGTCTCGCGCAAGGCGGTCATCAAGGCGGTCCAGTCCACCAGGCCGCTGCCCAGCTCGCCGAACCAGCGGGCCACGCCGCGCTGGCCGCCGGCCTTGATCAGCGCGCGCTCGGCGTTGGGGGCGCGGTACTCGCCCAGCGTGTCCACGGCCAGCGCGTCCTTGAGGTGGATGTGCCAGACGCGGTCCTGGAAGCGCCGGATCCAGGCGGCGGCGTCCTGGCCGGCCATCGTCAGCTCGGCGGTGTCCAGCGCGAGGCCCACGGTGGCGGGGGCCATCTGCCGCAGCCAGCCCTCGACCTCGTCCATGCTGCGCAGCGCCGACAGCGCGTCCAGGTGCAGCACGGTCTTGACGCCCAGCGCGGCCGTCATCGCGCCGACCGCGTTCCAGCAGTCCGCGGCGGCGGCCTGGCGTTCGGCGTCCAGCCCGCCGTGGCGGCCGAAGGGCGGCAGCGCGCGCAGCACCAGGCACTCGCCGCCCACCTCGGCCAGGAAGCGGGCGAAGACCTCGGCCTGCTGCAGCAGCCCCTGATGGTGGCTGCGCTCGGTGCAGTCCAGGCCGTGGTGCAGTTCCTCGAAGCTCATCTGCAGCGGATCGAGGAACAGGCTGGCCACGCGGCGGATGCCCCACTCGCGCAGCTTCAGCTTGAAGTGGTCGACCGAGCCGAAGTTGATGAGGATGTTTTCCGGCCGGCCCATCGGGTCCCAGCGGCCGGTGCCGGCGCTGAGCTCGATGGCGTCGAAGCCGCAGGCGGAGGTGACCTTCAGCGCGCGCTCGTGCTGTTCCAGCCGGGCGAAGCCGGTGAAGCCGGCCTTCCACTGGTTGATGGCGTAGGCCCAGCGGGGTTGTCGAACGTCAGTCATGGATCGGCCTCAGCACGTTGCGGATGGTCCAGGCCGCGATGGCCGTGCTCTCGGGGTAGTTGCCGCCGCCCACGTCGGCCTTGTCGTGCTCCACGCCGACCCAGCCCTGCCAGTTCGTGTCCTTCATCGCGCCGTACAGCGCCGGGAAGTCCACCAGGCCGCCCTCGGTGCCCATCTCGTGGAACCAGCGGTCGGTGGTGGGGGCCATCACCTCGGCGTCGGGCTTGCGGCGGTAGTCGCCGTTCAGGTCCACGTGGTGGGTGTCCTTCAGGTGGAAGGCCGCCACGCGCTCGCGCTGGTCGATGAACAGCTGCACCGGGTCGACCCCGGCGATCACGTGCTGCGCCGTGTCCAGGCACAGGAAGACGTGGCGCGGGTCGGTCCAGTCGTAGAACTTGCGCAGCTGCTCGGCGCTGCGGATGCCGCAGAAGAACTCGTGGTGGCAGCAGGTCTTGACGCCGTAGCCCTCCAGCGTCATTTTTCCGATGCGGTTCCACAGCTCGGCGCAGGCGCGGATCTTGTCGTCGGTGACCGGCTCCACGTCGAAGTACAGGCCGGCCGGCATCACGATGAAGTTCTGCACGCCCAGGCCGGCGCTGCTCTTCATGATGTGTTCGGCATAGCCCGCCATGCGGTCATGCGTGGCGCGCACGTGCGGCGTGCTTTGGCGCGCGTCGTACATCACCGCATGGAACAGGCTGAGCACGCGGTCGATGCCGCGGCTTTGCATGTGGGCGCGCGCCGCCTCCAGCGAGCCGAACAGGTCACGCAGCACCGGCAGGTGGAAGTCGAAGGTCTCGATGGCTTCATAACCCACGCCGGCGATCTGCTTGAGGAAGGCGTCGAATCGCTCCACCGAGCTGTACTGCGACAGCGGGCCCTGGGGCGTGTCCACGCGCCAGTGGTCCATGTACGCATAGCGCAGCGACCGCCCCGCGAGCGGCAGTCCTACCTGGCTCACGCGGCGGCTCCGGTGTGCCTGGCGATCACGCGCCGGGCCTGCGCCTGGTGCTTGGCCACCATCTCGAAGGCGTCGACGTTGCGCATGTAGAGGTGGCCCTCCCACTCGCTGGACATGAAGCCGGTGAAGCCGCCGTCGTGGAAGACCGGCAGGATGCTGTTGTAGTCGATCGAGGCCTCGTCGCCGTGTTCGTCGAAGTCGTAGAACTTGCCGTGCACGTGGACCACCTGCGGCATGATCTCCTTCCACATCTCGGCGGTGCCGGGGCTGAGGATGTTGAACATCACGGCCAGGGCGCTCACGTCCGCCGGGTCGGCGTTCAGGGGCTCGACGCGGCGGGCGAACTCCTGGCGCTTCCAGCCCGCGTCCTTGGGCAGCTGCCACACGTCGAGCGCCAGCTGGATCAGGTCCTCGGGCAGTTCCTGGCGGCGCAGGTTGGCGATGTAGGTGGCCGGCAGGCGGCTGGCGCAGCAGCCGAAGTCGGGGATGAAGCCCAGCAGCGGCGAGTTGGCCTTGGCATAGGCCTCGCGCCAGGCCATCACCGGCGGCGAGCTGGGGTTCAGCGGCGCGTGCACCTCGGGGCCGATCTGGATGCCGTGCTTCTCCAGCAGCGGCAGCAGGCGGATGATCACCTCCACCGGCGCGGCGAACTGGCAGCGCACGGTGGGGAAGCCCATCTTGGCGGCGGCCTCGATCTGCGGCGCGTGGTAGGCCACGGCCTCGTCCACGCTCATCATCGTGCCGCGGCGGATGGCCATGTCGGCGTTGATGCTCAGGCAGCTCGGGGTCAGGCCGTGCTCGGCCATCAAGTCCTTGAAGCGGGCGGCGAAGTCGTCGCTGACGTTCGGAAAGCCGCGGAGGCTGGAAAAGCCGATCAGCTCCAGGCCCGGGCCCAGCTGGCGCTTGGCCACTTCGGCGATCAGGTCCTCGAAGCCGTAGCGGCGCTCGTGCCACTCGTTGGTGAAGCTGTACAGGGTGGAGCCGAGCTGGAAGCCCTTGGCGGGTGTGGTCGTCATGAGAAGTCGTTCCTCAGGCTGCGCGCACCACGGCATCGCCGCGGGTCACATGGGTCAGCATCGGGATGTAGGGCGGGTAGAGGTTGAGCGTGACCACCACGTGGTGCGGTCCGGCCGACAGGGGCTGCGGGGTCGGCACGTGCAGCAGCACCGAGTCCTGGATGAACCAGGACACACCGGTCTGCTCGGGCAGCTCGGCCAGCGTGTAGCGCCGGCCCTCGTACTCGAGGGTCGCGCCGTCCAGCGGCACGGTCTGGCCGTCGACCACCAGCTGGGTCGGCATCACCACCGACAGCGGCAGCGAGCGGTACCAGGGCAGGCGCAGGTCCAGCACCAGGCCTTCGGGCGTGACGAGGGAGTCCTCGGGGGTGATCAGGTAGTCGCTGAAGGCGTTCTTGAAGAAGCGGGCCATGGCAGGTTCTTGGGCGTGGGGTCGGCTCAGGCCGCCAGGGTCAGGGGCCGGCCGGTGCGCGTGGTCGGCACGAAGGGCAGGTAGGACACGCGGTAGCGGATGGCCAGGTCGACCTGGTGGGCGCCGGCGGACAGGCCGCCCGGGTGGGCCACGGTGACGCGGGCCTTCTCGCCGAAGTTCCACTTCTCGTCGAAGCAGCGCTCCATCTCGTCCAGGCTCCAGGAGCGGCCGCGCAGCGACAGGCGCACGGCCTCGCGCGGGACGGCCTGGCCGTCGACGGTGATGGCGATGTCCTCGACCATCGACAGGCCCAGGCCGCGGTAGTAGGGCAGGCGCGCCAGCAGCGCGAATCCGGTGGTCCGGCCCTGTTCGACGACGTTCTCGAAGCCGTCGTCGCAGAGCATGTGCTGATCCATCATGGTGGGGTTCTCCTCGGTTCTTCTCAGGCCTGCAGCGCGGCGGGGATGGGCTGGTCCAGCAGGCGGCAGAGCATGCGGTGCTGGCGCTTGACCTGCTCGACCGACCGCACCTCCTCGGCGTCCTCGATCCAGCGGTTGCCCTCGTACTCGGAGCAGATGTGGCCCTGGTAGCCGCCCTGCTTGAGCACCGCGACGATCTCGTCGTAGGGGATGGAGTACTCCACGTCGTCCTCGGTCATCTCGTAGAACTTGCCGTGGATGTTGTGGATCCGGTGCATGAACTCCAGCATCCGCTTGGGCTCGAAGGCGGCGTTGTGGCGCAGGGTCTCGGCCATGGCCAGGGACGGGCCGGTGCCACCCATCTCGCGCACGTCGAGCAGCACGTACTCGCTGAGCACGCGGTCCTCATAGGCCTTCTCGATGTAGTCGGCGATGTGCTGCGGCACGCCGTTGCGGATGAAGCGCTGCTTCCACACCCGCGGGAAGCGGTGCAGGAACATGCCCATGTCGGGCAGGTAGCCCAGGGCCTTGGAGCCGGACTTCTCATAGGCCTCGGCGTGGCGGACGATCCAGGGGTGGTCGAAGTGCAGCGGGGCGTGGATCTCGATCAGGATCTTGATGCCCTTGTCTTCGGCATACGACGCGCAGGCGACCAGCACCTCGGGCGAGATCGACACCAGCGCGCGGATGAACGGCATGCCGAGCGCGGCGCCGAAGTCGATGTCGCGCTTGACGCTGGCGACCTGGTCGGCAAAGGACATGACCTGGCCCTTGACGCGCTTGTAGTCGAGCATGAAGTCGTGGCAGACCGGGTGGGTGCCGTACTTCTCCATCAGCGCGTGCCAGTGGGCGATCTCGGCGGTGGGCATGCCCACTTCGGGCCAGCCGGTGAAGGACTGCTCGCCCACCACCTCGATGCCCTTGGCGCCGATGTCGGCGCAGGTGCGGATGCAGTCTTCCAGGCTCATCTTGCGCAGGAAGGTGTCGTTCTGGAAGCTGTAGAGGCTGACGCCTCGCTGGATCTGGTGGCTCATGTCGTGTGTCTCTCTCGGAAGTTCGGTGTCAGGCCGAGGCGGCGGGCAGTGCGACCCAGCGGCCGCCCTGGCGGGACGAACGCTGCACCGCCTCGATGAACTCGACGCCGCGCAGGCCGTCGTCGATCGTCGGGAAGTGGCAGGCCTTGTCCGGCTTGCGGCCGCCCTGGCGGGCGGCGCGCAGGTGCTGCGCGACCTCGGTGTAGAGCGAGGCGAAGGCCTCGAGGTAGCCCTCGGGATGGCCGCCGGGGATGCGGGCCACGCGGGCCCCGGCGGCGTCGAATGAGGCACCGGCGCGCTCCAGCACCTGGGTCGGCTGTCCCAGGGGCGTGTAGAGCAGCTGGTTGGGCTGCTCCTGGCGCCACACCAGGCCGCCGCGGCTGCCGTAGACGCGCAGCTGCAGGTCGTTGAGATGGCCCGGCGCCACCTGGCTGGCCCAGATCGCGCCGCGCGCGCCACCGGCGTAGCGCAGCAGCACCTGGGCGTTGTCGTCCACCGCACGGCCGGGCACGAAGCTGCTGAGCTCGGCGCAGACCTGCGCCAGCGGCAGGCCGGTGACGTAGTCGGCCAGGTGCCAGGCGTGCGAGCCGATGTCGCCGATGGCGCCGCCGCCGGCCTGGGCCGGGTCGGTGCGCCAGGCGGCCTGCTTCTGACCGCCCTGCTCCAGCGGCTCGGCCAGCCAGTCCTGCGGGTACTCGGCCTGCACCACCCGGACCTCGCCCAGGCGGCCGGACTGCACCATCTGCCGGGCCACCCGCACCATCGGGTAGGCGCTGTAGTTGTGGGTGACGGCAAAGACCAGGCCGCGCTCGCGGGCCAGCTTCTGCAGGGCGCGGGCATCGGCGCTGCGCACCGTGACCGGCTTGTCGCAGATGACGTGGATGCCGGCCTTCAGGAAGGCCTTGGCGGCCGGTGCGTGCACGTGGTTGGGCGTGACGATGACCACGGCCTCGATGCCGTCGGCGCGCGCCGACTCGGCCCGGGCCATCGACTCGAAGTCGTCGTAGGTGCGCTCGGGGGCCAGGCCCAGCGCGGCGCCCGAGCGGCGCGCCTTCTCGGGCGTGGACGACAGCGCGCCGGCGACCAGTTCGTACTCGTCGTCCAGGCGGGCGGCGATGCGGTGCACGGCGCCGATGAAGGCGCCCTCGCCCCCGCCCACCATGCCCAGGCGGATCCTGTTCGCCCCTCGCCCGACGGGACCGTCGGCCGGTCCCCCGAGGGGATGTCGGGCCGGCTTGGGAGCGGCCCGGCGCTCGGCCCGCCCCGCTTCGTTCTTCGACAGTGCCATGTCAGGCCAATCCAAGCATGCGGCGCAGCTGCGCGGGGTCGGTGGCCGCGCCCGCAAAGTCGTCAAACGCCTTGTCGGTCACGCGGATGATGTGGTCGCGGATGAAGGGCGCGCCCTCGGCGGCGCCCTGCTCCGGGTGCTTCAGGCAGCACTCCCACTCCAGCACCGCCCAGCCCTTGAAGTCGTGTTGCGCCATCTTCGAGAACACGGCCTTGAAGTCGACCTGGCCGTCGCCCAGCGAGCGGAAGCGCCCGGCCCGGTCCTGCCAGGACTGGAAGCCGCCGTACACGCCCTGCCGGCCATTGGGGCGGAACTCCGCGTCCTTGACGTGGAAGACCTTGATGCGGTCGTGGTACAGGTCGATGAACTGCAGGTAGTCGAGCTGCTGCAGCACGAAGTGCGAGGGGTCGTAGGCGATGTTCAGGCGGCGGTGGCCGTCGACGCGCTCGAGCAGCATGTCGAAGGTCACGCCGTCGTGCAGGTCCTCGCCCGGGTGCAGCTCGAAGGCGATGTCCACGCCCGCTTCGTCGTAGGCGTCGAGGATGGGCTTCCAGCGCTTGGCCAGCTCGTCGAAGGCGGCTTCGACCAGGCCGGCCGGGCGCTGGGGCCACGGGTACAGGTAGGGCCAGGCCAGCGCGCCGGGGAAGCTGATGCTGGCCGTCAGGCCCAGGTGTTGCGAGGCCTTGGCGACCTTCATGACCTGGTCCACCGCCCAGCGCTGGCGTTCGGCCGGCTTGCCGCGCAGCGCCTCGGGCGCGAAGGCGTCGAAGGCCTCGTCGTAGGCCGGGTGCACGGCCACCAGCTGGCCTTGCAGGTGGGTGCTGAGTTCGGTGATGGCGACGCCGTTCTCGCGCGCCACGCCGGCGAACTCGTCACACCAGGTCTTGGACGTGGCGGCCAGATCGAGGTTGAACAGACGCGCGTCCCATGTCGGGACCTGGACGCCGCGGTAGCCCAGGCCGGCGGCCCACTGGGTGATGGCGGGCCAGCTGTTGAAGGGGGCCGCGTCGCCGGCGAACTGCGCCAGGAAGATCGCCGGGCCCTGGAGGGTGGTGCTCATGTGGGGGTCTTCGGTGGAGTCCCCCCGGCACGGGCCGGGGGGTGGGGACCAGGGTCAGAAGTTGTAGCTGGCGCGGACACCGAAGGTGCGCGGATCACCGATGCCGAAGCTGCCCGGGACGCGGCTCTCGATCGTGATCTTGTCCTCGATGTTCTTCACGAAGGCCTGCAGTCCGATCTTGGTGTCGGCGCTGGTCCAGCCAATGCTGGCGTCGCTCTTGTGGAACGAGGGCTGGCCGTAGCGGATGCCGGCGGCGGGGTCGCTGATGAAGTAGCCCGAGTTGAAGCGGGTGCCCACGGTGGCGGTGATGTCGGCGCCGCTCTCCAGGTTGAAGCGGTGGCTGTAGCCCAGGCTGATCACCTGGCTCGGGGCGCGGTCCAGGCGCTGGCCGGTCCAGTCGTCGGTGGCGTTGGGCTTGTAGGTGCCGAACTTGGCGTCGGTCAGCGCGGCCGAGGCGCGCAGCTGCCCGTTGTCGCCCACCAGCCAGCGGGCCTCGAGCTCGGCGCCGTGGATCTTGGAATTGGCGGCGTTGGTGGTGACCGAGCCGCAGGTCGACGGGTCGGCGGTGCGGCACACCACCGAGTTCAGCTGCATGTCTTTGTAGTCGTAATGGAAGAGGTTGGCGCTGAGCTGCAGGCGGTCCTGCAGCAGCTTGCTCTTCACGCCGACCTCGACCGCGGTGAGCTGCTCGGGCTTGTAGCTGCCGGCGCTGACCTTGTCGTTGAAGCCGCCGGCCTTGTAGCCCGTGGCCACCGAGCCGAAGACCATGGTGCCCGGGACCAGGTCATGGTCCAGGCCCAGCTTCCAGCTGGTGTTGTTGAAGGAGACGGCGGTGGAGTAGGCGTCCGGGCTGCTGGTGGCCGGCGGCGTGGCCGGGGTGCCGGCCAGGGTGTCGGTGCCGGACTTGTCGTCCTTGGTGTAGCGCAGGCCGGCGGTCAGGCGGGTGTCGGGGCGCAGCGAGTAGGTGGCCTGGCCGAAGGCGGCCTGGGACTTGTTGCGCACGTCCACGTTGAAGGGCACGTCCACCACGAAGCTGCCGAAGGGCGCGGTGATGTAGGTGTGGTACGAGGTGTCGCGGTGGACCTTCTCGTCGAACAGGTAGGCGCCGGCCACCCAGCGCAGCGGGCCGGTGCCCACCGAGTTCAGGCGCAGCTCGTGCGAGGTGGACTCGGCGGTGCCGGGGACCTCACCGCGGAAGGGGAAGCCGAAGTAGATGCCGTTCTGCACCTCGTCGACCTTGCTCTTCATGTAGGCCAGCTGGTAGGTGAGCTCGGCGAAGCCCAGGCCCTGCTTGTACTCGGCGCGGCCGGTGTTGGCGTCGTTGTTGCGGTGGGCGTCGGTGGCCTGGAAGCGCAGGCCCGCGGTGCGCTGCGCGGCCGAGCCCTTGTCCACGTACACCGGGTCCTTGATGTTGTTGCCGGTGTCGGCCGGCGAGAACGGCAGGCGGTCGACATAGGTGCCGCTGAAGAAGTTGCCGATCGGCACCGGGGTGGCGCCGCCGCCGCCCTGGTGGCTGGTCTCGGCAGTCAGCAGCAGGGAGCTGTCGGCGGAGATCCGGGCCAGCAGGTGGATGCGGCCGGCGTGGTCGTCCTTGCTGTCGAGCGGGATGTCGGTGTTGGGGCCGGCGCGCAGGTAGGTGTCGCGCTCGCTCTTGCTGGCGGCGGCGCGCAGCGACAGCACGTCGTTGATCGGCACGTTGATCATGCCCTCGACGCGGCGGGCGCCGTAGCTGCCGACCTCGCCCTCGACGCGGGCGCCGAACAGCTTGCCCGGCTTGGCTGTGATCAGGTTGATCGCGCCGGAGGTGGCGTTGCGGCCGTACAGCGTGCCCTGCGGGCCGCGCAGCACTTCCACGCGGTCCAGGTCCAGGAAGGCGCCCATCTGGGCCTCGGGGCGGGCGACGTAGGCGCCGTCGACGTTGAAGGCGGCCGAGGGGTCGCCCTTCTCGGTCATGTCCAGGCTGACCACGCCGCGGATGGCGATCTGCAGCTTGCCGCTTTCCTGGGCCATCTGCACGTTGGGCGTGACCTCGGCCAGGCCGCGGGCGTCGGTGATGCCGGCGTCCTTCAGGTCGTCGGCGCTGACCACCGACAGGGCCACCGGGGTCTTGGAGGCCGGCTGCGCGGTCTTCTGGGCGGTGACGATCACCTCCTGGATCACGGCGGTCTTGCGCTCGGCGGGGGCGGCGTCCTGGGCCCAGCCCGGCAGGCTGGCGGCCACCAGGCCGGCGGCCAGGAGGACCTGGTTCAGGGGAGTGAGTTGCTGCGTCGACATCGGTTTGTCTCCTGTGGCTGTCGCGTCGGGGTGGGTGCCGGCCTCGGGGCCGGTCGGTGGAAGTCAGCGGGAAAACATCAACAGGGTGAAAGGTAAGCGCTTTCCTCGCTTTCCCACAGAGGGGATTCCGCTTTTCTCATAGGTGCTTTTCCTGAGTGACCTGAAAATGGATTGCCCAGCAAGTCGGCTTTCGTCGCACAATCAGGAAATCCGGAAAGCACTTTCCCCCGCACGAGTCCCGCCGCACGATGAAAGAACTGCCCTCCATCGACGAGGTCGCCCGCCTGGCCGGCGTGTCCATCGCCACCGTCTCGCGGGTGATGAACAACAGCAAGCCGGTCAGCCCCGAGACCCGCCAGCGGGTCGAGCGCGCGATCGCCGCCACCGGCTACCGCGGCAACGCCGCCGGCCGCAGCCTGGCCACCGCACAGAGCCACCTGCTGATGGTGCTGGTGCCGGACTTCGCCAACCCCTTCTATGCGCAGATCGTGCAGGGCGTCGAATCGGTGACCCGCCCGGCCGGCTACAAGCTGCTGCTGACCGACGCCGCCGGTGACGACGCGCCGCACACCACGGCCATGGACGCGATCTACAACCGCCTGGCCGATGGCGTGATCAACCTGGCCCACCTGGACGATGACGGCGCGCTGCTCACCGAGCTGCG
Source organism: Hydrogenophaga intermedia (assembly GCA_943371055.1). Lineage (GTDB taxonomy): Bacteria > Pseudomonadota > Gammaproteobacteria > Burkholderiales > Burkholderiaceae_C > Ideonella > Ideonella intermedia_A. The sequence continues at coordinate 39,769 of CALRTJ020000018.1, read as the reverse complement.
CAACCTGCCCTGGGTCAACTGCTCGGAGTTCCTGCCCAAGGCCGGGCCGCCCTACGTCAGCATCGACCACCGACAGGCGGCGATCGACGCGGTGCAGTTCCTGCTCAACCGCGGCCACCGGCGCATCGGCCTGATCACCGCCGACGAGACCTACCGCTGGGCGCAGCTGCGCCACGAAGGCTACGAGATGGCCATGCAGCGCGCCGGCCTGAAGCCCGACGCACAGCTGCTGCGGGTGGCCGCCAGCCTGGACTACGACGCCGGGGCGCAGGCGGCCGGCGGCCTGCTGGCCCTGCTGGAGCCGCCCACCGCGGTGTTCGCGGTGTCGGACACGCTGGCCATCGGGGCGATCAAGGCCTTCCGCCGCGCCGGCCGCCGCGTGCCCGAAGACCTGGCGGTGGTGGGCTTTGACGACCTGCCGCTGTCGGCGGTGTTCGAGCCCGCGCTGACCACGGTGGCGCAACCCATGCGCGAGCTGGGCGCCCAGGCCGCCGAGATCCTGCTGGCCCGCCTCGGCGGCCAGCGCCCACCGTCCCGAACCCTGGCCCATCAGCTGGTCGTCAGAGACTCTGCCTGACATGGGCCCCCGGGCTGCGGCGCACCTGACGAGCCGGGCGAGCGCTGCGAGCCCGAGGTCGCGGCCATGCGCCTGCCTGAGGGCGGGCGCATGGCTTCATCACGTCGGCGTCCCAGCGGGCGCGGTCGGCTGCTCGCTGGCCAGTGCCTCGACGAATCCCCAGTGCTCGACGATGCGGCCGTCGGCCAGGCGGAACAGGTCCATGCGCTGGGACTGCACGCCGCCGAAGGCCACGCGGGCGTGGACCACCGCGCGGTCACCGTCCACGAACACCCGCTCGACCTCGATGCAGAAGGCCGGGTCGGCCAGCTTGCGGGCCAGCAGCTCGATCGCGGCCTGCCGGCCGCCGGGGCGCGAGGGGTCGTGGTCGCGAAAGCCGGTGCGGACCACGCAGGACTCGAAGGCCGCGCGCACCTGGCGGCGCTCGTAGAACAGGTCGACGAAGCGGGCCATCAGCGCGCGCGGGTCCGGCCCGAGCGGCGCCACCGGCGCGCCGGTGGAGGACACCGCCACCCGCTGCACCCCACCCAGGTGGCTCAGGCGGGTCATCGCGGCGCTCCCGCAGGCACCACGCGCTGATCGATCGCGCCGAAGGGGCCGGGGCGGCCGTCGGGCCAGCAGGCCTGCATCCGCACGCGGTCACCGAAGCGCATGAAGCCGCTGCGGACCTCGCCGTGCGCCAGCTTCTCGACCATGCGGCGCTCGGCGATGCAGGCCGAGCCGGCGGCGCGGTCGGCGTTGGAGACGGTGCCCGAGCCGACCAGGGTGCCGGCGCTGAGCCGGCGGGTGCGGGCCGCGTGGGCCACCAGTTGCCCGAAGTCGAAGTTCATCTCGGTGGCCGAGGGCTCGCCGAAGCGCTCGCCATTCCACTGCACGTGCAGGCGCAGGTCCAACCGGCCCTGCCGCCAGGCCGGGCCCAGCTCATCGGGCGTGACCGCGACCGGCGCGAAGGCGGTGCTGGGCTTGGCCTGCAGGAAGCCGAAGCCGGTGCGCACCTCGCGCTGGCCCACCGCGCGCAGGCTCCAGTCGTTGAGCTGCACCACCAGGCGGATGGCGGCCAGGGCCTGTTCAGGGGTCGCGCCCATCGGCACCGCACCGACGACGACGCCGAACTCGCCCTCGAAGTCGATGCCATCGGCTTCACTGGGGAACGGCACGTCGTCGTGCGGGCCCAGGAAGTCGTCGCTGGCCCCCTGGTACATGACCGGCACGGTGTCGAAGTCGGGGATCGGCGGCGTGCCGAAGGCGCGCTCCATCAGGCGGCCGTGGTTGAGGAAGGCCGAGGCGTCCAGCCACTGCGGTGCACGCGGCAGCGGCGCGGCGCAGGCGGCGGCATCGAACGCGACGCCGCCGCCGGCCTCCAGCTGGGCGGCGGCGGCGCGCAGCGCGGGCTCGGCCTGGTCCCAGCGCTGCAGCGCGGCGATCAGGGTGGTCCAGGGCGCCGGGGCGTGGGCCGCGCGGGCCCCGTCGGACGAGACCAGCACCAGGCGACCGTCCAGGCCGCCGTCCTTCAGGGTGGAGAGGCGCATGGCGTCAGTCCTCCAGGATGGCGACGGCGCGGGTCCAGCCGGCCGAGGCGCCGCGGATCTTGTGCGGAAAGCAGCTGACCATGAAGCCGTGCGGGGGCAGCGCCTCCAGGTTGTGCAGCTTCTCCAGGTGGCAGTAGCCGATGTCGCGGCCGGCCTTGTGGCCTTCCCAGATCAGGGCCTTGTTGCCGGTCTCGGCCACCTTCTTGGCGGTGTACGAGAAGGGCGCGTCCCAGCTCCAGGCGTCGGTGCCGGTCAGGCGCACGCCGCGCTCAAGCAGGTACATCGTGGCCTCGTAGCCCATGCCGCAGCCGGCGCCCAGGTAGTCGGGGTGGCCGTAGCGCGAACCGGCGCGGGTGTTGACCACCACGATGTCCAGCGGCTGCAGCGTCCAGCCGATGCGCGCCAGCTCGGCCTCGACATCGGCGGCGGTGGCCACGTAGCCGTCGGGGAAGTGGCGGAAGTCCAGCTTCACGCCGGGCTGGAAGCACCACTCCAGCGGCACCTGGTCGATGGTGATGCTGGGGCGTGCGCCGCCGTTCTTGGCGTCCTGGGTGGAATGGAAGTGCCAGGGCGCGTCCAGGTGGGTGCCGTTGTGGGTGGTCAGCGTGACCCACTCGGCGGCCGCGGCCTCGCCGTCGGGGTAGTCCTCGGGCGTGGTGCCGGGGATCATGGCCATGAACTCGGGCAGCGTGTCCTGGTGCTTCTGGTAGGTGATCTTCGGGGCCAGGGGCGGCGGATCCGACAGCACGTCGTTCTCGAGGTAGATCGACAGGTCGACCAGGCGGCGGGGGCGGGCGGTGGGGCGCATCGCTGGGGTCTCCGCTCAGATCGGCTGGGCCAGGGCCATCAGGGTCTCGCGCATGATCCGCGCGTGCTCGTCCTTGGATCCGCCCTCCATCTCGATCTGGCCCAGGCGGCCCGAGTTGTCCACCACCAGGCGGCAGCGCTCGAAGCGGCGGGCCTGGAAGGCCGGCAGCGCGTCGGCCACCTCGGCGTGGCGGGCCAGCTCCTCGGCCAGCACGATCGCGTCCTCGATGCCGATGCAGGCGCCCGAGGCCATGTGCGGCGTGGTGGCGTGCACCGTGTCACCGATCAGCACCACGCGGCCGCGGTGCCAGTCGCCACGCACCAGCATCCCCTCGAGCGGGCGGAAGACGATCTGCGACTCGGCGGTGATCTGCGCGCGCAGGGCCTGCAGCATCGGGTCCGGGAAGGGCGCCAGCAGGGCCTTCAGGGTCTCGGCGAAGGTGGCCGGGTCGACGTGCTCGTTGACCGGGCGGTGCTCGGTGACGAACAGGTAGAGCTCCTCGGCCGACACCGGGTTGACGCCGGGCTTGACCGCCCCGCCCATCCACATGGTGATGGTCTTGAGCTCGTCCGGGCGTGGCAGCACCGCGCGCCACACGGCCTGGCCGCTGTAGGCCGGCTTGGGCGCGTCGGGCAGCAGGGCCTCGCGCACCGTGGAATAAAGGCCGTCGGCCCCGATCACCAGGTCGTAGCGGCCGCGGCGGCCGTCGGTGAAGGCCACGTCCACGCCCTCGGCGTCCTGGGTGATGGACGTGAAGGTGCAGCCCAGACGCACGGTGGCGCCGCTGTCACGGGTGGCGTCGGCCAGGATGCGGGCCAGCACCGGACGCATGATCGCGCCGCCACCAGGGACGTCGGGGCCGGCCAGGCGCGGGGTGGGCAACTCGCCGAGCTTGGGGCCGTGCGGCAGGCGCAGCTCGACGCCGTCGCTGGCGGCGCCCTGGCGCAGGAATTCGTCGAGCACGCCCAGCTGGCGGAAGGCGCGCAGCGTGGGGCCGCCCAGGCTGATGCCGGCGCCGTAGTTGCGCCACTCGGGGTCGATCTCGACCAGCTCGACCTGGGCGCCGTGCTTGCGCAGCTCGATGGCCGCGGACATGCCGGAGAAGCCGCCGCCGATGATGAGGATGCGTCGGGTGGCGAGGGTCATGGGGGTGTCTCCTGGGTTGGGGGTGCATCGGCGAGGTGGACCTCGCCGTGTTCATCGATCGTGATCGGGGCCGCGCACAGCGACTGCCCCAGCGCCGGCCCGATCAGGCAGGCCCCGGTGACGGGGTCGAAGCGCGCGCCGTGGGCGTGGCAGACGAGGTGGCGTCCGTCGGCGCTGAGGTAGGCGTCGCGGCGCCAGGCCAGCGGCGTGCCGGGCTGGTGCGGACAGCTGTCGCGCCAGGCGTGCAGCTGGCCGCCGTGGCGCAGCAGCACCACCCGCTCGCCGGCTTCACCGCCGCCGGGGACCAGGCCGCGGGCCTGGCCCTCGGCCAGCGCGTCCTGGTGGCACAGCCGGGTGCTCATGGCGGGCCGCCCGGGCGGGCTCAGCGGGGCTTGGCGCCGGCGCCGGGGGGCGGGCCGCCCGGCATCCACTTGTCGCGGGGCTGCAGCAGGAAGGCCTGCGAGGCGTCGGCGCTGATCGGCACCGAGCGCGCCGTCCACGCGTCGTCGTGCCGGTCCATGTCGGCGTCGTACTCGATGTGGGTGGCCAGCGGGCTGTTGAAGTACCAGAACCAGTTCGAGCCCATCTTGTGGCGGCCCGGCCCCCAGAAGCTCTGGTAACCCTGGGCCACCAGGCGGCTGCCGGCCTGCATCACCGCGGTGGGCCCGCTCATGTGGAAGGTGAAGTGCTCGATGCCCTTCATGAACGGCGGCGTCTGGATCAGGAACAGGGTGTGGTGGTCGTCGGTGCCGGCCGGGCGCAGGAAGGGGCCGGCGCCCTCCAGGCGGTCGGTGCAGCGAAAGCCCAGGCGAGCGGTGTAGAAGGCCGCGGCCTTCGCCTCGTCGGGCACGAAGTACACGACGTGTGACAGGGTCAGCGGGCGGTGCACGGTGTCCTCGGCCACCGCCACCGCGTTGACGCCGCGGGCCGGCGCGCCGGGGGCGTTGGCGGCCTCGCCGGCCACCCGCAGCGGGCGGCGCACCGTGCGCTGGAAGCCCAGCACGAAGCCCATGTCGTCGACGGCCTCGATCGAGCCGTCGGGCAGGCGGCGGACCTCGCGGTCGCGGCCCAGTTCCTCGGCGATCGCGGCCAGCGCGGCTGCGTCCTTCACGCCGTAGACGGTCTTGCGCAGCAGGCTGGCGGTGCCCATGGCGGGCGGCAGGGCGGGGTCGTCGGCGCGGGCGATGACGACCGCGGTGCCGTCCTCGGCCTCGAAGCGGCCGCCGGCCTCGCTCAGGCCCACCGGGTGCAGGCCGTAGTCGGTCAGGAACTGGGCACAGGCGGCGACGTCGTCGACGCCGAAGACCAGCGCATCGGGTCCGATGATGTTCATGGGGGGTGTCTCCTCGTCTGGTTCGGGGGCGGTCAGCGCGCGGTGCGCCCGCCCAGGGTCTCGGCCACCCAGTCGGCGATGTAAGCGCCGGCGTTGGCCGAGTTGTCGAAGCTGCTGTGCTGCACGCCGCCCTCGCGCTCGGTGAAGACCTTGAGCTCGCGCTGGGGGCTGTTCACCAGCTGCTCATAGGTGCGCTGCGCCCACTTCAGCGGGATCTGCGAGTCCTGCTCGCCGTGGGTCACCAGGAAGGGCACGCGGATCCGCTCGACCACGCCGTCCAGGTGGACGTTCTCGGCGATGCGCATGAAGTCCTCGATGTCCTGGGCGCCCCAGACCCAGCAGACGTGGGCCCAGTAGTGCGGCACCGGGAAGTTGCCTTCCTTCTCCAGGCGGCGCTTCTGCACCTCGCGCCAGTCGTGGTTGGCGCCCCAGACCACGCCGCAGGCGAAGCGCGGCTCGAAGGCCACCGCGCGCGGGCAGTAGTAGCCGCCCAGCGACACGCCTTCCAGGCCGATGCGCGTCGCGTCCACCTCGGGCCGGGTCTCCAGCCAATCGACCACGCGGCTGGCCCAGTGCTCGCTGTCGAAGCGGGCGGTCAGGCCGTGCAGGCGCAGTGCCTCGCCGGTGCCGGGCTGGTCCACCACCAGAGACGAGACACCGCGTTTGGCCAGCCAGGCCGGCAGGCCGACGCGGTACTTCATCTCCTTGGTCGAGTCCAGGCCGTTGACCTGCACCAGCAGCGGCGCCGGGCCCGTCACGCCCTCGGCCCGGACGTACAGCGCCGACAGGTGGCCGCCTTCGTAGGGGATCTCCACCCGCTCGCAGTTCTCGCCCGACAGGGCCACGCCGCGGGCGAAGACATCAAGGAAGCGGCGGTACAGCGCCAGCCGGCCCTCGGCCCCGTGGGCCTGCAGGCGCTCGGCGGTGAGCAGGTAGGTGGCGGCACGGCCGTACTTGTCGCCGGCCGAGATCATCCGGCCGCGGGCCTCGTCCTCGGCGGCCAGGGCGCACAGGCGGTCGGCCATGGCGACCCAGGTCTCGCGGAAGGCCCGGGTGCCGGCGGCGTCCGGGGCCTTGGCGGCCTCCTGCAGCGGGGCGCACATGGCCTCGATCTCGCCGATGCGGGCCCCCATCTCGATCGCCAGATCGACCGACAGGTTCCAGACGTAGTTGGTGGGGAAGTACTTGAACATGGGGCGCAGTCTCCGGGCGCCCCGGTATCCGATCCAGCGGATTCGATCCATGCCATGATTCGGTTTTGTCGATGCATCAAGGGTTATCCCTCGAAATCACCGAATCCTCAGCGATGCGATTCAACCGCCTGGACCTGAACCTGCTGGTGGCGCTGGACGCGCTGCTGACCGAGCGCAGCGTGACCCGCGCCGCGGCGCGGCTGAGCCTCAGCCCCTCGGCCACCAGCGATGCGCTGGCGCGCCTGCGCGACTACTTCGGCGACGAGCTGCTGGTGCCGGTGGGCCGGCGCATGGAGCCCACGCCCCGCGCCGAGGCGCTGCAGCAGCCGGTGCGCGACGTGCTGGTGCGGGTGGACAGCACCATCGCCACCCAGCCACATTTCGACCCGGCCCGCAGCGACCGGGTGTTCCGCGTCTTCGCCTCGGACTACACCCAGATGGTGATCGGCTCCCAGGTGATGGCGCTGGCCGCCGCGCAGGGGGCCACGGTGCGGCTGGATTTCATGCCGCAGATCGCCGGGCCGCACCGCAGCCTGGAGCGCGGCGAGGCCGACCTGCTGGTGCTGCCCACGCCCCTGCTCTCGCCCGACCACCCCAGCGAGGTGCTCTACCGCGAGCGCTTCGTCTGCGTGCTGTGGAAGGACGGCGCGCTGGCCCGCGGCGCGCTGACCCGCGAGCGCTACACCGCCGCCGGCCATGTGGTGATGCACCCGCAGGACGCGACCAGCAACTCCTACGAGGACTGGTTCGTGGCGCGGCTGGGGGTGGAGCGGCGCATCGTGGCGTCCAGCTACGGCTTCGCCACCGTGCCGGGCCTGCTGGTGGGCACCGACCTGGTGGCCACGATGCACGAGCGGCTGGCGCGGCTGTTCCTGTCGGTGTGGCCGCTGGCGGTCAAGCCCTGCCCGCTGGACATCCCGCCGATGGAGCAGGCGATCCAGTGGCACCAGCACCGCTCGCAGGACCAGGGCATCGCCTGGCTGCGCGGCCTGTTCACGCAGGCCGCGGCGGTGCTGCCGCCACCGCGCCGGGCCGCGCCGGCTTCAGCGGCCCGCTGAGCCGACCGACGGGCCGCCCCCGTCCATCAGCGCGCGGGTCACCGCGTTCTCCTGCTCGACGGCGGCGTCGAAGGCCGCCAGGCCGATCTGGTTGAAGACCCGCTTGAACGACGCGGCCACCTCGGGCCGCAGCGCCGCGAGCTGCGCGCAGACGGCCTGGGCACGGGCCTCGAGCTGCTCGTCGGGCACCACGGCCCAGACCAGGCCCCAGGCCTGGGCCTGCGCCGCGGTGAAGGGCTCGCCCAGCAGGGTCAGGGCCTTGGCGCGGGCCAGGCCGGCGCTGGCCACCAGGGTGGCGCTGAGGCCGCCGGTGACGAAGACGCCGATCGAGGCCTCGGGCAGGCGAAAGCGGGTGCCTTCGGCGGCCAGGGCGATGTCGCCGTCGAGCATCCACTCCAGCCCGGCGCCCACCGTCCAACCGTGCACCGAGCACACCACCGGCTGCGGCAGCCGCACCAGGGCCTGCGACACCGCCTGCACCAGGGTCAGGTCCTCGTCGGTGAGCGGCGACGAGACATCGCGACCGGCGCAGAAGGCCCGGCCCGCGCCGCGCAGGCGCAGCACCCGCACCGCGGGGTCGGCGCCCAGGCGCTGCAGGGCCTGCAGCAGCGCGCGGGCCAGGGGCGGGTCGATCGCATTGAGCTTGTCCGGGCGGTTCAGCGTCAGGGTGGCGATGCCCTCGCGGAGGTCGATCAGCAGGCGGTCGTCGGTCATCGGCCGATTGTGGGGGCGCGGCCGGCGCGGTGGGCGATCTATACTCCCCCTCAGTATCAAGAGGCCCCGCCATGCCGCACTCGCCCGACGCCAAACGCCGCATCGTCACCCGCCTGCGCCGCATCCGCGGCCAGGCCGAGGCGCTGGAGCGCGCGGTGCAGGAAGGCACCGACTGCGGCAGCCTGCTGCAGCAGCTCTCGGCCCTGCGCGGCGCCACCAATGGCCTGATGGCCGAGGTGCTGGAAAGCCACCTGCACGAGACCTTCGTGCAACCCGTCGACCCCGCCGCCGACCCGGCGGCCGAGGTCGAACGCCTGGCCCGCCTGGTGCGTTCGTACCTCAAATGACCCCCGTCCCTGAAGGAGCCCCCGAATGAAATCCCGTGCCGCCGTCGCCTTTGCCGCGGGCCAGCCGCTGCAGATCGTCGAGATCGACGTCGCCCCGCCGAAGAAGGGCGAGGTGCTGGTCAGGATCACCCACACCGGCGTCTGCCACACCGACGCCTTCACCCTCAGCGGTGACGACCCCGAGGGCCTGTTCCCGGTGGTGCTGGGCCACGAAGGCGCGGGCATCGTGGTCGAGGTGGGCGAGGGCGTCACCAGCGTCAAGCCCGGAGACCACGTGATCCCGCTCTACACCGCCGAGTGCGGCGAGTGCCTGTTCTGCAAGAGCGGCAAGACCAACCTGTGCGTGTCGGTGCGCGCCACCCAGGGCAAGGGCGTGATGCCCGACGGCACCACCCGCTTCAGCTACAACGGCCAGCCGCTCTACCACTACATGGGCTGCTCCACCTTCAGCGAGTACACCGTGGTGGCCGAGGTCTCTTTGGCCAAGGTGAACCCCGACGCCAACCCCGAACAGGTCTGCCTGCTGGGCTGCGGCGTGACCACCGGCCTGGGCGCGGTCAAGAACACCGCCAAGGTCCAGCCCGGCGACACCGTGGCGGTGTTCGGCCTGGGCGGCATCGGCCTGGCCGTGGTGCACGGCGCGCAGATGGCCGGCGCGGGCCGCATCATCGCGGTGGACACCAACCCCGACAAGTTCACCCTGGCCAAGGTCTTCGGCGCCACCGACTGCGTCAACCCGAAGGACTTCGACAAGCCGGTGCAGCAGGTCATCGTCGAGATGACCGGCTGGGGCGTGGACCACAGCTTCGAGTGCATCGGCAACGTCAACGTGATGCGCGCCGCCCTGGAAAGCGCCCACCGCGGCTGGGGCCAGAGCGTGATCATCGGCGTGGCCGGCGCGGGCCAGGAGATCTCCACCCGCCCGTTCCAGCTGGTCACCGGCCGGCGCTGGCTGGGCACCGCCTTCGGCGGCGTCAAGGGCCGCTCCGAGCTGCCAGGCATGGTCGAGGACGCGATGGCCGGCAAGATCCGCCTCGAGCCCTTCGTCACCCACACCATGGGCCTGCCCGAGATCAACGAGGCCTTCGAGCTGATGCACTCGGGCCAGTCGATCCGCAGCGTGGTGCACTTCTGATGGAGCGCCTGGAACACCACGCCTGCTTCGGCGGCCGCCAGGAGGTCTGGCGCCACGCCTCGGCCACCCTGGGCTGCGCCATGAAGCTGGGCGTGTACCTGCCGCAGCAAGCCCTGGCCGGCCAGCCCTGCCCGGTGCTGTACTGGCTGTCGGGCCTGACCTGCAGCGAACAGAACTTCATCACCAAGGCCGGCGCGCAGCAGCACGCCGCGGCCCACGGCCTGATCCTGGTCGCGCCCGACACCAGCCCGCGCGGCGAGGGCGTGGCCGACGACCCGGCCTGGGACCTGGGCCACGGCGCGGGCTTCTACCTCAACGCCACGCAGGCGCCCTGGGCCACGCACTTCCGCATGGAGGACTACGTGGTGCAGGAGCTGCCGGCACTGGTCGAGGCGCACTTCCCGGCCAGCGCGCGGCGCGCGATCAGCGGCCACTCGATGGGCGGCCACGGCGCGCTCACCCTGGCGCTGCGCCACCCGGGCCGCTACGCCAGCGTGTCGGCCTTCTCGCCCATCGTCGCGCCCAGCCAGGTGCCCTGGGGCCAGAAGGCGTTCACGGCCTACCTGGGCGAAGACCGCGCCGCCTGGGCCGCGCACGACGCGGTGGCCCTGATCGCCACCGCCCCCGAGCGCCTGCCGCTGCTGGTGGACCAGGGCGAGGCCGATGAATTCCTGGCCACCCAGCTGCAGCCCGAGCGGCTGGAGACCGCCTGCGCCGCCGCCGGTCATCCGCTGACGCTGCGCCGCCAGGCCGGCCACGACCACAGCTACTACTTCATCGCCAGCTTCATCGGCGAGCACCTGGCGCACCACGCCGCGGCGCTGAAGGCCTGAGCGTCTTCCGGCGGGGGTTCAGTACCCCGCCACCCGGTCCACCGCCGGCGGGAGCTCGCCGGTGGCCCGGAAGCGCCGGATGCGTCCGGCCACCAGGGCCGCCGCGCTGGCGCGGTCGGTGGGCGCCGAGATGTGCGGCAGCACGGTCACGCCGGGGTGGCCCCAGTGCCAGGCGTCCTCGGGCAGCGGCTCGTGGGTGAACACGTCCAGCACCGCGTGGTCGAGGTGGCCGCGGTCGAGCGCGGCGCGCAGGGCGTCGTCGTCGACGATGGCGCCGCGGGCGAAGTTGATCAGCGAAGCCCCGGGCGGCAGCGCCGCCAGCGCGGCGGCGTCCAGCAGGCCGCGGGTCTGGGCGGTCAGGGGCAGCAGGCAGACCAGCACGTCGGTGCGCGCCAGCAACGGGTGCAGGGCCGCCGCCCCGTCGTGGCAGGCCACGCCGTCCACCGCCTTGGGCTGGCGGCTCCAGCCCGACACCGCAAAGCCGGCCGACCGCAGCGCCGCCGCCGCGGCCATGCCCAGCGCGCCCAGGCCCAGCAGGGTCACGCGCCGGTCCTCGGCCCGCGGCAGCGGGTGCGGCCGCCACTGCCGCGCCGCCTGCTGGCGGGCGTAGCGCGGCATGTCGCGGTGCAGGTACAGGGTCCAGGCCAGCACCGCCTCGGCCATGGTCTGCGCCAGGCGCGGATCGGTCAGGCGCACCACCGCCGGGGCGGGCTCGGGCAGCTCGGCCAGCAGCCGCTCCACCCCCGCCCACAGGCTGTGCACCCAGCGCAGCCGCGGCAGCCGCCGCAGGTCCTGCGGCCGCGGGTTGGCCACCACCGCCACCTCGCAGGCCGCGCAGGCGGCCTCGTCCAGCGCCTCCAGCGCCACCACCCGCTCCTCCGGCATCGCCGCCTGCAGGGCCGCGAGCCAGTCGGGAGTGCCGGGGTCACCAGGGGGTGCGATGAAGGGCAGGCAGGTGAAAGTCATCGGGGCATGATGCCCGGGTCCGGGCCCAGGGCACCACCGCCTCGGGTCCGGGTCCGGCCGGACCGGCCCGGACGGGCCGCTCCTGATCGGACGAACAGGGGACACCCGGCGCGGGAGCCCCCCCGGACACGAACCCACCGGTTAGGATGCCCTGCCGCCCAGGATCGGAACCCTTGCCGCCCCATGGATGCCACCACGCTGCTGATCACCAACGCGCTGTTGTCGTCGGCCGCCGCGCTGGTGATGGCCGTGGCACTGCGGACCCGCAGGACCTACCCCGGCTTTGGCCACTGGACGGCCGGGATTGCCTGCCTGGCCCTGGGCACGGCGCTGCTGGTGCCCGGCGTGCTGCCCCCTTCCTGGGCGGCCCGGGTGGGCCGCAACGCGCTGCTGATCGGCGGCCAGCTGCTCCTGCTGCGCGGGATGCTGGTGTTCCGCGGTTGGCGGGTCGGGCCGTGGCTGGAGGCCGCGGTGGCGCTGCTGTTCCTGCTGCCCTTCGGCGTCCTCAGCCTGGACCCGGCGCAACTGAGCGGCCGCATCGTCTGCTACGGCCTGTTCTCGGCGGCGCTCTGCGGGGCGGTGGTGGCGGTCACGCTGGGGCGTCGGCCGCCGCACTTCGGCTCCAGTGACCTGCTGCTGGCGCTGTGGCTGGCGCTGTTCGGGCTGATCACGCTGGTGCGTGCCGGGCTGGAGCTGGCCCAGCTCAACACCGCCTTCGAGGCCGTCAAGGGCTTTGGCAGCGTGTACGCGCTGGCACAGATCCTGTCGGTGCAATTGGTGACGCTGACGCTGGTGAGCATCAACTCGCAGCGCATCGAGTGGGAGCACCGCAGCGCCGCCGCCGACCTGCAGGCGCGCGAGCAACAGCTGCGCCTGATGGGCGACAACCTCCCCGCGGGCTTCCTCTACCGCTACGCGCTGGACGATGGGCAGCGCCGCTTCGAGCACGTCAGCGGCGGGATCGCCCGCACCTTCGGCCTGTCGCCGGACGACGTGGTGCGTGACGCCGGCCCGCTGTTCGCGATGCTCACGCCCGACGTGCTGGCGCGCTACCTGGAGGCCGAGGCCCGCAGCGCCGCCACCCTGTCCGACTTCCACGACTGCCTGCGCTTCGAGCTGCCGGGCGGCGCAGTGCGCTGGCTGGAGGTGCGCTCTCGCCCGCGGCGCCGCCCCGACGGCTCGACCTGCTGGGATGGCGTGGCGCTGGACGTGAGCGGTGCGGTCGAAGCCCGCGCCCGCGCCACCCGGCTGGCCCGCCTGTACCGCTGCCTGTCGCAGTGCAATGCCGCGGTGGCGCGCAGCCCGAACCCGATGGCGCTGTTCCAGGCGGTGTGCCAAGCGGTCGTCGACGACGCCGGCCTGCGCCTGGCCTGGGTGAGCCTGGCCGACGCCCAGGGCCGGCTGCAGACCCAGGCCCGGGCGGGCCAACCCGAGGACCTGCCGGGCGGACTGCCCCCGCCAGGGCCCGACGCCGAGGCGCCACCGCCGCCGGACGCGCAGGTGCTTCGCAGTGGCCAGCCGGTGTGGTGCCCGCAGGTCCGCGACGACCCGCTGGCCCGGGCCTGGCACGCCCCGGCCGCGCAGGCCGGCCTGCAGGCCCTGGCGGTGCTGCCGGTGCACCGCGCCGGCACGGTGGTGGGCACGCTCACCATCTGCGCGGACGAGCCGCAGCCCTTTGACCTGCAGACCCGGCGCCTGCTGACCGATCTGTCGGCCAACATCGGCTTCGCGCTGGACAACTTCGACCGCGAAGCCGCCCGTCAGCAGGCCCAGCAGGCACTGCAGGCCCACCGCCAGCAGCTGGAGGACACCGTCGCCCGCCGCACCGGCCAGCTGGCCGAGGCCCGCGAACGCGCCGAATCCGCCAGCATGGCCAAGGGCGCCTTCCTGGCCAACATGAGCCACGAGATCCGCACCCCGCTCAACGCCATGATCGGCATGGCCCACCTGGTGCGCACCGAGCCCCTGAGTGCCCAGCAATCCGACCGGCTGCACAAGCTCGAGGCGGCGGCGCGGCACCTGCTGGAGGTGCTCAACGCGGTGCTCGACCTGTCCAAGATCGAGGCCGGCAAGATGGTGCTGGAGACCGCCCCGCTGCGGGTGGAGTCCACCGTGGCCAACGTGCTGTCGATGCTGACCGAGCGCGCCGAGGCCCGACAGCTGAGCCTGCACGCCGAGGTGGACCCGATGCCCACCGACCTGCTGGGCGACGCCACCCGACTGCAGCAGGCGCTGCTGAACTACGCCCACAACGCGATCAAGTTCACCCCGCAGGGCTCGGTGCACCTGCGGGTGCGCCTGCTGGAGCAGGACGCCCGCAGCGCCCTGCTGCGCTTCGAGGTGGAGGACACCGGCATCGGCATCGACCCCGAGGCCATGCCGCGGCTGTTCGGGGCCTTCGAGCAGGCCGACCGCTCCAACACCCGCAGCGCCGGCGGCCCCGGCCTGGGCCTGGCCAGCACCCGCCAGCTGGCCAGGCTGATGGGCGGCGAGGCCGGTGCCAGCCACCGACCGGGTGGCGGCAGCACCTTCTGGTTCACCGCCCGCCTCTTGCGCGACCCCGACGCCGCCCGGGCGCCGGCACGCCCGGGCCGGGACGACGCCGTGGCCGCGCTGCGCCAGCGCCACGCCGGCGCCCGCATCCTGGTGGCCGAGGACAACCCGATCAACGCCGAGGTGGCCCAGGCCCTGCTGGCCGAGGCGGGTCTGGCGGTGGACCTGGCCGCCGACGGCCAGGCCGCCGTCGACCTGGCCCTGCAGGGCGGACACCGACTGGTGCTGATGGACATGCAGATGCCCCGCATGGACGGCCTGGACGCCTGCCGTGCGATCCGACGACAGCGCAGCTCGGCCGAACTGCCCGTGCTGGCGATGACCGCCAACGCCTTTGCCGAGGACCGCGCCCGCTGCACCGAGGCCGGCATGGACGACTTCCTCAGCAAGCCGGTGGACCCGGCCGACCTGTACCGCCTGCTGCTGCACTGGCTGGACCGCGGCACGCCCGGGGCCCGCGCCGCGGCCTGAGCGGGCCTCGGCAGGGCTCCTCTCGCCCTGGGCCGCCCCGACGCCTCGTGCGCCAGGGCCGAAGCCCGCACAAGCCCTCGCGACCTCGCCGGTCACCCGACCCCGACCGGCATCGGGCCCGATTCGACGCTAGAGTCTCGCGTCCCTCCACGACGCCCGTCCCCATGCCTCCCCGTTCGCTGCTCCTGATCCAGGTGGGCACCCCGCCCGACCCCATCCGCGCCTCCACCGGGGACATCCCGGCCTGGTTCGTCGACGCGGTCGACACCGTGCCCCTGCGGATGGACGTGGTTGAGGTCTACAAGGGCCACGCGCTGCCCGAGCCGGGCCGGCACGACGCCGCGCTCATCACCGGCTCGTGGTCCATGGTCACCGACCGCCACGACTGGAGCGAGGCCACCGCCGACTGGATCCGTCGCGCCGTGGCCGCCGGCATGCCGGTGATGGGCGTGTGCTACGGCCACCAGCTGATGGCCCACGCGCTGGGCGGCACGGTGGATTACCACCCCGAGGGCCGCGAGATGGGCTGCCTGGACGTGGCGCTGCTGCCCACCGGGCAGGACGACCCCTGGCTGCAGGGCTGCCCGGACACCTTCAAGGCCCACCTGACGCACTCGCAGTCGGTCATCGCCCTGCCCCCCGGCGCGGTGGCGCTGGCCCGCTCGGCCCACGACCCGCACCAGGCCGTGCGCTACGCGCCCCACGCGGTGTCGGTGCAGTTCCACCCCGAGATCACCCCCGCCATCCTGGCCGCCTGCATCCGGCAGCACGACGACGACCTGCGCGCCGAGGGCTTCGACACCGCCGCCCTGCTCGACGGCCTGGTCGACACCCCCACCCCGCAGACCCTGCTGCAGCGCTTCGTGCAGGGGCACGGCATGGCCGCGCCGGACCGGGACTGAGGCGCGCCATCGGCCCGGGCCGGGATCGACAATCGCCCCATGCTGCAATACCTCACCATCCCCGTCACCGGCTTTCAACAGAACTGCTCCCTCGTCTGGTGCGACGAGACCCGCGACGCGGCGCTGATCGACCCGGGCGGTGACCTGGAGCGGCTGAAGGCCGAGGTGGCGCGGCTGGGGCTGACGCTCAAGGCGCTGTGGCTGACCCACGCCCACATCGACCACGCCGGCGGCACCGGGCAGCTGGCGCGCGAGCTGGGCCTGCCGATCATCGGCCCGCACGAGGGCGACCAGTTCTGGATCGACGGGCTGGCGGAGCAAAGCCGCATGTTCGGCTTTCCGCCGGCCGAGCCGTTCACGCCCACGCGCTGGCTGCACGACGGCGACACGGTGCAGATCGGCCACTGCACGCTCAACGTGCGCCACTGCCCGGGCCACACGCCGGGCCATGTGGTGTTCCACAGCCCCGAGATCCGGCGCTGCTTCGTCGGCGACGTGCTGTTCAACGGCTCGATCGGCCGCACCGATTTCCCGGGCGGCGACCACGCCCAGCTGATCGCCAGCATCACCCAGCGCCTGTGGCCCATGGGCGACGACACGGTGTTCATCCCCGGCCACGGGCCGGAGAGCAGCTTTGGCGAGGAGCGCCGCTTCAACCCCTACGTGCGGGGCACCTGAGGCGGCTTCAGTCGGCGTCGGCAGCGGACGGGAAGGCCGCGCCGAAGGCATCGACGAAGTGGGGCGAGGCCGCCAGCGTCAGGGTGACGCTGTGCCAGCGCCCATCCTCGACCACCACCTGCAGGTCGTGGTCCCAGTCCATGCCGTCGGCCACCGCGCCGTGGCCGTGCGGAAAGGCGCGCCAGGCCCAGTCCAGCACCTGCTGCACCTCGGCCATCACCTCGGGGTGCTGGGCCGCGCCGGTGCTGGCCATGGCCTCCAGGGTGAGGACGCCGTCGGCGTCGTCGCTGAGGTCGAAATGGAGAAAGCGCATGGGGATCCGCGGGAGGCAGGGCCCCCGATTGTCCGCCCCGGCCGCGCCGCCATCCCGCGGATGGCGGTGAATCCGTCACAAGCCGGCCCGGGCAGAGTGCCTGCCCGGGCCGGCCCGAGCGCCCTACGCTGTGCCTCCAGAGCCCCACCCTGACGGGGCCCGAGGAGGACCCCATGCTGAGCTGCGACGCCCTGCCCGCCCCCCACGCCGCGGACCCCGCCCCCAGGCCGCTGCCGACCGATCCCTGGTCGCGCGGCCCGGCCTACCGCGGCCCCGAGCGCCGCCGCGGCCACGCACCGGCCGCCGGCCTGCTGGCCCAGGTGCTGGACGAGGTGGACTACGGCCTGCTGCTGCTGGACGCGGGGCGCCGCGTGCTGCATGTCAACCACGCCGCGCGCGGTGAGCTGGGCCGCACCCACCCGCTGCAGCTGCTGGGCGGCGAGCTGCGGGCCCGCCTGGGCCGCGACGTGGCCCCCCTGCACGAGGCCGTGGCGGGCGCCGCGCAGCGCGGCCTGCGCCGCCTGCTGCTGCTGGGCGACGCGCAGGACCGGGTGGAGGTGTCGGTGGTGCCTCTGGGCACACCGGGCGCCCCCGGTGCGGCCACGGACCTGGGCGGCGCGCTGCTGGTGCTGGGCCGGCGCGAGGTGTGCAGCACGCTGTCGGTGCAGGGCTTTGCCCGCGCCCACGGCCTGTCGCCGGGCGAGGAGCTGGTGCTGCGCGGCCTGTGCGAGGGCCTGCGGCCCGTCGCCGTGGCCGAGCGCCACGGCGTGAAGATCGCCACCGTGCGCACCCAGATCGCCCACCTCCGGGCCAAGACCGGGGCGCCCAGCATCAACGCGCTGGTGCAGCAGGTGGCCACGTTGCCGCCGCTGGTGTCGGCGCTGGGCCGTGCGGCCACCGAGGCGGGCCCGACGGGCCTGGTGTCGGCGGTCTGAGCGGCGCCCCCGCCAGAGGGCATGGGCGCTACGATGCGCCCATGCCCCCGGACCACCCCGACCCTGCGCTGGACGCCTTCACCCCGCCGCTGCGCGCGCTGGCCGCGCGGGGCGAGCCGCGGCGCTACCGCAAGGGCACGCTGCTGATCCAGGAGGGCGACACCGGCGACACCCTGTACCTGATCGCCAGCGGCCGGCTGCGCGCCTTCTCGGTGGGCGAGAACGGCCGCGAGATCACCTACGGCGTCTACGGCCCCGGCGAGTACCTGGGCGAGATGAGCCTGGACGGCGGCCCACGCTCGGCCAGCGTCGAGACGCTGGAGGCCTGCACCTGCATCGTGGTCAGCCAGCGCACCCTGCTGGCCCACATCGCCGAACAGCCCGGCTTTGCGCTGGAGCTGCTGGCCAAGGTCATCCGCCGCGCCCGCGCCGCCACCCTCTCGGCCCGCCAGCTGGCGCTCAACGACGTCTACGGCCGCCTGCGCGCCCTGCTGGACGAACTGGCCGGCCCGCCGGATGCGCAGGGCGTGCGCCGGATCAGCGAACGCCTGAGCCACCGCGAACTGGCCGAGCGGCTGGGGTGCTCAAGGGAGATGGTCAGTCGGGTGATGAAGGATCTGGAAAGGGGCGGCTACTGGACGCCCCCGGACCGGGTCATGGGGCCGCTGCCGCCACGGTGGTGAGCGGCCAGGGCCAGCCCACGGCGGGCCCAAGGGCCAGACTCCCAGGGAAGGGTGCCCACGACGACACATCGGCCAGCCATCGACCCACCGTGGGGGCCGCGACGCTGGTGCCGGTCATGCGCCACACCACGCCCGAACGGGCACCCAAGCCCAGTTGCCCGGCCAGCAGCAGCCCCTCCTCGGTCTTGACCGACGCATCGATCAGTCGACGGAAGAGCTGGGGAGCGGGCCGGCCGCCGTATCCCACGGCGCCTCCGGGCGCGATCCGCTCCAGCGCCTCGCCATAGCGAACCGGCATCGGCCCACGGTACGCCAAGGTCTCCGCGTACCGCACCCCGGCCACCACGACGTGAAAACCGCCGGCCAAGCCGCTGAGGGTTCGGCCCTTCGAGGGTTCGACCACGAAGCGCGACTGCCGGGCAAAGGCCGTCTGGTACATCAGCCGGCCGGCCCGACCCACATAGGCCAGGCCCTCCCCAGCGTGGGCCCGTACACCATGGAAGGTGATGGTCCAAAGACCGTGCGGCGCCACGGCGTGGCCACCCCGTTCTCGAGTGGAGGCGAAGCGCAAGAGCACACGCTGTCGACGACCCGGCCGATGGAGGCCCTCGGTGTACTTGGTCAGTTGGGCCTGCGCCGGTGGGCCCCAGTAAGCCACCCCGGAGATGGGCACAGACAACGTCGCCCCGGTCGGAGAGTTGAAGGTCAATCGACCCGATGCCACCCAGCTTGGGGGCAGCCACAGCTCCACCCAGGTCGGCAACTCGGAGTCCGGGGCCAGAAAGAGGTGCAGAGGCAATGGTCCCTGGCCCGAGGACTGGAGTTGCTGGTGGGCCTGCTGCCGCCCGCTGTTGCCCGCAGGCAGCACCAGACGAACAGACACCCCTTTGGCGACTCCGGTGGAACCGATCAGGCGATCCACAGCCTGTTCAAACCAGGAGGTGGCGTCGTGGGGTCCCAACCAGCTGTCGTAGGCCAGCACGATCACGAGGCGCCGATAGCCCAGCGAGCTGGCGCGATCGACCAAGTGGGAGATCGCGTTGAATGCATGGTAGGCGATGGCCCCGTGGGACACGGTGAGCAGCGCTTCTCGTGCCAGTTGAACGAAGGCGATGTCGGCACCGGCCGCGCTGTCGCCCGCCAGGTGCTCGCCGGCCAGACCGCCGTGCAAGCCCGCATGCCAGGCGCGGTCCGCGGCCAGCCGACCCAGCACGTGAGACCCATGGGTCCATCGGTGCTCCAGACTGTCCTGGCCGGCATCCTGGTAGCAGGCCGCCTCGTCTACATGGCCGGCCACCTCATGAGTGGCCAGCAGCGTGTTCAAGTCCTTTTCACCCCACTCAACACCATAGGCTGGCGGCGCGCCACCGCCGTGTACAGGCAAGACGTCCTGGCTCTGGTCCCACAAGGCCACCACGCGGGTGGCGGGCACCGCCATGGCGGTGCGGCGCAGGGCCGCGTGGGCGAACGGGCAGCCGTCGTCGATCACCGCCAGCAGAGTTGTCGAGGATGCCTTCTGGCCGCTGGGGCCCTCCACATCGAAGCGCAGCTCCGGACGCGCGGGTCGGGTGCGACGCGGCGGCACGATGGGCTCGCCCAAGTGGACATGGATGCCTTGCCGGGACAGCCGGGGCAGGGCATGCAGAGACACCTGGGCAGTGACAAAGCGGCCGGCCCGGGCAATGGTGGTGACCCGCTCGGGCAAGTCTGTGTCGTCCCCAGGCAGCGTCAGCATGACCCGAACGCGCAAGGCACCGTCCGTGTCCAACTGGGGCGCGTGGTCGCGCCACTCGGTGTCGACGGCGGCGCGCAACTCGGCATTCCAGAACCGCAGGTCAGGCGCCTCCGCGCGGCGTGCTTCGGAAGGACTCATGCCGCATCCGTGTTGGGGGCCAGCCCGAGACTGACACGCGCCTCGCGCAGCGCCTTGCTCCAGACCACAGGGAGCAGAACGGGGGAAGGCATGTCAATTGGCTTCGATTGCGACTCATCTGCAAGTGGCAGTTCCGCCTGCGTGATGGCGGCCTTCCGGTGCCAGTCTTCGGGACGACCGTCTGCCTGAAGTGGATACGAAGGAACAGCCTGCTTCGGCATCAAACGGCACCCGCCCAAAGCGCCCACCAAGTGGCGGCCCAACACCCGCCCCAAGAACAGACCCGCCGAGCCATCGACCGGAAAATGCACACCAGCCACCACGCGGTTCTCGGCGATGCGGTGGCACAACTCGTCGGACACGACATCGAAGGCCAGCGGTCCATGCCCGTGTGCAGTGGGGGCCCCTGGCGGCAAGCCCAGCGAAGTCAATAGGGCCATGAGCACGACACGCACCGCCTCGACCTGGGCCGCATGCCCCATCGGGTAGGTGCCATGGCCTGGCGTGGTGATCATTGGCCGCACCGCATGGGACAGCTCATGCGGACGGGGGCAGGCGAAGGCATGCTTCAGCCGCAACTCGACCGACACGCAGAACTGGATGGCCAGGTTCATCAGTTCGACCAGCGTGGGGGTCTGGGCCAGGCGGAAGGGCAGCAACTGGCCCCAGAACGCCCACTGGCCGTCGATCTGCGCCAGGATCTCCGGGGCCCGGTCTTCGCGCAATGCCGCCAGGCTGAGCACCCGGCCCAATTCGCGCTGGAAGTGGTCTGCACCGGGCCGCGACATGGTCAGCAAGGCATGGCCGCCAAGCATGACCGTCATCGTGGAGGTCGCACCGTGCACGGGGCGCACCGACAGGCCCTCCTGCAACTCGTCCTGCAGCAGCGACAGGCGCACCCAGGGCTCCCAGCGCAACACCTGGCGCGGGTCCGCCAGGCCCGGCAGCGGCGGCGCCCAGGTCGTGGCTCCCGTGACGTCTACAAGGCCCTCGCGGGAGCGTCCCATGGCCTCGACCAGCAGCGGATTGGCCCAACCGTCCATGACCGATACCGAGGACAGGCCAGCGCCACCGCCGGCACCGCCCCCGGCTCCTCCACCGGCACCGCCTCCAGCGCCGCCTCCCGCACCACCGCCTGCGCCCCCACCAGCCCCTCCACCAGCCCAGCTCATCGTGTGTCCTCCCGTGGTTGATCGGTCTGCGGTCGCCAGCCCTCGGGGGCCTCGTCCGCGGGTGTTCAGTGCACCGGCACCCCCGCCCGCCCCAGCGCGTCCGCGAAGCGCGCACGCACCGGGTCGTCAGGCCGGCCTCCGGCCAGGTAACTGTGCAGGCTCAGACCGGGCTGCACATCCATCAGGTGGGGGACGCAGCGCCGGGCCTCGTCCAGGTCGCCCTGCTCGACCAAGCCGATGGTCAGGGCGCGCCAGGTGTGGGCGTGCAGGCAGTTGCGGCGCAGCGAGGCCCGCGCCAGTGCCACGGCCCGCTCCCACTCGCCTGTGCCCAGGTGCAGGTAGGCGGCGATCGAGTCGAAGAGGTAGCGCGCCGGGTCCAGCGGCGAGGTGGCCAGGGCCTGTTCCGCGGCCTGGACCCCGGCATGGAACTCACCGCGCAGACCGAGGATGACGGCGCGGAACAGGTGGCCGAAGGTCTCGCTGGGATTGCGCATCAGCGCGGCGTCCAGACGCTGCTCCGCGCGCTCGTGGTCGTGGGTGAGGTGGCAGTGGACGAAGCCTTCCATCGCCAGGCCGAAGGCGCTGTCGGGGTCGGCGTCCAAAGCCCTGGCGGTGCAGTCCAGGGCCCGGCGGGCATCGCCCTCTCGATCCACGGTCAGGCCCTGCACCGCGCGCAGGGCGTACCACTTGGCCAGCCACAGCCGGGGCTCGGGGGCGCGGGGGTGCAATTCGACCAGGTGGCACAGGACCTGGTGGCTGCGCTCGAAGTCGCTGCGGGCAGCGCGGTGCAGCAGCTGGATGCCGCCCAGCAGCAGGGCATAGCTGTCGAGTTGGGGCAGGGGCCGGGTGCGGACGCGAGCGGCCTCGGCGCGAAACAGGCTGTCGTGCACCGCGCCGGCCAGCGCCGCCACGGTGCGGCTGTCGGGCTGCAGCAGCTCGGCCAGGGCAAAGCCTTGCTCACCGGCGTCGAGCGGCTCGGCGCGGTCCAGCGCATGCAGGCGCCAATGCAGCACCAGGCGGTCGCCCGCGCCACGCAGCGAACCTTCCATCAGGTACTGCACGCCCAGCTGGCGGCCGATCTGCTCCAGGCTCAGGTCACCGCCGCGGCAGCGGGTGGTGCTGAGCCGGCTGACCACCCGCAGGTGCTTGGCGGCCCCCAGCTGAAGGTTGATGCCATCGGTGAGCAGCTCGCCAATGGCGGCGGCACCAGGGTCCAGCGCTTGGAACGGCACGACAGCGATGCCCGGCCGCAGGTCGACGCCCGCCAGCGGGTCGACGGGCCCGGTGCTGGCGGCGTCGAGGGCACGGACGCGGTAGGCCCGCACAGGTTCGTCGTAGTGCTTGACATAGCACTCGCCCATGTCGTCGAGCAGGGCATCGACGCCGTCGAGGAGTTCGTCACAGGCCGCGGCCGAGGCCACCAGCTGGCCTGGGCCGGCCAGGGTGCACAGGCGCTGCGCCAGGTTGGGACCGTCTCCGAAGACGTCCACATCGGTCACGGCCACGGCGGCGACGTGGCAGCCCAGGCGCAGGTGCATCCGCAGGGTCGGGTCCTGCACCTCGTTGAAGCGGGGGACGCGGGCCAGCAGGTCAAAGGCGGCCGCGGTGGCCTGGCGCACCGAGGGGAAGTCCAGCAGCATGCCGTCGCCCAGGCTCTTGACGAGGCGGCCGCCGTGGGCTGGCAGCACGCGGGTGCGGGTGTCTTCGACCAGGGCGCACCAGCGCCCCACCACGCCAGCCTCGTCGCGCCGGATCAGGCGCACGGACTCGACGAGGTCGACGATCAGCAGCGCACGGCGCTGCCACACCAGGCGGTCACCCGGACCGGGCGCCACCCCCTCCCCTGAAGCGCTGGACATCCTTCGTTCTCATGTAGACGTCTCGCGCCGATTGTGTTGGCCGGGTCGGCCAGACACAAGTCGTGGCAATTAGGGGTTCAGCGCCCCGCCGCGCTGGCCGCCGCCGGTGGCCCGAAGCGCTGCGGCGGCCGCGGCGCGGCGTCGAACAGCGGCAGGACCTTGGGCAGGGTGTGCTCGATGTCCTTGATGCGGGTGGGGCCCGCGGGGTGGGTGGACATGAACTCGGGCGGCGCGCCTTCGCTGGCCTTGAGCATCTTCTGCCACAGGGTGACGCCGGCGCGGGGATCGAAGCCCGCGCGGGCGGCCAGGTCCAGGCCGACCAGGTCGGCCTCGGACTCGTCCTCGCGGCTGAACTTGAGGGTCAGCAGCTGGGCACCCATGCCCAGCGCCGCGTCGCCCAGGTTGCCCAGGCCCAGCAGCGAACTGACCAGGCCGGCGCCGATGCGGGTGGCGGTGCTCTTGCCCATGCGCTCGCGGGCGTGCTCGCGCAGGGCGTGGGCCATCTCGTGGCCCATGATCATCGCGACCTCGTCGTCGCTGAGCTGCAGGCGCTGCAGGATGCCCCAGTAGAAGGCGATCTTGCCGCCGGGCATGCAGAAGGCGTTGAGGTCCTTCGAGCCGATCAGGTTGACCTCCCACTTCCACTGGGCGGCGCGGGGGTTCCAGGGCTGGGTGAAGGGGATGATGCGCTGGGCGATGGTGCGCAGGCGGCGGACCTGGGGGTGGTCGTCGGGGGCCAGGGCGCGCTTGCCGGCGGCGTCGCGCTTCATCTGCAGGTACTGCTGATCGGCGGCCTGCTCCACCTGCTCGGCCGAGACCAGTTTGGTGAAGCTGGAGGTCTTGCCCACCTCACCGCGCACGCCCTCCTGCGCCAGCACCGCCGTCGGGGCGAGCGCCCCCACGCCGACCAGGCCGGTGAACAGGCGCCGGCCGTGCAGCGCGCAACGGCAGCCGCGGGCGTGGGCCAGCGGCGGCAGGGCGATGTCGGCGTCGTCGCGGAAGGGGGCGGTCATCAGGTCGTCGGACATGGCGGCGGTTCGGTCGTCTTCAGTCGTCAAGGGCGCCCACGGTGGCGGGGTCGGGTTCCAGGGCCTGGATCGGGCGGCGCAGCACCCACAGCATGCCCAACGCGGGCAGGGCCAGCAAGGTGGACAGCAGGAAGAAATCGGGCCAACCGATGGACTCGGCCACCACGCCGGCCAGCGGACCCACCCACACCCGGCCCACCGCGGCAAAGGCCGACAGCAGGGCGAACTGGGTGGCAGAGAAGCGCTGGCTGGTCAGGCTCATCAGGAAGGCGACGAAAGCCGCGGTGCCCATGCCGCCGGTGATGTTCTCCAGCGCCACCACCATCATCAGGCCGCCGTCCACCCGGGTGGGGGCGGCCAGGCGCACGAAGCCCCAGTCGAAGGCCGGCAGCGTCAGGCCGGGCAGCGCGCCCTGGCCGTGCACCGCCAGCCACCAGAAGCCCAGGTTGCTGGCGCCCTGCAGCACGCCGAACAGCAGCAGCGCGCGCCACAGGCCCAGGCGCAGCATCAGGGCGCCGCCGGCCAGCGCGCCGAAGATGGTCAGCCACAGGCCCAGCACCTTGTTGACCACCCCCACCTCGGCGGCGGCGAAGGCCATGGCCTTGAGCAGAAAGGGCGTCATCAGCGCCCCGGCGAAGGCGTCGCCCAGCTTGTAGAGCACGATGAAGGCGAGGAAGGCGGCGGCGCCGGGCTGCGCGAAGTAGCTGGCCAGGCCGGCGCGCAGGGTCTCGAAACGGGCCCAGCGCGCGGCCGCCGCGGCCAGCGGCAGGGTCAGGGCGATGCCGCCCAGCAGGGCCAGCAGGTCGGCCCAGCGCTGCTGCAGGGCGGGCGCCAGCGTGCTGCCAGCCCACAGCGGGGCCAGCGCGGCCTGGGACAGCGGCACCAGCACGCGGTCCGTCACCAGATAACCCAGCGCCACCGCGGCCACCACGGCGGCAAAGCCGCGCAGGTCGTGGCCCGCCGGCGCGGCCGGGGCCGGCGGCGTGGGCAGGCGCGGCAGCGCCAGCGCGCTGAAGACCGCCGTGCCGGCCATCAGGCCGGCCATCAGGCGGTAGACCTCGGGCCAGGTCCAGCCGCCGCCCTGCAGCGCGTCGGTCCAGATCAGGGCGATGCCGCCGGAGACGATCATCGCCAGCCGGTAGCCCATCACGTTGAGCGAGGAGCCCAGGCCGCGCTCGCGGGCGGGCAGCAGGTCGGTGCGGTAGGCGTCGCAGGCCACGTCCTGCGAGGCCGACAGGAAAGCCACCGCCACCGCCAGCAGCGCCAGCGCCTGCAGCGCGCCCTGCGGCGGCGTGGCGGCCATGGCCCACAGGCCCGCGGCCAGCAGCAGCTGGGTCAGCACCAGCCAGCCGCGGCGCCGGCCCAGCCAGGGCAGGTCGAAGCGGTCCATCAGCGGCGCCCACAGGAACTTGAAGGTGTAGGGCAGGCCGACCAGGCTGAGGAAGCCGATGGTGGCGATGTCCACGCCCGACTGGCTGAGCCAGGCCTGCAGGGCCTGGCCGGTCAAGGCCAGCGGCAGCCCCGAGGCGAAGCCCAACACCGCCACCACCAGCAGGCGCCAGGCGCGCCCGGGCAGGGACGAGGGGGCCGCCAACGGCGCGGCGGCAGGGCCGGCGGCGGCCGGTGGGCGGGGGGCGGCGGACATCGGCGGGATTCTAGGAGGGCCGCCCCCGCGCTCCGGAGCGGGCCCCGGGAACGTGACGCATTGCCGACCGCTGTCGCGGCGCGACGGCGCAGGGGCGCGGCCGTCTGGGCCACCCGTTTGGCCTTTGCGGTCGTTTGCACCCAAAATGCAGGTTCGTGCGGCCCGGCCGCTTCAAAGGGAAGACACGTTGCAATTGGCAGGCGTTCCGTCTTGGGTGTGGCAGGCGCTCATCGCTGCGGGTCTGGGCTTGGGCCTGGGTGTGCTGCTGGGGGCCTGGAACCTGCGCCAGGCGCGCGCGCGCCGCCGCCGTCAGGGCCGGCCCAGCCGCCCGCCCAGCCAGCTGGCCGCCGCCGGTGACAGCCAGCTGGCCAGCGGCCTGGGGAGCAGCCGTTTTCCCGGCAGCACCCCGCCCGCCTCCCTGCCGAGCACGCCGCCCAGCCGCTTTCCAGACGCCACCGCCAGCCGCTTCCCGGCCGGCGAGACCCCGCAGGGTCGCCTGCTCGAGCACCTGCGCCAGAGCAACCTGGACCTGAGCGCCCAGCTTCGGGCCAGCGCCGCCCAGCACGCCCGCCTGCGCCAGGAGAAGGACGAGGAGGTCGAGGCGCTGCGCGAGGACTTCGACCAGCGCGTCGAGGAGCTGCGCCAGGCCCACTCCAACGAGCTCAAGCACCTGATGACCCTGCTGGTCGAACAGGTCGATGGCATCCACAAGGCCCACGCCAACCACGTGCGCGCGCTGGAGTCCGAGATCGACCGCTGGCGCACCTTCAAGCCGCAAGAGGCGGCCGACGCCACGCCCACCACCACCTTCGCTTCCACCGAACTCCTGCCCGGTGCGCAACGCCCCCACTGACCCCACCGGAGCCTGACGCGATGGATCCCTTGATTGGCCTGGCCTGGATGGGCTGCGGCGCCGTGATCGGCGTGGTGCTTGCCCTGGTGGCGGGCCCGGTGCGGCGCGCCAAGGCGGCCGCGCCGCGCCAGGCGATGGCCGACTCCCAGATGCGCCGGGCGCTCGAGCGCATGCGGGAGGAACAGCACGAGCTCGGCGCCCAGCTTGACGCCGCCGAGCAACGCCACAGCCGTGCCATGGACGCCCTGAAGCTGGCCCACGCACGCGAGCTCGGCGACCTGGAAGACCAGCTGCGCGAGGAGCGCCGCAAGATGCACGCGCTGGTCGATGCCACCACCAAGGGCCACGTGATCTCGGGCACCTCGTTCGAGAACACCCGCTTCGAGGACTGAAGCGCGGGCTGAACCGGCCGGTTCAGCCGCCCTGGCCGGCGCGCAACAGGTTGGCCAGCTCGACGGCCGACTTGACGTTCATCTTCTCGAACAGGCGGGCGCGGTGCACCTCGACCGTGCGCACGCTGATGTCCAGCGCGTCGGCGATCAGCTTGTTCGGGCGCCCCTCCACCACCAGCTCCATCACCTCGCGCTCGCGCTCGGTGAGCTCGCCCAACGCGCGCTGGATGGCGCGCGCCGCGTCACGCCCGGCCAGGGCCGCGGCGCTGGCCTGCAGGGCCTGCTCGACGCGGTCGACCAGGGCGTTGTCCGAGAAGGGCTTCTCGACGAAGTCGAAGGCACCGCGCTTGACCGTGGCCACCGCGGTGGGCACGTCGGCGTGGCCGGTGAGGAAGATCACCGGCAGCAGCCGGGTCAGGCCGCGCTCGACCAGGCGGTCGAACAGGGCCAGGCCGCTCATGCCGGGCATGCGCACGTCCAGCAGCAGGCAGCTGGGGGCGGTGGGCCAGTCGTTGCCACCGCCGTCCAGGCGCTGGGCCAGCATGGCCTCGAAGGCCTCGGCGCTGGGGTGGCCCTCGGAGAGCAGGCGGCGCGAGCGCAGCAGCCAGGCCAGCGCGTCGCGCACCACTTCCTCGTCGTCGACGAGGTAGACCATGGGCAGGCCGTAGGTGGGGAGGCTCATCGGGGGGTGTCGGGTTCGGCGGGGCGGCGCACGCGGGCTTCGGGCATGCGCAGCGTAAACCGGAACTCGGTGCCCCCGCCAGCGGGCGTGCCCTCGGGAGGGCCGAAATCCAGCACGCCACCGTGCTGCTCGATCACCGTGCGGCACAGCGACAAGCCCAGCCCCATGCCCTCGGCCCGGGTGGTGAAGAAGGGCGTGAACAGGCGCTCGGCAACCTCGGGCGCGATGCCGGGGCCGGCGTCGCGCACCGACAGCCGCACCCAGCCCGGCGCGCTCACCCGCACCGCCACCGTCAGCACCCGGTCGGCCAGCGGCGTGTCGTGCTCCTCCATGGCCTGGATGCCGTTGCGGGTCAGGTTGAGCAGCACCTGCTCGACCATGGTGCGGTCGGCCACCACCCGCGGCGCCGGGGTGGGCAGCTCCACCGCGATGCGGGTGCCGCTCTTGCGGGCCTGCAGGCGCACCAGGGGCAGCACGGCCTCGATCAGCTGGTCGGTGCCGATGGCCTCGCGGGCCTGCTCGCGGCGCCGCACGAAGCCGTGCACGCTCTTGATCACGCGGCCGGCGCGCTCGGCCTGCTCGGCGATGCGGCCCAGGGCCTGGCGCAACAGCCCCTGCAGCTCGGCCGGGTCCTCGCCCGGGCTGTCCATCAGGTTGAGCGAGCCGGTGGCGTAGCTGGCGATCGCGGCCAGCGGCTGGTTGAGCTCGTGGCTGAGCAGCGAGGCCATCTCGCCCACGGTGGCCAGGCGGGCGGTGGCCTGCAGGCGCTCCTGCTGCTGGCGCGAGAGCTCCTCCATCCGCCGCTCGCCGCTGACGTCGACGATGGCGCTCATCCAGCCGGTGTGGCGGCCCTCGCTGTCGCGCAGCGGTGCCTCGTAGATCATCACCGGGAAGCGCTCACCCGAGCGGCGCATGAAGACGGTCTCGAAACCCTCGCGCGGGTTCTGCCCATCGCTGGCCTGCTGCAGGCGCTCGGCCTGGCGACGGCGGTACTCGTCCACCCGCTCGGGCGGCCAGTAGGGCGGGGTGTCGCGGCCGATGATCTCGCCGGACTCGAAGCCGACCATCGTGCAGAAGGCCGGGTTGACATAGCTGATGCGCCCCAGGCGGTCACGCGCCCGCAGGCCGGTGACCAGCGAATCCTCCATCGCCCGGCGGAAGGCCAAGGCCTCGGCCACCGCGCTTTCGGCGCGGTTTCGCCGGCGCATGTCGCGCACCAGCAGGACCACCACCGCGAGCAGGCTCAGCGACAGGCCCAGCACCAGGGCGATGGCCAGGTTGGGGATCAGGCCGGGCCGGCCACGCACGCCATCGGCGCGCACCAGCAGCGACAAGCCGGGCAGGCTGCTGAGCTTGGTGGCCTGGTACACGCCCTGCCCGCGCAGGCGACCGGCGCGGACCAGGCGGGTGCCGTCGGGCTCGGTCAGCGAGAGCTCATGTTCGCCGCCGACGGCGACCATCACCCGCTCCAGCAGCGCCGGCAGCGAGATCGTCGCCACCAGGTAGCCGGCGGGCTCGCCGGCCCGCTGCTCGACGATGCACAGGTCGGTCACCTCCTGGCCCATGCCGCCGGGCATCGGCACGAAGTAGGTGCGGGAGAAGGCCGGCATGGCGCTGCGGCGGGCGAGCGCGCAGGCGGGCTGGAGCTCCAGCTCCAGGTCGCTGCGGCGCATGGTGCCGAACACCGGGTCGCCGGCGGGGCGGTCCAGGGCCAGGCGGGTCTGCAGGGTGGCGTCGCGGCGCTCCACCCGCAGCACCTCCGGGCGCTGGCGCAGCAACTGGCGGGCCTCGTCGCGCCAGGCGCCCGGCTCGGCACGGGACCACAGCAGCACCTGCAGCTCCTCCAGCGTGTGCTGGGCCTGGCGGCGCATCTCGGCGGCGGCGGCGGTGGCGGCGTCTTCGGCGCGCTCCTGGGCGCGGCCGGCCTCGTAGTCCAGCGTCAGCCAGACCAGCAGCGACTGCGCCACCAGCAGCATGCCCACGAGGGCGGCCCACAGCCAGCGGCCGCGCGGGCTGGGGGGCGGGTCGAGACGCTCGGCGGCCATGGTGGCGGCAGTATCGCCGGGCCACCCGGGCGCCCGGTACGCAGTTCCTCGCATGCGACAGGGTTGCCCCCGACTCCTACAATCAGCGCCCCGATTTCCCCGTGAACGAGGACCGTGCGATGACGACCCGCGAAGAAAAGCAAGCCGAACTGCGCCGAGCCGCGCTGGAGTACCACGAGTTCCCGACGCCGGGCAAGGTCGCGATCAGCGCGACCAAGCAGCTGATCAACCAGCGCGACCTGGCGCTGGCCTACTCGCCCGGCGTGGCCGCGGCCTGCGAGGAGATCGTCGAGGACCCCGCCAACGCCTTCCGCTACACCTCGCGCGGCAACCTGGTGGCCGTGGTCACCAACGGCACCGCCGTGCTGGGCCTGGGCAACATCGGCCCGCTGGCCTCCAAGCCGGTCATGGAAGGCAAGGGCGTGCTGTTCAAGAAGTTCGCCGGCATCGACGTCTTCGACCTCGAGATCGCCGAGAACGACCTCGACAAGCTCGTCGACATCATCGCCGCGCTCGAGCCCACCTTCGGCGGCATCAACCTCGAGGACATCAAGGCCCCCGACTGCTTCTACGTCGAGCGCAAGCTGCGCGAACGCCTGTCCATCCCCGTCTTCCACGACGACCAGCACGGCACCGCCATCGTGGTGGGCGCCGCCCTGCTCAACGGCCTGAAGGTCGTGGGCAAGGACCTCAAGGACGTGCGCCTGGTGTCCTCGGGCGCCGGCGCCGCCGCGCTCGCCTGCCTGAACCTGCTGGTCAAGCTGGGCATGCCGCGCGAGAACATCCTGGTCACCGACCTGGCCGGCGTGGTGTATGAGGGCCGCACCGAGCTGATGGACCCCGACAAGGCC
Organism: Hydrogenophaga intermedia; assembly: GCA_943371055.1. Lineage (GTDB taxonomy): Bacteria > Pseudomonadota > Gammaproteobacteria > Burkholderiales > Burkholderiaceae_C > Ideonella > Ideonella intermedia_A. The sequence goes on along the minus strand of CALRTJ020000018.1, from coordinate 9,195 downwards.
GAGTTCGCCCAGCCCACCCCGCACCGCAGCCTGAAGGACGCCATCGCCGGCGCCGACATCTTCCTGGGCCTGTCCGCCGGCGGCGTGCTCAAGCCCGAGATGGTCGCCAGCATGGCCGCCAAGCCGCTGATCTTCGCCCTGGCCAACCCCACGCCGGAAATCATGCCGGAAGAGGTCAAGGCGGTGCGCGACGACGCCATCATGGCCACCGGCCGCACCGACTACCCCAACCAGGTCAACAACGTCCTGTGCTTCCCGTACATCTTCCGCGGGGCCCTGGACTGCGGCGCCAGCACCATCACCGATGAGATGGAGATCGCCGCGGTGCACGCGATCGCCGCGCTGGCCCAGGCCGAGCAGAACGACGCCGTGGCCGCCGCCTATGCCGGCGCCACGCTCAACTTCGGCCCTGAATACCTGATCCCCAAGCCCTTCGACCCGCGGCTGATGATGATCATCGCCCCGGCCGTGGCCCAGGCCGCCGCCGAGAGCGGCGTCGCCCGTCGCCCCATCGCCGACCTCGACGCCTACCGCGACAAGCTCCAGAGCTTCGTCTATGCCTCGGGCACGGTGATGAAGCCGATCTTCTCGGTGGCCAAGAAGGCCCGGAACCGCCGTGTGGCGTTCGCCGAGGGCGAGGACCGTCGCGTGCTGCGCGCCCTGCAGGTCATCGCCGACGAGAACCTCGCCCGTCCGGTGCTGGTGGGCCGCGCCAGCGTCATCAAGTCGCGCATCGAGAAGCTGGGCCTGCGCATCGAGGAAGGCCGCGACTTCGAGATCGTCAACATCGACGAGGACACCCGCTACCGCGACTACTGGCAGACCTACCACCACCTGATGGAGCGCCGCGGCGTCACCGAACAGTTCGCCAAGATCGAGATGCGCCGGCGCCTGACGCTGATCGCCTCGATGCTGCTGCACAAGGGCGAGGTCGACGGCATGATCTGCGGCACCTGGGGCTCCACCGCGATGCACCTGCACCACGTCGACGCCCTCATCGGCAAGCGCCACGGGGTCAAGACCTACGCCTGCATGAACGGTCTGGTGCTGCCGGGCCGCCAGGTCTTCATCGTCGACACCCACGTCAACTATGACCCCACCGCCGAGCAACTCGCCGAGATCACCATCCTGGCCGCCGAGGAGATGCGCCGCTTCGGCATCGCGCCCAAGGCCGCGCTGCTGAGCCACTCCAACTTCGGCTCCAGCGACCAGCCCTCGGCCGTGAAGATGCGCCAGACCCTGGCCCTGGTGCGCCAGAACGCCCCCTGGCTGGAGATCGACGGCGAAATGCACGGCGACACCGCCCTGGACGCCACCTACCGCGCCGAGCTGATGCCCCGCAGCACCCTGTCGGGCGAGGCCAACCTGCTGGTCATGCCCAACATCGACGCCGCCAACATCTCCTACAACCTGCTCAAGACCGCCTCCGGCGGCGGCATCGCCATCGGCCCGGTCCTGCTCGGCGCGGCCAAGCCGGTGCACATCCTCACCCCTTCCGCCACCGTTCGACGCATCGTCAACATGACCGCGCTGACGGTCGTGGATGCGAATGCCGGCCGTCACTGATCGGCGTTAGCACAGAAGTAGACACTCACTCCAATGGCCCTCCGCCAGCCTTCATCGGGCTGGCGGACTTGTCGTTTTCTTGCCAATCCGATACCATGACGGTTTGAGTCTTCAGGGTAATCCCGTGGTATCGAGCGTTCCACTGTTGGTGGGAGGGGCCTTGCGCAAGTGGGGGCTCACCTTCTCTGCCGCATGGGCCATCGGTGTGGCCGCGGTGGTGGGCCTGGGGGGTGTCGCGGCTCCGGCCGGCGCACGCGAAAGCGCCGCCGTCAGCCTGGACGCGATGGCCACGGTGCGGTTGAGCGATCTGCCCACCCAGGCCCGCGACACCGAGCGCCTGATCCGCCAAGGGGGGCCGTTCCCGTATGCCAAGGATGGCACGGTGTTCGGCAACCGCGAGCGTTTGCTGCCGCGCAAACCCCGGGGCCACTACCGCGAGTACACCGTGCGAACGCCCGGCTCGCGTGACCGGGGAGCGCGCCGCATCGTCTGCGGCGGCGAGCAACCCCGGGAACCTGAAGCCTGCTTTTATACCCAAGACCACTACGCGAGCTTCCAGCGCATCGTGCAGTGATCTCGGGATCCGGATCTGACGCATTCATTGATTGACCACAGGAGGAACGAGACCATGCTCTTGCAGACCGTCCGTCCCAACATCGTGCAGGCGATTCGCGCGTACCGGGTCGATGACCTGATGCGCGCGGCCCAGGAATCGGGACAGCATTTCCTGTACGCCAACCTCAGCGAGGCACAGTCCAAGCCGGACGTCCTGGAGGGCATTGCCAGTGCCTTCCTGTTCCCCTCGCATTTCGGCAAGAACCTGGACGCGCTCTACGACTGCATGACCGACCTCGTCCACAAGTCCGGCCAGCAGCCGGGTTTCGTGGTGGTCCTCGAGCAGATTCCGGACAACTCGAAATTCGACCGCGAGTCGCGCGAGCAGTTGCTCGACGTCTTCCGGGACGCCGCGGACTTCTGGGGGGACCGCAAGATTCCCTTCCGATGTTTCTATTCTTTTCAGTAGCCCGCTCCCAGGAAAACGGGTCATGGGAGCGGGCTGCTGAGACGGCCCAGGAAACCAAGCCGGCTGCGAAGTCGGCCGCCAAGAACGGCGTCAATCCGAACTTCGGAATGAACATGCCGATGATGAGCAGCGCCTTCGACACGGCGATGTGGCTCACCGCCGCCTGAGCGCGGCACGCCCTTGGCACCAGGAAAGCCCGCGTCGGCGGGCTTTTTTGCGTGCGAACCAGACACCCAGGAATCGGTCGGCGACGCCGCGCGCCCGCGAGTTGGCCTGGGGGTTGGCGGCCTGGCCACGGCAGGGGCGTGGCACCGACCGCGGGACAGCGGGCCGGGCGCACGAGGGGCGGTCGGCACTGCGTGCCGACTCCCCTGTGGTGCTCGCCGCCTGGGGTGGGCTCGGAACTCCCGCCGCTCGCCTGCGGCTCGCTGTGGTCGAACAGCCGAGCCCAAGTCAGTTCACGACGCCTGACCTGCGGTCAGGCCCCCAGGCGGCTGCGCTCCTCGGCGCCCCTCTGATCGCGCCAGGCCCGCTGCCCCGCGGCCGGTGCCAAGGCAAACGTTGTGCACTGCTCGCGTCAGCAGTCAACGGCCGGTGGCTGGCGCGGAGGTGGGCTTTGGCCCGGAGCGAAGTAAAGACGGAGGCCGCAGGCCGGGTGACATGAGCGAAGGGCCAAAGCCCTCCTCCGCGACTCTCATCACCGATGGCGGGGTCATCGACCCCGCTCGGGGCCGTCAGACCTCAGCCCGGCAACGACTGCGCCAGCGCGACGAACTCCGCCACCGGGACTTCCTCGGCGCGGCGTTGCAGGTCGAAATCGCCCTGGTAGCCCTGCTCGTCCAGCCAGCGGCCCAGGGCGTGGCGCAGGAGCTTGCGGCGTTGCGAGAACGCTGCCTGCACCAGGGCTTCCAGACGGGGCACGTCCAGCACGGCGGGCTGGGGCAGCGGCGTCATGCGGACCACGGCCGAATCCACCGCGGGCGGCGGATCGAAGGCCTCGGGCGGGACGTCCAGGAAGGACTCCATGTCGTAGCGCCACTGCAGCATCACCGACAGCCGGCCATAGGCCTTGCTGCCGGGGCCCGCCACCATGCGGTCCACGACCTCCTTCTGCAGCATGAAGTGCTGGTCCTCGACCCGGTGCGCGAAGGGCAGCAGGTGGAACAGGATGGGCGTGGAGATGTTGTAGGGCAGGTTGCCCACCACCCGCAGGCGCGGCGCCTGCAACTCGTCGGCCAGGGCCACGAAGTCGACCGCCAGCACGTCGGACTCGACCACCTTCAGCTCGGGGCGCTTGCGCAGGCGGGCGGCCAGGTCGCGGTCGAGCTCGACCACGGTCAGCTGACCGCAGCGCTCGACCACCGGCTGGGTCAGCGCGCCCAGGCCCGGGCCGATCTCGACCAGGAACTCGCCGGGGCGCGGGGCGATGGCGCGGACGATGCCGTCGATGATGGCGCCGTCGGTCAGGAAGTGCTGGCCGAAGCGCTTGCGGGCGTGGTGCTTCACTGCGGTGCTTCCCGCATCTCGATGTAGGCGCGCGAGCGCAGGTCGGCCAGCCACTCGTCGTAGGCGGCGGGGTAGCGGCTCTCGCGCAGCGCGGCGCGGGCCTGGTCGCGCAGCTGGCGCGGCTCCATCGCCACCTGGCGGCGCTCGACCACCTGGATCAGGTGCACGCCAAAGCGCGACTCCACCGGCGGAGACACGGCGCCCGGGGTCAGGCGGTTGAGCGCGTCCTCGAACTCGGGCACGAACATGCCCGGGGTGGCCCAGCCCAGGTCACCGCCGCCGGCAGCGCTGCCGTCTTCGGAGACCTCGCGGGCCACGTCCTCGAAGCGGCGCTGGCCACCGACGATCTGCGCGCGCAGGTCGGCCAGGCGGCGGGTGGCGGCGTCCACGCCCTGGCGGGCGCTGGGGCGCAGCAGGATGTGGCGGGCCCGGGTCTGGGTGACGGTGGCCGCCTTGTCCATGCGCTCGATGACCTTGAGGATGTGGAAGCCGGCCCCGCTGCGGACCAGCTCAGGGCTGACGCCGCCCACCGGCACCGTGCGCACCGCGTTGACGAACAGGTCGGGCAGGCGGTCGATCGGGCGCGAGCCGATCTCGCCGCCGCGCTCGCGGTTGGCGTCCTCGGACAGCTCGCGGGCCACCTTCTCGAAGGGCTCGCCACCCTTGACGCGGGCCAGCGCCGACTCGGCACGGGCGCGGCGCTGGGCCTGCACATCGTCGGCCGCGCCCTCGGGCACGGTGACCAGGATCTGGGCCAGGTTGAGGACCTGGCCGGCGCCGGCCTTGGCGCGCTGGGCGTCGATCGCGTCCTCGACCTCGGCGTCGGAGATGCGGATGCGCTGGGGCACCTCGCGCTCGCGCACCCGCTCGGCCAGGATCTGGTCGCGCAGGTTGTTGCGGAAGCGGCCGTAGTCGATCGCCTCTTCGCGCAGGCGGGCCTTGAGCTGCTCGACGCTGAGCTTGTTGGACGCGGCCACGTTGGCCACCGCGCGCTCGACCTCCTGGTCGTCCACCTTCAGGCCGCTGTCGCGGGCCCAGGTGATCACGACGCGCTCGTCGATCAGCGACTGCACGGCCTGGCGGCGCAGCTCGGCGTCCGGGGGCAGCGACTGGCCGCTGCGCTGGGCCTGCTCGCGGGCCTGGGCCAGGCGCTGCTCGACCTCGAACTGGGTCACCAGCTCGTTGTTGACGACGGCGACGATGTAGTCGGCCGAGCGGGCGGCGCCGCGGCTCTGGGCCTGCGCCGGGGCGGTCCCGGCCAGCAGGGACAGGCCCAGCACCAGGGCGGACAGAAGGGGTTTGGGAGTCGTCATGGCGCGGAGGAGTCGGTGGCGTTGTCGTCCCGCAGCAGGCGGTAGCCGGGGACATTTTCCTTCAGGACCTTGAGCGGGTTGGAGCCCAGGCGGGACAGGCCCACCAGCTCCAGCTGCACCATCAGGCGGGTGGTGGATTCGGTGGTGCCGGTGGACACCCGGTTGGCGACGACCCGGCCGATCCAGCAACCGGCGTCGTACTCGACCCCGGCGATGCCGTCGGTCAGGCGGCCGTCGCGGCGGCTGTAGTTGATGCGGCCCACGCCGTACAGCGCACCGGTGCAGGCATCGGCCGGGCCCTGGCCCTCGCGCCGGTACAGCGGCCACTGCCAGCCCAGCTCGACCTGGTCGGTCAGGTCGCGGGCGTAGCGGTAGGTGGCCGACAGGGTGTGGAAGGGCTGGGGCTGCCAGCGCACCGCCATGATGGTGCGGGTGGTGCGGCCCTCGTCGGCGTTGAACTGCAGGTTGGCGTCGAAGCGCCAGTCCGGGATCAGGGTGGCCGAGCCGAACAGCAGCATGTCGGAGAAGCGCGCCGTGGACGAGACGCCCTCGGTCGCCAGGCCGGTGGCGCCCAGGCGCTCGGGCGTGATGCGGGTGGGCGAGAACAGGTAGCGCTGGGCGATGCCCAGGCGCAGCAGCTCGGCCCCACGGCCCTGGTCGAACCAGCGGCTGCTGGCGCCGAGGGTGACCTGGTGGGCGTCCGAGACGAAGTCGGTGCCCGAGAAGGCGTTGTCGCGGTAGATCGAGAGCTCGTTGAAGTCGTTGGCCGAGCTGTCGAAATTGGGCAGCAGGTCCTGCTGGCGCCACGGGGTGTAGACGTAATGCACCCGCGGCTCGAGGGTCTGGCGCAGCTCGCGGCCCCACAGCGTGGCGGCGCGCTCGAAACGCAGGCCGGCGTCGGCGCTGAGCGTGGGCACGGTGCGGCTGGTGCGGCGGCGGCCGTCGGCCATCGGGCTGTCAAGGTCGTAGGCCGCGGTGTTGACCGTGGCCGCGGGCGTGAACCAGCCCCAGCCGGCCTCGTGCGGCCAGCGCAGCGTGCCCAGCCAATGGGCGCGCTGGCCCCCGGGCCGGGCGTCGCTGGCATCAAAGCGGTCGCGCAGCATGAAGCGGTTGTATTCGGTCTCGCTGGACCACAGCAGTCCCGGCCCGACGCGGCCCTCGGCCCGCAGCCCCAGCTGCGGCGCACGCTGGTAGGGCGGCGTGATCGGCGCGTCGGCATCCTGCAGGGTGCGCCAGCCCAGCACGCGGGCGTAGGCCTCGAGCTCGGTGTCGCCCAGGGCCAGGCGCTGACGCGCCCGCAGGTCCTGCGGCAGCAGGCGCGGCGTCAGGCTGGGCAGGGCGCGCGAGAAGTCCTTCCAGTAGTCGTCGTCCGAGGCCGTCTGCACCGACGCGCTGTAGCTCAGCCCCGAGGGCTGGCCACCCTGGTGCTCGAACAGCAGCGAGGAGCGGTCGCGGTTGGCCGCGCGGTCGTTCGGCAAGGCGTTGAGGACCAGCCGGCCTTCGTCCTGCGGCTGCAGGTAGCGAAACTCCGCCCCCAGCGACACGCCGCGGCGCGTCAGCAGCCCGGGGGTCAGCGTGAGGTCGTGCTGGGGCGCCAGGTTCAGGTAGTACGGGACCTCGAGCTCGAGGCCGTTGCGGCTGTCCACCGGGTAGATGGTGGGCGGCAGCCAGCCCGAGCGGCGCTCGCCGGTGGCCGGGAAGCTCAGCACCGGCGCCGCCAGGATGGGCACGCCGAGGAAACGCAGCACCGCGTGCTCGGCGCGGCCGTCGTTGTGCTCGAAGTCCAGGTCCAGGCGGTCGGCGCTGAGGACCCAGTCGGCGGTGTCCGGGTCGTCGATGCGGCAGCTGGAGTAGACCGCCTGCTGCGCGATCAGGCGCTGGTCGCCGAAGAAGTCGACCCGCCGCGCCACGCCGCCACCGCCGGTGCGGGCGAAGTGGTAGCGGGCGTCGTCGACCGAGCCTTCGCGGGTGTCCAGGCGCATGCGCGCCTCGCGGCCGCGCAGCTCGTTGCCGGCCTGCTGCAGCAGCACCTGGCCGCGGGCCACGGCCTCTTGGGTGGCGGCGGTGTACTCGAGGAGCTCGGTGCTCAGGCGCAGCTCGCCATGGATCAGCCGCACATCGCCCTGGGCAACGGTCTTGCCCCCGGCCTCGCTTTGCACGCGGTCGGCCTCGAGGGTGGCGGGGACGTCGTTCTGGTCGATGCGCAGCGGCGCGGCCGGCGCCGGAGGCGCCCACGCCAGCGCCACGGCCAGGGCCAGGGGCGGCAGGACAAGGCGCCGAGGCTCGGGGCGTCCGCGGCGGATCGGGGCGTGGAGACGGGGCAAGGAGGGAGACGCCGTGCGCTCCTCGGCCGGAGCGGTCGGCCGGCGTGGAGCGGCTCGGTAAAATTGGATTATCCATGAGGCCCCCGGCGGCGCGGACCTGCCGCAGACCCGGGGCCACCCCCTGCCCCACCACCGGCCCCGGCCGGCCTTCGCCCCTGCCCGAATGAGCGCCACGCAATCCATCGAATGGGCCGACCCGGCCCGACAACAGGCCTTCGCCGCCTGGCTGGCCCCGCTGGCCGCCGCCCACGGCCTGCAGGCGGACACCCTGGCCCCGGCCTCGGCCGACGCCAGCTTCCGCCGCTACTTCCGGATCCAGGCCGCCGACGGCAGCCACCGCATCATCATGGACGCGCCCCCGCCCCTGGAGGACGTGCGCCCCTTCATCGACATCGCCGGGCGCATCGCCCGCGCCGGCCTGCACGCCCCGCAGGTGCTGGCGGCGGACCAGGCCCAGGGCTTCGTGCTGCTGACCGACCTGGGCCGCACCCTGTACCTGGACGCGGTGCAGGCCGAGGGCGGCGCCCAGGCCGAGCGCCTGATGCGCGAAGCCATGGCCGCCCTGGTGCACTGGCAGCAGCACGTCGACGCCACCGGCCTGCCGGCCTATGACGACGCGCTGCTGCGCCGCGAGCTGGCGCTGTTCCCCGAGTGGTGCGTGCAGAAGGAATTCGGCATCACCTGGACCGAGGCCCAGCAGGCCCAGTGGAGCCGCGTGTGCGACCACCTGGTCGCCAGCGCCCTGGCCCAGCCCACGGTGGCGGTGCACCGCGACTGGATGCCCCGCAACCTGATGGTGACCGACCCCAACCCCGGCATCCTGGACTTCCAGGACGCGGTGCGCGGCCCGATCAGCTACGACGTGGCCTCGATGCTGCGCGACGCCTTCCTGTCCTGGGACGAGGAGCGCGAGATCGACTGGGCGGTGCGCTACTGGGACCGGGCCCGCAAGGCCGGCCTGCCGGTGGACGAGGACTTCGGCGAGTTCTGGCGTCAGGTCGAGTGGATGGGCCTGCAGCGCCACCTGAAGGTGCTGGGCATCTTCTGCCGCCTGAAGCACCGCGACGGCAAGCCGCGCTACGCCGCCGACCTGCCGCGCTTCTTCGCCTATGCCAGCAAGGTGGCGCTGCGCTACGGCCCGCTCAAGCCGCTGCTGCCGCTGCTCGAGCCGATGATGGACGCCAAGGTGGGCGTGGGCTACACCTTCTGAGGACCCCGGCCTGAGGCCCCGGCCCCGCGGCGCACGGCGCCCCGGGGCCTTTCTTTCGCCTCAATCATTCGTGATTCAGCAATGGTGCATGAATGTTTGACTGGTTTATTGTTGCCCAGTCAATCTTTACAGTTCATCCCATCGATGAGCCGAACGCAAAACAAAGCGACTCACCGAGGTGGGACAAGACGAAGACAGCAAGCAAGCGCTGACTTTTCGCCATGCCCCGAACGTCAGATCCACCTCAGCAAG
>CALRTJ020000017.1:0-109535 GCA_943371055.1 Hydrogenophaga intermedia | reverse complement strand
CAGACGTTCCAGCCACCGCTTCCAGTCCTTCTCCTGCATCGCGCTCTCCAGGCCTTCCGGCTTGTCGCCGTACGCCTGTCACGATGCCCTGCCACTGGCTCATGGCGTGCGACCGTCACCACCTAACGGGCAAAGAGCCTTTTTTTTCGCCCGTGCGGTGTCCGGTGCCGGGGCCGTCCGTTCGCCGGCGGCCGATGCGGGTGGGGCGGGTTCAGGCAGTGGGTCGCGCGCCGGGCGGTGGGGCCGCTGAGGCGTCCGGTGCTCAGGCCCGCGATGGGTCCGGTGGCCGGCTTGGGGCCAGCGGACGCCGCCGCTCGCCTTGCCGCCGGCAGGACCTTCGGCTGCCGGTGGGAGGCCGCAGACCGGCGCGGACGCTCAGGCGCCGCGCCAGCCCCGCGGACTCACTCGCCCCGGCGCTTCTTGCGGCCGCGGCCGGCCAGCAGTCGGTCGAACCAGGCGTTGGGCAGCGCCCGCAGCAGCTTGGCCACCACGCCCATCGGCCAGGGGATGACGCGGTAGCTGGCCCCGGCGGCGATCGCGCGGAAGGCCTGGTCCGCGAACGCCTGCGGCGTCATCAGGAACGGCATCGGGTAGGTGTTGGACGCGGTCAGCGGCGTGGCGATGTAGCCCGGCAGCAGCGTCACCACCCGCACCCCGAAGGGCCGGCACTCGCCGCGAAGGCTCTCGCAATAGGCCACCACGCCGGCCTTGCTGGCGCAGTAGGCGCCGTGGCCGGGAAGACCGCGGACCGAGGCCACGCTGGCGATGCCCACCAGGGTGCCGCGGCGGGTCGCCCGCATCGGCGCGACGAAGGGATGGAAGGTGCCGGCCAGGCCCAGGTTGTTGGTGGCGAAGGTCTCGCGCATCACGTCCAGGTCGGCGCGCTCGGCGGTGTCCATGCCCACGCTGATGCCGGCGTTGGCGATCACCACCTCGGGCAGGCCCTGCTCGGTCAGGCAATGCTGGCCGGCGGCGACGATGCTGTCCAGGTCCTGCACGTCGGCGGCGTAGACGCGCCAGCGGTCCTCGGCCCAGCCCTGGTCGCGCGCCCAATCGGCCATGGCGTCGGCCCGGCGGGCCACCAGGGCCAGTCGCCAGCCGGCCTGGGCATAGCGGGCCGCCAGGGCCTGCCCGATGCCGCTGGAGGCGCCGGTGATGAAGACCAGCGGGGCCGTGGCGCTCACCGGCTGCCTCGGGGTTGGGGCTGCATCTCGGCGCGCACATGGCCGCGCAACTCGAGGCGGCGGCTGGGCTCGTCCAGCGTCATGGCCTGGGCCTGGAAGGCGCTGCGGCCTTGCTGCACCCGCACGGGCTGGTCGGTGCTGAGCTGGCGCTCGGGCACTTGCACATGCAGCTGCTGACCGTTGAGCTGCAGGGGCTCGCCGCCCTGGGCGTCCCGTGACACCACCTGCACATCGCCCATCAGGCGCACGTCGGTCTGGGCGCCATTGACCACGCCCTGGCGGGCGGTGGCCTCGGTCAGGCGGCCGTCGGCGCCGTGCAGCCACAGGCGGACCGACTCGATGCGGTGCTCGTCGGTGTCGGGGTAGTGGCGCAGCTTCTCGCCCTCGATGCGGGCGGCCAGGCGGCCCTGGGCGTCGTAGCGCCGGATCTGGAAGCGTTCGAGCTGGTAATCCGGCCCGTTGCCGACGCTGGCGGGGCGCGCCGCCTCGGGGCCCTTGGGTGCCGTGCGCAACAACCACCAGCTGGCCAGGGCCAGGGCCACCATCACCAGCAGGGGCAGGTAGTTCTGCAGGGCCTGGCGCAGGCGTTCGCCCAGGCCGATGCGCGGTGGGCGCGGTGCGCCGGGCTCCGGCCCCAGATGGACCGGAACCTCGGGCAGGTCGGGCAGGTGCAGCTCGGCGCTCACGGGCGGGCTGGACCGGTCAACGGCCGTCCAGGGTGTGCAGGTGGCTGCGCAGCAGTTCGGCGTAGCGGCCCGCGGCCATCAGCAGCAGGTCGCAGAACTCGCGTGCGGCGCCGTCGCCACCGCCGCGGGTGGTGACGTGGTGGGCCACGGCCTGGACCTCGGCGTGGGCGTTGGCCGGGGCGCAGGCAAAGCCGGCGCGGGTCAGCAGCGGCAGGTCGGGCCAGTCGTCGCCGATGGCGGCCACCTGGGGCCAGGACAGGCCGAGCTGTTCAAGCAGGGGTTCGGCCGCGGCCAGCTTGTCGGACACACCGTAGACGGCGTGGCGCAGACCCAGGTCGGCCACCCGGCGGCGCACGGCGGGGGAGTCCCGACCGGTGATCACGATCGGCTCGATGCCAGCGCGCGCCAGCAGCTTCAGGCCATGGCCGTCCAGGGTGGAGAAGGCCTTGAACTGCTCGCCGCTCTCGCCGATGTAGAGCCGGCCGTCGGTCAGCACGCCGTCGACGTCGAAGATCGCCGCCTTCAGGCCCAGGTCGGGGCCCTGGGCCTGCAGCAGCAGCTCGGGCGGGAAGGTGAGGCGGGGCGTCATCGTCAGATCACCTTGGCGCGCATCAGGTCGTTGATGTTGATCGCGCCGACCAGCGCGCCGGCGTCGTCGACCACCAGCAGGCAGGTCACGCGGTGCTCTTCCATCAGGTCGGCGGCGTCCACCGCCAGGGCGTCGGCGCGCACCCGGCGCGGCTGGGCGTGCATGACCTCGCGGGCCTTCAGGGCGCGCAGGTCGGCGCCGGTGCCGATCAGGCGGCGCAGGTCGCCGTCGGTGAAGATGCCCAGCAGCTCGCCGCCCTCGGCCACCGCGGTGGCGCCCAGGCCCTTGCGGGTCATCTCCTGCATCAGGTCGGCGAAACTGGCTTCGGGGCCGACGCAGGGCACGGCGTCGCCGCTGCGCATCAGGTCGCGCACGTGCATCAGCAGCTTGCGGCCCAGGGCGCCGCCGGGGTGCGACTGCGCGAAATCGTGCTCGCGGAAGCCGCGCGCGTCGAGCAGGGCCACGGCCAGCGCGTCGCCCATCGCCATCTGGGCGGTGGTGCTGGCGGTGGGGGCCAGGTTGAGCGGGCAGGCCTCTTGCTGCACCGCGCACAGCAGCGCGATGTCGGCGTGGCGGGCCAGGGTCGACTGCGGCCGGCCGGTCATGCCCACCAGGGTGATGTGCAGGCGGCGCAGCGCGGGCAGCACGGCGTTGATCTCGTCGCTCTCGCCCGAGTTGGAGATGGCCAGCACCACGTCGCCCGGCTGCACCATGCCCAGGTCGCCGTGGCTGGCTTCGCCCGGGTGGACGAAGAAGGCCGGTGTGCCGGTGGAGGCCAGGGTGGCGGCGATCTTGCGGCCGACATGGCCGCTCTTGCCCATGCCCATCACCACCACGCGGCCCTGCGTGGCCAGCATGGCCTGGGTGGCGGCGATGAAGGCGTCGCCCAAGTGGTCGCGCACAGCCAGCAGGGCCTGCGACTCGATCTCGAAGGTCTGGCGAGCCAGTTGCAGCGCGCGGGCGGGGTCGAAGGTGGGCAGGTCCAAGGCGGAGGTCCGGGTGACAATGGACACGATTCTAGGTGTCCCCCCGTTTTCCGGTTCCTCGCGCTGATGGCCACCACCCTTGAAGTCGTGCTGCTCTACCTGATCGCCGCGGTCGCGGGCGTGGTGGCTTGCCGTTCCCTGCGCTTGCCGCCGATGCTGGGCTACCTCGCCGTGGGCGTGGTGATCGGCCCGAACGCGCTGGCGCTGGCGCGCGATTCGGCGGGCGTGAAGTACCTGGCCGAGTTCGGCGTGGTCTTCCTGATGTTCGTGATCGGGCTGGAGTTCAACCTGCCCAAGCTGCGCAGCATGCGGCGGCTGGTGTTCGGGCTGGGCCTGTCGCAGGTGGCGCTGACGATGCTCGGGGCGGTCGCCGGCAATGCGCTGCTGGCGCTGGCCTTTGCCTGGATCGGCGTGCAGTGGGAGCTGGACTGGGCCGGCGCCCTGGTGCTGGGCAGCGCCATGGCCATGAGCTCCACCGCCATCGTGGTCAAGATGATGGCCGAGCGCCTGGAGCTGGAGAGCGAACACGGCAAGCGCGTGATGGGCGTGCTGCTGTTCCAGGACCTGGCCGTGGTGCCGCTGCTGGTGCTGATCCCGGCGCTGGGCGCGGGCGGTGGCGAGCTCTGGCATGCGATGGGCCTGGCCCTGCTCAAGGCGGTGGTGCTGCTGACCGTGCTGCTGGTCGGCGGCCAGCGCGTGATGCGCTGGTGGCTCACCCTGGTGGCGCGGCGCAAGAGCGAGGAGCTCTTCGTGCTGAACCTGCTGCTGGTCACCCTGGGCCTGGCCTGGCTGACCGAGCACGCCGGCCTGAGCCTGGCCCTGGGCGCCTTCGTCGCCGGCATGCTGGTGGCCGAGACCGAATACAAGCACCAGGTCGAGACCGACATCCGCCCCTTCCACGATGTGCTGCTGGGCCTGTTCTTCATCACCATCGGCATGAAGCTGGACTGGCGCCCGGTGCTGGACCAGTGGTTCCTGGTGCTGTTGCTGTCGCTGGGCCCGGTGGTGGCCAAGGCGGTGCTGGTGGCATTGCTCTCACGCGCCTTTGGCGCCGCGCCGGGGGTGGCGATCCGCACCGGCCTGTACCTGGCCCAGGCCGGCGAATTCGGTTTCGTGCTGCTCACCCTGGGTGCCGAGCAGCAACTCATCGCCGCCCACTGGCAAAGCCCGGTGCTGGCGGCGATGGTGCTGTCGATGCTGGCCACGCCCTTCATCATCCTGCACAGCGACCGCATCGTGATGCGTTTGTCGGGCAACGACTGGCTGATGCAGTCGGTGGCCCTGACCACGATCGCCAAGAAGTCCATGCGCACCGAAGGCCACGTGATCATCTGCGGCTACGGCCGCAGTGGCCAGAACCTGGCGCGCCTGCTGGACCTGGAGAAGATCCCCTACATGGCGCTGGACCTGGACCCCGACCGCGTGCGCCAGGCCGCCGCCGCCGGCCAGAGCGTGGTCTTCGGCGACGCCGCCCGGCTGCAGAGCCTGATGGCCGCCGGCCTGGCCCGCGCCAGCGCCGTGGTCATCACCTACCCCGACACGCCCTCGGCCTTGAAGATCCTGCACCTGGTGGGCACCCACGCCCCCAAGGTGCCGGTGGTGGTGCGCACCATCGACGACGCCGACCTGGAAAAGCTGCGCGAGGCCGGTGCGACCGGCGTCGTGCCCGAGGCGATCGAGGGCTCGCTGATGCTGGCCAGCCACGCGCTGGCGCTGGTGGGCGTGCCGATGCGCCGCGTGATCCGCCTGACCCGCGACGCCCGCGATGCGCGCTACGGCCTGCTGCGCGGCTATTTCCACGGCGCCGACGACGACACCGTCGAGGAGTTGCAGCAGGCCCGCCTGCAGAGCGTCACGCTGCCGCCCGGCGCGGCCTGCCTGGGCCAGACCCTGGGCGAGGTGGTGCTGGCGGCCGCCGGGGTCCAGGTGGCCTCGGTCCGCCAGGCCGGCGGCCGGGTGCTGGAGCCCGACGGGGCGCTGGTGCTGCACGCCGGCGACACCCTGGTGATCTCGGGCCTGCCCGAGGCGCTGGCCCGTGCCGAGGCGCGGCTGCTGGGCAGCGCCTGACGGACCGCCTCAGGCCACCGGCAGCCCGCGCTCCAGGTTGGCGCGCATGCGCTGCGCCATCACCGCGCCGGCGGCGCGCAGCAGCTCCAGCGCCAGCTCGGGCTTGACCGCGGCCAGCTCCTCGAAACGCGGGCGCGTGAGTGCCCACACCGTGGCCGGGCTCATGGCCTCGACCTGGGCCATGCGGGGCGTGTCGCCGAACAGGCTGGGCTCGCCGACCACCGCGCCCGGGCGCAGGATGGCCACCGGGCGGCGGCCGCCAGCGGACGCTGCCGACACCGGCACGTAGACCTGCAGGGTGCCGGACTCGAGCAGGTACAGGCTGCGGTCCATGTCCAGGTGCCGGATCAGCACATCGCCCGCCCGCAGCTGGAAGGGCTGCAGGTAGGCCTCGAAGAGGCGCCAGTCGTCGCGGGAAAAGCGCAGTCGCAACGCGTCGTCGGCGTTGAGCGTCTGCACCGTGTCTTTCAGGTTCTCGGGGCTGATCATGTTGTTTTCCTCCCAGGCAGCTGGCGTGGGCCCGTCGGGGCACACCGCGGCCAGCCTGTGGAGGAATTATGGGAAGCCCGCCCCCTCGGCGGCAATCTCCGTCCATCGCTCAGGGGACACCGCTCATCGGCTGGTCCCGCGGCGGGGTGCGCGGTCAACCCCTTCCGCGACCGGGCTGGCCGGCCCGGTCGGTCACTTCCCGATGCAGAACCGGCTGAAGATCTCGCCCAGCAGGTCGTCGGCGCTGAAGCGGCCGGTGATTTCTTGCAGGGCCTGGTGGGCCAGGCGGAGTTCTTCGGCGAACAGGTCGAGCTGGGCGTCGGCCTGGGCGGCGTGTTCGGCCGCCAGGGCCAGGTGGGTGGCGCTGCGGCGCAGGGCCTCGACGTGGCGGGTGCGTGCGATGAACACGCCCTCGGGGGCGGCCTGCCAGCCGGCGCGCTCGAGCAGGGCGCGGCGCAGGGTGTCCAGGCCGGTGCCGGTCTTGGCGCTGATGTACAGGCCCTCGGGGGCGGTGGCGCCGGTGGCGGTGTCGCGGTCGGCCTTGTTGAAGACCTGCAGCAGGCGGGCCGGGTCGACCCCGGCCAGGCGCTGGGCGATCACCGCGTCGGCGGCCTGGTAGTCGGGGTCCTGCAGCCGGGTCAGGTCGTGCAGGAAGACCACCGCGTCGGCCGATTCGATCGACTCCCAGCTGCGCGCCATGCCGATGCGCTCGACCTCGTCGCTGGCGTCGGCGTCGTCGCGCAGGCCGGCGGTGTCGGTGATGTGCAGGGGCACGCCCTCGATCTGGATGGTCTCGCTGACGCGGTCGCGGGTGGTGCCGGCGATGGGGGTGACGATGGCCAGCTCGGCGCCGGCCAGGGCGTTGAGCAGCGAGCTCTTGCCCACGTTGGGTTGGCCGGCCAGCACCACGCGCAGGCCCTCGCGCAGCAGTGCGCCCTGACGGGCCTGGCCCAGCACGCGGGCCACCGCGTCCTCGATGGCGCGCAGCTGGCCGCGGGCGTCGGCCTTTTCCAGGAAGTCGATCTCTTCCTCGGGGAAATCCAGCGTGGCCTCGACCAGCATGCGCAGGCGCACGATGCGCTCGGCCAGGCCGTCGATCTGCTGCGAGAAGGCGCCGCCCAGCGAGCGGCTGGCGCTGCGGGCGGCGGCCTCGGTGCTGGCGTCGATCAGGTCGGCCACGGCCTCGGCCTGGGCCAGGTCCAGCTTGTCGTTGAGGAAGGCGCGCTGGGTGAACTCGCCGGGCTCGGCCAGGCGCAGGCGCAGGCCGGCCGCGGCGGCGGCCTCCAGGCAGCGCGCCAGCAGCAGCTGCAACACCACCGGGCCGCCGTGGGCCTGCAGCTCCAGCACGTCCTCGCCGGTGTAGCTGTGCGGGGCCGGGAAGTGCAGCGCCAGGCCGTGGTCGATGGCGCTGCCATCGGCGGCCCGCAGCGGGCCGTAGTGGGCGCGGCGCGGCTGCAGCGGGGTGCCGACCAGGGCGTCGATCAGCGGGCGCAGGTCGGGGCCCGAGGCCCGCACGATGCCCACCGCCCCGCGGCCGGGGGCGGTGGCGATGGCGACGATGGGGTCGTGCAGGCGGGCAAGGTCACTCATGCGGCGATTGTCGCGGCTGTGGCCGCGGGCGGGGCCCGCCTGCGCGGCGGTCTCGCCAGCGCCGCCAGCCGCTCCAGGCCAGCCAGGGCCAGGCCAGGCCGCACAGCAGCACCGCCCAGCGGCCGGCCAGGCCCAGGGCCTCGCCGTTGTGCAGCGGGTGCATCCAGGCCAGCAGCGCCTCGCCGGGCGGGGACTGGCGGGCGTCGCGCACCGCCAGCACCTCGCCGCTCCAGGCGTCCACCCGCACGAAGGTCTTCGGGAAGCGCGCGCTGGGCTCGCCCGGCTGCTGCAGCCGCACGCGGTAGCTGCCCTCGGGCCCGTCGGGCGTGTCCACCCAGCGCGGCACGGCCTGAGGAAAGCGGGCCTGTGCCACGGCCAGGGCCCGGTCCAGGGTGACCATGGCGCCGGGTTGCGGCACCGAGCGCGCCATCGCCAGCGGCTGCGGCCCGCCCCAGCGCTGCACCAGCGGGTCGATCCACTCGGGCCAGGCCAGCTCCACCCCGGTCAGCGCCACCGCCAGCAGCACCGGCGCGGTGTACAGGCCCACCAGGCGGTGCTGGTCCCAGGTGCGGCGCTGGCGCGCGGCACCGCGCTTGACCGCCCAGGCCTGGCGCCATTGCGCGGCGGTGGCGGGCCACCACAGGCGCAGCCCGGCCACGGTCATGAACAGGCCCACCAGGCCCGCCGCGCCCACCGCCCACAGGCCGGCCTGGCCCAGCAGCAGGGTGTAGTGCAGGTCGTACAGCCAGGTCATCACCGTGTCGCCCCAGAAGCGGCGCGTCAGCACCTGCAGCCGCGTGGGGTGCAGCTCCAGCAGCAGCGGGCGGAAGAAGGCGCCCGCGCTTTCGGCGGGCTTGAGCAGGCGGGCATGCACCATGCCGCAGCCGCCCTCGGGCAGCTCCAGCCGCCAGGCGCCGGGGCGATCGGGCTCGGCGGCGTGCAGCGCGTCGAGCACCGGCTGCCAGCGCGCCACGCAGCCGTCCGCGGGTGTCCAGCGCAGGGCCGGGTTCAGGCCGGCGTCGAGCACCGGGTAGAACACCAGCAGGCTCCCACTCAGGCCCAGCAGGGCCAGCCACAGGCCCAGGCCCATCCCCAGCCAGCCGTGCCAGCGCCGCCAGCGCGGTCGTGCATCGCGGGGTCGGGCCATGGCGCTCAGCGCTCCATCCGCAGCGACAGCGACACCGCGCGGCCGGGGCCGGGCGCGTGCAGGCTCTGGCTGCCGTCCCACCAGACGTACTCGTTGCGCGCGTCGGTCAGGTTCTTCAGCTCGGCGGCCAGGGTCCAGCCCGGCCCCGGCTGCCAACGCGCGGCCAGGTTCAGCAGGGTGTAGCCGCCAAAGCGCCCGCCGGTGTTGGCGCGGTTGATCTGATACGCACTCTGGCCCTGCAGCCAGGCCGAGAGCTGCAGCGACGCGGCGGCCTGCCAGTCGGCGCCGGCGCTGTAGAGCCAGTCGGGCACGTGGTCCAGGGCGTTGCCGGCCACCGCACCCGAGCTGCTGTCCGGGCGGGTGATCACCGCCTCCTGGCGGGCCACGCCGGCCCAGCCGTCGAGCGTGCGGGTGAGCGCGCCGCGCAGCTGCACGTCCACGCCGCGGCGGCGGGTGGCGCCGATGTTCTCGCTGTCGTTGCTGGGGTCGTTGAGCTTGCGCATCACCTCGTTGGTGGCGGTCTGCTGCCACAGCGCGACGCGGCCGCTGAAGGCCTCGCCGCGGCGGAACTTCCAGCCGGCTTCCCAGCCATCGTTGATCGACGGCGCCAGGTTGTCCACCCGGGTGATCTTGAACATCGCCGCGCCCACGCCCACCTGGTAGCTGCGGCCCCAGTTGGCGTACAGCGAGTCGCCCGCCACCGGCGACCACACCGCGCTCAGCTTGGGCTGCACGATGTCGCCGTAGTCGTTGATGTCGTAGGCGGTGTCGGTGAGCCGGTTGTGGAAGCGGCCGGCCAGGCGGTCCACCCGCAGGCCGGGCACCAGGCGCAGCGTGGGCAGGGGCTCGACCACGGCCTGGGCCCAGACGCCGGTGGTGCGTTGGGTCCAGGTCTGGTCGCGGGTCTGGCGCTGGCGCTCGCGGGCGGTGGTCAGGTAGCGCCCGCTGTCGTCGTCCTGCAGTTCCAGGTCGGCGCCGCCTTCGAGCACCAGGCGGTGCAGGCCCTGCACCTGGGGCTGCCAGCGCAGGCCGGCGCGCAGACCGTGGTGGGCCTCGACGGTGTCGCGCTCCTGCTGCGACACGGCAGCCGAGAAGGTGACGAAGCGGCTGTCGTCGTAGCCGTTGTGCCAGGCCAGGGCGTTCCACTCCAGGCCGGGGGCGAGGTCGCCCTCGGCACCCAGGCTGAGCTGGCGCAGCGTGCGGCTGCCGCCGTCGGTGGCCACGTGGGCGGGCGACTGGGTCGGGTCCTGGCGGGCCTGGGTCAGGGTCAGGTAGCCGGGCTCGTCGGCGTCCGACTGGTACTGGCGGGCCGACAGGCGCAGGCGCCAGGGCTGGCCCTCGGGGGCGAAGGCCACCTGGCCCGACAGCACGTGGCGCTGCAGGTCGGAGTGGTCGCGGTGGCCCTGGCCTTCGCGCACGCCGGCGAAGGCGTTGACCGCCCAGTCGCCCGATTCGTGGCCCCAGGCCAGCTGGCCGTCGGCCAGGCCGAAGCTGTCGGCCGCCAGACGCGAGGCCAGGTAGTTGCCGCCGCGGCGGCTGTCGATCGCCAGGTGACCGGCGATCTGGTGCTGGCCGAAGCGCGGGTCGTTGGTGCCGCGCACGGTGGCGATGCGCTCGATCTCGAGCGGCCACAGGCTGTCCAGCCAGGGCATGTTGCCGTCGTTGCTGTTGCTGGGCACGCCGTCGATCAGCAGCTTGACGGCGTTGACCTCGCCCTCGCCGTTGAAGCCGCGCATCGAGGGCTTGCCCGAGATGTTGCCTTGGCCGAAGGCGGTGAGCTGCAGGCCGGGCACCCGGCGCAGCAGGGCCCAGGTCTCGGCCGAGGCGTCGTCGGCCAGGGCCTGGCCACCGACCAGGTCGACCGAGGTCAGGACGGCGCGCGAGCCTTGCGAGGCGCCGCGCACCTCGACGCGGCCCAGCTCGAACACGGTGTCCGGCGCGGCGGTGGGGGTGTCCGCGGCGCGGACGGCGGGGGCCAGGCCGGCCAGGGCAAGGGCCAGCGGGGCCAGGGAGAACGGGATCTTCATGGAAATTCGACACGGGCAAGGCCACGGCGCGGCGACGGGCCATGGACACGGCCCCGTCGCGCGGGCGGCGGGCAGACAGGGGCACCCGCAGGGCGGGTGCCGGCGGCTCAGGCGCGGTCGATCAGCGGGGGCCCGCGGGCCGGTGGGTGCGGCGCCTGGGCGGCAGCCACCGGGGGCGGCGCCAGCGGGGGCGGCGTGGCCGCCGCCAGGTCCTGGCGCAGCAGGGCCGTCGCCGGCACCGGCGGCAGGGCCAGCGCCGGCAGCACGCCGCACAGGGCGCAGTGCAGGCCCGGCGTGGCCGGGTCATCGGGCTGGCCCGGGAGGGCGCCGCCGTGGCAGATGCTTTGCAGCGAGGGCGGCAGGCCCGCGGCCGAGCGCCAGGGCCGCCAGGCCTGCGCCGGCAGTGCCAGCAAGGCACCCAGCAACAGGCCGACGATCAGGCGGCGCACGGTCAGACGGGACATCGGCGCGACTGTAGCGGCCGCGCGGGCGCCGACCTTGACACTTGTCAGGACCGGGTGGCGCGGGAGGGGAGGGGCGCTGGCTCCGCGCGGGCCTTGTCGCCCGCCCCCATGGCGCACCGGGGTGCGCCGCTCCCGCATTCGGGTGATCGGCCGATCGGTGCCGCAGTTGAGCCAGCCCGAAAAGACGAAGCCCCCGCGGGCAGGGCCGGCGGGGGCTTCGGGGGAGGGGCTCAGGCCGCGATCAGTTCACGCCCAGGCGCTTGTTGATGACCCATTGCTGGGCGATCGACAGGATGTTGTTGGTCAGCCAGTACAGCACCAGGCCGGCCGGGAAGAAGAAGAACATCACGCCGAACATCAGGGGCATGATCCACATCATCTTCTGCTGCATCTCGTCGCCGGCCTTGGGGCCCAGCCAGACCTGCAGCAGGCTGGTGACGGTCATCAGCGCCGGCAGGATGAAGTACGGGTCCTTGGCGGCCAGGTCGGTGATCCACAGGATCCAGGGCGCGCCGCGCATCTCGACCGTGGCCATCAGCACCCAGTACAGCGCCATGAAGAAGGGCATCTGGATGAAGATCGGCAGGCAGCCACCCAGCGGGTTGACCTTTTCCTCGCGGTAGATGCGCATCATCTCCTGCTGCATCTCCTGCGGCTTGTCCTTCAGGCGCTCGCGCAGCTCCTGGATGCGCGGGTTGATGGCCTTCATCTTGGCCATCGACTTGTAGGCGCTGGCGTTGAGCCAGTAGAAGGCGATCTTCAGCAGCACCACCAGGCCCACGATCGACCAGCCCCAGTTGCCGATCAGCTTGTGCAGCTGGTCCAGCACCCAGAACAGCGGCTTGGACAGGATGTGCAGCACGCCGTAGTCCTTGACCAGCTCCAGGCCGGGGGCCAGCGCGGCCAGCTTGTTTTCCTCTTGCGGGCCGACGTACAGCAAGGCCTGGTGGGTGACGCTGGCGCCAGGCGCCACAGCGGCCAGCGGCTGCACCATGGCCACCGAGTACAGGTTGTCCTTGTCCTTCTTGGTCACGAACTCGCGCGGGCCCGGGGCGTTCACCAGCCAGGCGCTGGTGAAGTAGTGCTGCACCATGCCCACCCAGCCGTCGTTGGCCTTGGTGATGTGGCCCACGCTGTCGCCGGCGCGGCGCTTGTCGATGTCCGAGAACTCGACCTTCTGGAACTTCTTCTCGTCCGAGTAGATGGCCGGGCCGGTGAAGGTGGAGTAGAAGCTGCTGCCCCCCGGGGGCGGGGTGCCGTCGCGCTGGATCTGCAGGTAGAGCTGGGCGTTGATCGGGGCCGCGCCGGTGTTGCGCAGCTCGTTCTTGACGTCCACCGCGTACTGGCCGCGGCGGAAGGTCAGGGTCTTGACCCACTGGGCGCCATTGGCTTCGGGCGAGGTGAAGACCACGCTCAGCTCGTCGCTGCCGTCCTTCAGGCTGCGCTCACCCGGCTGCACCGCCATCGCGGTGTAGTGGTTGGGCAGCGCGGCGCCACCGGCCTGGCCGATGAAGCCGGTCTGGGCCAGGTAGGTGCGCTGGGCGCTCTCGTCCATCAGCACCACCGGGTGCGAGGCGTCCTGGTCATCGGGGTAGGCCAGCAGCTCGGCGCGCACCACGTCGCCACCGCGCGACGCCAGCGTGACCTTCAGCAGGTCGGTGGTGATGACCACGGTCTCGCCGGGGCTGTTCGAGGGCACCGCGGCGGTGGCCGGGGTGCCGGCGGCGGCCGGCGCCACCGCGCCCGAGGCGGGCACGCCACCCGGGGCGGAGGCGGTCTCGGTGGCGATGGGCGCACCGAGCAGCGTGGGCTGGCCGTTGTGCTTGTTCCACGCGTCCCACAGCAGGACGAGCGACATCGCGAACACCACCCACAGGAAATTGCGGCGGAAATCGTTCATGGCAAAGGCCTCGGAGAAGAGGTCGTCGGGGTCGAAAGGTCGGGCGACGGCGCGCGGGTGGCGCCGGCGAAGAGGTGGGCGAACAGCCGCGGGCGCCCGGTGGGCACCGGGTCGTGGCCGCCGGCGCACCAGGGCGCGCAACGGCCGATGCGGCACACCGCGAGGTAAGTGCCCGCTGCGGCGCCATGCCGCTCCAGCGCTTCGATCGCGTAGCGGGAGCAGGTGGGCTCGAAGCGGCAGGCGCCGCCGATCCAGGGGCTCAGCAGCAGCCGGTAGGCGCGCACCGCGCCCAGCAGCAGCTGGCGGGGCCAGGCCGAGACGGGGTGGCGGCGCAGGCCGCTCATGGGGTGCTCGCCTTGGCCGCCTTGGCCTTGGGCGTGCGCGGACGCCGCGCCTGCGGGGGCAGCGGGGCGTGGGCGGCCTGGTGGAACAGCTGTTCGATCTCGGCGTGGGCCGCCGCCCGCAGCGCCTCGGACGCGGGGCTGAGGAACTCGGCCCGGTCGAAAGGCGCACGCAGGCGCACCACCCACAGACCCGGAGGCAGTTGGGTGGCGTGGCGGTCCATGGCCGCTCGCAGCTGGCGCTTGAGCTGGTTGCGGGTCACGGCGCGCTTGGCGTGCCGCTTGGGCACCACCAGGCCGAACCAGTGACCGCACTCATCCACAGTCCCCTCCGACTTGTCAAGTGACCCTGTGGATAACTCTGGGGGCAAGTCGGGGGAAAAGCCGGGGGCAAGCGGTGAAGAGCCTGCGCCGCGCGGTCGAGAAGGCGAGCCGGGCACGTGGTGCACGGCGAAGTGAGTGCTTCGCGAACGCATCGACGTCGCGAGCACCTTCTCGAAATCGGCCGGACGCACGATGCGGCCGACGTTCATGGGCGTGGCGGGGCCGGGCCCGGGGATCAGACCTGGGTCAGCTTCTTGCGGCCCTTGGCACGGCGGGCGTTGATCACGGCCTTGCCGCCACGGGTCTTCATGCGGACGAGGAAACCGTGCGTGCGGGCGCGGCGGACCTTGGAAGGCTGGTAGGTGCGCTTCATGGTGAGAACCTTGCTGGGATGTAGAGGCGTTGAACGGCGTTCACCAGCCCTGTGCTGGTGGTGTCGCCGGAGCGCCTGGCGCCGGCTCCTCGGGGGTGGCAGCGCCTGCCCTTGACGGGTGGGCGATGCGCGGTCCTCCGCGGTCCCGGCTGTGGCTCGGTGGATGCAAATGGCCCTGGCCACCGGTGTGTTGGCCGACCCGTCCCGCCCCAGCCAGAGCGCCATGCGCTCTTTCTGTTCTGGTCCTGGTCTGCCCCGGTGGCAGGCGCGCGCCTGCCTCCCCCGAGTTCGGGAAACCCACGATTAGAGCAAAAAACGCCAAGACGGTCAAACACTTGCACCACAAGCTGCGGCGGAGCGGGTGGGTTGACCCCCGCCAAAAAACTGTGGATAACCCTCAGCGCAAGCGGCCGCACATGCGTAGAATCCGGCCGCTCGATAAGAACTTGTCCACATGAGCCCAGACCTCTGGCAGCAGACCTGCGACCGCCTCGTCGCCGAGCTGCCCGAACAGCAATACAACACCTGGATCCGCCCGCTGCCCGCCGCCGAGCTCTCTGCCGGTGAAGACGGCACGCCGGTGGTCACGCTGCGCGTGCCCAACCGGTTCAAGCTGGACTGGATCCGGTCCCAGTACGGCGCCCGCATCGAGCAACTGATGTGCGACCTGGCCGAGGTGCCGGTGCGCCTGTCCCTGGTGCTGGCCGCCCGCGAGGCCATGCCCGCCGCCGCCCCGCGCCCCCTGCCTTCGCGTCCCCAGGCCGCCGGCCGCGTGCTGGCCCACGCCATGATGGGCCAGCAGGCCCACAACGCCGTGGTCCCGCCCATGCCCCAGCAGCAGGCCCTGCTGCCCGCCGACGGCTCGCTGGGCAATGCCCCCGGCGCCATGCCGGCCCCGGTGGCCCCGATGCCGGTGGTGCAGCCGCCGGCCGCCGCCGCCGCCAGCCGCCACCGCCTCAACCCGGCCCTGACCTTCGACTCCCTGGTGCCCGGCCGCGCCAACCAGATGGCCCGCACCGCCGCCCTGCACGTGGCCGGCGCCCCGGGCGTCATGTACAACCCGCTGTTCATCTACGGCGGCGTGGGCCTGGGCAAGACCCACCTGGTGCAGGCCGTGGGCAACGCCCTGCTCAAGGACAACCCGGCCGCCCGCGTGCTGTACCTGCACGCCGAGCAGTTCATCACCGACGTGGTGAAGAACTACCAGCGCAAGACCTTCGACGAGCTCAAGGCCAAGTACCACAACCTGGACCTGCTGCTGATCGACGACGTCCAGTTCTTCGCCGGCAAGGAGCGCACCCAGGAGGAGTTCTTCAACGCCTTCGAAGCCCTGCTGGCCAAGAAGGCCCACATCATCATGACCAGCGACACCTACCCCAAGGGACTGGTGGACATCGACCAGCGGCTGACCAGCCGCTTCGACTCGGGCCTGACCGTGGCCATCGAGCCGCCCGAGCTGGAAATGCGCGTGGCCATCCTGCTGGCCAAGTCCAAGGCCGAGGGCGCGCCCATGCCCGAGGACGTGGCCTTCTTCGTTGCCAAGAACGTCCGCGCCAACGTGCGCGAACTCGAAGGCGCGCTGCGCAAGGTGCTGGCCTACGCCAAGTTCAGCCACAAGGAAATCACCATCGCGCTGGCGCGCGAGGCGCTGAAGGACCTGCTGTCGATCCAGAACCGCCAGATCTCGGTGGAGAACATCCAGAAGACCGTGGCGGACTTCTACAAGATCAAGATCGCCGACATGTACAGCAAGAAGCGCCCGGCCAGCATCGCCCGGCCGCGCCAGATCGCGATGTACCTGGCCAAGGAGCTGACCCAGAAGAGCCTGCCCGAGATCGGCGAGCTCTTCGGCGGCCGCGACCACACCACCGTGCTGCACGCGGTGCGCAAGGTGGGCGGCGAGCGCCAGAAGGACACCGAGCTGAACCAGCAGCTGCATGTGCTGGAGCAAACCCTCAAGGGTTGACGCAGGAAACGGGCGAATTCAGGCGAAAATCGGCGGCTGGACCTGCCTGCCTTGCCCGAGAAAGAGGAAGACATGATCGTTCTGAAGGCCGCACAACAGCAGCTGCTGGGTGCTTTGCAATCGGTGGCCGGCATCGTCGAGCGGCGCCACACCCTGCCCATCCTGGCCAATGTGCTGGTGCGCAAGACGGGCGAGAGCATCGAGCTGACCACCTCCGACCTGGAGATCCAGGTCCGCACCACCGCCACCCTGGGCGGTGACGCCGGCACCTTCAGCACCACGGTGGGCGCGCGCAAGCTGATCGACATCCTGCGCACCCTGCCCTCCGACCAGCAGGTCTCGCTGACCGCCAACGGCAACAAGCTCACCCTGCAGGGCGGCAAGAGCCGCTTCACCCTGCAGACCCTGCCGGCCGACGACTTCCCCCTGGTCAACGAGGCGGTCGACTTCGGCCCCGCCTTCAGCGTGCCGCAAAAGGTGCTGAAGGGCCTGATCGACCAGGTGCACTTCGCGATGGCGGTGCACGACATCCGCTACTACCTCAACGGCATCCTGTTCGTGGCCGAGGGCAAGACCCTGACCCTGGTGGCCACCGACGGCAGCCGCCTGGCCCTGGCCCAGGCCGAACTGGAATCCGACATCCCCAAGCAGGAAGTCATCCTGCCGCGCAAGACCGTGCTCGAGCTGATGCGCCTGCTCAAGGACGGCGCCGAAGACCTGATCGAGTTGCGCTTTGCCGGCAACCAGGCCAAGTTCAGCTTCTCGGGCATGGAATTCGTGACCAAGCTGGTCGAGGGCAAGTACCCCGACTACAACCGCGTCATCCCCAAGAACCACAAGAACGTCATCACCCTGGGCCGCGCCGCCCTGCTGTCCAGCCTGCAGCGCGCCGCCATCCTGACGAGCGAGAAGTTCAAGGGCGTGCGCGTCAACATCGACCCGGGCACCCTGCGCATCGCGTCCAGCAACGCCGAGCAGGAAGAGGCCAAGGAAGAACTCGAGATCGACTACGACGGCCCCGCCATCGAGATCGGCTTCAACGTGACCTACCTGATGGACGCGCTGTCCAACATGGGCCAGGACATGGTCCGCCTGGAGATGCACGACGGCAGCTCCGCCGCGCTGGTCACCAACCCCGAGGACGCCGGCTTCAAATATGTCGTGATGCCGATGCGAATCTGACGCGCCACCACGTCCACACACACAAGCGGGTCCGCCCTTCACGGGGCGCCCGCTTGAAGCGTTTCAAAGACCCGGCCTTTTTCTGTCGGCCGGGTGTCTCCCTGAGAGCCCCATGAGCGACACCACCCCCACCCCCGACGAGCAGCAACCCGCACAACCGGCCACCGGTTCGGGCGGCTACGGTGCCGAGAGCATCCAGATCCTCGAAGGCCTGGAGGCGGTGCGCAAGCGCCCGGGCATGTACATCGGCGACACGTCCGACGGCACCGGCCTGCACCACCTGGTCTTCGAGGTGGTGGACAACTCCATCGACGAGGCCCTGGCCGGCCACTGCGACGACATCGTCGTCACCATCCACACCGACAACTCCATCTCGGTCACCGACAACGGCCGCGGCATCCCGACCGGCGTCAAGATGGACGACAAGCACGAGCCCAAGCGCAGTGCGGCCGAGATCGCCCTGACCGAGCTGCACGCCGGCGGCAAGTTCAACCAGAACAGCTACAAGGTCTCGGGCGGCCTGCACGGCGTGGGCGTGTCCTGCGTCAACGGCCTGTCCAAGTGGCTGCGCCTGGTGGTGCGCCGCGACGGCAAGGTGCACCAGATCGAGTTCAAGCAGGGCGTGCCGCAAGACCGCCTGATCGAGCTGGTGGACGGCGTCGAGACCAGCCCCATGAAGATCGTCGGCGAGACCGAGAAGCGCGGCACCGAGGTGCACTTCCTGCCTGACACCGAGATCTTCAAGGAGAACAACGAGTTCCACTACGAGATCCTGGCCAAGCGCCTGCGTGAACTCTCGTTCCTGAACAACGGCGTCAAGATCCGCCTGGTCGACGAGCGCCACAACAAGGAAGACAACTTCGCCTACGCCGGCGGCGTCAAGGGCTTCGTCGAGTTCGTCAACAAGGGCAAGAAGGTCCTGCACCCCAACATCTTCCACGCCATCGGCGACAAGATGAGCGAGCAGGGCACCAACGTCGGCGTCGAGGTGGCGATGCAGTGGAACGACTCGTTCAGCGAGTCGGTGCTCTGCTTCACCAACAACATCCCCCAGCGCGACGGCGGCACCCACCTGACCGGCCTGCGCGCCGCGATGACCCGCGTCATCAACAAGTACATCGACGACAACGACATCGCCAAGAAGGCCAAGGTCGACATCAGCGGTGACGACATGCGCGAAGGCCTGGCCTGCGTGGTCAGCGTCAAGGTGCCCGAGCCCAAGTTCAGCTCGCAGACCAAGGACAAGCTGGTCAGCTCGGAAGTGCGCGCCCCGGTGGAAGACATCGTCAGCCGCCTGCTCACCGACTGGCTGCTCGAGAACCCCAACGACGCCAAGACCATCTGCGGCAAGATCGTCGACGCCGCCCGCGCCCGCGACGCCGCCCGCAAGGCCCGCGAGATGACCCGCCGCAAGGGCGTGCTCGACGGCATGGGCCTGCCCGGCAAGCTGGCCGACTGCCAGGAAAAAGACCCCAGCCTGTGCGAGATCTACATCGTCGAGGGTGACTCCGCAGGCGGCTCGGCCAAGCAGGGCCGCGACCGGAAGTTCCAGGCCATCCTGCCCCTGCGCGGCAAGATCCTGAACGTCGAGAAGGCGCGCTACGAAAAGCTGCTGTCGTCCAACGAAATCCTCACCCTGATCACCGCGCTGGGCACCGGCATCGGCAAGGGCATGGGCGGCGACGACTTCAACCCCGACAAGCTCCGCTACCACCGCATCATCATCATGACCGACGCGGACGTGGACGGCGCCCACATCCGCACCCTGCTGCTGACCTTCTTCTACCGCCAGATGCCCGACCTGGTCGAGCGCGGCCACATCTACATCGCCCAGCCGCCGCTCTACAAGGTCAAGCACGGCAAACAAGAGCAGTACCTGAAGGACGCCTCCGCCCTGGACGACTACCTGCTCAAGGTGGCCATCGACGGCGCCGCCATCAACCCCGGCAACGGCGAACCCCTGCTCACCGGCGACGCCCTGGCCGAGAAGGCCCACGCCTACGTCAAGGCCAGCGCCGTCATCAACCGCCTGTCCGCCTGGATGGACGTCGAGGCCCTGCGCGCCATCTCCGACGGCCTGACCCTGAACCTGGACAACACCGCCGCCGCCGAGGCCAGCGCCATCGCCCTGAAGGCCGCCCTGCACGACGCCGAGGTCGAGGCCGTCTTCGACGAACGCACCGACAAGCACCTGCTGCGCATCAGCCGCCGCCACCACGGCAACATCAAGAGCAGCATCATCAGCCCCGACTTCCTGCACGGCGCCGACTACGAAGCCCTGGCCACCGCCGGCGTCACCTTCAAGGGCCTGCTGGCCGAAGGCGCCACCGTCAAACGCGGCGAAGGCGAAAAGGCCAAGGAATCCAAGTGCGGCGCCGACTTCCGCGCCGCCATGGCCTGGCTGATGCAGCAAGCCGAAAGCAGCGTCGGCCGCCAGCGCTACAAGGGCCTGGGCGAGATGAACCCCGGCCAACTCTGGGAAACCACCATGGACCCCACCGTCCGCCGCCTGCTGCGCGTGCAGATCGAAGACGCCATCGAGGCGGACAAGGTCTTCACCATGCTGATGGGCGACGAGGTCGAGCCGCGGCGGGATTTCATCGAGACGAATGCGCTGCGGGCGGCGAACATCGACGCCTGATCTTCGACGTACCCTCTTTGATCGACGCCCGGCCCCGCCGGGCGTTTTGCTTTCAATTGGCAACAAAGCTGGGATAGGCTCTCCACATGGAGAAGTCCGTGGTCTGTCCTTTCTGTTCCCTGCCCCCTGAACGCATCCTGTTGAAGAACGACCATGCGTGGGTCATCCGCGATGGTTTTCCGGTGTCGCCGGGCCACACCCTGGCGATTCCCCGTCGCCACGTGGGCAGCTTCTTCGACCTCACCGAAGACGAGCATCGGGCATTGAGAGCCCTCCTCCAGGAGGCCCGGCAATCACTGGAGGCGACGCACCAGCCTGCGGGGTACAACCTCGGCATCAATGACGGGGCTGCAGCCGGGCAAACGGTGCCCCACCTGCACGTGCACCTCATCCCCCGTTACCTGGGCGACCAGCCGGATCCGCGGGGCGGCGTCCGCTGCATCTTTCCGGACAAGGCGGACTACTGGACCCCCGTTGTCGACGCGGGGGCGGAGGGCGTGCAGTGATGACGGCCGATCAAGTGCTGGCCGCCTTCGAGGGCATCCGTCGGGCGCAGCGTGCCGGGGTATACGCCCCACACAAGCCGCTCTTGGTCCTGTGGGCACTGGGTCGGGTGCAGCAAGGACAGGCCCGCTTGGCACCCTTTGGCGAGGTCGATCAGCCCCTGCAGGACCTGCTGGCCGAGTTCGGGCCGACCGGTGCCGCCAAGAACCGGCATTACCCGTTCTG
This sequence comes from Hydrogenophaga intermedia, assembly GCA_943371055.1. Taxonomy (GTDB): domain Bacteria; phylum Pseudomonadota; class Gammaproteobacteria; order Burkholderiales; family Burkholderiaceae_C; genus Ideonella; species Ideonella intermedia_A. The sequence continues at coordinate 88,850 of CALRTJ020000017.1, read as the reverse complement.
GCACCTCTCTTCCGATGGAGACGGAGCCCTGTGGGTGCTTGATGCCCCTGCAGATTTCCTGGCCCGGCCGGCCGGCGCCACGCCCAATCTGGGCGAACTCCGCTCGCTGGGTGTGCAAGGCGGCTTTCACCCGGACATCGATGCGACCCTGCGCACGGTCCCGGGCCTGCTGGAGAGCGTGGCCGCGCGGGTGCTGGACGAGTACTTCCCGGACACGCTGCATGCCGACATCGCTGCCGCCGTGGGCCTGGACCTGAGTCGTCCGGTGGTCCTGGCGGCGTGCGAGCCGCCGGCGGCCTACATGGCTTCGGCGCGCCGGCGGCGTGACCCCGGCTTCCGCGAGCGCGTGCTGCGGGCCTACGAGTACCGCTGCTGCGTCTGCGGCTTCGACCTCCGGGTCGGTCGCATCAGCGCGGGGCTGGAGGCCGCCCACATCCAGTGGCACCACACGGGGGGGCCGGACATCGAGTCCAACGGACTGTCGCTGTGCGCGCTGCACCACAAGCTGTTCGACCTCGGCGCCTTCACCGTGGAGCCCGCCGAGCACCGGGTGGTCTTCAGCCAGCAGGCCATCGCGGGGGATCGCTCCCAGCAGGGGGAACTGCGCCACCATGGCCAGCGCTTGATTGCGCCCCAGCAACCAGACATGTCGCCCTCACCTGCGTATCTGGCCTGGAACCTGAAATACGTGTTCAAGGACCCCGCACGACGCGTGGAACGCTGAGCCCTTCGCCGACTCCGCGGCCTTGAGGTCCAGGGCATCAAGCCCTGCTGGCGATCCATTTCTCCAGCACTTCCGCCACCAAGTCCGCGATCTTGGCCGCGAGTCTCGGCGGGACCGCGTTCCCGACCTGGGTGTACTGGGACGTTCTGTTGCCCAGGAACACGTAGCTGTCGGGGAAGGTTTGCAGGCGGGCCGCCTCCCGGACCGTGAGGCTGCGGCACTGCAGCGGATCCGGATGGATGAAGGCATGCCCATCCTTGCCGATGTGGCTGGTCACCGTCATGCTGCAGCGCTCCCACGTCTGCACCCTGAATCGGTCCTTGAAGATGGCCAGATGGGGGCTGTCGGGGTCCACGTTCGCGTGCTTGGGAAGGAGGCTCGCCGGGAAGTCTTCCAGTCTGGGGCTGCTGTCGAGTTCCTGTCCGTGCATCGCGACGAAGAAGTAGCGCGCGATGTCCTCCGGCATGTGGGAGCGGGACTCGTGATTGGCCAGCAGCCGGATCGGGCGATCGTGGTACCAGGTTCCCCAACCCTCCGGGGCACGGAGGCTGTCCGTCCACGTGCGGTCTTGGCCTCGACCTGGATCTTCCCTGGTCGGCATGCGGCCGATGGTGCGTTGCATCGCTGCGGCCAGGGAGCGCTTGCGCGCGTCTTCGGCACCTTGCAGTTCCTCGATCGCTTCTTGCATGAGCGGCAGGCCCAGCGCATCCAGCCACGCCGTGCCCTTGCCGCGGTGTGACACCTCCGGCCGCAGTTCAGGCAGCGTCCCGATGACCTCGCGGACCGATGCCGGGGCCGAGCCTCTCAGTTTGCGAACGCCCCCGGCCGCTTCGAACACGTCCCTGCGGACGCCACAGATGATCACTCGATGCCGGGCCTGGGGAATGCCGTAGGCCTCCGCCTTGACGATGTAATCCTCCGGCGATGGCGTGGGAGGCTCGATGCCAGCTCCCTCCGGGAGTGGCACGAGCACGTATTCGAGGCCCGTGTCGGCATCGCATGCCAGATCAGGACGCCGCAGATCCCGGGAGATCGTCTCGAAGATCTGACCGCCGCCCACCTTGGACGTGAGGATCCCCTTCACGTTCTCCATCACGAACACGGCCGGACGGAACTCGTTGATGACCGCGAGGTACTCCCGGTACAGGAAATGTCTGTGGTCGTTCTCGGCCTGGTAGTCCTTCTTGCCCTTATTCCTTGAACGGCCGACCACCGAATAGGCCTGGCACGGCGGCCCGCCGATGAGGACCGCGTTGTCGGGCAGTTGGCCGTCGCGCATGAAGGGCTCCAGCCGACGCCGTATCCCCTGGGAGATGGTCTTGCGGTTCGACGGCCCCATCTCGATGTTCCAAGCCTCCCCACGGGCCGCGAGGCAGGCCTCGCGGATGAGCTCATCGCCTCCTGACAGCAGCCGATCGAAGGCGATGTTCCACGGACTTTCGGCGATGATCCGATCCCAAAGCTGCCATGTCTGGGGCGTAGCCCGCCCGGAACGCTTGACGGCGCGGTGCGCGGCGCGAAGCTGGAGGGTCTCGAAGGCCATGCCGTCCTTCTCGATGGAGACGGCGATGTCGAAGCGAGCCTTGGACGATTTGGAGAACCCTTCGCCAAGGCCGCCGGGGCCAGCGAAGAGATCGATCACGGGAATGGACATGAATTCTTCTTGTGCAGTCGGCGCGGTGGCCGTCAGCCCGCGCGAGGACAGGATGCTACCAGGTCAAGGCGGCGCCACACCTCGTGCTTTCGGGTGTGATCGGCGTGCCCGCGTCGGCTTGCAAGGCAGCCATGGCTGACATCGTCAGTCCAAGCGTCCGATCGACGATGATGGCGGCGATCAGGGGCAAGGACACCGGGCCGGAGATGATCCTGCGCCGCTATCTCCATGCCGCAGGTCTGAGGTATCGGCTGCATGACTCGAAGTTGCCGGGGAGACCGGATGTCGTGCTGGGCCGTGACCGGATCGCCGTTTTCGTTCACGGTTGCTTCTGGCACAGGCACCCGGGCTGCCGATTCGCGGCGATGCCCCGCACCCGTCAGGCCTTCTGGAGCGACAAGTTCGCCGCCAACGTGGCACGCGATCGACGCGTCGAGGACCGTCTGCGGAGCATGGGGTGGCAGCCTCTGGTGATCTGGGAGTGCGAGGCGCGCGACGAGCTCCTCCTCGATGAACTCGTCTGGAGGATCCTCGCGCTGCGCACTACGCACGGGATCAGGACCTGAGCTCAGGGATTCCTGGGGCGTGCTCGGAGAAGCGGGCCTTGGACACCGCCGACCAGCACTCGGGACGCTTGGCCCATTCGGACACCATGCGGCCCTCCGCCGTGCGGTGCAGCACGTCGTTGACCTCGGCGCTCCACGTCTGCAGCTGGCTCCGCAGCTGCGGCGAGATGTCCTGATTGAGCCAGATGCGTTCCAGATCCAGCCGTTCCCCGAGTCGATTGGCCACCACCGCCACCAGATAGGCCGCGACGTTGGCCTGGAAGGCCTGGAACAGCGGCCGCACCAAGGCGTGCGTCTTCTTGAACAGCACGGCCTTCGCGATCATGGTCTTGTACGCCGCGACATCCGGAAGCTGCGCCGTGGACTCGCCGTCCGGCCCCGTCATGTCCGCCATGAACCGGTCGAAGTTCTTCTGCGAGCCCTGGCTGACGAGGTCCGGCCGCTGATCCCAGGCATGAAGGTACTTGGCCAGATCGGTCTTGGTGATCTTGCGCGCGGGGGGGATGGACTCCTTCAGCTTCTGCAACCGTGCAGAGGTGGAGCCTTCGCGTGCCAGCATGGTGGTGTAGCTGCCTGCGGCCCGCTCGTAGAACCAGCGGCCCACGCCGTCGGGGCAGTAGGTGTCGTTGGCCAGCTTCTCGATCGCCACGTGGAACGGCTTGTTGGCGGAAAGGTCCGACAGCTTGACCGAGTTCTGGCTGTTCGCGAAGCGCGAAATGTCGGAGATCAGCGCTTCTTCCGCCACCGGGTCCTGGACCTTCATGACGATGACCTTTGCCGGAACCCGTACCCGGGTCAGGTCCGTGTCCGGGCTCTTCTTCTTCGTGAAGTAGATGGAGGCCGTCGTCTGGCCCCCGTTGACGATCTGCATGCCCTTCAGCCAGACGATGCCGACCGAGCCGTCCGCGGTCCGCCCCAGTCCGGCCTCGTCCGCCACCACCACGATGCCGTTGTTGTAGGCCATGAACCGCTCGGGGTCCGAGCGCAGGGTGTCCCGGATGCCCTTGTTCACCTTGGCCTGGGCGCTCAGGAATGAACGCACGTTGGCCTCCAGCAGGCGGGCGCCGTACTTCTCGTAGATGAAGCGCAGCGACTCGCCGGGCACCACCGTCAGGGCGTAGTCATAGCCCGAGCTCTCCCCGGGCACGTACACGCAGGGCAGCGGGCTTCCTGCCACTTCCTCGAAGTTCACCACCAACTCATCGCGGGGGCGGCCCTCGGACATGTGCCGATGCAGGCGCTCGATGTCCATGACCTCGAGCTTCACCGTCTTCCCTGCCACCTCACGGGCCTTGAAGTTCTTGGACTTGGCCTGCCGATCGGTCAGGGCGTAGATGCGGATCTGTTCCAGAGAGGGGTAGATCTCCTCGATGGTGAGCGCCAGCGCATGGGCATCGTTGGACTCGTCGATCTTGCCGGCCAGCTTGCCGCTCGCACAGGTCGAGAGAAACTGGAGGCATTGCTCGGCGGCCTTCTTGGTGTCCGCATCGGGAATCGACGACGGACTGTCCGATCCGTCGTACAGGCTCACGAACAGATCCAGCTGCTCGTTGTCGTCCGACAGGGCCCAGCCGCTGAGACGCAGATTGGCATTGGAGACCTTGGCGGAGAAGTGGCAGACCGCAGGCTCGAAGGTCATGCCGATGTCCGCCATGTGCTGCATCACGACTTCGGCGAAGATCGATTCCTCGTGGGGATAGGCCGGACCGCCCGTGGAGAGGCGTTCACTGATTTCCGCCTGCACCTCGGCATGCATCTGCCGCAGAAACTCTTCCAGGGTCATGTTCAGAGGACTCCAAGGTCTTTCAATGCGGTGCCCATTGGCACCGGTGGGTTGATCACCGATTCGATGTCGATCTCGTACCGCGCGTCTCGCACGCCTGCGGGAACCGTCGATGCGGTGAGGCGCGGAAATCCGTCGTCGACCAGCAAATACCGAATCTGCGCATCCTGGAAGCGGCGCGTGTATTGATCGGCGACAGCATCGCCGAAGCCCGCGTGCAGCAGCCGGCTGTCGAACTGCGCCCGGGCCATCGTGCCGACGCCCAGTCGTTCCCGGATGGCTCCGATGCGCATGGGCAAGGTCGTGCCCGCCTCGTCCAGCGCAACACGCACTGCCCCGAGAAAGATCGGCCGCGTCAGGCCATCGTCCAGCTGCTCCAGACCATTGACGGTGGCGGGGAATGCGACCGCATTGGCCGTCGCCTTCACCTCGATGGCACCGGAGCCGATCAGGAAATCCTGCACCCCATCCAGCGGACCTTGCCACGACTCCACGACTTCCAGGGCATCCAGGCCGGAGGACAGCAGGTCGTCGAGGATGCGCAGTTCACCCACCAAGCCCAGTTCGGCTTCCGGACCGAGCACGTCCTTGGATCTGTGCATGAATTCCTGCCAGGCACGGATCCGAGCGAGACAAACCTGGAAAGCCCTCTCGGGCGCGGAGGGCGGGATCCCGTCCAGGGTGGAGAGGATGTCACCGACCATCTGGGCGAACAGGTCCAGGCCGCCTGCGCCCCGGCTGCACAGGCCGACCCAGCCGAGACCTCTTCCGGCGCTGCCAAGCTCCGCTCGCACGACGGCGAATCCCCGGCCTTGAGGCAGTAGCCGCGCCGGCGGCACCTGGATTCCCGGGAAGCCGAGCAGAACCGACTCCTGGTCATCCGGCAGCTTCCGGCCGGCCAGCACGGTGACGCTACGGCAATGACCCAGCGGGATGGTTCTCCATCCGTCGCCGCTGCCTCCGGCCAGGGCCCTCCAGGCCGCTCGGAGCGCTTCGGCCTCAATCCGCTCCGCCATACTGCTGCTCCCACTCGACGTTGTTGACCTTGTATTCCACCTTGCGGCCGGCATTGCTCCCCGGGAAGCTGATGCCGAACCCCACCAATGGTGGCGCTGAAGCGGGCAGGCCGTACTCCGACTTTTGAGGGTCGATGAGGTACAGGAGCAGCAGGCCGCGTTGCGGCTCGCCTGCCACCCCTGCTGCACCAAGGCCTCGCACCCGACGCAGCGCCACCCCGCCGGGTGAATCCGCCACGGGCGCGTCAGGATTGCCCGCACTCTCACGCGCGCGCATTTCACGCGTCATGTCGAGCGCCGCCAACCACACTTCATCGCTCACGTCGATGCTCTCATCACGTGGCGACAACAGTCGCCCAATGGAGCAACTGTCCGGCGACACCGACTGGGCCTTGCGGACCAGCATCCCCAGAGACAGGCCTGGGACGACCTCGAAGGCATTCCGATCGGCGGAATCCGCTGCGCCGATCAATGCCACGGACCAGTCGGTGAGCTCACCTGCCTCCACCATGATCCGGACGAATTCCGCGATCAGCGGGGCATTGACCTTGTGGGCTTCCACGTGGGTTCGGTAGGAACCCAGGAAGTCCAGGACATCGGCCGAGGTCGCGTTCTTCCAGAGGTACCCGCGCCATTGGTTTCTGGTGCCATTCCAGGTCCGTGCGGGATCCACCTCGGGCGATCCCAGGCCGGATACGAGATTGGTCAGCGCCTTGAGATTCCCCTGGAGGATCTTCTCTTCCGTGTGGAACGTCACCGTTTCCAACACCTGGCCGCTGAAGGACAGCATCAGGTTCTTGGCCGATCGCATCTTCAGTCGCGAGGTGACCATCAGGACCGAGTGGGACTGCACTCGCAAGCCGTAGTCGCGCGGCGTGCCACCGCTGCTGGCCATCAGCTCGAACTCTTCCCTGAGTTCCTCCGCCGCATCCGTGATGTGTCCGAACCAGTTCTCCAGCTCACTCGTGGTGTAGAGCCTGCACAGGTCCAGATAGCCGGGCCGATACCCGAACCAGCGCCCCATCTGCATCAGGGTGTCGTACATCTTCGAGGCACGGAGGAAGTAGCTGACGCACAGCCCTTCCAGGGTCAGGCCCCGTGCCAGCTTGTCGCCGCCGATGGCGATCACCTTCAGCCCGGTCCCGCCCTGGTCCGCGTAGTCCAACGCGTCCTTGGCGGTCCCGTTGATCATGCGGACATCGATGTCCGGCACCACGTCTGCCAGGGCCGCAGCCACCTCCGGCCACTCCGGCTGCAGCGCGGACTTCTCCTCGCCCTGCGCCTCGGTCACGCGGGCCATCGTCGGGGCGAAGTCCGTCTCCCACAGCACGCGCATCCGTTCGAGGTGGCTCTCGTGTCCGATCCGCCGGGTCAGACGCTGCCTGATGCCCGACACGTGGCTGGCGACCTGCTCGTGAACGTGCTTCTGTACGGCATTGAAGCGCGTCACGTGAACGAGCATCGACGAGTGCTCGCGACCCTGTCCGCGCAGGTGACGGATGGCACAGGCCAGCAGGAAGGAGTCGATGGCCTCCACCAGCGAGGCAGGCATGTTGGCGGGTCCCTCGTGCGTGGGGACGTGACTGGACCTGTGCGACAACGGCATCCAGCCCCTTCGCCCATCCGGGCTGCACTGGTCATCCACGATCCGGATCAGCGGCAGTCCTCCGGTGCGACCCTCATGGGTATGCCGGCCGAAGACCTTCACGGGCCCCACGTAGTTGGACGGCGCCGCCAGGTTCACGATGAAGGACGATGGGAACAGGTCGGGCCCTTCTTCCTCCGTCTTGCCCCGTTCGTGGATGAAGATGTTGGCGAACGGTGTCGCCGTGTAGCCCACGTAGGCGGAGCGTGAGAAGCTGTGGAGGATCTTCCGGATCAGGCTGTTGATGGCGGTGGGTTGATGCTCCTCGTCCGGCTTGCCGGTCTCGTCGAAATGCTGCTCGCCCGTGTCCACCGAGGCATGGTCCGCTTCGTCATCGATGAGTAGAAGCGGAAGGTGGGTCACCAGCTTCCGGCCGGTCTCGGAGTCTTGTACGTTGGCCACGTGGTTCCTGACCCACCGGTACAGCCGTTCGAGGACGCTCTTGTTTTTCTTGACCACGAACAGCCAAGGACGCTGCTCCGGGCTGATGCCCAACGTCCGCGCCGTCGCCGCGTTGAAGTCGCCCTTGTCTGATCGATTGGTCGCGTAGTTCGGTCTGATGGCGGGGTCGGCGTCGATCTCACCCACGCCGATGGCCGTGATGTCGTCCGGGACCGGCTTGGTCTCGTACCCGAGAAACCCCTCGTCCAGACGCATCTGGGTCTGGGACCTCAGGTTGTTGTGCATGCCGGCCAGCACGATGACGATCTTGTATCCGGCGTCCGCCGCCTTGCCGATCAGGGCCGTGTAGTTGCTCGTCTTGCCCGACTGGACGTGCCCGACCACCAACCCCCTGCGACTCCAGGGCCCGTCACGCGTGGGGTCCTCGAGCAGGCCGAGGATCCGGTCGGTGGTCTGGTCCAGTGCATCCACCGCCGCATAGGCCAGCTTGCGCTCCAGCCATTCGCGATATCGCTGCCAGTAACGCCAGTTCTTCTTGCGGTCAGCGCTCAACCAGGCGACGTGATCGTCATTGCTCTGCAGCGTCGTGTCCTCGCCGATCCACATGCTGAATCGACGGATCAATTCATCCACGACGGCCTCGCGATCAAGGCCCTCGGCCCACCGTCTGTTCATCGCCAGCACGCTGGCGATCCGCTCATCGATCAGGCTCGGCGTGATGCCGGACCGGTCCTCCTCGTCCAGAAGCAACTCCTGGACGACCTTGACGACCTTGCTGAAATTGCCTTCATGGGTCTGTGCCATGTTCCTCCCTCGATCTCTTTACACCGGCCTGTCCGGCAAGGCATCCACAAGCTGCGGGAACGCATCGAAGGGCTCCGTGCAGCGCAGGCGCGCGCGCGCCAGCTCCGGCGCCATGCCCTTGCGTTCGACCAGATTGCGATACATCGTCCGCAGGATGCCCACCACTTCCGCATTCGGGACTTCGGAGAAGCCGGTTCTCGGTGTCTCCCGGGCCTCCGCGGTGTCCAGCCAGATTCGCTGCACCGGAATGGTTTCCTCGATCACGCGCAACATGGCCCGGATCTGCGGACCCAGATCGCCCGCCTGCTCCAGCACTTCCTGCACCGCCGGGTGGTCCTGATCGATCCGGTAGCGCATGCCGCCCTTGAAATGGTCCGCGCGCCACGCCTGCATGACTTCCACCGTGCCGACGCGTCGCGCCGGTTGACCACGGTGCGCGAAGACGCGCCTGGCACGGTCACGCGTGTCCTCGGCCAGTCGGACCAGTCGATCCCTGAGGATGACCGGTGGCCGGGCGGTGGACTTCCGGATGTCGATCTTCCATTCGTGATCGCAGGCGTTGGTGATGTCGATCCGGATCCGCGCCAGGCGGTGCGCCTCCTCCTTGGTCCACGCACGGCCGCGGCCCAATCCGAGCCAACTGCCGGCCAGAAGCAGGCGCTCGTTGCGGTAGACGTAGAACCCCTGCTGTGCCGTCCATCCATCAGGGCCTGCCGCCCGCTGGTGGGTTTCGGCGTCCAGCTTGTCCTTGTGGGGCAGCACATGGCACTGCACTTCCACATGTCCTCCTGCCGAGGGCAGGCGAGCCACCGGCGAAGACCATGTGGCAGGGTGCCCGGACAGGAACGGGTCCCATGGTTCCAGCTTCCGGTCGTTGATCCTCAGGCGGAACCGCGGGCGCGGTCCGGCCAGGTACCTGTGGAACACCATTGACAGGTGGCGCTCCACCGCGTCGATGAGGTCAAGAAAGTCCTGTTCGCGAAAGCCGGCCGTGACGATCCTGTCGAGGACTTCCCAGAGCACGATGGTGCCCGCCCGCGATGAGTCGAGGCCGGCCAACAGCCGCTCGGAGCCCGGTGACGCCCCCTCCAGCAGGTACCACCCGTCACCAGCCGCCGCCTCCAGGGTGTCGAGGTCCCAGCGCAGGCATGAGAGGACCCCGTCCCGGGACGAGGCGACGGTCAATCGCCTCGCCTGGGAAAACGAGGCCGTCTTGAGCCCCATTCCGAATCTGCCGAGATCCTGGGCACCCCTCTCCGCCAGAGGGTTCCGGTCGCCGAGCCGCATCGCTGCCAGCAATTCGGCGCGGGACATGCCCTTGCCGCTGTCGCGGATGCTGACGGTCGAGGACGGGCCGTCCCAGCGGAAGACGAGATCGACCTCCTGAGCCCCGGCGGCGATGCTGTTGTCCACGATGTCCGCCAATGCCGATGCGGTCGAATAGCCCAGACCACGCAAGGCCTCGACCATGGCGAATGCTTTTGGGGGCGCGTGAATCGCGTTCGAAGTGCTTGTCATGTCCTCAATGGGTTTCGCCATGCAGGCCGGCGATCAGGTTGGCAGCCTCCGTCATCGCCGCTCTCCAGAGCGGACAGGCATGGAGATCGCGGATCGGCAAGGGGCCGAACCCGTGATGCCTGAGTGCCGCACGCAGGGCGGCGGACAGGGACTGGAATGCCTGGTGCTGCGCCCTCGTGTGGCGACCGGCCGGATCGATGGGGTTGTAGGCGGCGAACCATTCCTGGGCAAAGACCCGCTGCGGGCTCGGCATTGCCGTCATCTCGGCCATGGCAAGCTGCATCCCCTCGGAGGACAGCATCTGCAAGGCCCTGATGAGCGGATCGGTCGACTCGGCTTGCGCTGGCCCGATCGAACCCGCTGCCGCATCTGATCCAGCTGGCGGCGGGGCTTTGACCTCTGCTTGCCCCGTCGCCTCAGCCGCTTCTGGCGGGGCGCGGCGTGTTCCGGGCTGGATTGCCGTTGCGCAGCGCTTCTTCAGAACGGTCATCGTCTTTGATTCGATCTGCCGGATGCGCTCGCGGGTGACCTCCATCGCGTTGCCGATCTCTTCGAGGGTGTAGGCATCAGCCAGACCGACGCCGTAGCGCATGCGGAGGATCATGGCCTCCTTCCGCTTGAGCCCCGCCAGCACGGCCTCGGCGTGCATGCGAGTCGCCTTGGCCTCGTACAGGGTGGCCGGATCCTGTGACCAGTCGCCCCTTTCGCTCAACTGCAGTCGCGCTTCTTCATCGGTGTCCAGGGAGAGCGGGTCAGGCGGCACGGCCAAGGTCGTCCGCACTTCCCGTGCAGTCAGATCCGTGAGGCGAGCCAACCGGTCATGGTCAGCCTCGGACACCGGGACATGGCCAAGCTCCTGGATCGCTCGCTGCAGGTGGCGGTGCCTTTCATGCATGTGCACTGGAATGCGAATCAGCCGTGCGCTTTCGGCGATTCCACGTGAGACCGATTGGCGAACCCACCAAGTGGCATAGGTCGAGAACCTGAAGCCTCTGGCGGCATCGAACCGGTCGGCGGCCTTCATCAATCCCGCATTGGCTTCCTGCAAAAGGTCCGCGAGCGGCATGGCGCCATAGTTGTACTTTCTGGCGACGGACCACGCGAGACGAAGATTGCGTTCGACCAACCGTGACCGCGCGTTCAATGTCATGCGGATGGCATTGGAGATCGCCGTCCTCGCCACCTGGTCATCAAGCCGGGCCGCTGCGCCCTCCATCAGGACACGCAAAGTGTTCCGATCAATGTGGAAGGCCTTCAGTTGGCCCGCGATCGTTCGGCGTGCCTCAAGCTCCTCCAACCGTCCGAACAGGTCGCTCAGGTTCGGCAGCAATGCTTGAAGGTCGGTCTGGGTCGCCAGGTCCTCGGGCGCGCCGTGATCCCCCGGGTCGTCTTCTTCAGGCTCGGCGGAATCAGCTGCGGCGGTCTTCGCTGATACCGACGCCTTGGCGGCCTGTGCCTCGATCAGCGCGACCAGGTTCGCTGCAGTGGATGGGTCACAAAGCGCGTGGACTGCCGCGTCCTCGAGGCCTGCATCCATCCTCTTGCCCAATGCGACCTCCTCATCGGGGGTGAGCAGGGCGCCAGCGCGCTGCATCTCGCGCGCGAAGAGCCAAAGAGGATCGTCACGGCCCGTGATGGACGAGGTGATGCTGGCCGCGGCATCTTCGATCTCGGACGAGTCGTACCCGGACGACGCATGGCTCCCGGGCAGGGCCGGCTCGTCGATCTGCCAAGCGCCTTCCTCGACGACCACGCCCAGGTCCGAGAGCGCAGTCGCCACCTGATGGACGAGGAGATCGTCCTCGGGAGAGGATTCCAAAGGCGAGCCGACGAGCAGTCGCCTGAGCTGGTCCGGATCAAGGCATCCGGTGTCCAGTGCCGGGCCGAAGACGTCTCCGAGAAACGTGAGGAACCCGGGGTCGACATGATCACCGCGCCGCTGCCGGAAGACGGCAGGGAGGTCCACGAGGACATCCATCCAGTCCTCGTCATCATCAACCGCGACATGCGACGAGATCCGATCTTGGAGGGCTCGGGCTTTCTCGACAAGGTCCGCGTCCTGTGCCGGGAGTGCAGCGTCCTCTTCACTCTCCCACTCGTCCGCTGAATCGAGGTACGCGACCTCCGGCTCCTCCGCCACTGTTTCGCGCTCGGCGAGCTTGGCGTCCGCTGAGATGATCGGTTCGGGTGTCCTGGAAGGAAGGACTGGCTCAGCCGGGGGAGAGGCTGCGGCTTGCTCTTCGCCAGGTGGCGTGCCGTACGGCCAGGCCCCATGGGCTTCGAGCAGTTCGCAGGCCGCCGCGTGACCGCGCGAGGCTGCGATCATCCAGGCTGATCGGCCCTTGTCGTCTCTCGCATTCAGGTCATCACCGCGACGGATGCAGGCGAGCAGCGCCGTCTGGGAGCCGGTCTGGGCCGCGATTCTCAAGGTGGGGCTCAGGACCCCGGTGCGCTGGCCGCTCTTGGACGAATCCAGTGTGGTCATCGTGTACTTCTAACCCCCGGCGCACGCGGGCCGAGTGCACCGCTTTGGCGGTGCAATCCCTGTGAATTTCTCTGATGTCGGCGGCACTCCGGTGCCGTCTCGTCTCGGCGGATTCTGCCCCGCTTCCGCCGTGCTGTTACAAGCCGGAAACAGAAAATCAAACCCGATCAGGGTACATGTGGCGTGCTGTCAAACCTCATGCCGGCATCTGTGCAGTGATAGTGCAGCGCGCTCGCCCGGCCAATTCATCCGGGACGGACCGTGCATTGCTCCGACTGACCCTGGCGGTAAGCTGCCTCCTCACCCCAAGCCAAGGACCCCCATGCGCCTGCACACCACCCTCTGCTCCGCCTCGCTCCTGGCGATGGCCATCGCCCCCGCCCACGCCGAACAGATCGGCGCCGTCGACACGGTCTTCAAGCTCATCGGCCCCGACCACAAGATCGTGGTCGAGGCCTATGACGACCCGAAGGTGCAGGGGGTGACCTGCTATGTGTCGCGGGCCAAGACCGGCGGCATCAAGGGGGCGTTGGGCCTGGCCGAGGACAAGTCGGAGGCGTCGATCGCTTGCCGGCAGGTGGGCCCCATCAGCTTTGCCAAGCCGCTGCCGGAGCAGGAAGAGGTGTTCAGCGAGCGGATCTCGCTGGTGTTCAAGCGCCTGCGCATCGTGCGCATGGTGGACGCCAGCCGCAATGCGCTGGTCTACCTGACCTACTCGGATCGGCTGATCGAGGGCTCGCCGCAGAACGCGGTGACGGCGGTGCCGGTGGACCGGGGCACGCCGATCCCGGTCAAGTGAGCGCGGCCGACTGGCGGGTGCCTGCGGCTCAGGTGCCGTTGCCGGCCATTTGCACGAACCAGTGATCGCCGGCGCCCTGCTTCAGCGTGAGCAGGTCATAGGTCTTCACCATCTGCAGCAGGCTGGAGTGGCCGTATTTCTTGGGCGAGAAGGACGGGTCGGCGCGCTTGAGGTACGAGCCGAGCAGGCTGACCGACACCAGGCCTTCGGACGAATCGGCCGAGAGCAGGTTGACGGCGTCCACCACCAGTCGTGGGCGGTGCTTGGGCAGCGGCTTGGGCGCTGCCGGCGGCACAGGGGCGGGCGCTGGTGGCTCGGGGGCCTTGCCGACCTTGGGCTTGTTGGTCACCGGGGCTACCGCCTTGGCCGGTGGCTGTGGCGCCGGAGGGGTGGCGGGCGCAGGCTCTTCACGCACCCACTCGAAGAACTGGTCGCTGGCGTTGCGCAGCGCGTCCGGGGTCTTCTCTTCGCCAACGATGCAGACCGTGGCGCCGCGCTCGCGCAGCTTGCGGCACAGGTAGGCGAAGTCCGAATCGCTGGTCACCAGGCAGAAGGTGTCGGCGCGCTGGTCGAACAGGGCCTCCTGGGCGTCCAGGGCCAGGGCGATGTCGGAGGTGTTCTTGCCGGACGCGTACTGGTACTGCAGGCAGGGCGTGAACGCCAGCCTCACCAGGGCCTCTTGCCACTTGTTGGCCAGGGTGCCGTGGTTGCCGTAGCCCCGGCGCAGCACCACGCGGCCGTACTTGGCCACCACGCGCAGCGCGTACTCCAGGATCTCGGGCGTGGTGTTGTCGCAGTCCACCAGGACCGCGACGCGGCTTTCGTTTTCGGGCAGGCGTGACATGGGGTCTCTGGTTGGGTGGCCTCAGGGCTTGGCGACGTCGGCCTGGTGTGCCCGGCAGTACTGGAAGCCGCCGAAGCGGGCTTCCTGGTTCCTGCGGAACTTGCCCTCGGCAAAGCGGATCTTGTCACCGCAAGCGTGGCTGTTGATGTGGAAGGCGGCGTCGCGCTCGCCCTGGATGCCGCGGGTGGTGCGGCCCCACTCGTCACGCAGCCAGGCCTTCTGCTTCGCGTCCAGCACCGGAGAGGATTGCAGCGAACGCAGCAGCTCCAGCCGCTTCGACTTGTCGTCGGCACTCTTGATCAGCACGAACCACTTCCCTGGGGGACTTCTGATCCGGCAAATTCTGCCGCAGCGCTGTGCACTTCCGGGCCTTTGGGCACCCGCCTGCCGGTCGACGCCCTTCCGGCCTGGGTCCGCGGCGCCTCAGCCCAGCGGTGCCACGCGCGACCACCAGGCCGAGAACGAGCGGCAGGCCCGCCCCGGCTCGCTGAAGGCCGGCTCGGGCGGGGCCAGGCCCAGGCCGTCGGCCCAGTCGCCCAGGTGCGGGTCCTGCACGCCCGCCACCGACCGCGCCGCAGACAGCGCGGCGCGCAGCGCGGCGGGCTCGTCCAGCCAGCGGTGCGCGCCCAGGGCCCGCAGCCGCGGCGCGACGAAGGCCCAGCGGCGGGCGCTCCAGGGCCGTTGGCGGTGGAAGGCCGCGTCCAGCACCGCCACCGGCAGGCGGCCGGGCGGTGGGTCGGCCAGGGACCAGGGGTGGACCAGCCACACGTCCTGCCCGGTCAGCGCCTGGGGCTCGGCGGGGCCGAAGCCGCCGTCGGGCGGGGCGGCGTGGCGCGCGGGCTCGGGCGTGCCGGGCAGGACCTGCGGCACCGGGGCGGTCCAGGGCGCGCGGCCGTGGGCCACCTCGGCCAGGGCCTCGTACGGGGCGTCCAGCGCGCTGCCGTCCACCCACCACCCGGGCGGGGCGTGGCGGCGCACGTTCTCGGCGTTGAACAGGTAGGGCTGGTGGCTGCCGGTGCCGGCCACCCACTGCCAGGACAGGTGGTTGCTGGCCAGGTCGCCGTCCAGCAGGTGGGCGACCATCCACTCGGCGCCGGCGTGCCAGTGCACGCCCCGCAGGTGCACGGTGTACGAGGCCAGCCACAGCCGCGCGTGGTTGTGCAGCGTGCCGTGGCGGTAGAGCTGCTCGACCGCCCGGTCGATCACCGCCAGGCCGGTGCGGGCCTGCAGCAGGTCCTCGGGCAGGGTGTGGGTGCAGGCGGCGTCGGGCCGCGGGCCGGGGTGGCGTGACCGGTCCAGGGCTTCGGGTTCGTGGGCGCGGACGTGGCGGAAGAAGGCGCGCCAGCCCAACTCGGCCACCAGCTTGTGGCGCGGGGGCAGCGCGTGCTGGCGCCGCAGCGTGTGCAGCACCTCGGCCAGGCCCAGCACGCCGTGGGTGATCCAGGGGCCCAGGCCGGTGACCGCGCCCTCCAGGTGGTTGCGGCTGGCGGCGTAGGCGGCGGGGTCCACCGCCTGCAGGCGGGCGTGGGCCGCGGCCGGCGTGGCGGCCCACGGTCCCTCATCGGGCTTGATCCTGGTCATGCTTGGCCTTGCGGTGGGCGGTGCGCGGGCCGGGGCGGCGCCTACCATCGCGCCATGCCCGTCCCGCGCCACCTGCTTCGTCTGCTGTTCAGCGCCAGCGCCTTCTGCTGCGCGCTCATTCTGGTGCTGTTCCTGCGCTCGCGTGCGCCGCAGGACATGGCGGGCTGGTGGGCCGTGGCGGGCGGGGCGGCGGCGATCGCGGCCGTGGCGTCGGCGCTGGCCTTTCGCCGCGGCGGCCTGCTGCTGGGCCCGGTGGGCTGGGGCGCGCTGCTGCGCGGCCTGGTGTGGCACGGGCTGCTGGCCTACACCGGCACCGCCGTGCTGCTGACGCTGGTGGGCTGGGGCCTGCTGTCGCGGCTGGCGCTGCCCACCACCTCGTCGCTGGCGCTGGCTACCATGACCGGCCTGTGGCTGGCGCTGTGGCTGGCCCCCGGCGTGGTGGCCTGCACGGTGGCCCGCCACCTGCGCCGGGTCTGAGGCGGGCGCCTCGGCCCGCCCCGGCGCGCCCGGACCTCAGCGCACCGGCACCGCGAAGCGGTATTCCAGGCCCAGCAGCGCGCTGTCGGCGCTGAAGCGGCGGCCGGCGGGGTTGCGGGCCTCGATGCGGCCGGCCGACAGCTGCACCGACAGGCGCTCGTCCACCAGCCAGCGCAGGCCGGCGCCGGCCTTCACGCCCAGGCCGTGCACGTTGCTGCCGCCCATCAGCTGGGCAAAGGCCTGCAGCCGGTCGCCCGGGGCGGCCAGGGTCTGGGCGCCCACGCCGGCCAGCAGCTCGCCATAGCCCGGGTAGCCCAGGTAGGCGTTGTAGGCCACCGCGGCCTGCACCGGGATGTACCAGCGCCCGTCCAGCGGCGCGTCCACCTGCACCCCCACCAGCTGCAGCGCGTCGCGGTCCTGGCCGCGGTAGCTGACGCGGTACTCGGTCTGCTGGAACACGCCCACCCGGAAGCCCTGCCAGCGCGGCGTGCCGCCGGCGGCGCGGTCCGCACCGGAGCGCAGGTGCTGGGTGAGGGCCAGGCCGTAGGTGAGGTTGCGCGAGCTGCCCTTGGGCGCCCACAGGTAACCGGCGCTCAGGGCCAGGCCGGTGTCGCGGCCCACCATCCACTCGGCCGCCACGCGGGGGTAGACCAGCAGGCCGGCGTCGGTGTCGATCTTCTCGGGGGCGTAGCCGCCCGAGCCGATCGCCAGCTGCCCATACAGGTTCAGCCGCGGCGACAGCCGCAGGCGCTGGCCGAAGCCGCCCATGACCTGGTTGTACAGCGGCAGGCCCTGCACGCCCACGCCCAGCGCGCCGAACCAGTAGGTGTCGCTGGCCAGGTAGTGCGCGTATTGCAGGTCGGCGGAGCGCACCGTGCCCTTGAACGCGCCCTTGGGGTCGAGCTGGTGGTAGCTGTCGAGGGTGGCCATCAGCAGGCTCTCGCCGCCGTCGGCGGCGCCCGGGTCGCGCTCGTCCAGGGCCTGGCCGCTGCGGGTGTAGTCGCCCGCCTGGTAGCCGTAGGGAATGGTGAGCACCAGGTTGGCGTGGGTGCTGTCGATGGCCGAGTCCTTGAAGGCCATCTTGGCGAGGTTGGCGCCCAGCGTGAAGCCGCCGAAGTCCCAGTCCAGGCCGGCGTAGGCCTTGTAGAAGCCGCCGGTGCCCGACAGCACCTTGCTCTGCGCGATGCTGCGGCCGCCGCCGCCACCGCCGCCCGACAGGCCGGCCACCGCCGACAGCGGGCCCGTGAGCGGCTGTCGCCAGTGCACGCCGACATCGAAGGCGGTGAAGCCGCCGTACTGGCCCTTGAGCAGCGGCGCGTACACGCCCGCGCCCAGCCACAGGCGCTCACTCACCCGGTGGTGCAGGTGAAAGCCCATGAAGTCGATGTCCTCGTCCCCCGGCACGCGCACCTGCTGGTAGTCCAGCACCACGGCGGCCTGTCCGCCGAGCATGCGGTCCTGGGCCTGGCTGACCGGGGTGGCGAGCAGCGCGGCCAGGGCGCTGGCGAGCAGGGGCGATCGGGGGCTGGGGCGGCGTGTCATCGGGGCTCCGGGTGGGGATGGGGGTGGGGCCTGTGCCGGCCCCTGCCGCCATCCTGCCACGCCCCGTGGGCGGCAGGCCTCAGGGCGTGTCGTCGACGACCCGCACCGTGGCGGCCGGCCGCAGGTTGAAGCGCAGCGTGCTCACCCCCTGCGCGCCGAGGGCCGCGGCGGGGAGCTGGGTCAGATGCAGACCGCCGTCCACGTCCAGACCGCCACGGACCTCGACCTCGACGCTGTCCACCAGCAGGCCACGACCGGGCTGGGCCAGCACGTCGGCGTTGGCGCGCTCGATCTGGCTGCGGAACTGGCCCACCAGCTCCTGCACGCCGATGCGCGGCAGGCGGGTGCCGGCCTGTTCGAGCTGGGTGGCCAGGTCCCGGGCGCGGTCGGACTGCAGTGCCAGCTCGCGGCGCAGGGCCTCGGATTCGAGGGCGCGCTCCTGCAGCGTGCGTTCGGCCTGCTGCAGCCGGGCGGTCTGGTCGGCACCGGCGCGGCCCAGGCGGTCGATCTCGGCGTCGCGCAGCTTGACGGCCTGGACGGCCTCGGTCAGGCGGGCGCGCACCAGCACGGGCTGGCGCAGCGCGTCGTCGTCCAGGCGGCCGGGGTCGAAGGGCGGGAAGGCGGGCATCGGGGTCTCCTGGGCTCAGGCGCCGGTCACCGGCGGCACGGGCACGATGCGCAGCCGCAGCGTGCTGCTGCCGTCGGTGCTGGTGGCCTGGCGGCTGCGGCCGTCGAAGGGCGAGAAGTACAGCCGCGCGGGGACCTCGGCGCGGGCCTGCTCCAGGTGCACCGCCACCTTCATCTCCACGCTGGCCTCGGGGATCTGGTACCAGGTGACCTGGTAGCCCAGGGCCTGCAGCTCGGGGTGCTCTCGGGCCAGCGCGTCCTGCTGCGCCAGGGCGGCGGCGTCCAGCGCGCGCTGCGCGTCGGCCACCGAGCGGCCGATCTCGCGCACCATCGAGGACAGCGGCGTGATCAGCATTTCGTTCAGGGTCGTGTCGGCGGGCATGGCGGCTCCGGGTTCAGCGTTCGGTGCGGGTGACCACCGGCGGCTGGACGGTGGCGTTGACGGTGACCACGTCCGGCGCCAGCCGGGTGGGCGGGGGCACCGGGCGCATGGTCACGCGCAGCAGGCTGCTGCCCTCGGCGCTGTGGCTGTAGGTGGCGGCGTTGCGGAAGTTGACCGGTGCCGCGAAGGCCATCACCCGGCGCCCGGCAAAGCCCGGCCGCGACACCGCGGGCGCGCTGCCGCTGTCCTTGAGCGAGACCGACATCCGCACCTCGATCAGTGCCTCGGTGAACTGGTAGAAGGTGGGCAGCAGGCCGGCCTGCAGCAAGGTGGTGGACACCGGCTCGGCCGCCTGGTGGTCCACCGCCACGGTGTCCACCGCCAGGTCCTGGCCGTCGACGCGCACGCTGCGGCGCGCCGGTGAGATCACCTCGACCACCTCGGGGATCAGGTCGATCGCGTGCGCCTTGTCGGCGAGGAATTTCAGCGTCTCGATCGAGGCACGGTCCAGCGACAGCTGGCCTTCGGCCACCGCGGCGGCCAGGTCGCGCACCATGTCGGCGATGGGCACGTCCAGCAGTTCTTGTCCGACGGACATGGGGCTCTCCTGGCGGGGCGGGGCGGGGCTCAGGCCCCGAAGGTCACCTTGGGCGGATTCACGGTGGCGTCGACCGTGACGATGCGCGGCACGATGCGGGTCGGCGGCGGCACCGGCTTGAGCGTGGTGCGCAGCAGGCTGGAGCCCTCGGCCGAGTAGTCGTAGGTGGACGAAGACTTGTAGTTGACGTGCGAGGCGAAGGTGGTGGACACCGAGGCCGAGCCGCCGAAGCCGAACAGGCCGGCGTGGGCCTCGGCCTCGGTGGAGACGCTGAAGTCGGCCCCGGCCTCGAACTCGCGGGAGCTGCTGCTGCGGTGGCTGATCGAGACCTTGACCTCGATCACCGACTCGGTGAACTGGTAGAAGGTGGGCAGCAGGCCGGCCTGCATCAGCGTCATGTCCACCGGCTTGGCGGCCTCGGTCCGGACCTTGATGGTGTCGGCATCGCCGGCGCCGGCGGGCAGGCTGCTGCCGGCGTCCACCATGTCGGCGATCTTGGCCTTCTCGACGATCTCGTAGATGTCGGGGATGACCTTGACGCGGGCCTTGGACAGCGCGATCGCGGTGTCCAGCGAGGACTTGTCCAGCTTGCGCTGGCCCTGGGCGATGGCCTGCGCCATCTTGTAGATCATGTCCGGGAAGGGGACGTCCAGCAGTTCCTGACCGATGCTCATGGTTCACCTCGAGGGGGCTTGGGTGGAGATGCGCACGCCGCTGGCGCGGGCCGGGTCGTGCAGGGGCGGCCGGTGCCACACCAGGGGCCGGTGCCTGGGCCCGTCCGCTTCGAGCGGACGGTGCCCGCCACGGCCCGCCAGCTGCGCGGCGACGTTGGCGGCGAAGAGGCGGCGCAGCTTCTCGGCGGCGGCGCCCTGGGGATCGAGCTGCAGGCCGCCGCACAGGGCCACGCCCGGGTGGCGCCGCAGCAGCGGCAGCCAGCGTTCGTCGAGCGCCGCGATCAGGGCCTCGTCGCCCGCGGCCATCAGCACGAAGCCGCCGGCCTGCAGCACGGTGCGGGCGATGTCCTCGCGCTGGGCGTCGTCATGGGCGGCGGCGGGCTGCAGCTGCAGCAGGAAGATCTGGTGGGCCATTCGGGGGGCCGCCGGCGCATGGGGCGCCGGTGGCATGGCGCCACTGTGCGGCGCGCGCGCCGGCGCTCCAAGGCCTATCGGTAGGGGCCGCTCCGGGTCACGGGCGGGGGCGGATCGGGGCGCCGAATCCGTGGCGCGATCAGTCCGGCAGCCGGCCCGCGCGCACCTGGGCCGCGCGCTCGGCGATGCGCGCGCGCTCGGCCTCGTCCAGCCGCGCCAGGTGCTTGAGCTGCATCGTCATGCGCGGGTTGGTGGCCAGCCGGTCCTGGTGGCGCAGCATGAAGTCCCAGTACAGGGTGGTGAAGGGGCAGGCCCGCTCGCCCACCCGCTCGCCGGGCTTGAAGCGGCAGCGCGCGCACAGGCTGCCGGCGCTCATGCGCTCGATGTAGCGGCCGCTGGCGATGTAGGGCTTGCTGGCCATCAGGCCGCCGTCGGCGTGCTGGCCCATGCCCAGGGTGTTGGGCAGTTCCACCCACTCGACCGCGTCCACGTAGACCGCCAGATACCAGGCGTGGACCTGGCGCGGCTCGACCCCCAGCAGCAGCGCGTACAGGCCGGTGACCATCAGGCGCTGGATGTGGTGGGCATAGCCGTGCTCGAGCGTCTGGTGGATGGCGTCGGCCAGGCAGGCCATCGGCGTGTCGCCGCTCCAGTAGAAGGCCGGCAGGTCCTGCCGCGCGTCCAGCGCGTTGAGCTCGGCGTAGGCGGGCATGCGGGTCCAGTAGATGCCGCGCACGTACTCGCGCCAGCCCAGCACCTGGCGGATGAAGCCCTCGGCGCTCTCCAGCGGCACCGCCCCGGCGCGCCAGGCGGCCTCGGCCGCGGCCACCACCTCGCGCGGGTTCAGCAGCTTCAGGTTCATCGCCGCCGACAGCGCCGAGTGCCACAGCCAGGGCTGCTCGGGCCACATCGCGTCCTGCCAGCGGCCGAAGTGCGGCAGGCGGTGGGCGATGAAGTCGTCCAGCGCCTGCAGGGCCTGGGCGCGCGTGACCGGCCAGGCGAAGGCGTCCAGCCGGCCCGGGTGGTCGGCCAGGCGCGTGGCCACCAGGTCCAGCACCGCCCGGGTGGTGGCGTCGGGCGCGAAGCGCGGCGGCGGCGGCACCTCGCCCGGGCCGCTGCGGGGGAAGGCCTCGCGGTTCTCTGCGTCGAAGTTCCAGCGCCCGCCGCAGGGCTGGTCGCCGTCCATCAGCACGCGGTGGCGTTGGCGCAGCTCGCGGTAGAAGAACTCCAGCCGCAGCGTGCGCCGGCCCTGGGCGTGGGCGCTGAACTCGCGCACGGTGGCGAAGAAGTGGCGGTCGTCGCGCAGGTCCAGCGGCAGGCCGCGGGCGCGGGCCACGCCGCGCAGCGCGGTCAGCACCCGGTGGTCGCCCGGGGCGGTCAGGACCAGGCCCCGGGGCCGCAGCCGGGTGATCGCGGCGTCCAGCTCGGCGGCCAGGCCGCCGAGGTTGTCGGCGTCATCCAGCGTGCGGTAGTGCAGCGGCCAGCCGCGTGCCCGCAGCGCGTCGGCGAAGTGCCGCATCGCGGCCAGGAACAGGGCCGTGCGCGGCTGGCTGGACCAGACGTGGGTGGACTCCTCGATCACCTCGGCCATCCACACCGCGTCCTGCGCCGGGTCGAAGCCGTCGAAGGCGCTGGAGGCCTCGTCGAGCTGGTCGCCCAGCACCAGCACCAGGTGCCGCAGCGGCGGCGCGTCGGGGGCGGACATCAGCGCGGTCCCGGGGCCGACCCGCGCCGGCGGCGGCAGGCGTCCGAGCAGTGCCGCACCTCATCCCAGTTCCTGGCCCAGGCCTTGCGCCAGCTCATCGGCCGGCCGCAGGTGGCGCAGGGCTTGGAGGGCAGGGCGGACTTGTTGCCCTTGAAGCCGGTGGGGGTGGACGACATGGTGGGCTGGACTGTAGTCAGCCCACGGGGCCTTGGGTGCCCGTGGGGTCTTGGGGCCGTGCCATCCGTCAACCGGAGGATGACCGGCGCGGCGCGGGCCCGCACAGTGCCGCCATGGACTCCGCCGCCTTCCTTGCCGGGTGGTGGCGCCGACGGTGGCGCCTCGGCCTGCTCATGGCGCTGGCCGGCTGCGGCCTGTCCGGCTGCACGGTGATCCGGATCGAGGGGGCCCGGGCGGAGACCGCGCTCTTCCCGGGCTTGCTGGTGCTGCGGCTGGACCCGCAGGCGGACCGGGTGGCGGTGATCCGCACGCGGCAGTTCGGGCTGGGCCTGGGCTGGCGATCGGCCACCCTGGGCTGGGTGCAGGAAGAGGCCTTCGTCGCGGGGGCCGACCCCGGTTGCCGCCTGGTGCTGGTGCTGCCCGCCGAGGCCGCCGCCAGCACCGCATCGGCCTGGGGTCTGACCGGGGCGGCGGGCCCCTTGCCCTGCACGGTGACCACGGAGATGGGAGAGTGAAGATGACACGCAAGGTTCTGAACACGCTGGCTGCGGTCGGCACGGTGGTCGTCTGCGGGTGCGCGCTGGACCAGGCGCCGCTGGTCTATTCCTCCCGCATGTCGGCGGGGGTGGACATCAGCACCAACGCGTCCGAGAGCCCGGGGGTGTCGATCAACATCGGCGTGAAGACGGTGGACGCCGCCTACGTGCCAGTGGCGGTGGCGCGACGGCCGGGTGACGGGGCGTCGGCGCCCGCCGAGGTGATCAAGATCCTGGCGCAGTACGGGCAGGGGCGCTCCGGCCGCGACGGCGCTGCGCTCGGTGCTGAGGACCGTGCACGCCTGGATGCCTATGTCCGCGCTCGCCAGGACGAGGACGACGCCGCCGAAGGTCTGCGCAAGGCAGTGGAGCGGATCAAGACCAGCGAGGGCAAGGAGAACCGCATCCAACGCGCGCTGGCGGCGCTTGAGCAGGCTTCGGTCGCCCCGGCACCGGGCGCCAGCGCGGGCTCTGGCGGGTCGGGGGCAGAGGGCGCGGCCTGGCCCGATGGCGTGGCCCGAGCCCTGCGCTCGGTGGGCGATGGGGTGGCGGACCAGCTGCTGACGGTGGGCGCCGAGCCGGCGGCGGCCCAGACGGCGCTGAAATCGCTGCTGGGTCGGCAGCGCTTGGAGAGCCAGCGCCTGGAGGTCGCACGGCAGTCCGCCGAGGCGCTCCTGAAACGCCGCCAGGAGGTTTCCGGGCAGCGGCTGAGCGAGGCGGCCGCCGCCGCCGAGCTGTTGCAGACCAGCAAATCGGACGCCATGTCGGTCTTCGGCAGCTTCGGCAACAACGCCGGTGCGAACGGCGTGAACGAGGCGGCCTCGGGGCCGTCGGCCCGGGCCCACCTGAACACCCAGAAGGTCTTCTCCACCGGCCTGGCCTCTCAGAACCTGACGGAGGCCGTCAAGTTGTCCACCGTGGCGGACTGCATGGCCCAGGCCGCGAAAGTGATGGCGACGGTGGCAGCGGCGTCGTCCGCCAGCGGGGTTTCGGGCGAGCAGCTGCAGGCGATCGCGGTGGCGTCGGCCACGACCTGCGGCGCGGTCGCCAGCGCCCGCTGAGGTGGCGCTCAGGCGGTGGCGAGCTGCTCGAAGCCCTCGGGCGGCAGCACGTCGGCCAGCGTGACCAGCACCTGATCGACCCGGGCCGCGGCAGGCCCCTGGGCGCACCACTCGACCAGGGCCTGCACGGCCGGCGCGGGGCCGTGGGCCAGGGCCTCCACGCTGCCGTCCAGCCGGTTGCGGACCCAGCCGCTCAGGCCCAGCGCGCGGGCCTGCTGCACCAGGTGCCAGCGGTAGCCCACGCCCTGCACGTGGCCGGTGATCGTCAGGTGGCGGGCGGTCGGGGTGGTCATGTCGGGGTCAGGGGGAGGCGGTACCGTCTCAGGGTATCAGGAGACCGCCATGCCCATGCCCGCCACGCTGCCCACCCTGCACGACGAGCTCGAGCTGATCGAGCGCTGGCTGCCGCTGGACGGGCTGCGGCTGCTGGAAGCCGGCTGTGGCGCGGCGCGGCTGGCCCGCGGCCTGCTCGCCCGCCACACCGCCACCGAGTGGGTGGGCCTGGAGGTGGATGCGGTGCAGCACGCGAAGAACCTGGCGGCACCGGCCGAGCGCATGACCTTCCTGGCCGCCGGGGCGCAGGCCATCCCCTGCCCCGATGCCGGTTTCGATGGCGCGTTGATGCTGAAGTCGCTGCACCACGTGCCGCTGGACGCGATGGATGCCGCGCTCGACGAGTTGGCCCGCGTGCTGCGACCGGGTGGCTGGCTGTACGTCAGCGAGCCGGTCTACGACGGCGCCCTCAACGAGCTGGTGCGTCTGTACAACGACGAGGGCGTGGTGCGCGCGGCCGCCCAGGCGGCGCTGGACCGGGCGCTGCTGCGGGGGCCCTGGCGCGCGGCCGACGAGGCCTGGTTCGAGACGCCGGTGCGCTTCGCCGACTTCGCCGAGTTCGAGCACCGCATGCTGCGCCCGAGCTTCGCCACCTTCGCCCTGGATCCGGCCCTGGTGGCCCGGGTGGCCGCGGCCTATGCGCCGCACCAGGGCCCGGACGGCGCGCGCTTCACCCGGCCGATGCACGTGCGGCTGTTGCGGCGCTGAGGCGCCCGGCGCGGACCGGGCGCCCAGGCTTGATCTTGAGCAAGGTCCGCCACCACCACCACGGTCCAATCGGGGTCATGGTGCACCGATTGACGCACCGCCGCCATGAATGCCCGAGACCTGACCCTGACCCCTGCCGCCACCGACCGCCCCTGGCTGCGCCTGCAGGCCGCCGGGGCCCCGGCCTGCACCGATTGCGGGGTGCGCCAGATCGCGTTGTTCGCGGCGCTCGATGATGCCGCCCTGCCGGCCGCGCTGGACCATGTCCACCCGCTGCGCCTGGCCGCCGGCGAGACCCTGCTGCGCGCCGGCCAGCGGGTGGAGTCGCTCTACACCGTGCGGCGCGGCCTGTTGCGCGTGGAGCGCTTCACCGAGGCCGGCGAGCGCCGCATCGTGCGCCTGGTGGGCGCCGGCAGCCTGATCGGCGCCGAGGCCCTGTCCGACACGCCCGTGCGCGACGACCTGGTGGCCTGCACCCCGGTGGAACTGTGCCGGCTCTCGCGCCACCTGTTCCCGGCGCACACCGAGGCCGGCCAGGCGCTGCGCCTGGCGGTGCTGGGCCAGGCCCAGCGCGACCTCGAGGCCGTGACCGAGGCCGCGATGCACTTCACCCGCGGCCCGGTGCGCGGCCGCCTGCTGCACCTGCTGGCGCTGCTGGCCCGCCACGCCGACGCCGAGGGCGTGTCCTGGCTGCCGCGGCGCGACGAGATCAGCGACCTGCTGGACATCACCGTGCCCACCGCCAGCCGCCAGCTCAGCGCCCTGCGAGAGGCCGGCGTGGTGCGGGTGCTGTCGCAGCACAAGCTGCGCATCGACGCCGCCGCGCTGCGCCAGGCGCTGCAGGCGCAGGCCCTGGACGACTGAGCGCCGGCGCGGTCCCTGCCGCTGGCGCCGTGGGAGACGCTGCCGCGTTGGCGTCCGGATCGGCCCGGCGCGGTGGCGATCCACGCACCGGGCTGGGCCCTGCGCCTGCGCCGGGCGCTTTGAGGCCGGCGCAGCCGGCCGGGCTCAAGCGATCAGGGCACCAGCACCAGCAGCCAGTTCACCAGCATGTGCGCCTCGGCCGGGCTGATGCTGCCGGCGGCCGGGGGCATGTTGGCCTCGCCGACCTTGCCGGCCCAGTGGCGCCGGGCCGGGTCCGAGCCCTCGAGCACGGTGCGGGTGAGCTTGGCGTGGGCCTGCGGGTCGTCGCGGTACTTGAGCGAGACGTCGCGCCAGGCCGGCGCGATCGGCGGCAGGCCGTCGGCGCGGCGCGGCGCCGGCTGCAGGGTGTGGCACAGCATGCAGCCGCGGTCGGTGGCCAGCTGCACCATGGCGGCGTCGTTCTCGGCCTTGTTGGCCAGCGCGGCGCCGCTGGCCAGCAGCAGGGCCGCGGCGAGGGCCGGGGAGTAGCGCATTCGGGGCTCCGGGTTCAGGACTCTGGCGGCCATTGTCGCGCCGCGCCGGGGCGTGGTCAGGGTCCCGATGCGGGGGCCGAGGCCGGTGCTGGCGCGGCCGCCTCCAGGCCGATGCGCTCGACGAAGCCGCCGCTGGCGAACTCGGCGTAGCGCCAGTCGCCCTCGACCTCCTGCACCCCCGCGGGCACCGGGTAGCCGGTGACCGGCACGCCCTGCAGCGCCCGCTCCATGTAGCCCAGCCAGACCGGCAGGGCCAGGCCGCCGCCGGTTTCGCGCGCGCCCAGGCTGCGCGGCTCGTCGTAGCCGATCCACACCACCGCCACCACCTTGGGCTGGAAGCCGGCGAACCAGGCGTCCACCGCGTCGTTGGTGGTGCCGGTCTTGCCGTACAGGTCGGGACGCTTGAGCGTGGCCTGGGCCCGGGCGGCGGTGCCGCTGCGGGTGACTTCCTGCAGCAGGGCGCGGGTGACGAAGGCGTTGCGCGCCGGCAGCACGCGCTGGCCGTCGGCGGCGCTGGCGGGCAGGGCGGGCGCGGCCACCACCACCGGGGCGCTGGCGGCACCGCTGGCCGCGGCCGCGGCGCCCGAGGCGGCGGCGTCGGCCGGCGCCGGGGTGTCGGGGGCGGCGGGCTCGGTCAGGGCGGCGGGGGGCGGGGCCTCGTACAGCACCTGGCCCTTGGCGTCGACGATCCTCTCGATCACCCGCGGCGTGACCTTGAAGCCGCCGTTGGCCAGCACCGAGTAGGCGCTGGCCATCTGCAGCGG
This sequence comes from Hydrogenophaga intermedia, assembly GCA_943371055.1. Taxonomy (GTDB): domain Bacteria; phylum Pseudomonadota; class Gammaproteobacteria; order Burkholderiales; family Burkholderiaceae_C; genus Ideonella; species Ideonella intermedia_A. The sequence goes on along the minus strand of CALRTJ020000017.1, from coordinate 61,634 downwards.
GGTGACGCTGCCGGCGCCCAGCGCCAGGGTCAGGTTGTCGGGCTGCTTGTCCGGGTCCAGCCCGAAGCGGCCGGCCCAGGCGCGGGCGTCGCCCACGCCGACGTGCTGCAGCAGGCGCACGCTGACCAGGTTCTTGGACTTGGCCAGGGCGCGGCGCAGCGTCAGCGGGCCGTCGAAGGCGCCGTCGGAGTTCTGCGGGCTCCAGTCGCCGATCGTCAGCGGGGCGTCGTTGACCAGGGTGGCGGGCATCACGCCGTGCTCCAGCGCGGCCGAATACAGCAGCGGCTTGAAGCTGGAGCCGGGCTGGCGCCAGGCCTGGGTGGCGTGGTTGAAGGGCTGGCGGCTGAAATCGAAGCCGCCCACCAGCGCCCGCACCCGGCCGCTGTCGGGGTCCATCGCCACCAGCGCGCCCTGGGCCTCGGGCCACTGGGTGATGGCCCAGGCGCCCTTGGGCTGGGCGATCACGCGGATGACCGAGCCGCGCTGCAGGCGCAGGGCGTCGGTGGCCTTGGGCGAGAGGCCGGGCTGGGCCTGGCGCAGGCCCTCGGCCACCACCTTGACGGTGTCGCCGTTGGCCAGGCGCGCCACCACCTCGCGCGGGCCGGCGCTGAGCACGATGGCCGCGCGCAGCTCCTCGTCGTCCTTCACGTCCTTGAGCAGCGCCGCGATGGCGGCGTCGTCGGCGTCGGCGGGCAGGTCCTCCTGGTCCTCGGGGCCGCGCCAGGGTTGCTTGCGCTCGTGCTCGATCAGGCCGCGCCGCAGCGAGACCCAGGCCGCCTGCTGCTCGGGCGCCACCAGCGAGGTGTAGACCTTGACGCCGGTGGTGTAGGCCTGCTCGCCCAGGCGGTCGAACACCGCCTTGCGCGCCATCTCGGCGACGAACTCGGCATGCACCTCGACCTGGCCGGGCGCACGCACCACCAGCTTCTCGGCCTTGGCGGCGTCGTACTCGGCGTCGGTGAGCGTGCCGGTGTCGCGCAGCCGGCCCAGCACCACCTGCTGGCGCGCCACCGCGCGCTGCAGGTTGGTCACCGGGTTGGCGAAGCTGGGGTTCTTGGGCAGGCCGGCCAGCATCGCCATCTCGGCCACGCTGCAGGCCGACAGCGGCTTGCCGAAATAGACCCGCGCCGCCGCCCCGAAGCCGTAGGCGCGCTGACCCAGGTAGATCTGGTTCATGTACAGCTCGAGGATCTGGTCCTTGCTCAGCTGCTGCTCGATCTTGATCGCCAGCGCCGCCTCCTTGAGCTTGCGCTCCATCGTGCGGCGCGAGGACAGGTAGAAGTTGCGCGCCACCTGCTGGGTGATGGTGGAGGCGCCTTCGCGCTTGCCCGCCAGGTTGGCCAGCAGCGCCCGCGCGATGCCCTTGGCATCGATGCCGCCGTGCTCGCGGAAGCGGCTGTCCTCCACCGCCAGCAGGATGTCCTGCATCCGGGTGGGGATCTGGGTGATCGGCAGGTATTCGCGGCGCTCGGAGCCGAACTGCGCCAGCTCGACGCCGTCACGGCTGAGCACCTGCAGCGGCTGGCGCGGCCGGTAGTCGGTCAGATCGTCCAGCGGCGGCAGCTGCGGGTAGATCACCGCCACGGTGGCCGCCAGGGCCAGGCCGGCCAGCACGGCCACCACGGCCAGCACCAGCAGCAGCGAGGTGAAGACGAAGCCGCGGCGGGCCGGACGGGAGGGTTGTGACATGGGCGGGGGAACAGCCAGGGACGGCCGATTATCGGCAGCGCGGCGTGGATTGGTGCCGTTTCCGGTCGCTGTTCGCTCGACAGTGGCGATCGCGGCGGCCTAGCATCCGTCGGCGGCGCGTGCCCTTTGGCGTGCGCAAGGAGACGCCCATGCCCGCTTGGCTCACCGCGCTCAACCAGCACGTCCCGTTGCGCTACGCGACGCTGTCCGGCCTGGTGGGGCTGGCCCTGTTGGGCTTTCCGGCCTGGTGGCTGGGCCAGCTGCCCCTGGTCTGGCCGCTGCTGGGCCTGGCTGGCGCGCTGCTGGGCTGGCGCGACCTGAACCAGCGCCGCCACGCGGTGCTGCGCAACTACCCGGTGATCGGCCACCTGCGCTTCCTGCTGGAGTTCATCCGGCCCGAGATGCGCCAGTACTTCATCGAGAGCGACAACGAGGCCGCGCCCTTCTCGCGCCAGCAGCGCTCGCTGGTCTACCAGCGCGCCAAGGGCCAGCCCGACAAGCGGCCCTTCGGCACCCAGCTCGACCTGCACCACCAGGGCTACGAGTGGATCAACCACTCCCTGGTGCCCACCGAGATCGCCAGCCAGGACTTCCGCATCACCATCGGTGCCGACCGGGCCCAGCCCTACAGCGCCAGCGTGTTCAACATCTCGGCCATGAGCTTCGGCGCGCTCAGCGCCAACGCCATCCGCGCCCTCAACGGCGGCGCCCGCAAGGGCGGCTTCATGCACGACACCGGCGAGGGCTCGATCAGCGAGCACCACCGGGTGCACGGCGGCGACCTGGTGTGGGAGATCGGCTCGGGCTACTTCGGCTGCCGCGACGAGGCCGGCCGCTTCAGCGAGGAGCGCTTCGTCGCCAACGCCCGCGACCCGCAGGTCAAGCTCATCGAGCTCAAGCTCAGCCAGGGCGCCAAGCCCGGCCACGGCGGCGTGCTGCCCGGGCCCAAGGTGACGGCCGAGATCGCCGCCGCGCGCGGCGTGCCGATGGGCGTGGACTGCGTGTCACCCGCCGCCCACTCGGCCTTCTCCACGCCGCTGGAGCTGCTGCGGTTCGTCGACCGCCTGCGCACGCTCTCGGGTGGCAAGCCGACCGGCTTCAAGCTGTGCATCGGCCACCCCTGGGAGTGGTTCGCGATCTGCCAGGCGATGCTGGAGAGCGGCCTGACGCCGGACTTCATCGTGGTCGACGGCGCCGAGGGCGGCACCGGGGCCGCGCCGCTGGAGTTCACCGACCACGTGGGCACGCCGCTGCAGGAAGGGCTGCAGCTGGTGCACACCACCCTGGTGGGCCTGAACCTGCGCCACCGCATCCGCCTGGGGGCCTCGGGCAAGATCGTCAGCGCCTTCGACATCGCCCGCGCCATGGCGCTGGGGGCCGACTGGTGCAACTCGGCGCGCGGCTTCATGTTCGCGCTGGGCTGCATCCAGGCCCAGGCCTGCCACACCGGCGAGTGCCCGACCGGCGTGACCACCCAGGACCCGATGCGCCAGCGCGCGCTGGTGGTGCCGGACAAGATCGAGCGGGTGGCGCAGTTCCACCGGCTGACGCTGCATGCCCTGAAGGAGCTGGTGCAGGCGGCGGGCCTGCACCACCCGGGCGAGATCCGCGCCACCCACATCGTGCGGCGGGTGGAGGGCAACCAGGTGCGCCTGCTGGCGGGGCTGCTGATCCCGATGGGGCCGGGCGATCTGCTGGCGGCGGCCGGCGGCGAGCGGCCGTGGCCGCACAAGGTGTTCGAGACGTATTGGCCGCTGGCGCGGCCGGACAGCTTCGCGCCGCGCGGCTGAGGGCCGCGGCGACGCGCCCCGGGCTCAGGCCTGCGGGGCGGTGTCGACGAAGCTCTGGCGCGTGGCCAGCTTGTCGTGCAGGCGCAGCAGGTTGGGGTGGCTGGCGCGCCAGTCGATCTCGGGGAAGCGGAAGTCCAGGTAGCCCAGGGCCACCACCACCGCGATGTCGGCCAGGCTCATGTGGATGCCGACGCAGAAGGGCTTGTCGCCCAGGCCCTGATCCATGGCGCGCAGCGCGCTGTGCACCCGCACCAGCTGGCGGTCGATCCAGGCCTGGCTGCGCTGGGCCTCGGTGCGGCCGGTCCAGACGGCTTCCATGCGGGCGGCGATGCTGGCGTCCAGCAGGCCGTCGGCCAGGGCTTCCCAGGTGCGGACCTCGACCCGTTCGCGGCCGCTGGCCGGGATCAGCTTGCCGACCGGCGACAGGGTCTCGACGCATTCGACGATCACGCGCGAGTCGAACACCGCCTCGCCGCCGTCCATCACCAGGCAGGGGACCTTGCCCAGCGGGTTGGCGGCCAGGATGGCGTCGTCGCCCCAGACGTCCTCCAGCACGAACTGGACATCCAGTTTCTTCTCGGCCAGCACGACGCGAACCTTGCGGACGTAAGGGCTGGTGAGGGATCCGATCAGTTTCATGCGTTTGATAGAGCGGACCCGCAGGAGTGCGGAACCGTGGCGGCATTCTATCGAGACCCTTTCTCACGCCTGGACACCCCCTGCGGGTGACCGGTCGTAAAATGGGGGGTTGTCGTGCGCCTTCCACGGGGCGCGCCGGGCCCCGCCGCGTCGGCCGCCGCCGCGGCCACCACCACGGGCCCCCCGAATCCCGCCGGGGCGCGCCGCGCGCCCTTCCGCTCCACTTTGCCTTCCGGAACGTCGATGACCCTCTCCACCATCACGGCCCTGTCCCCGCTGGACGGCCGCTACGCCAGCAAGGTCTCGGCCCTGCGCCCCCTGCTCTCCGAGTACGGCCTGATGCACCGCCGCGTGCAGGTCGAGGTCGAGTGGTTCATCGCCCTGTCCGACGCCGGCCTGGACGGCTTCGCCCCGCTGTCCGAGGCCTCGCGCGGCCTGCTGCGCGGCCTGGTGACCCGCTTCTCGGACGCCGACGCCGCCGCGATCAAGGACATCGAGAAGACCACCAACCACGACGTCAAGGCGGTCGAGTACTGGCTCAAGGCCCGCTTCGAAGGCCAGGCCGAGTTGCAGGCCGCGTCCGAGTTCGTGCACTTCGCCTGCACCAGCGAGGACATCAACAACACCAGCCACGCGCTGATGCTCAAGGCCGCCCGCGAACAGGTCATGCTGCCGGCGATCGACCGCATCATCGCCAAGCTCACCGGCATGGCCCAGGCCTTCGCCGCGGTGCCCATGCTCAGCCGCACCCACGGCCAGACCGCCAGCCCCACCACCGTGGGCAAGGAGATCGCCAACGTCGTGGCCCGCCTGCGCCGCGCCCGCCAGGTGATCGCCGAGGTGCAGCTGCTGGCCAAGATGAACGGCGCGGTGGGCAACTACAACGCCCACTCCACCGCCTACCCCGGCACCGACTGGGAAGCCTTCTCGCGCCGCGTGGTCGAGCAGCAGCTGGGCCTGGTGTTCAACCCGTACACCATCCAGATCGAGCCGCACGACTACATGGCCGAGCTGTTCGACGCGTTCACCCGCCTCGACACCATCCTGATCGACTTCTCGCGCGACGTCTGGGGCTACATCTCGCTGGGCTACTTCAAGCAGAAGCTCAAGGACGGCGAGGTCGGCTCCTCGGCCATGCCGCACAAGGTCAACCCGATCGACTTCGAGAACGCCGAGGGCAACTTCGGCCTGGCCAACGCCCTGCTGGCCCACCTGGCCCAGAAGCTGCCGATCAGCCGCTGGCAGCGCGACCTGACCGACTCCACCGTGTTGCGCAACATGGGCGTGGCCCTGGGCTACGCCCTGCTGGGCTACGACTCGCTGGCGCGCGGCCTGGACAAGCTCGAGCTGAACGAGGCTGCGCTGGCCGCCGACCTGGACGAGGCCTGGGAAGTGCTGGCCGAGGCCATCCAGACCGTGATGCGCCGCCACGCCCTGCCCAAGCCCTACGAGCAGCTCAAGGCCTTCACCCGCGGCAAGCCCATGACCCGCGAGCTGATCCAGGGCTTCATCGGCGGCCTGGACCTGCCGCAGGCCGAGAAGGACCGCCTGCTGGCGATGACTCCGGCCGACTACACCGGCCGCGCGGCCGAGCTGGCGCGCCGCATCGGCGGCTGAGGGGCCCTCAGCGGGACGAGGCCACCGTGGTCGTCCCGGGCTCGGCCGAAGGGCTGATCGCGGCCACCTGACGCGGGGCCTGGGCCGATTCGGCCGGCCGTGGGGCGGCCAGGGCCAGCCCGGCCTGGATCAGCAGCACCGCGGTCAGCACCGACACCGCCAGCACCAGTGCGGTGGCCCAGCCGTGCGAGGGCAGCGGGGTCCCCGCAGGGATCCATCGGGCGCGTGGCGTGTCGGGCATCGGGTTCTCCTGCGTGCGTCTGGAGGGCGCGTGCAGGGGTTGTCCCACATGCATGTGCCCGTCTCATGACACATACGCAGGACGGGCGGGGTTCCGGACAAGGCTGTCGCCTGCTCAGGGGACAGGCCGCATGCCGGCGCCTCAGCGCGGGCGGGCGGGCGCGGGTGTCGCGACCGGGCGCGACCGTGCGGCCTCGGCCCAGGCGGCCGCGCCCGTCACCGCGGGCGGCGTCGGGCGCCCAGACACCGGCGGGCTCGTCAGGGCCCGCGGCTGCGGGCGCAGGTCCGCATGGCGCCAGTTGTCCACCGACTTCCGGGCCATGGCCGGCACGGCCATCAGCACCGACAGGACCAGTCCGAGGCCGAAGCGGCAGCGTGAGGGGGCAGCGTTCACGAGGGGCTCCAGGGGCGGTACCCGAGAGTGGCGCCGGCGTGCCGGTGCCGCCATCCTCAGCGGGGACCCGGCATGCCCGCTGCTGCCAGCCTCGCCGCCCGCGCCTGCCAGGGAGCCGCCAGGGCCGTCGATGGGGCGGTGGCCGAGGCGTCGCAGCCCTGCACCAGGGCCGAGGCCAGTGCCGCCAGGTGACCGTCGGGGCGTTCCTGGCGCAGCCGGGCGGCCAGCGTCGGCGCCGCCTGGCAGGCCTCGCGGCCAGGGCCAAGCAGGCGCTCGGCTTCGGCTGCCAGGAGCTGGGCTTCCAGCCATTCCAGATCCCCCACCTGTTGCCGGACCTCGGCACTCAGCAACGCCAGCGCCCTCTCGGCGGCGGCGCGTGCAGGCTCGCCCTGCCGCGCGAACAGGGCGTCATGCGCCCGCCACAGCTGGACCGCCGCCAGGTCACGGACCTGACCGGCGTGGGAGGTGGCGGCAGGGGGCTGGACCGCGCGTTCCCAGTCGGCCAACGCCGCCTCGGTCGCCGAGGCGGCGTTGGGCTGCGCGGTCCGGGTCAGCACCGCCACGGTGGCGCGCACCGCGGCCAGCTTGCGGTGGTAGGCGGGGGTGGGCTCGATCGCCGCGGCCTCTGCCTGCGCCCGCGCCAGCTGGGCCAGGGCCTGACGCGCTTGCCCGGCCAGGGCAGCGGCCCGCGCCGCTTCGAGCAGCCAGACCGCCTGGGTCACCGAGGGCTGCGCGCCATAGCGCCGCGACAAACCGGCCAGGGCCTGCGCCGAGTGCGGCAGGGCGGCCGCGCCTTGACCCAGCGCGACCAGGGTTTCGGCCAGCTGGCGGTGCAGGTTGGGCACGGTGAGCAGGTCGTCCTGGCGCTCCCGGCCGGACCATTCGAGCAACAAGCGCCGCAGCAACTCGGCCGAGGCCTTGGGCTGCCCGGTGGCGCGCAGCCATTCGGCCAGTCGCAAGCCCGTCTGGGCCGTGTCCGGGTGCAGCAATCCCAGGCCTTGCTCGCTGCGCTGGAACGCGGCGCGCAGCAGTTCTCCGGAGCGTGCGAAGTCACCGCGCAACCGCAGGGCCTCGCCCAGTTCGACCTCGGCCTGGGTGCGCTGGAAGGTGGGCAGGCCGGGGTCGTCCCGCAAGACCTGCAGCGCGCGCTCGTACAAGGTGACCGCTTCGTCGAGCTGGCCATGACCATCCCAGCGCAGGCGGGCCAGCAGCATCAGGGCCTGGGCCCGGCGCAGCGGCGGCACCCCGTCGGCGGCGCTCAGGGCCACGGCCTTCTCCAGGGCCTGCTCCGCATCGCCCAGCCGGCTTTCTTCCTCGAGCTGCCCTTTGACCTGCCAAAAGAGCATCCGCTGGGCATCGGTCAGCGTCAGCCGTGGCAGCAGGGCCTCGGCGCCGGCCAGCGTGAGGCGGGCTGTCGTGCGGTCCGACTCGAATTGCACTTGGGCCAGCTGGACCAGGGCCCCGAAGTGGGCCGCGCTGTCGGCGCCTGCGTGATGGCGCGTGTGGGCCCGCAGCGCCAGTGCCAGCCGCAGACGGTCGGGCGCGGAGCCGACATCGCCGTACAGCTCGAACAGGGCCTCCAACAGGTCCTGCTGCACCAGCGGGTCGGCCACCGGGGCCCGCTGCAGCTGCTCGGCCGACAGGTCCAGCAGCTCGCGCGCGGTCACCTGGCCGCCGCGCAGCGGCTGGGCGCTGAGCCAGGACACCGGCTTGTACAGGCCCAGCAGGAAGTCGCGGGTGGCGCGGGCGCGCAGGGCCTCGCGCTCGGCCAGGCGGGCCTGTTGCCACGAGAACACGGTGCTGGCCAGCAGCGCCGCGCTCACCACGGCACCCAGGGCCACGCCGGCCCGGTGGCGCCGCAGGAAGACCCGGGCGCGGTAGCTCCAGGCATCGGGCCGGGCGCGCACCGGTTCGTCGTCCAGCCAGCGCTGCAGGTCGGCGCGCAGCTCGGCGGCGCTGGCGTAGCGCTGGGCCGGGTCCTTGCGCAGCGCGGTCAGGGTGATGGCGTCGAGGTCGCCGCGCAGCTGGCGCGACAGGCGACGCGGCGTCAGGCCGCGGTGGGCGGATTGCTCGGCGCCCGGGCGGCTGCTGGGGCGGGTGGGCAGGTCCTGCAGGATCGCGGTCTCGAGCTGCGCCGCGCTGCGCCGTGGCAGGCGATAGGGCAGCTCGCCGCACAGCAGCTCGTGCAGCAGCACGCCCAGCGCGTAGACGTCGCTGGCCGCGCCCAGGGGCTCGCCGCGCAACTGCTCGGGGCTGGCGTAGTCCAGGGTCAGCGCGCGGCCGCCGAAGGCGGTCAGACGGGTGTCGTGGGTCAGGCGGTCGTCCTCGCCCAGCAGCTTGGCGATGCCGAAGTCCAGCAGCTTCACCTGGCCCTGGCCGTCGACCAGGATGTTGCTGGGCTTGAGGTCGCGGTGCAGCACCAGCTGGCCGTGGGCGTGCGACACCGCGTCGAGCACCTGGAGGAACAGCCGCACCCGCTGGCGCGGACCCGCCCGCTGCGCGTCGCACCAGGCGGTGAGCGGGCGGCCGTCCACCCGCTCCATCGCCATCCAGGGGTGGCCGTCGTCGACGCCGGCGTCGTACAGGCGGGCGATGTGCGGGTGGTTCAGGCGCGCCAGCAGGTCGCGCTCGCGCGCCAGGCGCTCGCCCAGGTCGTCGCGCCAGGGCAGGTGCAGCGGCAGCTTCAGGGCCACCTCGCGCTCGTAGGCCCCGTCGGCCCGGCTGGCGCGCCAGACCTGGGCCATGCCGCCCTGGCCCAGCAGCTCGTGCAGCCGCCATGGGCCTACCCGCTGGCCGGGCTGGGCGCGGCCGGGGGCGGGGCGGGCACCCAGCACCGGCGGGCCGTCCAGGGCCGCCAGGCCGGTGCGCTGGCCGTGCGAGGCCAGCAGGGCGTCCAGTTCGGCGGCTTCGTCCGGCGCGGCCTGCAGCGCGGCGCGCCAGGCGGCGCGGGCGGCGTCGTCGGGCAGGTCCAGGGCTTCGTCGAGCCAGGCGGACAGGCGCTGCCAGCGCTGGCGCCGGGCCTCGGCGCCGTCGTCGGGGGCCGGGGCGGGCGGCGTGTCCATCAGCCCATCCGGGTCAGCAGGAAGGCGCGGGCCTTGTCCCAGTGGCGGCGCACGCTGCGCTCGCTCAGGCCCAGCAGCTCGGCGATCTCGGGCTGGCTGTAGCCGGCGAAGTACTGCATCTCGACCACCCGGGCCAGCGCCGGGTCCAGGGCTTCGAGCTCCTGCAGGGCGGTGTGGATCTGCAGCAGGGTCTCGTCGGGCGCGGCAGCGGGGTGTTCGGCGGGGTCGAGGTCGTCCAGGGGCACGTGGTCGCTGTCGCCCCCTCGGCGCTCGGCGCGGTGCTCGCGCACCAGGTCGATGATGACGTGGCGCATCACCGTGGCGGCGTAGGTGAAGAAGTGCTTGCGGTCGGTGAGCTGCAGGCTGCGGGCGCGCGACAGGCGCAGGAAGCTCTCGTGGACCAGCTCGGTGGTGCCCAGCGGCACCGCTTCGCGCGAGGGGTAGAGGCGGGCGTGGGCGATGCGGCGCAGCTCGGGGTAGAGCTGCTGGAACAGGTGTTCCAGGGCGCCTGCCTGGCCGTCGGCGGCCCGCTGTATCCACTGCGTCAGCGAGGTGTCTTCGGTCACGGTCCCTCCGGGGGCGGAGCTTACCGGCTGGGGGGCTGCCGCGGGAAGGTCGGGGCTCCTAGAATCGTGGGATGAGCTTCAACCGCATGCTGGCCCAGGCGACGGCCCGTCACGAGTCGCTGCTGTGCGTGGGCCTGGACCCCGACCCCGCGCGCTTCCCGGCCGACATGAAGGGCGATCCGCGCCGCATCTTCGACTTCTGCGCCCGCATCGTCGACGCGACCAAGGACCTGGTCTGCGCCTTCAAGCCGCAGATCGCCTACTTCGCGGCCCACCGCGCCGAGGACCAGCTCGAGCAGCTGATGGCCTACATGCGGCGCAACGCCCCCGAGGTGCCGGTGATCCTGGACGCCAAGCGCGGCGACATCGGCTCGACCGCCGAGCAGTACGCCCGCGAGGCCTTCGTGCGCTACCAGGCCGACGCGGTCACGCTCTCGCCCTTCATGGGCTTCGACTCGATCGAGCCCTACCTGCCCTATGACGGCAAGGGCCTGATCCTGCTGTGCCGCACCTCCAACCCCGGTGGCTCGGACCTGCAGTTCCAGACCCTGGCCAATGGCGACCGCCTGTTCGAGCACGTGGCCCGGCTGGCCGCGGGCGCCTGGAACCGCGACGGCCGCCTGGGCCTGGTGGTGGGCGCCACCTTCCCCGAAGAACTGGCCCGCGTGCGCGAGCTGGCGCCCACCGTGCCGCTGCTGATCCCCGGCGTCGGCGCCCAGGGCGGTGACGCGGTCGCCACGGTGCGCGCCGCCTGGCGCCCCGATGGCCCGATCGTGGTCAATTCCTCGCGCGCCGTGCTGTACGCCGGCTCGGGCGAGGACTTCGCCAGCCGCGCCCGCGCCGCGGCCCTGGCCACCCGGGCCGAGCTGGCCGCCGCCCGCCCCTGATTCCGGCGCCCCTGCCGCGGCCGGACCACAAGCCCTTGCACATGGGGCGCAGACGCCGGCCCGGTTTCGACGGACACTGGGGGCCCAGCAGTCGTCATGCCGGTGGCCTCTGTGCCTGATCCGTTGTCCGTGCCCCCCGTCGACCCCGCCCCCGCCCCCGCACCTGTCGCCTCCCCCTGGTCAGGCCAGCCGCTGTGGCTGGCGCTGGCGGCTGCGGGGCTGCTGCTGACCGCGCCCTGGGTGGCGGCCACCGGCGCGCGGGCCGGCCTGGCGGGGCTGGGCCTGGCGCTGGCCGCGGTCGCCGCCTGGCGGTTGCGCCGTCGTTGGGCGGACCAGGTGATCGCCATTCGCGCCCTGGCCGAGGCCGAGCGCCGCCAGGCCCGCATGCTGGGCATGGCCGTGGACGGTCTGTTCGAGCTCGACGCCTCGGGCGCCCTGGTGCGTCATGACGACACCGGCGCCGACGCTCCCCTGCTCGAGCCCGGCGACCGCGGCCTGCCGCCGTGGGCCTGGCCGGGTGCCCAGCTCTCGCCGCACGACCGCTGCCGCCTGGAGCAGGCGCTCGCACGCGGCCAGACCGTGCGCGACCTGGCCCTGCCCCGGGTGGACGCCCAGGGCCGCAGCCGCCATTGGCGGCTGTCGCTGCGCCCGCTGTCCGATGGCCGTTTCGGCGGCCTGCTGCGCGACGTCTCGGCCGAGGCCCAGGTGCTGGCGGCCCTGCGCCACAGCGAGGCCCGCTTCCAGGAGCTGTTCCGCCGCCTGCCCCAGCCCCTCGTGGTGCACCGCGACGGCCGGGTGCTGGACGCCAACCCCGCGGCCGTGGCCATGTTCGGCCTGCCCGACCTGGCCAGCATGGTCGGTTTCGACCTGACGGCGGCCTACCAGGCCGGCGAGTCGCGCGAGCGCGCCCTGGCGCGGCTGCGCGAGATCGTCACCTTGCCGCCGGGTCGTCACCTGCCGGCCGACGAGTTCCACCTCGAGCCGCGGCCGGGAGAGGTGCTGATCGTGCAGGCCTCCAGCGTCGCGGTCGAGGCCGAGGACGGCCAGCCCGCGGTGCTGACCATCTACCTGGACGACACCGAACACCGACAGGCCGAGCAGGCGCTGCAGCGCTCCGAGGCCCTGCTCAGCCACCTGGTGGCCAACAGCCCCGACCTGGTCACGCTGACCGACATGACCAGCGGCCGCTACCTGATGGTCAACCCCAGTTTCACCCGCCTGACGGGTTGGAGCGTGGACGAGGCGGTGGGCCGGACCAGCCTGGAGCTCGGGGTCTGGGGCCTGCCGGGCGAGCGCGAGCGCCTGGTGGAGCAGCTGCAGCGCGAGGGCACGGTGCGCAACCGGCCGATGTCCTTCCGGCTGCGCGACGGCAGCACGGTGGCGATGCTGGTGTCGGCCGCGCGCTTCTCGATGGAGGGGCGTGACCACCTCATCCTCACCTGCCGCGACATCAGCGCCACCGAGCAGCAGCGCCTGGTGCGCGAGGCCATCCTCGAGAACGCGCAGATGGGCATCGCCCTGACGCGCGACTACGCCTTCCTCCTGGCCAACCCCCACCTCGAGCAGATGCTGGGCTGGCCGCGCGGCTCGCTGGTCGGGCGCCACCTGGGCCTGGTCTGGCCCACGCCTGACGAGTTCCGCCAGCTGGCCGCCGACGTGGTGCCGCGCCTGAACCGCGGCGAGCTCGTCGAGATCGAGCGCGAGATGCAGCGCCGCGACGGCAGCACCTTCACCTGCCGCCTGCTGGCCAAGGCGGTGGACCCCGAGCACCCTTCGCGCGGGGGCACGATCTGGTTCGCCGAGGACATCACCCAGCGCCGCCTGACCGAGCGCGCGCTCGCCAAGGCCCGCGACGACGCCGAGGCCGCCAGCCGCGCCAAGAGCGCCTTCCTGGCCAACACCAGCCACGAGATCCGCACCCCGCTCAACGCCCTGCTCGGCCTGGCCCAGCTGGCGCGCCAGCCGGCGCTGGACGAGGACCGGCGGCGCCAGTACATCGAGCAGATCAGCGACAGCGCCCAGACCCTCTCGGCCATCCTCACCGACATCCTGGACCTGTCCAAGATCGAGGCCGGCAAGATGCACCTCGAGCGCCAGGCCTTCGACCTGCACGCGCTGCTGCACTCGCTGCACGAGGCCTATGGCACGCTGGCCGACACCCAGGGCCTGCGGCTGCACCTCGAACTCGACGACGAGCTGCCGCGGGCCGTGGTGGGCGATGCGCTGCGGGTGCGCCAGATCCTCAGCAACTACCTGAACAACGCGCTGAAGTTCACCGCGGCCGGCAGCGTGCTGCTGGCCGCGCGGGTGCTGCGCCCCGACCTGCTGCGCTTCGAGGTGGTGGACACCGGCAGCGGCATCGAGGCCGACACCCAGGAACGCCTGTTCGTGCCCTTCGCGCAGGGCGACAGCTCGGGCACCCGGGCCTTCGGCGGCACCGGCCTGGGCCTGTCGATCTGCCGCGAACTGGCCACCCTGATGGAGGGCCGGGTCGGCGTGGTCAGCACGCCGGGGATGGGCAGCTGCTTCTGGGCCGAGCTGCCGCTGCCGCCCGCCGACCAGGCGGCGCTGGAGTCGGGTGACAGCGATGGCCAGACCAACCCGGTGCAGGGGGCACGCATCCTGATGGTCGAGGACAACCCGGTCAACATGATGATCGCCGCGGCCATGCTCGAGCAGTGGGGTGCCGAGGTGGCCCAGGCCGCCGATGGCGAGGCCGCGGTCGAGGCGGTGGAGGCGGCGGCCGCCCAGGGCCGCCCCTTCGCCCTGGTGCTGATGGACCTGCAGATGCCCGGCATCAGCGGCCATGAGGCGGCGCGGCGCATCCGACAGCGCCACGACGCGCAGGCGCTGCCGGTGATCGCCCTGACCGCTGCCGCGCTGGTCTCGGAGCGTGACGAGGCCCTGGCGGCCGGCATGAACGACTTCCTGACCAAGCCGATCGACGCCCAACGGCTGCGCCACACCCTGGTGCGCTGGCTGCGGGCCACGCCCGCGGCCTGATCAGGCCGACGCCAGGCGCAGCGGCAGCTCGCGCAGGCGCTGCCCCGTCAGCGCGAACAGCGCGTTGGCCAGTGCCGGCGCCACCGGCGGCACCGCCGGCTCGCCCATGCCGCTGGGCGCGCGCGTGCTCTCGACCCAGTGGGTCTCGATGGCCGGGGTCTCGCGCAGGGTCAGTGGCATCTGCTGCGGGAAGTTGCGGGCCTGGACCTCACCGCCGACGATGTCGATGCGGCCGTCCAGCGCGGCGCCCAGGCCGAACACCACGCTGCTCTCGACCTGCTGGGCCACGCCCACCGGGTTCAGCACGGTGCCGCAGTCCAGCGCGCAGACCGCGCGGTGGACCCGCGGCCGGCCCTGCGCCACCGACACCTCGAGCACCAGCGCGACCACGGCGCCGAAGCTCTCGTGCAGCGCCACGCCGCGGGCGCGGCCGGCCGGGAGCGGGCGGCCCCAGCCGGCCTTGTCGGCGGCCAGCCGCAGCACCGCCGCGTGGCGCGGCGCGTCGGCCAGCAGGCCCAGGCGGTAAGCCAGCGGGTCGGCCCCGGCGGCGTGGGCCAACTCGTCCAGGAAACCCTCGCTGAAGAAGGCGTTGTGGCTGTGCCCCACCGAGCGCCAGTTGCCCACCGGCACCGGGTGGCGCGTGGCCACGTGGCGCATGCGCTGGTGCGGGATCGCGTAGGGCAGGTCGAACAGCCCTTCGGCGGCGGTCTTGTCCGGCGGGTCCAGCGGCCCCGAAAGGCCCGGCACGTTGCGCGCCAGCCAGCGCGGGGTGATGGCGTCGCCGGCGCTGTGGATCAGCAGGGCGCGCGGCTGGCCTTGGCTGTCCAGCACCGCACGCAACACCGCGGCGCCGGCCGGGCGGTAGAAGTCGTGGGTGAAATCCTCTTCGCGCGGCCACAGCAGCTGCACCGCCTGGCCGGGCAGGGCCCGGGCCACGTGCACCGCCTGGACCACGTGGTCGACCTCGAGCCGGCGGCCGAAGCCCCCGCCCAGCAGCGTCATGTGCAGCGTGACCCTGGACGCGTCCACCCCGGCGGCGCGGGCCGCGGCCTCGCGCGCCAGGCCGGGCACCTGGGTCGGGGCCCAGACCTCCACCGCGCCGTCGGCCACGCGCACCGTGGCGTTCATCGGCTCCATCGTGGCGTGGGCCAGGTAGGGCGCGCGGTAGGCGGCCTCGACCACCCGCTCGGCGTGGGCCAGCGCGTGCTCGGGCTCGCCCTGGGCGTGGAAGCCGTGGCCGCGGTCCTCGGCGGCGGCGTCGCGGGCGGTGGCCGCCAGCGCGTCCAGGATCGCGGCCGAGTCGGCCGGCGGGCCTTCGGGGGGCAGGACCTCGACCTCGAGCGCGTCCAGCGCACGCCGGGCCAGCCAGGTGTTGCGGGCCACCACGGCGACGGCCTCGGTGCCGCCGGTCGGGGCCGGCAGGCGCAGCACCGCCTCGACCCCGGGCAGGGCCCGCACCGCGGCCTCGTTCTTCAGGGCGCCCAGGCGGCCGCCCAGCGCCGGGGCGTGGCGCAGCACCGCGAAGCGCTGGCCCGGCACCCGCACGTCCAGGCCGTAGGTGGCGCGGCCCTGGCTTTTGGGCAGGGCGTCGGGGCGGGGCTGAGGCCGGCCCAGCCAGCGCCACTCGGCACGCGGGCGCAGGCGCAGCTCGGCGGGGGGCATCCCCTGGGCGGCGGCGGCCAGGGCCGCATAGCCGAGCTGCTGGCCGCTGCCCGGGTGGCGCACCACGCCGTCCTCGGCCTGCAGTTCGGCCACCGGCAGCTTCCACTGCATCGAGGCCGCACCCAGCAGTTGGGCCCGGGCGGTGGCGGCGGCCAGGCGCAGCGCGTCCCAGCTGTCGGCGATGGTGGACGAGCCACCGGTGATCACCAGGCCCAGCTCGCGGGCCAGCTTGCGCACCATCCAGCGGCCCAGGCGGGCGGTGGTGGTCTCGTGGCCGGGCTCGGTCTCGCGCGGGTGCAGCGGCAGGCCGTCGACCAGCACCGCCACGTTGCCGTAGACCTTCTCGGGGGGCGCGGCCACGGTCTGCACCTGCTCGGGCCGCACCGACAGTTCCTCGGCCACCAGCAGCGCCAGCGCGGCGTGCACGCCCTGGCCCATCTCGGCCCAGGGCATGGCCAGGCGCACCCCGCCGTCGGGGGCGATCGCGACCCAGCCGTTCAGGCCCAGGGTGCCGTCGTCGGTGGACAGCCAGGCGCCGTCGCCCAGCCGGCTGCGCGGCGGCAGGCCGCTCCAGCCGACGATCAGCGCCCCGCCGCCGCCCAGCAGCGACCACAGCACGGTGCGTCGGCTCAGGCCCATGGCTGCCCCTCGCGCAGCCAGCGCGCGGCGGTGTGGATCGCCGCCCGCACCCGCGGGTAGGTGCCGCAGCGGCACAGGTTGGTGATCGCGGCGTCGATGTCGGCGTCGCTGGGGCGGCGGTTGCTGCGCAGCAGGGCCTCGGCCGCCAGCAGCATGCCGCTTTGGCAGTAACCGCACTGCGGCACCTGTTCCTCGACCCAGGCGCGCTGCAGCAGGTGCGGCTTGTCGGGCGTGCCCAGGCCCTCGATGGTGCGGACCTGATGGCCTGCCGCGGCCGCCACCGGCAGCACGCAGCTGCGCACCGGCTGGCCGTCGAGCTGCACGGTGCAGGCGCCGCAGGCGGCCACGCCGCAGCCGTACTTGGTGCCGGTCAGCCCCAGTTCGTCGCGCAATGCCCAGAGCAGGGGCATGTCGGGCGGCACCTGCCGGTCGTCGAGTTCGACGGCGCGTTGGTTGAGGGTCAGTCGGGTCATGTCTGGGCGGGTATGGATCCTGCGTGGCACTGCCGTCGGCCCGCTGTGAGGCCCGGCGGTTCAAGGCCGGGGCAGTGTGGCAGAAATCCACCGACCGACCCACCCAGGAGCAATTGATGTCGTCGACCCTGTCCCGTCTCCCCCTGACCGCGCTGGCCGCGCTGGCCACCCTGGCCGGCAGCGCCGCCCAGGCCCAGTCCAGCGTCCAGGCCTATGGCCTGATCGACGTGTCGGTCGGCCGCTTCGAGGCCGCCGGCGTGCGCGACCAGGCCGTGGCCAGCGGCAAGATGACCACCAGCTTCCTGGGCTTCAAGGGCACCGAGGACCTGGGCGGCGGGCTGAGCGCGGTGTTCTCGATCGAGAGCTTCCTGCGCGCCGACAGCGGCAGCGCCGGCCGCTTCAATGGCGACGCCTTCTGGGCCCGCAACGCTTTCGTCGGCCTGTCCGGCGGCTACGGCAAGCTCACCGTCGGCCGCAACACGACCTCGCTGTTCGTCTCGACCCTGCTGTTCAATGCCCTCGGCGACTCGTTCGGCTTTTCGCCCTCGATCCGCCACTACTTCACCAGCGGCACCGTCACCGGCGACACCGGCTGGAGCAACTCGCTGGCCTACACCGCGCCCAGCCTGGGCGGCCTGACCGCGCAGGTCCAGGTGGCCGGCAACGATGGCAGCACGCTGGGTCGTCGGGTCAGCGCCCAGGCGCTGTACTTCGGCGGGCCGCTGGCCGGCACCTTCGCCTTCCAGCAGGTCAAGGCCGGCACCACCGCCGGCACCACCACCTGGCAGCTGGGCGGCTCGTGGGACGCCGGTCTGGCCAAGGTTTACGGCCAGTTCGGCAAGGTCGTCAACGACACGACCGAGGCCACCTACACCATCGGCGGCGTGGGCGCCGCGGTGCCGGTGGGTGCCGCCGGCAAGGCCCTGGCCCAGTACGGCAAGGCCGGCCTGCTCGACAAGAAGACGCTGAGCCTGGGCTACGACCACAGCCTGTCCAAGCGCACCGACACCTACGCGGTCTACCTGCGCGACAAGGCCGGCGCGGCCGACGCCGACAACAGCTTCGCGGTCGGCATCCGCCACCGCTTCTGAGTCCGCGTCCCCGGGCCCGGCCCGGGGCTCAGTCGCCGAGCCGCAGCGTGGTCTGCACCCGGCCCGCGCGGCCGGCGCTGGCCTGCAGCGTCAGCACGGCGCCGGCCGGTGCCCGCACCAGCCACTCGGCGCGGGCGCGGTCGGGCGTGGCGTCGCCCGGCGGCACGAAGGACTGCAGCGACTGTGCCGGCGCATGACCGGCCAATTGCGGCCCGGTCACGCGCCGGCTGCCGCCCTGCAGCGCCGCGCCTTCGGGCAGTCCGAGCTCGAACACGCAGGGCCGCGCCACCTGCCGCTCCAGCGCGCGCCGGGTGACCGCGCTGGGCAGGTAGCCGGCGTTGCCCACCCACATCCGCACCCGCCACAGGCCGTCGGCCAGCGGCTCGGCCGTGGCCTGCAGCAGCACCAGGCGCGGCAGGCTCAGGCCGATGCGGCACAGCCAGTCGGGAAAGCGCGCGGCCTCGCGCTCGCGCAGGGCGGGTGGCGGGTTGCGCCAGTAGTTCATGCGGTCCCAGCCGCCGATCTCGACCGGGCCCAGCTGCGGGTGCTCGAAGGGCCTCCAGTCGACGTGGGCCTGGCCATCGCAGGCGGTGTCGCTCCAGCGCAGCAGCTTCAGGTCGTCCTCGGGCGGGTGCTCGCGGTACCAGTGGATCCAGTCGTAGCCGGTGATGCCGGCCTCGCGGTTGGGCGCCCACAGCTCCACCGTCCAGAACAGCGCGCCCAGGTGCTCGTAGAACCAGTCCTGGGTGCCACTGATCACCTCCTTGGGGTGGTAGCGGAAGTCCTCGTAGATGCTGACCACCGGGTAGCCGGTCAGCCGTTCGCCGAGCGCCGACAGGCGCTGGAACAGCCACAGGTCCTCGGGCGTCATGTCGGCGTCCGGCGCGGTGCCCATCGGCCGCAGGATCACGCCCGAGTGGGTGTGGAAGCTCACCGCCGCACCGATGTTCGGGTGGGCCGCGACGAAATCCACCACCGCGCGCACCTCGGGCTCGCTGGTGGGGTAGGGGCCGGCGCCCTTCTGCTCGAATTCCTGGCGCCAGCCGGCGGGGAAGTTGCGGTTGAGGTCCAGGCCCTCGCGGTCGGGGTTGACCGGCAGCAGGGTGGGGTCGGGCGCGCTGTCGGCCTCGAGCAGGCCCTCGGGCAGCACGCGGTAGTAGGTGCCGCCAAGCTCGCCGGGCTCGCGCGGGATCAACAGGCGGGGCTCGTCGGGGTGGGGCTTCCAGCCGCCGTGCGGATCGGCGATGCGCATGCTCAGGATGCGGCCGTCGCCGTCCACGTCCTGCACCGTCAGGCCGGCCACCGCGGGCTCGTCCCAGGGGTAGGGCCGGGTGGAGGAGCGGATGTGGCGCGGGCGCTCGGCCAGCGCCAGCTCGGCGCCGTCGGGGTTCAGGCGCGGCACCAGGTAGACGGCACGGGTGTCCAGCAGCTCGGTGATCGCCGGGTCGCGGCCGTGGCCGTCGAGCAGGGCGCGCAGCCAGACCAGCACCGCGGTGCAGCCGGTGAGCTCGGCGGCGTGGAGGTTGCCGTCCACCCACAGCGCGGGCTTGTCGGTGTCGGGGCCGGTGGCGGTGTGGGTGAGCACCGCCAGCCAGATCGGTCGGCCCTCGAAGCTGCGGCCGAGCTCGCACAGCGTCATCAGCTCGGGCCGGGCCGCGGCGCAGGCCTGCAGCAGCGCGGTCAGCTCGTCGTGGCGGGGGAAGCGGTCGAAGGCGAAATCGGGCAGGGCGGCGTCCATCGCCCGAGTGTCGCGCAGCGGGGCCGCCCGGCGGGTCCGCAGGGTGTGGGACGTGGCGCGCGGCTCAGCGCGGCGCGCCGTCGACGAAGACGCGCAGCTCGCCCGGGGCGAAGGCGGTCCAGGGCTCGTCGTCGGTCAGGGGCTCGGTGGCGATCACCGCCACCCGGTCCTTGGGCGTGGTGAGGTGGGCGAAGTCCACCGTCACGTCGTCGTCGCGCAGCGAGGCCGCGCCGAAGGGGTGCTGGCGCACCAGCCAGTGCAGCCGCGTGGAGTTGTGGGCCCACAGCGCCTGGCCGTTGGACAGCAGCATGTTGAAGGTGCCGTGGCGGTGCAGCTGCGGCAGCAGCTCGCGCAGGGTGCAGCTGAGCTCGTCGACCGCCGGCACACCGGCGTGGGCCTTGGCCAGCTCCTGCATCAGCCAGCAGAAGGCGTGCTCGCTGTCGGTGTCGCCCACCGGGCGGAAGTGGCCGTGCAGCCGGGGCCGGAAGTCCTTCAGGTCGCCGTTGTGGGCGAACACCCAGTAGCGGCCCCAGAGCTCGCGCACGAAGGGGTGGGTGTTCTCCAGCGCCACCCGGCCCTGGGTGGCCTTGCGGATGTGGGCGATGACCTGGTTGCTGCGGATCGGGTAGGTCTTGACCAGTTCGGCCACCGGGCTGGCGCGGGCGCTGCGCTCGTCGACGAACAGGCGAACGCCCCGGCCCTCGAAGAAGCCGATGCCGAAACCGTCCTTGTGCTCGTCGGCACGGGTGGCCAGACCGGTGAAGCTGAACATCACGTCGGTCGGCGTGTTGGCGTTCATTCCGAGGAGCTGGCACATGCCCCGATTCTAGGCAGCGGGTGGTGCTTGAGCCGGGTCAAGGCCGCCGTCCCGCCCCGGCGCGAGGATCCAGGCATCACAGGAGACCGCCATGAGCACCCTCAGCACCGAACAACGCCAACGCCTGGAGGCCGCCCTGCGCCAGCGCCAGGCCCAGCTGGACCAGCAACTCGCCGAGCACCAGGGCGCCGGCCGGGTCGAGATGGCCGCCGAGCTGATGGCCGAGGACGCCCACGACAGCCGCGAGCGGGACGCCGACCGCGAGGTCGCGCTGGCGCGCGCCGACCGCGAGCTGGCCGAGCTGGGCCGGGTCAGCGCCGCGCTGCGCCGGCTGGCCGACCCCGACTTCGGCACCTGCACCGACTGCGGCGAGGCGATCCGCTTCGACCGCCTGTTGGCCGAGCCCTGGGCCGTCCGCTGCGTGGCCTGCGCCAGCGCCGCCGAAGGCCACCAGGTCCACCACCGGCTCTGAGGGCCGATGGCGCGGTGGCTCAGCCCCGCGCCGAGAGCGCTTCCCAGCGCTCCATCAGGCCCAGCAGTTCCTCGTCGATCTGCGCGTGGCGGGCGGTCACCTCGGTGATGCGTGCCGCGCCCTGGGTGTAGAGCTCGCTGCCGCCGATCAGCGCAGCCAGCGTGGCCTGCTCCTGCTCCAGCGCGTCGATGCGGCCGGGCAGCTCGTCCAGCTCGCGCTGTTCCTTGTAGCTCAGCTTGGCGCGCGGCTTGGCCGGGGCGGCCGCCGGCGCGGGGGCCGGGGCGGGCGCAGGGGCGGCGGCGGCGGCGGCTTCGCGGGCGGCGGCCTGCGCCGCCTTCTGGGCGAGGCCGCGGGCGCGCTCGCGCTGGGTCAGCCAGTCGCCGATGCCGCCCTCGTACTCGCGCCACCGGCCGGGGGCGTCGTCGCCCTCCCAGGCGATCACGCTGGTGACCACGTTGTCGACGAAGGCGCGGTCGTGGCTGACCAGGAAGACCGTGCCGTCGTAGTCGGCCAGCAGCTCTTCGAGCAGCTCGAGCGTCTCGATGTCGAGGTCGTTGGTCGGCTCGTCCATCACCAGCACGTTGGCGGGGCGGGCGAACAGGCGGGCCAGCAGCAGGCGGTTGCGCTCGCCACCCGACAGGCTCTTGACCGGCGAGTTGGCGCGGGCCGGGGCGAACAGGAAGTCGCCCAGGTAGCTCATCACGTGCTTGCGCTGGCTACCGATCTCGATCCACTCGCTGCCCGGGCTGATGGTGTCGGCCAGCGTGGCCTCGGGGTTGAGCACCTCGCGCATCTGGTCGAAGTAGGCGATCTGCAGGTTGGTGCCGGTGCGCACCACGCCGCTGTCGGGCTGCAGCTGGCCCAGGATCATCTTCAGCAGCGTGGTCTTGCCCACGCCGTTGGGGCCGACCAGGCCGATCTTGTCGCCGCGCATCACGGTCAGGCTGAAGTCCTTGACCAGCGGGCCGGCGCCGAAGCCCTTGGTGACGTTCTCGAGCTCGGCCACCAGCTTGCCCGAGTTGGCGCCGCGGTCGATGTCCAGGCGCACCTTGCCTTGCACGTCGCGCCGCGCGGCGCGGTCCACGCGCATCTGCTCGAGGCGGGCGATGCGGGCCACGCTGCGGGTGCGGCGGGCCTCCACCCCCTTGCGGATCCAGACCTCTTCCTGCGCCAGCAGCTTGTCGAAGCGGGCGTTGGCCAGGGCCTCGTTCTCCAGCTCGCGGGCCTTGTGGCCCTGGAAGGCGCTGTAGTTGCCCGGGTAGCTGCGCAGGGCGCCGCGGTCGAGTTCGAGGATGCGGGTGGAGACCACGTCCAGGAAGGCGCGGTCGTGGGTGATCAGCAGCAGCGCGCCCTTGAAGGCCACCAGCAGCTCGCCCAGCCAGCGGATCGCGTCCAGGTCCAGGTGGTTGGTCGGCTCGTCGAGCAGCAGCACGTCGGGGTTGGCGGCCAGGGCCTGGGCCAGGGCGACGCGCTTGCGGTTGCCGCCCGAGAGCGTGTCCACGATGGCCTCGGGCCGGAGCGCCAGGCGCTGCAGCACCTCGTCGACGCGGCGCTCCCAGTTCCAGCCGTCCAGCGCCTCCAGGCGGGTCTGGATCGCGTCGAGGTCGTCGGCGGGGTCATGCGCCTCGAAGCGGGCGCGCAGCGCCTTGACCTCGGCCAGGCCTTCGCTGACGGCCTCGAACACGGTGGCGCCGGGGGCGAAGGTGGGTTCCTGCGGCACGTAGAAGCGCTGGATGCCGCCCTGCACCTGCAGCTCGCCATCGTCGGGCTTGTCGATGCCGGCCAGGATCTTCAGCAGCGAGGATTTGCCGGTGCCGTTGCGGCCGATCAGCGCGACGCGCTCGCCGGCCTCCAGCGAGAAGTCGGCGCCGTCGAGCAGGGCCACGTGGCCGAAGGCCAGGTGGGCGTTGGTGAGGGAGAGCAATGCCATGCCCGGATTGTCGCCGCCCGGGGCGCGCGGCCGCGCCGCCGCCGTCCCGGCGACGCGGCCTCGCCTTCAGGTGCGGTCCGAGGGTCCGGCGTCGACGGGTCTGTCAGGGGTCTGCAGGTGCTCGCGCCAGCCGCCCAGCAGCCCGTCCAGCGCCTCGTCATTGGCGGCGAAGGCCCGGCAGGCGCTGCACATCCAGCGGTGCATCCGCGCCCGGGTGCGGGTGGCGGCTCCGGTGCCGGGATCGGCCAGCTGGCCGGAGCTTTGCAGGAAGACGAATTCGCGGCACTTCATCGGGGGGCTCCAAACCAGCGCTGCGTCAGGCACAGCTGGATCTGCTGGCGGGCGCGGCTCATGCACTGCCAGTAGTCGCTGGCGCTCAGGCCCAGCGTGGCGCGGACCTCGTCGGTGTCGCAGTCCAGCAGCGCTTTCATGCTGAAGACGCGCGCGGTCTTGGCGGGCAGGCGGCCGACGCAGGCGTCGACCACGGCGAAGAACTGCTCGCTGGCCAGCGCGGCCTCGGGCGAGCCCCAGGCCTCGGGCGCCATGCCCGTGGCCCAGCGGCCGCGCGGGTCGAACAGCAGCGCGTCCAGGTCCTCGGCGCTGGCCTCGCCCGCGTCCTCGGCCGGACGGCCGTGGCGGTAGCGCTCGCGCAGGCGGTCGGTGATCTTGTGCTTGAGCACCCCGAACAGGTAGGCGCGGGCGTCGTCCACCGCCCGCGCCGGGGCGGCCAGCGCGGCCAGCAGGCAGTCCTGCACCGCGTCCTCGGCCTCTTCGCGGGGCTGCAGGTGCAGTTGGGCGAAGCGCAGCATCGCCGGGCGCCAGCGCTCCAGGGCTTCGGCGTTCACCGCGGCCCCTTCCAGGCCCGGCGGCCGGGGCCGCGCTCGAGCAGCACGACCAGCATCAGCGCGATCATCAGCGGCACCTTGAACCCTTGCCCGTCGGGCGTGTCGATCTGGTCCCAGCCGGCCCAGCCCAGGTCGAAATGGACAGCATACACGGCGACCCCGGTGACGAAGAGCAGGGCCAGCGCGGCCAGGCGCACCGGCCAGCCCAGCAGCAGCGCGGCGGCGGCCACCAGCTCGGTCACCGCGGCCAGGCCCCAGTTCAGGTCGGGCGGCAGCCACGCCAGCGGGGGCGGAAAGGCCAGGCCGGCGAACCACTCGGGCGCCTGCCAGCCGCCGGCCAGCTTGGTCCAGCCGGCGCGGCCGAACTCCTGCGCCAGCCAACACCGCAGCAGCAGCAGGCCCAGGCCGTCCAGGCGGGTCTGCAGGGAATCAAGCGCCCGCTCGGGCCAGGAAAGCCAGGAAGTCATCGTTCAGGTCCATCAGGAAGGGGGAATCCCAGGCCGAGTCGCGCACCCAGGCGGCGATCAGCGTGTGCCAGGCGTCCTCGCCCAGCTGGGCACGCAACTCAGGGTGGTGGGCCTCGACCGTCTGGCTGGCGCCCAGCCACACCAGGTGGCGGTACAGGCGCAGGCCGCGCGGGTCGTGGCCGGGCGGGGGGTCATCGGTGCGGCCCCTCACGTGGTCGAAGAACGCAGACATGCGAGCTCCTTGGCCAGGCCGTCGGGGCCCGGCAGGTCGTGGTCCCACTCCAGCAGCACGGGCCAGCCGTGCGCCAGCGACAGCCGCCGCGCCCAGTCGCGGGTGGCTTGGCTGACCGGCTGCGAGTGGGTGTCCACGTGCAGGTCGAAGCGCTCATCCCACTCGTGGCCCGCCACGTGCAGGTAGGCCACGCGCGACAGGTCGAGCCGGGCCAGGAAGGCCTCGACGCCCGGGCTGCCGTGGTTCTTGCGGTTGACCTCGAGGTTGTTCAGGTCCAGCAGCAGCGCGCAGTCGGCGCGCTCGGCGACCTCGGCCAGGAAGTCGGGCTCGGGGATGTCGCCGACGTTCGTGTACCAGCTGGGGTTCTCGACCGCCAGGCGCCGGCCCAGCAGGTCCTGGGCGCGGCGGATGCGGTCCGCCACGCGGTCGCGCTCGGCGGCGGTGTGGGGCACCGGGAACAGGTCGTGCAGCTGGTGGGCGTCGCCGCTGGCGGCCAGATGGTCCGAGTACCAGCCCCCGCCCAGCTCGTCCTGCAGCGCGGCCACCGCGCGCAGAAAGGCCGGGTCCAGCGCCGAGTGCCCGCCCAGGTTGAGCGAGACGCCGTGCAGCCAGACCGGCGCGCCCCGCGCGCGCAGCGCGTGCAGCGGCGCGCGGTCGCGGCGCAGCCAGTTCTCGGGCGCCACCTCGAAGAAGTCGGCCGGGACCCGGTCCAGGTCCCAGTCGGCCATCTCGCGGCGGTAGCCCAGGCCCACGCGGGGCGGGGCGCCGGTGTTCACGACTGCGGGCCGCTGGCGCCGGTCTTCTTCGAGCAGCCGCTGTCCTTCTTGGAGCAGCCGCTGTCCTTGCCGGCCTTCTTGTCGTCCTTCTTCGAGCAGCCACCCTCTTTCTTGGAGCAGGCGGCGTCGGAGGCCGCGCCCTTGGGCGCGGTGGCGGTCTTCTTGCCGCAGGTGCCGGCACCGCAGCTGCGGTCCTTTTCCGGCGCGGCGTGGGCGGCCTGGGCGATCAGGGCGGTGGCGATCAGGGCAGCGTGGCGGAGGTTCATGGCGAGGGTTCCGTTTGGGGTGAAATGGCGTGCAGGACGTCTGCACAACCCCTTCGTCGGGGCCTGCCGCGCAGTCCTGACAACTTTTTTCGCTCCATGCCACAGCTTTCCGTCCGGGACGCGCAGCGCCTGCGCGCCCACGCCCCCGCCGCCGACGCCGCCCGCGCCCTGCACCCGCGCCAGCGCGCCCTGATCCACCGCCGCGACTGGCTGCGCCTGCTGGCCCCGCGCGCCGTGGGTGGCGCCGAGTGCCCGCTGCCCGAGGTGGTTCGGCTGGAAGAAGCCATCGCCCGGGCCGATGGCAGCTGCGCTTGGGTCGTGACGCTGTGCGCCGGCGCCGGCTGGTTCGCCGGTTTCCTGGCGCCCGAGCTGGCGCGCGGGCTGATGGCCACGCCCCGCGTCTGCCTGGCCGGCAGCGGGGCCCCCACCGGCCGCGCCTGGCGCGACGGCCAAGGCTGGCGCCTGAGCGGCCGCTGGACCTTCGCCAGCGGGGCCCCGATCGCCACCCACTTCACCCTCAACGCCCAGCTGCACGACACCGACGGCCCCTGCGTGGACGAACGCGGCGACCCGCTGCACCGCGCCTTCGTGCTCGACGCCGCCGCGGTGCGGGTGGTGCCGTCCTGGCGCAGCGTGGGCCTGCGCGCCAGCGGCACCCACGGCTTCGAGGTCGACGAGGCCTGGGTGCCCGAGGCGCGCAGCTTCCGCATCGCCCCCGACGCCGCGGTGGCCGACGGCCCGCTGTGGCGCTTCCCTTTCGCCGAGCTGGCCTGGGCCACCCTGGCCGCCAACGTGGCCGGCATCGGCCAGGGCTTTCTGCAAGAGGCCGCCACCCTGGCCCCGGGCCGGCCCCGCCTGGCGGCGCTGCTGGCGCTGCAGCAGGCCGCGCTGTCGCCCCGGCGCGAGGCCTTCTACGTCCTGCTGGACGACGCCTGGGCCGAGGTGGTGGCCGGCCGCGTGCTGGGCGAGGCCCGCGCCACCGCGCTGCGCGAGGCCAGCGCGGCCTGGGTCCACGCCACCCGCCGCGCGGTCGACGAGGTCTACCCGGCCTGCGGCCTGTGGGCCGCCCACGAGGACAGCGCGCTCAACCGCCTCTGGCGCGACCTGCACACGGCCACCCAGCACGCCTTGCTGGTGCCCTGAGGTGTCGCCTGCAGCCGTTTCCGTGGGCTGCGGAGGGGGGCTTTGGTCCTTCTCTCATGTCACCCGGCCTGCGGCCTCCTTCTTTACTTCGCTCAGGGCCAAAGCCCCCCTCCGCGCCAGCCACCGACCGTTGCCTGCCCACGCGAGCAGTGCACACCGGGTTGAACTGGCGCCGGCCGCGGGGCAGCGGGCCGGGCGCGATGCGAGGGGCGCTGAGGAGCGCAGCCGCGTGGGGGCCTGACCGCAGGTCAGGCTTTGTGAACATGCTTGGGCTCGGCTGTTCGACCACAGCGAGCCGCAGGCGAGCGGAGGGAGTTCCGAGCCCACCCCAGGCGGCGAGCACCGCAAGGGAGTCGGCACGCAGTGCCGACCGCCCCTCGTGCGCCCGGTCCGCTGTCCCGCGGCCGGTGCCACGCCACGCCGCCCGCGCGGCCCTGAGAGTCCCGCTCAGAGCGGCCTCGGCACGCGCAGCGCCCCCCCACCCCTTCAGGTCATCGCCGCCACCCGCACCTCGGCGTCGGTCAGCCAGCCCAGCACCGGCTCGGTGTTCAGGCCGTGGGCGGTGACGAAGACGTCCTGGCAGTGCGGGGTCTCCTCCATCCGGGCCTTGGCGTCGGACAGCAGGGCGTGTTCGCCCACCCAGGCCAGCGAGCCACTGACCAGGGCGTCCATGCCGGGGGCGGCCAGGAAATCGGCCAGGGTGGCGCTGTCGATGGTGGGGTGGCCTTCGGGGGACGGGTTCATGCCCAGGTCGGCCAGGAACTTGTAGATCAGGCTTTGGTGGATCACGCAGCGCACGCTGCCGTCGGCGCGCAGCACCGGCACGCGCGTCACCGCGCCGCCCAGCATCGCGTGCAGGCGCTTGAGCTCGACGCCGGCCTCGCCGGTCTCGGGCAACTCCACGGCGCTGATGCGGCGGCGCTCGATCATCAGCCGCGTCACCGGCAGGTTGGACTCGAGCTTGTCGCTGCGGGCGTCGTCGCCCTGGCCGCTGGCGGTGCGGAACAGGGTGTCGAAGACCTCGCGCAGCTTGTCCGCGGCCTGCTTGGAGAACATGCCCGTCAGGCCCGCCACCGCGGCGGTGCCGAACACGCTGACCTGCTGCGCGGTGGTGGTGCCGGCCAGCAGGCCGCCGCGCAACGCGAAGTAGCAGATCAGGGCCAGGGCCGCGCCGATCAGCGGCCGCAGCGCGTACCAGGCCGCCCAGCTGTGCTGCAGCCGTCGGTTGCCCACATAGCTGGTGAACGAGGTGGCCGAGTGCACGAAGCTGCCCAGGGCGCCGATGCACAGCACCAGCAGGATCAGGCGGCCGTCGTCGCGCAGCTCGAAGGCGTGGCCCCACAGCGAGGCCACGGGCT
Source organism: Hydrogenophaga intermedia (assembly GCA_943371055.1). Taxonomy (GTDB): domain Bacteria; phylum Pseudomonadota; class Gammaproteobacteria; order Burkholderiales; family Burkholderiaceae_C; genus Ideonella; species Ideonella intermedia_A. The sequence continues at coordinate 33,838 of CALRTJ020000017.1, read as the reverse complement.
TCCAGCCGCTGCCGCCGTCGGCCGGCTCCGGCCACAGGGCGTAGGTGAAGCACAGCAGCACCAGGGCCAGGGCGGCCTGGTACAGGCCCAGGGCCCAGGTCAGCAGGGTGTCGGCGCGCGCGGCGGCGCGGCGGCGGGCGGGGGTCGCCATCGGTCGTTCTCCCGGAGTGGTGTCGTCGGGGGCGCATCGAGGCGGCCCCCTGGAGAGACGATGGTAGCCGCCGGCAGGCTCAGGGGGTGAGCGCGTGCAGCATCAGCCGGGCGCTGCGCAGGTTGGTGGCGCAGGCCACGTCGTGCACGTCGCATGCGCGCACCAGGGCGTTGATGTCGGGCTCGTGCGGCTGCGGGGTCATCGGGTCGCGCAGGAACACCACCGCGTCCACCTCGCCCACCGCCAGCCGCGCGCCGATCTGCAGGTCACCGCCCAGCGGGCCGGTGAGCAGGCGCTCTACCGGCAGGCCGACCTCGGCCCCCAGGCGGCCGCCGGTGGTGCCGGTGCCCATCAGGGTGTGCTGGCGCAGCATCGGCTCGAACTCGCGCGCCAGCGCCACCATCGCGTCCTTCATGCGGTCGTGGGCGATCAGCGCGATGCGCATGCGGCCTCCAGCGCGCCGATGAACTGCGCGGCCACGTCGTGCCCCATCTGGTCGGTGATCTCCTGGAAGCAGGTCGGGCTGGTGACGTTGATCTCGGTGAGGTGGCTGCCGATGATGTCCAGGCCGATCAGCAGCAGGCCGCGGGCGGCCAGCCTGGGGCCGATGGCGGCGGCGATCTCGCGGTCGCGCTCGGTCAGGGGGCGGGCTTCACCGCGTCCGCCGGCGGCCAGGTTGCCGCGCACCTCGCCGCCCTGCGGGATGCGGGCCAGGCTGAAGGGCACCGGCTCGCCGCCGATCACCAGCACGCGCTTGTCGCCGTCGACGATCTCGGGCAGGTAGCGCTGGACCATGATGGTCTGCGCACCGTCGCGGTTGAGCGACTCGAGGATCGCGCCCAGGTTCAGGCCGTCCTCGCGCACCCGGAAGATGCCCATGCCGCCCATGCCGTCCAGCGGCTTGAGGATGATGTCGCGCTGCTCGGCGTGGAAGGCGCGCACGTCGTCGGCGTGGCGGGTGACCAGGGTGGGGGCGATGAACTCCGGGAACTCGAGGATGGCCAGCTTCTCGGGGTGGTCGCGCAGCGCCTGCGGGCTGTTGAAGACGCGGGCACCCTCGGCCTCGGCGCGGCCCAGCAGGTGGGTGGCGTAGAAGTACTCGCTGTCGAAGGGCGGGTCCTTGCGCATCACCACCGCGTCGACGTCGGCCAGGGCGGTCACGCCCAGGTCCTCGGCGGTGTACCAGTCCTTGACGCCGGCGCCGCTGCGGCCGGTCAGCGTCAGGCGCTGCAGCCGGGCGCTGACGCGGCCGCCGCGCGCCCAGTGCAGGTCGGCGCTGTCGCAGGCCAGCACCTGGTGGCCGCGGCGGGCGGCCTCGCGCATCATCGCGAAGGTGGAGTCCTTCTGGGTCTTGAAGGTGGGCAGGGGGTCGGCAACGAAGAGCAGCTTCATGCCCGCCAGTGTGCCGCCGTTTGGGCAACGCTGCAGCGACAAGGCCGGGGCCGATAATCCGCGATCGGTCTTTTGCAGATGAGGAACTGGCGATGACGCTCTCGGTGGTGGTGATGGCGGCGGGCAAGGGCACGCGCATGAAGTCGGCCCGTCCCAAGGTGCTGCACGCCCTGGCCGGCCGGCCCCTGCTGGGCCATGTGCTGGGCAGCGTGCAGGCGCTGGAGCCCGGCCACACCCTGGTCATCACCGGCCATGGCGCCGACCAGGTCGAGGCCATGGTGGGCGCGGCCGCGCGCTGCGTGCGCCAGGAGCCCCAGCTGGGCACCGGCCACGCCATCCAGCAGGTGGTGCCGCACCTGCCCGACGAGGGCACGGTGCTGATCCTCAACGGCGATGTGCCGCTGATCGCCCCGGCCACGGCCACGGCACTGGCCCAGGCCTGCGGCGGCGAGCGCCTGGCGCTGCTGACCGTGGTGCTGGACGACGCCACCGGCTACGGCCGCATCGTGCGCCAGGGCGAGGCGGTGCAGGCCATCGTCGAACACAAGGACGCGACCGAGGCCCAGCGCGCGATCCGCGAGGTCTACACCGGCATGATGGCCGCCCCCGCGGCGGCGCTCAAGCGCTGGGTCATGGCCCTGAAGAACGACAACGCCCAGCGCGAGTACTACCTGACCGACATCGTCGCGATGGCGGTGGCCGAGGGCGTGCCGGTGGTGGCCGCGCAGGCCCCTTCCGAGACCGAGGTGCTGGGGGTGAACAGCCCGTCCCAGCTGGCCGACCTGGAGCGCCGCTTCCAGCGCCGCGAGGCCGAGCGCCTGATGGAGGCCGGCCTGCGCCTGGCCGACCCGGCCCGCTTCGACCTGCGCGGCACGCTGACCCACGGCATGGACTGCGAGGTCGACGTGGGCTGCGTGTTCGAGGGCGCGGTGGCGCTGGGCGCCAACGTGCGCATCGGCGCGCACTGCGTGCTGCGCAACGCCACCCTGGGCGACGGCGTGGTGGTCCACCCCTTCACCCACATCGACGGCGACCTCGAGGGCGCCACCGTGGGCGCCGGCTCGCTGATCGGCCCCTTCGCCCGGCTGCGCCCCGGCGCGGCGCTGGGCCGCGAGGTCCACATCGGCAACTTCGTCGAGGTCAAGAACTCCACCCTGGCCGACGGCGCCAAGGCCAACCACCTGGCCTACCTGGGCGACGCCACCGTGGGCGAGCGGGTCAACTACGGCGCCGGCAGCATCACCGCCAACTACGACGGCGCGAACAAGCACCGCACCGTGATCGGTGACGATGTGCACGTGGGCAGCAACTGCGTGCTGATCGCCCCGGTCACGATCGGTGCGGGAGGCACCATCGGCGGCGGCTCGACGGTCAGCAAGGACACGCCGGCCGGACAGCTGACGGTGGCGCGCGCCAAGCAGGTGTCGCTGGGCGGCTGGACCCGCCCGGTCAAGCAGAAGAAGTGAGCGGGAGGCCCGGGGCCGGTCTCAGGCCCCGGGGGCCTGGCCGGCGGCGGCCTCGGCCTCGAGCCGGCGCACGCGGGCGTGCACCTTCAGGGCCAGGCGCAGGTCGTCCCAGGCCTTGGCCTTCTCGGTGAGCTGGCGCAGCAGGTAGGCCGGGTGGTAGGTGACCACCACCGGCACGCCCTGGTAGCGGTGGACCTGGCCGCGCAGCCGGCCCACGGCCTCGGCGCTGCCGGTCAGCTGCTGGATCGCGAACTTGCCCATGGCCAGGATCAGCTTGGGCTGCACCAGCGCGATCTGGCGCTGCAGGAAGGCCTCGCAGCGCTGCAGTTCCTCGGGCGCCGGGTTGCGGTTGCGCGGCGGGCGGCACTTCAGGGTGTTGGCGATGAAGACGCGCTGGGCCGGCTCGCCGGTGGCCTCGCGGCTCAGGCCGATGGCGCGCAGCATGGCGTCGAGCAGTTCGCCGGCCGGGCCGACGAAGGGCTCGCCTTGCAGGTCCTCCTGCTCGCCCGGGGCTTCGCCCACCACCATCCAGTCGGCCTGCGGATGGCCGGCGCCGAACACCGTCTGCCGCCGGCCCTCGCACAGGCCGCAGGCCTGGCAGCCGGCCACGGCCTCGCGCAGCGCGGGCCAGTCCATGGCGGCGATGGACTGTTCGCGCGCGCCCAGGGCGACGGGCACCACCGGTGCCAGGGCCTGGGCCAGCGCGACCGGCGCCGGCGACGGTGCGCTCGGCCGGGCAGGGCGGGGCGGTTCGGCCGGGCGTGCGGCGGGCGCGGGCGCCGGCTCGATCGAGGACGCCAGGGGCGCTTCCGGCGTGGCCTCGGGCCCGGGCCGGGGCGCCCAGACCCGCAGGCCCATGGCCTCGAGCATCGCCTGCTGGCGCGCGTCCCAGCTCATGCGGTGGCCTCCGCAGGCACGGCCCAGCGCATCACCAGCGCGTCCTCGCGCTGGCCGTCGGGCAGGGGGTAGTAGCGCTTGCGCAGGCCCACGGCCTCGAAGCCCCAGGCGTCGTACAGGCGCCGGGCGTCGGCATTGCCCACCCGCACCTCCAGCCACAGCAGCGGGGCGCGGGCGGCACGGCAGGCCTCGGCCAGCTCGGCCAGCAAGCGGCGCGCCAGGCCCTGGCCGCGGGCGGCGGGCGCCACGGTCAGGTTCAGCAGGTGCATCTCGTCGACCCCGGGCATGGCCACCAGGTAGCCCAGCAGCGCGCCGCTGCCGTCCTGCAGCGCCCAGGCCAGGTGGCCGGCGCGCAGCGAATCGGCGAACTGGCCGCGGCTCCAGGGCGCGGGGTGGCTGACGGCCTCGATCGCGCTGGCGGCATCGAGGTCGGCATCGGTCAGTCGGCGCAGCAGGTTCATGCGGCCGAGGGGCTGACGGCCGCGGCGGCGGCCTTGGCGGCCTCGCGCTCGGCGGTGGTCTGCGCGACCTTGTCGCGCAGGTACAGCGGCAGCGCCTGTTCGGCCGGCAGGCCGGGGCTGGTGGCCGCGGCGGCGGTGGCCAGGGCCAGCAACGCGCCGGCCCGGTCGGCGCAGGCCGGCCAGGTGGGCACGCCGGCGGGCACGGCCAGGCGCTCGCCGAAGGCGGGCAGGGCCGAGCCGGCCACCGCGGCGGGCGGCTGCAGCGCCCAGCGGGCGTGCAGGGTGGGCAGGTCCCACAGCGCGGGCTCGACCTCGGTGGTCCAGCCCTGGCCGGGGACGTGGCGGTAGGCGGCGCCGTAGACCTCGTCCATGCGCGCGTCCATCGCCACCCACAGCGAGAAGGGGCCGGCGGGCGCGGCCTGGCGGCGGGCGTCCTCGGCCACGATCAGCAGGCTGTCGATCGGCCACACCGGGCAGCCGATGCCGAAGGCCAGTCCTTGGGCCGCCGACACGGCGGTGCGCAGGCCGGTGAAGGCGCCCGGACCGCGGCCGAAGGCGATGCCTTGCAGCTGCGCCGGGCGCAGGCCGCGGCCCGCCAGCAGCGCCAGCACGGCCGGCAGCAGGGCGGCCGAGGCCAGGGCGCCGCCTTCGGCGAGGTGCGTGACGCTGGCCCCGTCATCGGCCAGCCCCAGCGCCATCGCCTCGGTGGCGGTGTCGAGGGCCAGCAGCTTCATCGGACGGGGGGCACGCAGGGGGCGGACATCCCGCCAGTGTAGCCGTGCGATCATCCCCGCCATGTGCCGGATCGCCCCCTTCCTGGCCGCACTGGGCCTGCTGGCCGCTGCGTCCGCCCCCGCCCAGACCGCCCTGCCGCCCGAGGCCGCCCAGGCCCTGCAGCGTGCCCGTGTGCCCGAGTCCGCGCTGGCGGTGGTGGTCCTCGAGGCCGACACCGGCGCCCGCCGCCTGGCCCTGGGCGAGCTGCAGCCGATGAATCCGGCTTCGCTGTTCAAGCTCTTCACCACCTACGCCGCGCTGGACCAGCTGGGCCCGGCCTGGCAATGGAGCACGCCGGTCTACCTCAGCGGCCCGTTGGCCGGCGGTGTGCTCGACGGCTCGGTGGCGATCCGCGGCACCGGCGACCCCAAGCTCGTGCAGGAGCGGGTGTGGCTGCTGCTGCGCCGGCTGCAGCAGGTGGGCGTGCGCGAGGTGCGTGGCGACATCCTGCTCGACCGCGGTGCCTTCGCGGTGCCCGAGGCCTCGCCCGCCGAGTTCGACGGCGACCCCACCCGGCCCTACAACGTCCGCCCCGACGCGCTGATGCTCAACTACAAGGCGCTGGTGCTGGGCTTCACGCCCGACCCGGCGCGCGGCGTGGCCCAGGTGTCGGTGGACCCGCCGCTGGCCGGGCTGCAGGTCGATGCCGAGGTCGCCCTGGCCCCCGGCCCCTGCGAGGACTGGCGCGGCGCGCTCAAGGCCAGCACCGGCGATGCGGCACGGCTGAAGTTCGCCGGCCGCTACCCGGCCAGCTGCGGCGAGAAGACCTGGCCTCTGGCCTATGCCGAGCCGCGCGCCTTCAATGCCCGCCTGGTCGAGCAGATGTGGCGCGAGCTGGGCGGCCGCCTGGGCGGCGCGGTCCGCGACGGTGCGGTGCCCGCGGGCGCGCGCCTGGCCTTCGAGCAGGCTTCGCCGCCGCTGGCCGAGGTGGTGCGCGAGATCAACAAGTTCAGCAACAACGTGATGGCCGAGCAGCTCTTTCTGAGCCTGTCCGGCGCCACCAAGGCCCTGCCGGCCGGCACCCCGGTGCGGCCCGAGGACGCCCGCGAGGGCCTGCGCCGCTGGCTGCGCGAGCGCTTCGGCGAGGACGCGGCGCGCGACACCGTGGTCGACAACGGCTCGGGCCTGTCGCGCGAGACCCGGGTCAGCGCGGCCCTGCTGGCGCGGCTGCTGCAGCAGGCCTGGAGCGGCCCGGTGATGTCCGAGCTGATGAGCTCGCTGCCGATCAGCGGCACCGATGGCACCCTCAGGCGCTCCACCGCCACCCCGGGTCGGGCCCACCTGAAGACCGGCTCGCTGCGGGACGTGGCCGGCGTGGCGGGCTACGTGCTGTCCAACAGCGGACGGCGTTACGTGGTGGTGGCGTTGCTCAACCACCCCAACGCCAACGCGGGCAGGCCCGCGCTGGATGCGCTGGTGCAATGGACAATCCGCGACGCGCCGGCCCGTTGACCGGCGCAGGACCCCGCATGTCCCCCGAATCGCTGCACTGGCTGGGCTACCCCGCCGCCACCCTCACCACCCTGGCCTTCGTGCCGCAGGCCTGGCTGACGCTGCGCACCCGCAACGTGCAGGGCATCTCGGGGCCCACCTATGCGGCGTTCAGCCTGGGCGTGGCCCTGTGGTTGCTCTACGGCCTGGCACAGCGTGACTGGGCGCTGGTGGTCGCCAACGGCATCACCTTGCCGCTGGCGCTGTCGATCCTGCTGACCAAGTGGTCGGTGGATCGCCAGGCGCGGCGCGGCGCCACGCCCGGCTGATCCCCGGGTCAGGGCTCAGAACTTCCAGCTCAGGCCGACGCTGACCGTCGTCGGGTCGACCTTGGCGTCCAGCGTCTGCCCGGTGGACAGCGTGGCGCGGGTCTTCAACGGGGTGGTCAGGACCGTCAGGTCCAGGCCCAGCTGCTCGGTCAGCGCCACGCTGGCGCCCAGCTGCGCGCTGACGGTGAACTTGGAGTCCATCTTCAGCGTGGTCGGGTCGCTGGGTGAGCCGCCGGTCAGCGCGGTCAGTGCCGCGGTGCTGCGCGCCTTGTAGAACTTGGCGTAGGTCGGGCCCAGGCCGATGTACGGCCGCACCTTCGCGCCGGGCTCCAGGAAGCGCCACTGCACCAGCAGGGTCACCGGCAGGGCCTTGACCTCGCCGATCTCGCCCACCCCGGCGATCGCGCCGGCGCCGTAGAGCTTGTGCTTGAAGCCCATCGCCAGCGGCAGGTCGATCGCGATCTGGTCGGTCGCCATCCAGGTCAGGCCGGCGGTGGGCTGGGTGTTGTCGCCGATCGTGGCCTGGGTGCCGGGGAAGGCCGGCGAGGTGAGGTCTGCGCTCTTGGTGTGCGGGGTGATCTGGGTGGCGCCGATGCGGGCGATCAGGCTGCCGGCGGACTGTGCCTGGGCGGCGCCGGCCAGCGCGAGCGCGGCCACCACGCCGAGGGCGGTGCGTTGAAAGAGGGCCATGGTGCGTGTTCTCCTGCGGGCGTGTTCAGAGCCAGCCGGCCTGGGCCAGCGAGCGGGCGATCAGCTGCGAGGCGAGCTGGTGGCCGTAGGGGGTGGGGTGGAAGCCGTCCGAGAACAGGTAGCGCTTGTACCAGTCGCTGCCGCTGACGCCGGCGGGCGGGTTGGCCGCCAGGTTGGCGTCGGTGCAGGTGGCGAAGTCGTACTCCGGCAGGCCGTCCGAGCCCAGGCCGCTGATCGGGCAGGCCGGGGTGGTGACATTGCTCAGCTGGTACTGCGCCGGGTTGGCGATCTCGTCGTTGAACGAGGTGTACAGGTCCACCACCACCACGCGGCTGTCGCCGGCGAAACGGCTGGCCAGCTGGGTGTTGAAGGCCACCACCCAGCCCTTGAACAGGGCCTCGCTCTGGGCCCGTGCCGCGGCGCCGGCGGTGCCGCCCCCGTAGGCGGCGGCGATGCCGTCGAGCACCATCTGGAAGCGCGGGGTGTTGGTGATCGCGGGCATGTTGATCACCGCCACCTGCTCGGCGCCCTTGTCCAGCGCGCCGGTCTTGACCATGTTGAAGAAGCTGTCGGCCAAGGCGGTCATGTAGGTGCCGCCGGCGGTGGCCAGGCCGGTGGCGCCGCCGGCCACGGCGGCCCCCACCTGCTCGGCGCTCAGCAGGGTCGAGAGCATGCCCACGTAGGCCGCGCCGCCGTCGCTGGCGGCCTTCAGGTAGGCCCCGACCAGGTCGGCGGCGTCATTGCCGCCGCCGTCCACCAGCAGCAGGTCGCCTGCGGCGAAGTTGCCCGCCGCGGTGGCGGCGGCCAGCTGCACGCTGACGCCGCGCGGATCGGCCGCGTTCATGCCGTTGGCGACGTGGTTGATGCGACCGCCACCGATGGCGTAGTTCAGGCAGCCGGCGGTCGGGTTGGCCGCGAAGCTGCTGCCGGTGAAGACGAAGAAGTTGCAGCCCTTGCCCAGGCCGTAGGTCTGGCCCACCCGCTCGGGGAACATGTCGCTGCCCTGGATGGTGGCGCGCACGCCGCCGAAGGTGCCGACGTCGGCCAGGCTGTCGCCGACCACCTTGACCGCGGTGATGCCCACCCGCGGGGTGGTGTCGGCGCCGCCGCCGCCGCAGGCGGCCAGAAGAGAGGCGAGCAGCAGGCCGCCAAGGGCCAGACCGCCGGTGTGCATGGGTCGCATGGGTGTCTCCTGGAGGGATCGGTCGAAAATAGAACGACCGTTCGAAAAAGTGTCTTCCACTCTATCCCCCGAACGGGGGGGTGGACCCTCACCGGAAACCCTGAGACGGCACGGACGCGGCGTGCAAAAAGGCCGACGGGCCGCGCGACCCGGAGGTCGGCGGCCCGTCGTGGCCCCGTGGGGCGGGGATCAGAACGGCAGGTTGTTCAGGCGCGAGGCCGCCTGGGTGCCCAGGTAGAAGTGGAAGACCGTGCCCGGGTGCAGCTGGTCGGCCCACAGGTAGGTGGAGGCGTTGCTGCCGGCCGCGGCGATCAGGGTCTTGGTGGTGCAGTTGGGCGTGCTCCACTGCGCTTCGAGGCAGGCGGCCTTGTCGACCGAGGCGAGGCTGTAGTTGGCCGGCACCCGGTGCATCGCGCGCGACAGGTCGTCGGCCAGCAGCAGGCCGATCTTGCTGCCGTCGTTCACCAGGTCCAGGCGCATGGCGGTGTTGAAGGCGTCGGTCAGGCGGGTCAGCAAGGCGGGCCGGTCGTCGCCCACGTCGGTCTTCTGCTGTGCGGCGTAAGGGGTCAGGCCGACGTCGATGGTCGTGCTGACCAGCACGCGCGCGCCGGTGGCGGTGATCGAGTTGACGGTGCTGGCCAGTTTGGTGCCCTTGGCCTGCAGCGCGGCGATCAGGTCGGCCTCGTTGCTGCCGTCGTACTGCGCGTACTGGTCCAGCACATCGTGCATGCCGACCAGCACCGTGACCAGGTCGGTGTCGCCGAAGCCGCCGCTGGCCAGGCGGGCGCTGGCCACGCCGACCACGTCGTCCACCCGTGCGCCCACGGTGCTCAGGCGCACGGCGGTCAGGTCGGGCGAGGTGCCGGTGCCCGGGCACTGCGAGAACAGCTTGCCGTAGCGGTTGGCCGCGACCTGCTGGATCCACAGCGGCGAGGTGGTGCAGACGATCGCGCCGCTGGTGCCGTCCACCGCATTGACGGTGTACTTGTGGCCATCGTCGGTGAGGTAGTTCAGCTCGTCACCCAGCGACAGGATGCGATCGGGAATGAACTGGTCGACCTGCGAGGTGCCGCCACCGCAGCCCGCCAGCAGGGCCGTGCCCAGGATGGCGGCCGCGAGGGCACGGAACGCGTGCCGGGGCAGCGAGGAAGCGGTCATGTGGTCTCCAGGATCGGTGGACGTGGCGTCGGTCAGGCGGCGGCGCGGCGCAGGCGGTCGCGCACGCCTTCCCAGTCGGGGGTGTCGGGCGGGGTCTCCACCCAGATCAGTGGCGCGCCGCTGTCGTCGAGCGAGCGCAGCACCGCAAAGAGCTCGTGGGCGGCGGCGTCGGCGCGCTCGGGCAGGCGGTGCCAGGGCGTGCCGGCCGGCAGGCCGACCTTCGAGCGGGAATATACCGCCACCAACGGGGGCTTCCCGGGGGCGGCGGCGCCCAGCACCTGCAGCGCCGCCTGCAGCGAGGCGGCGTCCATCAGGCGCACCCGGGCGCGCGGAGCGTAGTGGGATTCGAGGGTGCCCGAGGCGCGCGGGGCGGCGGCGTCCGGCGCGGCCAGGGGCTCGCCCAGCACCGCCTCGAGGCGTTCGCGGCCGAGCTGGCCCGGGCGCAGCAGCACCGCGCGGTCGGGGCGGGTGCAGTCGACGATGGCGGACTCGATGCCGACGGCGCAGTCGCCGCCATCGAGCACCAGCAGGTCGGGGCCGAACTCGCTGGCCACGTGGGCGGCGCAGGTGGGGCTGACGCGGCCGAAGCGGTTGGCACTGGGGGCGGCCACGCCGTGCACGCCGGCCGCGGTGGCGGCCCGCAGCAGGGCCTGGGCCACCGGGTGGGCCGGGCAGCGCAGGCCCACGCTGTCCTGGCCACCGGCGGCGGCGGCGGCCCGGTCGGGCGCGCGCGGCACGATCACGGTCAGCGGGCCGGGCCAGAAGGCCTGCACCAGGCGCTCGGCGCGCTCGGGCCAGTGGGCGGCGTAGGGCCGCGCGGCGGCGGCGTCGGCGACGTGGACGATCAGCGGGTGGTCGGCCGGGCGACCCTTGGCGGCGTAGATGCCGGCCACCGCGGCGTCCGAGTCGGCGTCGGCGCCCAGGCCGTACACCGTCTCGGTGGGCAGGGCCACCAGGCCGTCCGCGGCCAGGCGGGCCGCGGCCTCGGCCAGCGCGGCGGGGTCTTGACCGTCGAGGATCGCCATGCGGGTCAGAGCGCCGGCAGGCCCAGCAGTTCCGCGGCGCGGGCGGCGGTGGCGCGCACCGTGGCGGCGTCCGGGCCGGTCACGTTGAGGTGGCCCATCTTGCGGCCGCGACGGGCGCTGGTCTTGCCGTACAGGTGCAGGTGGGTGCCGGGCAGGGCCAGCACCGCGTCCCAGGCGGGCTCGCGCTCGGTGCCGGCGGCGTCGAACCACAGGTCGCCCAGCAGGTTCAGCATGATCGCCGGCGAGTGCAGGCGCGGCTGCACCAGCGGCAGGCCGGCCATGCAGCGCACCTGGGCCTGGAACTGCGAGCAGTCGCAGGCATCGATCGTGTAGTGGCCCGAGTTGTGCGGGCGCGGCGCCATCTCGTTGGCCACCAGGGCCAGGCCGCCGGCGCCGTCGTCGACGACGAAGAACTCCACGCACAGCACGCCGACATAGCCCATCTCGGCGGCGATCGCGCCGGCGCGCTGCACCGCCTGGGCGGCCAGCTCGGGCGAGACGCCTGGGGCCGGCACTTCGGTCACGGCCAGGATGCCGTCGCGGTGCAGGTTCTGCTGCACCGGGAAATGCACCCACTGGCCGTCGGCGCCGCGGGCGACGATGACGCTGAGCTCCAAGCGCAGGGCCAGGCGCTTCTCGAGCACGCAGGGCACGCGGCCCAGCCCGTCCCAGGCGGCGGCCAGCGCGGCGCGGTCGGCCACGCGGACCTGCCCCTTGCCGTCGTAGCCCATGCGGGCGGTCTTGACGATGCCGGGCAGCAGGTCATCGGTGACCGCGGCCAGCTGCTCGGGGGACTCGATCACGGCGTAGGGCGCGCAGGGCACGCCCGAGGCGCCGAAGTGGGCCTTCTCGGCGGCGCGGTCCTGGCAGATCGCCACCGCGTCGCCGGCCGGGGCCACCGGGCGGCGCGCCGCCAGGGTGCGCAGCGCGGCGGCGGGCACGTTCTCGAACTCGGTGGTGACGGCGTCGGCCACGTCGGCCAGGGTGGCCAGGCCGGCGGGGTCCAGGTAGTCGCAGGCGATGTGCTGGTGCGAGACCAGGCCGGCCGGGCTGGCGGCGTCGGGGTCCAGCACCGCGGTGCGGTAGCCCATGGCCTGGGCCGCGTGGGCGAACATGCGGCCGAGCTGGCCGCCACCCATCACGCCCAGGGTCGCGCCCGGCAGCAGCGGGGTGCGGCTCATTGGAGGTCCTGGGTCATGGCCTGGGCCGCGGCGGTCTGCGCGGCGCGGAAGGCCAGCAGGCGCTCGTGCAGGGCCTCGTCGCGGTTGGCCAGCATGGCCACCGCGAACAGCGCCGCGTTGGCGGCGCCGGCGTTGCCGATGGCGAAGGTGGCCACCGGGATGCCCTTGGGCATCTGCACGATCGAGTGCAGGGAATCGACGCCCTGCAGGTGGCGGCTGGCCACCGGCACGCCCAGCACCGGCACGGTGGTCTTGGCGGCCAGCATGCCCGGCAGGTGGGCGGCGCCGCCGGCCCCGGCGATGATGGCCTGCAGGCCACGGCCGCGCGCCTGTTCGGCATACGCGAACATCTCGTCGGGCATGCGGTGGGCGGAGACGACCCGGGCCTCATGGGGCACGCCAAAGTCGGTGAGAATCTGGGCTGCGGCCTTCATGGTCTCCCAATCACTGGAAGATCCCATGACGATGCCGACCACGGGCGAGGCGCTGTTCAAGGCTGCGGGCTCCGACGGGCAAAAGCCGGATTTTAGGCTCCCCACCGTTGTCGCTGCCGTGTCCGCTTCCTTGCCCGCCTGTTTCCCACCGCCTTCACGCCATGATCGACATCACCCTGCAGAACTTCGAGGCCGAACTGATCCAGGCCTCGATGACCCGGCCCGTGCTGCTGGACATCTGGGCGCCCTGGTGCGGCCCGTGCAAGGCGCTCGGCCCGATGCTCGAGAAGCTCGAGACCGAATACGACGGCCGCTTCACGCTGGCCAAGCTCAACGCCGACGAGGTCCCCGAGATCGCCGGCCAGCTCAGCCAGATGTTCGGCGTGCGCTCGATCCCCTTCTGCGTGATGTTCGCGCAGGGCCAGCCGGTGGACGGCTTCGTCGGCGCCATCCCCGAGGAGCAGATCCGCGAGTTCCTGGCCAAGCACCTGCCCACCGAGGAGGCCCTGGAGGCCGAGGCTGACGTCGAAGAGGCCGAGGCCATGATGGCCGAGGGTGCCGGCATCGACGGCGTGCTGGCCAAGCTCCACGAGGCCGTGGCCCTGGACCCCACCAACGACACCGCCCGCCTGGACCTGCTCAAGGTGCTGCTGGGCGCCTGCCGCGAGCAGCCGGCCTGCCTGGCCCAGGCCCGCGCGGCCTTCGACCCGGTGGCCGACAAGGTGCTGTCCGACACCCGCTTCGCCGCGGTCGAGCACTGGCTCAAGGCCTGCGAGGCCGCCCGTCACGCCCGCTCGCCCGAGGCCCTGGCCGCCGCGGTGGCCGCCAACAAGCGCGATTTCGAGGCCCGCTTCGAGGCCGCCCAGGTGCTGTTCGCCGCCGGCCAGCGCACCGCCGCCATGGACGAGCTGCTCGAGATCATCATGCGCGACAAGGCCTGGAACGGCGAGGCCGCACGCAAGACCTATGTGGCCATCCTCGAGCTGATGACCAAGCCCGCTCCCAAGCCGGCCGCCGGCGAGGCCGCCAAGGGCACGCTGGAGCTGACCGGCAAGGCCGCCGTGGTGGCCGCTGATCCGGTGCTGGACCAGTACCGCCGCAAGCTCAGCATGGCGCTGTTCTGAGCGACCCGGCGCCGGGCGGCCGCACGGCCGTCTAGGCGCCCAGGGCCTGGTCGATCCGCGCCAGCTCGGCGGCCAGCCGGGCCTGGAAGCCCTCGAATTCCTGTCGTGCGGCCTCGGCCGCGGCGGCGTGTCGCGCGGCCCCCGCGCGGTCGCCGTGCAGGCTCAGCAGCGAGGCCAGCCGGGCGTGGCTGGCGGCGCGGTCGTCGGCGTCGGGTTGACGGTCGACCAAGGGCCGGGCCTCGGCCAGGTCGGTCAGGGCCGCGCACACGCGGCCGGCCCGCCAGTGGCACCAGGCGCGGTCCAGCAGCAGGTGCGGGGCCAGGTGGCCCATGCCCTCCTGGCCGGCCCGGGCCAGGCACCCCTCGAACAGCGCCAGGGCCTCGTCCCAGCGCTCGAGCACGCCCAGCAGCCGGGCCTTCATCAGGGGCGTGACCGCGCCCAGGGCCTGGTGGCCCATGCTGGCGCCCAGGTTGAGGCAGGACTCGGCCTCGAGCAGCACGCCGCGGGCCTCGTCGCGCGGGGCCTCGCCGAAGGCATCGAGCAGGTCCAGGCGGTCGGTCTGGAAGGACATGCGGTTGTGCGCCATCGCGGCCAGGGTGGCGATGTCGCCGTCGGCCATGGCGCGCTGGCGCACCGCCAGGTAGTGGCGCTGGGCGGCCGCGTGCAGACCGGCCAGGCGCGACGCGTCGGCCCGCACCAGCTGCACCCGGGCGCGCACCCCGCCGTCGTCGCGCACCGGGGCGCCGGTCCAGCCCGCCACCAGGGCCTCGGTCATCTCCGGCAGTCGCCGGGCATTGAAGAAGGCCGCGCCTTGCCAGGCCGCGGCCAGGGCCTCGAGCCGGGCATCACCGGACTCGGCGGCGCCCTGCCGGGCGAGCGTGAAGTGGGCCAGGGCATCGGGCGAGAGGGCCTCGAAGTGGGCCAGCAGGCCGTCGACCAGCGAGACCCAGGCCCGCAGCGGGGCCTGGCGCCGGCGCTGGGCCTGCGCGCGCAGGCCGCGCAAGGCCGAACGGGCCTCGGCGATCTGGCCGCAGCGGACCAGCGTCGCCGCCCGTTCGGCCCTGAGGTGGTCCGCCGCCTGCGGGTCCAGGGTGGCGGCGATGGCGGCGTCGAGCCGTTCGATCAGGCGGGCCATGGGGCTGCGGCCTGTCGAGGCCGCGCTCAGCCGGTCAGACGTTCGAGCGCTTCGCGGTACTTCGAGGCGGTGCGGTCGATCACGTCCTGCGGCAGGGCCGGGGCGGGGGCGGTCTTGTTCCAGGGCTGGCCGTTCACGGTGGCCTGCTCCAGCCAGTCGCGCACGAACTGCTTGTCGTAGCTGGGCGGGTTGATGCCTTCCTGGTAGCCCTCGACCGGCCAGTAGCGCGACGAATCGGGGGTCAGCACCTCGTCCATCAGGGTCAGGGTGCCGTCCGCGTCCAGGCCGAACTCGAACTTGGTGTCGGCGATGATGATGCCCTTCTTCAGGGCGATCGCGGCGGCCTCGGTGTAGAGGCGGATCGAGACCTCGCGGACCTTCTCGGCCAGTTCGCGGCCGATGATGTCCACCATCTGCGCGAACGAGATGTTTTCATCGTGGTCGCCCATCTCGGCCTTGGTGGCCGGGGTGAAGATGGGCTGGGGCAGCTTGGAGGCGTTCTTCAGGCCGGCGGGCAGGGCCTCGCCGCAGACCGACTGGCTCTCCTGGTATTCCTTCCAGCCCGAGCCGGCCAGGTAGCCGCGCACCACGGCCTCGACCGGCAGCGGCTTCAGTCGCTTGACCAGCATCGCGCGGTCCTGCACCTGGGCACGCTCGTCGGCGGCGACGACCGACAGCGGGTCCTCGCCGGTCAGGTGGTGGGGCACCACATGGGCCAACTGGTCGAACCAGAACAGGGCCATGCGGGTCAGCAGCGCGCCCTTGCCGGGGATCGGCTCACCCATGACGACGTCGAAGGCCGACAGGCGGTCCGAGGCGATCATCAGGATGCGGTCGTCGCCGACGGCGTAGTTGTCACGCACCTTGCCGCGCGCCAGCAGCGGCAGGGAGTGCAGGGAGCTTTCGAGGAGCGCAGTGGCCATGGTCAACCCGGGAAAATGCAGGCCCGGATTGTAGGACGGCCCCCGCGGCGCCCGGAACGGGGGCACGGCGGGGGCCGTCGGGATCGCTCCCCCTAGGCGCAGGCCCTAGAGGAGGAGGGGGCGGGGCTCAGCGGACCTGCTGGGCCAGCGCGCCGCTGGCGTAGCGGGCGGCCATGTCGACCAGGGTCAGGCCCTTGATCTTGCCGGCCTGGCCTTCGCAGCCGAACTCGAGGTAGCGCTGCTTGCAGATCTGCTTGGCGGCCTCGCGGGCGGGCTTGAGCCACTCGCGGGCGTCGAACTTGTCGGGGTTCTCGGCCAGGAACTTGCGCACCGCGCCGGTCATCGCCAGGCGGATGTCGGTGTCGATGTTGATCTTGCGCACGCCGTGCTTGATGGCTTCCTGGATTTCCTCGACGGGCACGCCGTAGGTTTCCTTCATCTTGCCGCCGTACTCGTTGATGATGGCCAGCAGGTCCTGCGGCACCGACGAGGAGCCGTGCATCACCAGGTGGGTGTTGGGGATGCGGGCGTGGATCTCCTTGACGCGGGAGATGGCCAGGATGTCGCCGGTGGGCTTGCGGCTGAACTTGTAGGCGCCGTGGCTGGTGCCGATGGCGATCGCCAGGGCGTCCAGTTGCGTGGCCTTGACGAAGGTGGCGGCTTCCTCGGGGTCGGTCAGCATCTGGCTGTGGTCCAGTTTGCCGGCGGCACCGATGCCGTCTTCCTCGCCGGCGTCACCGGTCTCGAGGTTGCCCAGGCAGCCCAACTCGCCCTCGACCGTGGCGCCGATCTGGTGGGCCATGGCGACGACCTGCTGGGTCACGCTGACGTTGTAGTCGAAGGACGACGGGGTCTTGCCGTCTTCCATCAGGGAGCCGTCCATCATCACCGAGCCGAAGCCCAGGTCCAGCGCGCCCTGGCAGATCTTGGGGCTGGTGCCGTGGTCCTGGTGCATCACCAGCGGGATGTGCGGGTACATCTCGGCGGCGGCCTGGATCAGGTGCTTGATGAAGGGCTCGCCGGCGTACTTGCGGGCGCCGGCCGAGGCCTGCAGGATGACCGGCGCGCCGACCTCGTCGGCCGCGGCCATCACGGCCTGCACCTGCTCGAGGTTGTTGACGTTGAAGGCCGGGATCCCGTAGCCGTTTTCAGCGGCGTGGTCCAGCAGTTGGCGCATCGAGACGAGAGGCATGGCAGCGTCCTGGAGAAGTGAAGAAGTCTTCCTCGGCGCCGCCCCGAAACCCGTTTCGTAACCGCGCCGTAACTCCCTCGATTCTACCGGCCACCGCCCCCTGGCCGCCACGGCCGACAGGTCGCATCCCTCATTCAGCCACGCGAGCGAATGCCACGAAAAGCCGCGACCCTGCCGACCTCGGCATGGCATTCACACCCCAGATCGTCACTTCCCGTGGCGGCGCTCCCATTCAGCCGCATGCGCGGATCCGGCTCCGCCGGTCCGCTGCATGAGCCCCCTTGGGGGGCAGCGACCGGCAGGGAGCGTGGGGGCCAACATCACCCCACCCTGCAGACCTTGAGCATGTTGGTGCCGCCCGGATAGCCCATCGGCTCGCCGCAGGTGATGGCGTAGGTGTCGCCCGGGCGCAGCACGCCGCGGGCCACCAGGATGCGCTCGGCCTCGGCCAGGGCGGCGTCGCGGTCGCTGTGCGCGGGCATCAGCAGCGGGCGCACGTTGCGGTAGAGCGCCATGCGGGCCACCGAGCGCTGCTGGGTGGTCAAGCCGAAGATCGGCACGTGGATGTTGTGCCGGCTCATCCACAGCGCGGTCGAGCCGGACTCGGTCAGCGCGATGATGGCCTTGCAGCCCAGGTGGTGGGCGGTGAACAGCGCGCCCATGGCGATCGACTGGTCGATGCGGGCGAAGTGGCGGCCGGTGAAGTCGGCGTCGAGCTGCACGTCCTCGGCGCGCTCGGCCTCGAGGGCGATCAGGGCCATGTGCTCGACCGTCTCGACCGGGTACTTGCCGGCGGCGGTCTCGGCGCTGAGCATCACCGCGTCGGTGCCGTCGAGCACCGCGTTGGCCACGTCCGAGACCTCGGCGCGGGTGGGCACCGGGTTCTGGATCATGGACTCCATCATCTGGGTGGCGGTGATGGTGATCTTGTCGTGCTCGCGCGCCATGCGGATCATCTTCTTCTGCAGCGCCGGCACCGCGGCGTTGCCCACCTCGACCGCCAGGTCGCCGCGCGCGACCATGATGCCGTCCGAGGCCTTGAGGATGGATTCGAGGTGGGGGATGGCCTCGTAGCGCTCGATCTTGGCGATCATCGCCGGCTTGTGGCGCCAGGGCTCGCCGGCCACGTTGGCCAGCTGGCGCGCCATCTCCATGTCGGTGGCGTTCTTCGGGAAGCTCACCGCCAGGTAGTCGCACTGGAAGGACATCGCGGTCTTGATGTCCTCCATGTCCTTGGCGGTCAGGGCCGGGGCGGTCAGGCCGCCGCCCTGCTTGTTGATGCCCTTGTTGTTGCTCAGCTCGCCACCGATCTTGACCACGGTGTGGACCTGGTCGCCCTTGACCGAGTCCACGGTCAGCACGATCAGGCCGTCGTTGAGCAGCAGGGTGTCGCCGGGCTTCACGTCGCGCGGCAGTTCCTTGTAGTCCAGGCCGACACCGTCCAGGTCGCCCGGCTCGGTGCGGCTGGCGTCCAGCACGAAGGGCTGGCCGTTCTGCAGCATCACCTTGCCTTCGGCGAACTTGCCGACGCGGATCTTCGGGCCCTGCAGGTCGGCCATCAGCGCGATCGGCTTGCCGACGCGGGCGGCGCACTGGCGCACCAGGGTGGCGCGGTCAATGTGGTCCTGGGCCTTGCCGTGGCTGAAGTTCAGGCGCACGACGTCGACCCCGGCGCGCAGCAGGCGCTCCAGGACCTCGGGGTCGCTGGAGGCCGGGCCGAGGGTGGCGACGATCTTGGTGGCGCGGGGCATGCTTGTCTCCTGGTGTCCGCAAAGGGGCCCCGGGGCGGGGCTGGGTCTTCGGCCCATTATGCGCAGCCCCGGGTACAGGCCGGTTACGGCCTGGGCTGGGGTCAGCGGTGGCGGGCGGCGGCGGCGTCGGCCACGGCCAGCGCGGTCATGTTGACCACCCGGCGCATGGTCGCCGACGGGGTCAGGATGTGCACCGGCGCGGCCGCACCCAGCAGGATCGGGCCGATGGTCACGCCGTGGCCGCTGGTCATCTTGAGGACGTTGAACAGGATGTTCGCGGCGTCGATGTTGGGCAGCACCAGCACGTTGGCCGAGCCGCTCAGGCGCGCGTCGGGCAGCACCGCGGAGCGGATCGACTCGGACAGGGCGGCGTCGCCGTGCATCTCGCCGTCGCACTCGATGTGCGGGGCGCGCTGCACGAACAGGTCGCGGGCGGCGCGCATGCGGCGGGCGCTCTCGCGCTTGGAGGAGCCGAACATCGAGTGGCTCAGGAAGGCCACCTTGGGCGGCAGGCCGAAACGCTGCACCTCGTCGGCCGCCATCAGGGCGATCTCGGCCAGTTCCTCGGCGCTGGGCACCTCGTTGACGAAGGTGTCGGCGATGAACAGGGTGTGCTGCTCCAGCATCACCGCGTTCATGGTCGCCATCACGTGGGCGCCGGCGCGGGCGCCGATCACGGTGGAGACGTGCTCGAAGTGGGCGTCGTAGCGGCCGACCAGGCCGCACAGCATGGCGTCGGCGTCGCCGCGGCGCAGCAGCAGGCTGGAGATCAGCGTGTTGCTGCGGCGCACCGCGGCCTTGGCCGCCTCGGGCGAGACGCCCTCGCGGCCCATCAGGCGGTGGTAGTCCTCCCAGCAGGCGCGGTAGCGCGGGTCGTCCTCGGGGTCGACCACTTCAAAGTCGACGCCGGCCTTCAGGCGCAGGCCGGCGCGCTCGATGCGCATGTCGATCACCGCCGGGCGGCCCACCAGGATGGGCTTGGCCAGGCCTTCGTCCAGCACCACCTGCACCGCGCGCAGCACGCGCTCGTCCTCGCCCTCGGCGTAGAGCACGCGGGCCGGCTGGGCCTTGGCGGCCATGAACACCGGGCGCATGACCATGCCGGTCTGCGACACGAAGCGGCCCAGCGAGGCGCGGTAGGCGTCCAGGTCGGTGATCGGGCGGGTGGCCACGCCGGACTCGGCGGCGGCCTGGGCCACGGCCGGCGCGATGCGCAGGATCAGGCGGGCGTCGAAGGGGGTGGGGATCAGGTAGTCGGGGCCGAAGCGCAGGGTCTTGCCGGCGTAGGCGGCGGCGACCTCGTCACTGGCCTCGGCCTTGGCCAGGGCGGCGATCTCGCGCACGCAGGCCAGCTTCATGGCCTCGGTGATGCGGGTGGCGCCGCAGTCCAGCGCGCCGCGGAAGATGTACGGGAAGCACAGGACGTTGTTGACCTGGTTCGGGTAGTCCGAGCGGCCGGTGGCGATGATGCAGTCCGGCCGGGCGGCCTTGGCCAGCTCGGGGCGGATCTCGGGCTCGGGGTTGGCCAGCGCCAGGATCAGCGGCTGGCGGGCCATGGTCTTGACCATCTCGGCGGTCAGCACGCCGGCGGCCGAGCAGCCCAGGAACACGTCGGCGCCGGCCACCACGTCGGCCAGGGTGGTGGCGTCGGTCTTCTGGCAGTAGCGCTGCTTGGACTCGTCGAGCTTGTCGCCGCGGCCCTCGCGGACCACGCCCTTGGAGTCGCAGACGAAGATGTTGGCGGGCTGGACGCCCAGCTGCACCATCAGGTCCAGACAGGCGATGGCGGCGGCGCCGGCGCCCGAGACCGCCAGCTTGACCTCGCCGATGGCCTTGCCCACCAGCTCCAGGCCGTTGAGCAGGGCGGCGCCCGAGATGATCGCGGTGCCGTGCTGGTCGTCGTGGAAGACGGGGATGTTCAGGCGCTCGCGCAGCCGCTTCTCGATGTAGAAGCACTCGGGGGCCTTGATGTCCTCGAGGTTGATGCCACCCAGGGTGGGCTCCATCGCCGCGATGATGTCGACCAGCTTGTCGGGGTCGTTCTCGGCCAGCTCGATGTCGAAGACGTCGATGCCGGCGAACTTCTTGAACAGGCAGCCCTTGCCCTCCATCACCGGCTTGCCGGCCAGCGGGCCGATGTTGCCCAGGCCCAGCACCGCGGTGCCGTTGGTGACCACGCCGACCAGGTTGGCGCGCGAGGTGTACTCGGCGGCCAGCGAGGGGTCTTCCTCGATCGCCAGGCAGGCGTAGGCCACGCCGGGCGAGTACGCCAGGCTCAGGTCGCGCTGGTTGGACAGCGGCTTGGTGGCGTTGACGGCGATCTTGCCGCGGGTGGGCGCGCGGTGGTACTCCAGCGCGGCGTCGCGCAGCGCCTGCTCGGCAGGCGAAAGATCGGGCTTGGACATCGGCGGGGGACTCCGTTGGGGGGATGAAACGTTTGCGCATGGTGCGGAGGACTCCCACCAGGTGCAAGAGACAATCCCAGGTTATGCGGCATTCGCATAACCCAATGCGGAGTCCGCGCCGGCGGGCGGCCGCTCCGGTCGCCCGCCGGCCCCGGGGGCGCGGTGCCTCGGCTCAGTCGGCCGGCGTCGGCGCCAGCGGGGCGTAGGGCGCGGGTTGGCGGGTCTTCCAGGCCTCGATCGCCAGGGCCATCTCGCCGATGTCGAAGGCGGCGCTCTGCAGCAGGGTCATCTGGGCCAGGGCATCGGCGGTGCCGTGGTCGCGGGCGTAGTTCAGCGCCTGCTTGCTGGTGGCGATCGCCAGCGGGCTCTTGGCGGCGATCTCGCGCGCCAGCGCCATCGCGTGGGCCTCCAGCGCCGCGGCATCGGGCAGCACCGCGTTGACCAGGCCGGCGGACAGGGCGCGGGCGGCGTCCAGGCGCTCGCCGGTGTACGCCATCTGGCGCACCAGGCCCTGGGGCAGCAGCTTGGGCAGGCGCTGCAGCGAGCCCAGGTCGGCGGCCATGCCGATGTGGATCTCCTGCACGGTGAAGAAGGCGTCGGCGCTGCACACGCGGATGTCGCAGGCCGCCGCCAGGTCCAGCGCGCCGCCGATGCAGCCGCCCTGCACCGCGCACAGCACCGGGAAGCGGGCCTGGTCCAGCACATCGAGCGTGGCCATCAGGCGGCGCAGGCCGGTCTGGAAGGCGTTGCGCTTGCGGGCGGTGTCGGTGGCCAGCAGGGCCAGGTCGCTGGCGAAGACCTCCAGCGCCATGCCGGCGCTGAAGTGCTTGCCGCTGGAGGTGATCAGCAGCACCCGGGTCTGGCCGGCATCGTCCAGCGCCTGCACCGCGTCGCGGAAGGCGGTGAAGAAGGCCGGGTCCAGGGTGTTCATGCGCTCGGGCCGGGACAGGCGCAGCACGCTGATGCCGCTGGCGGCATCGGTCTCGACGGTGAACGGGGCGGGGGTGCTCATGCGGTCTCCTCTCGGGGTGGGCCAGGCGAGGCCAGGCCGGGGCGTGGGCAGCCTAGCGGCGTGGGCCGGTCGGCGGTGTCGCGCCGGGGACACCCTGGCACCGGATGGAGCGCTTCCTCTAGTGCGAAGCGGGCCCGGCGGGACCTAGACTCGCGCCCCATGCGACACGACCTGCACACCGCCGATGGCCTGGGCCTGCACGCCCGTCTCTGGGATGTCAGCGCCCCGCGCGGCCAGGTGCTGCTGGTGCACGGGCTGGGCGAGCACTGCGGGCGTTACGAGGCCCTGGCCGGCGCGCTCAACAGCCATGGCTGGCGGGTGCAGGCCTACGACCAGCGGGGCCACGGCCAGTCCGAGGGTCCGCGCGGCGGGATCCCGACCGATGACAGCCTGCTGCAGGACCTGGGCCATGTGGTGGACGTGGCCCGTGCCGCCTGTGCCGCGCCCCTGGTGCTGCTGGGCCACAGCATGGGCGGGGCGGTGGCCGCGCGCTTCGTGGCCGAGGCCCTGTCCCCGCGGCCGGCGGCGTGGTGTCGTCCGGTCGACGCGCTGGTGCTGTCCTCGCCCGCGCTGGACATCGGCGCCAGCCCGCTGCAGCGGGCCCTGCTGGCCCTGGTGCCGCGGCTGGCGCCGGGTCTGCGCGTCGGCAACGGCCTGGACCCGACCTGGATCTCGCGCGACCCGTCGGTGGTGGCCGCCTACCGCCGCGACCCGCTGGTGCACGACCGCATCGGCGCGCGGCTGGGCCGTTTCCTGGCCCAGGCCGGGCCGGCGGTGCAGGCGGTGGCGCCCCGTTGGCAGGTGCCCACGCTGCTGATGTGGGCCGGGGCCGACCGCTGCGTGGCGCCGGCGGGCAGCGAGCGCTTCGCCGCGGCGGTGCCGGCCGGCACGCTGGCGGCGCAGCCCTGGCCGGGGCTGTCGCACGAGATCTTCAACGAGCCCGAGCGCGCCGAGGTGACCGAGGCCCTGCTGGCCTGGCTGGACGCGCGGGTGCCGCCAGGCATCTGAAGCCCGGACGCCGGCACCGGCCTCAATGCCGGAACCGGCCCTCCCGCGTGACCAGTGCGGTGTCGACGAAGGTCGAGCCGGTGTGTTCCTCGCGGCCGTAGCGCAGCTTGAAGCCCGCGATCTCGATCGGGGCCGATTCGAGCGCGCGCACCAGGCCCGCACGGCTCAGGTCGCGGCCGGCGCGGCGCAGGCCCTCGGCCAGCACCCGCAGCGTCAGGTAGCCCTCAAGGCTGCCGTAGGAGAAGTCGGCCTCCGGGAAGGCGGCGCGAACGTCCGTCTGGTACTCGCGGGTCAGTGCGGTCTTGCGCTCCCAGGGGCTGGGAACGACCTGGGTGAACACCATGAAGTGGGCCAGCTCGCCCAGGTGCCTGGCCAGCTGGGCCGAGCCGGAGTTGACGCCGTGGAAGGCGGTCTGCAGCCCGCGGGCCCGGGCCCGGCGGATCAGGCGCTCGTAAACGCCGATCGAGCCGTGGTTGAACATGAACTGCACCTGCGCCGCGGCCAGGCGATCGACCAGCGTGTCGACCTGGGCGTCGCTGACCTCGGCTCCGATCACCAGCGGCACCGGGGCCGGCAGGCCCAGGGCCTGGGCGGCGGTGGCCACGTTCGCCAGGTGGGCGCGGCCAAGCTCGGAGTCGGACTGCAGGAAGGCGTGGCGGCTCAGGCCCAGGCTCTGGCCATGGCCCAGCAGCACGCGGTATTCGTCGCGGTGTTCGGCGCGCACCGGGAACACCAGGGGCTGGAAGGGGCGGCGGAAGGCCGGGGCCCCGGCCATCGGGCCGACGAAGGGGGTCTGGGTGTCGATGGCGGCCTTCATCACCGCGGTGGACGGGCCGCCCTCGATGCTGCCGAACAGCAGGAACACGCCGTCGGCCACCAGCTGCCGGGCCAGGGCCTCGGACCGGGCCGGCTTGGCCTCGTCGTCGGCCACCTTGAACACCAGCTGCCGGCCGTGGATGCCGCCGGCCGCGTTGACCGCGCGGGCCGCCGCCTCGACGCCCTGACGGGTCGCCACGCCGTGGTCGTTCTGGCCACCTTGCAGCGAGATGACCTGGCCGATCAGCACCTGCGAGGCGGTGACGCCGGGCGCGGACTGGGCCCGGACGGCGGGCGCCAGCGCCAGGCCGGCGGCGGCCGCCAGCCACTGGCGGCGTGAGGTCAGGTCTGCGGACATGGAGGCTCCCGACCGTGGCGGGGCACGGTCCCGAGGCCAGCATAACGGCGCCCGGCGACGCACAATCCCGACTCCATCAGAAAACCCGAGGATGTTCACACCATGGACGCCGAGACCCTCGTCACGCCCGACCCGGAGACCCTGGGCCGCTTCGTCGACACCGCCTGGCGCGAGCGCATCGTGCCGCAGCTGCAGGACTACATCGCCATCCCGGCCAAGAGCCCGCTGTTCGACGCCGACTGGGCCGCGCACGGCCTGATCGACCGCGTCGTGCGCGACGCCGCCACCTGGGCCGAGTCGCGCCAGGTGCCCGGCCTGCGCCTGGAGGTGATCCGCGCCGAGGGCCGCACCCCGGTGATCTTCTTCGAGCTGCCCGCCACCCGCGCCGGCAGCACCCAGACCGTGCTGATGTACGGCCACCTGGACAAGCAGCCCGAGTTCAGCGGCTGGCGCGCCGACCTGGGCCCCTGGACGCCCAAGCTCGAAGACGGCAAGCTCTACGGGCGCGGCGGCGCCGACGACGGCTACGCCCTCTACGCCAGCATCAGCGCGATCGAGGCCCTGAAGGCCCAGGGCGTGCCGCACCCGCGCATCGTCGGCCTGATCGAGACCTGCGAGGAATCCGGCTCCTTCGACCTGCCGCACTACCTGGCGCAGCTGGGCCCGCGCCTGGGCGACGTCAGCCTGGTGGTCTGCCTGGACTCCGGCGCCGGCAACTACGACCAGCTCTGGCTGACCACCAGCCTGCGCGGCAACATCACCGGCACCCTCAAGGTCGAGGTGCTGACCGAGGGCATCCACTCGGGCGACGCCAGCGGCCTGGTGCCCTCGTCCTTCCGCATCATGCGCATGGTGCTGGACCGCCTGGAAGAGGCCCGCAGCGGCCTGCTGCTGCCCGGCATCTTCCACTGCGAGGTGCCCGCCGAGCGCGTGGAGCAGGCCCGCGCCACCGCCGCCATCCTGGGCGACGAGGTCTGGAAGCGCTACCCCTGGGCCTGCGGGGCCGAAGGCGGCTTCACCCTGCCCACCACCACCGACCCGGTCGAGGCCCTGCTCAACCGCACCTGGCGCCCCACGCTGTCGATCACCGGGGTCGACGGCATCCCGGCGCTGGCCCAGGCCGGCAACGTGCTGCGGCCTCACACCGCGCTCAAGCTCAGCCTGCGCCTGCCGCCGCTGGTGCCCGGCCACGAGGCCGCGGTGGCCCTCAAGGCCCTGCTCGAGGACAACGCGCCCTACCAGGCCAAGGTCACCTTCGAGCCCGATGGCCGCGCCGGCGACTGGGGCGCCACCGGCTGGAACGCGCCCACGCTGGCGCCCTGGCTGGAGCAGACCATGGACCGCGCCTCGCGCCGCCACTTCGGCGCGCCGCTGGGCTACATCGGCCAGGGCGGCACGATCCCGCTGATGAACCTGCTGCAGCAGGGCTTCCCGGCGGCGCAGATGATGGTCTGCGGCGTGCTGGGCCCCAAGAGCAACGCCCACGGCCCCAACGAGTTCCTGCACATCGGCTACGGCACCCGGCTGACCGCCGCGGTGGCCGAGGTCATCGCCGCCCACCCCTGAACCTGCCCGCCGGCCCCAGTGGCCGGCGGGACCAGGGAAAACCCCTGGTGTTCGCCCAGGTGGTCCCGGTCTTACACTAATGATCAGCGTACTGATGATGTGTGTAGGCAAGAAAGGCGGCTTCCCATGAGCACTCCCCGCAGCGACCTGCCCGTGCTGGTGTCCGGTGGCGGCATCGGCGGCCTGGCGGCCGCCCTGGCCCTGATCCGGTGCGGCTTCAAGGTGCAGGTCTTCGAGCAGGCCGACCAGATCGGCGAGATCGGCGCCGGCATCCAGCTGGGCCCCAACGCCTTCCACGCCTTCGACGCCCTGGGCGTGGGCGACAAGGCCCGTGGCCGCGCGGTCTACACCGACTGCATGGTCATGCACGACGCGATCGACGAGTCGTTGGTCGGCCGCCTCGAGACCGGCGAGGCCTTCCGCCAGCGCTTCGGCAACCCGTACGCGGTGATCCACCGCGTGGACATCCACACGTCGCTGCTGGAAGGCGTGCAGGAGAGCCCGAACGTGGCGTTCTTCACCAGCACCCGCATCGTGAAGATCGAGCAGGAGGGTGGCGTGGTCACCGCCATCGACCAGAACGGCAAGCGCTGGCAAGGCCAGGCGCTGATCGGTGCCGACGGCGGCAAGAGCGTGGTGCGGGCGCAATACGTGAACGACCCGCCGCGGGTCACCGGCCATGTGGTCTACCGCGCCGTGGTGGACAAGAAGGACTTCCCCGAGAACCTGCAGTGGAACGCCGCCAGCCTGTGGGCCGGCCCCAAGTGCCACCTGGTGCACTACCCGCTGCGCGGGGGCGAGCAGTACAACGTGGTCGTCACCTTCCACAGCCGCCAGCAGGAGGAGTGGGGCGTCACCGATGGCAGCAAGGAAGAGGTGCAGAGCTATTTCCAGGGCATCGCCGCCAAGCCGCGCCAGCTGATCGACCTGCCCAAGACCTGGCGCCGCTGGGCCACCGCCGAC
The DNA here is from genome assembly GCA_943371055.1 of Hydrogenophaga intermedia. GTDB lineage: Bacteria > Pseudomonadota > Gammaproteobacteria > Burkholderiales > Burkholderiaceae_C > Ideonella > Ideonella intermedia_A. Next base: position 7,013 of record CALRTJ020000017.1, on the reverse strand, counting down.
CGCGAGCCGATCGGCACCTGGGTATTCGGCCGGGCCACCATCCTGGGCGATGCCGCCCACCCCACCACCCAGTACATGGCGCAGGGCGCGTGCATGGCGCTCGAAGACGCGGTCACGCTGGGCGAGGCCCTGCGGGTGCACGACAACGACTGGGACAAGGCCCTGCAGCTCTACCAGGACAGCCGCGTGGCGCGCACCGCCCGCATCGTGCTGTCGGGTCGCGAGATGGGCCGGCTGTACCACGCCGCCGGTGTCGAGCGCCTGGTGCGCAACGCGCTGTGGAAGAACCGCTCGCAGGAGCGCTTCTACGATGCGATGGAGTGGTTGTATGGCTGGAACGTCGACAACTGTCTGGCGAAATGACCCACCCCCGGAGCGCCGTGAGCGCTCCCCCTCAAGGGGGCGCCGCCAGCGGCCCGGCAAAGCCGGTGCCGCGGCGCCCGCTTGGTTGATACCGAAATTGGAGCGAGCGATGAACGAGCAAGGAAGGTTCGACACCCTGGGCCGTCTGGAAGACCTGCCCCAGGACTACCGCGACGAACTCACCGCCCAGAACCTGGTGCCCCTGTGGCCCAGCCTGCGCGCCGTGCTGCCGCCGCACGTGCCGGCCCGTCGCACCCGGCCCACCCACTGGTCCTACGAGGCCCTGCGCCCGCTGCTGATCAAGGCCGGCGAGCTGACCCCGATCGAGAAGGCCGAGCGCCGCGTGCTGGTGCTGGCCAACCCCGGCCACGGCCTGGAGAAGATGCAGGCCAGCGCCGCCATGTACCTGGGCATGCAGCTGCTGCTGCCTGGCGAGCTGGCCCCGGCCCACCGCCACACCCCCAACGCCGTGCGCATGGTGGTGGAGGGCGAGGGCGCCTGGACCCTGGTCAACGGCGAGAAGTGCCCGATGGCCCGCGGCGACCTGATCCTCACGCCCACCGGCCTGTGGCACGAGCACGGCCACGACGGCAGCGGCCCGGTCATCTGGCTGGACGTGCTGGACCTGCCGCTGGTCTACTACATCGAGGCCTCGTACCACGAGGAAGTGCCCAGCCAGACCGTGGTCCCGGGCCAGGGGGTGAAGGCCTACGCCCGCGGCGGCGTGGCGCCCACCACCGTGTTCCAGCGCAGCGACAAGGCCTACCCGATGCTGCGCTACCCCTGGGCCGATGCCAAGGCGGCGCTGCTGTCGCTGGCCGAGGACCAACCCGCGCTGGAGTCGGTGCAGGTCACCTACGTCAACCCCGAGACCGGCCGCGACGCCGAGAACATCCTGGGCTTCTACGCCCAGCTGCTGCGCCCGGGCCAGAGCCTGCGCCTGCCGGCGCGCTCGCCGGCCCAGGTGCTGCACCAGATCGAGGGCGGCGTGGACGTGGCCGTCGAGTCCGCCGCCGCCTTCACGCTGGCCGAGGCCGACACCTGCGCCATCCCCGGCTACACCGCCGCCACCCTGACCAACCGCTCCGCGACCGAGCCCGCCTTCATCTTCATCGCGGACGAAAGCCCGCTGCACCGCAAACTCGGTGTGTATGAAGTCCGCGCCTGAACCGACCCCATGACCACCTACCTCTTCCCCCCGCCGCCCGTCGCCTCGCTGCCCATCGAGGGCCGCCCCGAGCGATTCCCCGTCAACCGCCTGTTCTTCGTCGGCCGCAACTACCACGCGCACGCGGTGGAGATGGGCAAGCCGGTGGACAAGAGCGTCGAGCGCCCGTTCTACTTCACCAAGTCGCCCAGCACCCTGGTCGAGTCGGGCGCGACCGTCGCCTACCCCAGCGAGACCCAGAACTTCCACCACGAGATGGAGCTGGTGGTGGCCATCGGAAAGCCCGGCTTCCGGGTGCCGGCCGATCAGGCCCATGAGCTGGTCTACGGCTACGCCTGCGGCCTGGACATGACCCGCCGCGACCTGCAGCTGGTGGCGCGCGACAAGGGCCGCCCCTGGGACCTGGGCAAGGACGTCGAAGGCTCGTCGGTGTGTGCACCGATCCAGCCGATGCCCGGCGTGGTGGTCGGCCAGGGTGCCCTGAACATGACCGTCAACGGCCAGGTGCGCCAGCAGTCCAATGTCGACAAGCTCATCTGGGACATCCGCGAGGTCATCGCCGACCTGTCCCTGTTCTACCACCTGCAGCCCGGCGACCTGATCTACACCGGCACGCCCGAAGGCGTGGGTCCGGTGCAGCCGGGCGACGTGATCGCGGGCTCGGTCGAGGGCGTGGGCACGGTCAAGCTGGTCGTGGGGCCGGCCGAATGAAGTTGTTCAACTTCTTTCGCAGCGGCACCTCGCACCGCCTGCGCATCGCGCTGAACCTCAAGGGCCTGGCGCCCGAGTACGTGGCGGTGGACCTGCGCACCGAGGCGCACCTGAAGGACGCCTTCAAGGCGGTCAACCCGCAGCAGCTGGTGCCGGCGCTGGAACTGGACGACGGCCAGGTGCTGATCCAGTCGCCCGCGCTGATCGAGTGGCTGGAAGAGCGTCACCCGAACCCGCCGCTGCTGCCCTCGGGCGCCGAGGCCCGGGCCCGGGTGCGTGCGCTGGCGGCGATCGTCGGCTGCGACATCCACCCGGTCAACAACCGCCGCATCCTCGAGACCCTGCGCCAGCAGTTCGGTTGCGACGAGGCGGCGATCAACGCCTGGTGCGGCACCTGGATCGCCGCCGGCTTCGACGCGATCGAGGCCCTGCTGGCCGCCGACCCGTCCCGCGGCGCGTTCTGCTTCGGCGACGCGCCCACGCTGGCTGACGTCTACCTGGTGCCCCAGGTCGAGAGTGCGCGCCGCTTTGGCGTCGACCTCTCGCGCTGGCCGCTGATCAGCGCGGTGGATGCCGCCTGCGCCGCGCTGCCGGCCTTTGCCGACGCTGCACCCGGTCGTCAACCCGACGCGCCACGCTGAGCCGCGAAGGGCGGGGACAATCCGGGCCATGACCGGACTGTCCCTCTCCTCTCTGCAAGCCGCCATCGTCGACCTCGACGGCACCCTGGTCGACACCCTGGGCGATTTCGAGGCCGCCCTGAACCGCACCCTGGTCGAGCTCGGCCAGCCCACCGTCGACCGGGCCTTCATCGAGCGCACCGTGGGCAAGGGCTCCGAGCACCTGATCCGCAGCACCCTGGCCCACGTCGGCGCCGACACCTCGATGTACGAGGCGGCCTGGGCCGCCTACCAACGCCACTACCTGGCCATCAACGGCCAGCACTCGGCGGTCTACCCCGGGGTGGTCGAGGGCCTGCGGTCGATGCGCGCACGCGGCTGGAAACTGGCCTGCCTGACCAACAAGCCCGGCGACTTCGCCCGGCCGCTGCTGGCGGCCAAGGGCCTGGACGGCTTCTTCGAGGTGGTCTTCGGCGGCGACGCCTTCGAACGCAAGAAGCCCGACCCGCTGCCGCTGCAGCGCACCTGCGAGGCCCTGGGCACGGCGCCCGGCCGCACCCTGATGGTGGGCGACAGCAGCAACGACGCCCGCGCTGCCCGTGCCGCCGGCTGCCCGGTGGTGCTGGTGGACTACGGCTACAACCACGGGGAGCCGGTCAGCGCCTCGGCGCCCGACCAGGTGCTGCAGCGCCTGGACGCGCTGCAGGGCTGACGGCCCGGCCGACGCGCCCGCCCAGGGCGCGCGGGTTCAAGCGTCCAGGTCCACCCGCAGGTCGATCACGCCCTGGGTGGGGGCGCCCGGAGGCGCGAAGCGCCAGCGCCGCACCGCCTCCAGGGCGGCGGCATCCAGGCGGCCGTTGCTGCTCGACAGCACCTTGGCCTCGGTGACGCGGCCCTCGGCGTCCACCGCCACCTGCACCTGCAGCGTGGCCCGGCGCAGGCGCTGGATCAGGCCGCTGGGGAAGTCCGGGTCCACCGATTCGACCAGGCGCAACGGCGCCGGCTTGCGCGCCGGCTCGGCTTCGGCCGGCGCCGCAGGGGGCGCGGGTGGAGGCTCGGCGACGGCGACCGGGGCGGGCGTTTCGGGCACCGGGATGACCGGCAGGGTCGGGCGAGTGCCAGGTCCGTCCTGGGGCCGGGCCTGCGGGTCGGTGGTGGGCGGGCCGGCAGAGACCGGGCCGGCGGCGGGCGGTGCGCGCTCGACCAGCGCGGCCGGGTTCAGGGCGGCCACCGGCCGGGCGGCGGGGGGCGGCGCCGGGCGGCGGGGCTCGGGCGCGGGCTTGGGCAGCTCGGCCTGTTGGCGGATCCAGACCAGTGGGCGCTCGGCAGCGCGGCGGGCGCGCTCGCTCACGCCTTGGCTGGGGTTGACCTCGGGCACCGGCGTCAGCACCGGGGCGGCGGGCTGGGCGGCGGCCCACAGCGGGCTGCACAGGGCGGCGGCCAGCCAGGGCCGCGCTCGGGAAAGGCTCATCCTCAACGCTCCGCTCGGCCGCTGGCCGCTTGTCCCAACAAGGCCCGCTTGAGCGTATCGTCGGCCGGGGCGCGGCCCAGCCAGATGCTCATCAGGGCTTGGAAGAATTCGGGCTCGCGCACCGGTTCGGTCTCGGTCACCCCATTGACCACCACCACGGTGCCGCGTCCCGGCATGAAATCGACGGTGAAGCTGTCGCCGCTGGCCAGGCGCTTCTTGCGCGCGAACAGCTCGGCCAGTCTGAGCGTGCCCGGGATCGAGCGGGAGAAGACCTCGCGCGGGGCGTTGGCCTCCATGCCCTGGGTGAACAGCTTGCCGAGTTCGTTGCCGTCGATGTCTCGCAGCATCACGATGTGCAGGCGCTTGGGTCCGGGCAGGGCGTACACCGCCTCGGGCGTCGCCGCGGGCTGTGCCAGGTACAGCCCGGCGGTGTAGACGCGGAACACCGCCTTGTAGCGGATGCCGGCGCCGTTCAGGAGCAGCCGGGACTCGGCCAGGGTTTCCTGGCCCTCGTAGCGGACACCGGCGACGGTGACCGGCGCAGGCACCGCCGGGGCCTGGGCGGCGGCCGGCGGCATCAGCATTCCCAGGGCCGGTGCGATCAGCACCATGCCCAAACGACGTCGTTGTGGGTCCATCCGGGATCGGGTTCTGGCGGGGCCTTGTGGACCCATGTTCGGCGCCGAGTGTCGCCAAATGGAGCGGTGCTGTCCAGACGGGTCGCCCCGGTGCCGCTGCTACACTCGATCCATATGTTCACCTCGCGCAAACGGATGGCGTCGACGATCGACCGGGGAGCCTGGCCCTGGCGTCGCTGGCGCGCCTGAACCGTTTGCCGCCTGCCTGACGGCCCGCCACCACGGGGCCTGATGCGCGACGGTTTCCTGCGCGGCCCACCCTGGCCGCCGCCGCCCGACATCCCCGCCCGAGCCGCTTCTTCGCGCACCGCTGCCGCGTCCCCGGCCGGGCCTCCGTCAAGGACCCGCACCGTGATCACCGAACTCGAATTCAAGAGCCTGGCCGACGAGGGCTACAACCGCATCGCCCTCATCGCCGAGGCCTTCGCCGACCTCGAGACGCCGCTCTCGCTCTACCTCAAGCTGGCCGGCGGCCACAAGCACAGCTTCCTGCTCGAGTCCGTCGTGGGCGGTGAGCGCTTCGGCCGCTACAGCTTCATCGGCCTGCCCGCGCGCACCCTGCTGCGCGCCACCGACGGCGTCACCGAGGTCGTCACCGACGGCCAGGTGGTCGAGCGCCACGAGGGCAACCCGCTGGACTTCGTCGCCCAGTACCAGCAGCGCTTCAAGCCGGCGCTGCGCCCGGGCCTGCCGCGGTTCTGCGGTGGCCTGGCCGGCTACTTCGGCTACGAGACGGTGCGCTACATCGAGAAGAAGCTGGCCGGGGTCAAGAAGCCCGGCGGCATCGGCACGCCCGACATCCTGCTGCTGCAGACCGAGGAACTCGCGGTCATCGACAACCTGTCGGGTCGCCTGTACCTGATCGTCTGGGCCGACCCCAAGCAGCCCGAGGCCTACTTCAAGGGCAAGAAGCGCCTGGCCGAACTGTCCGACAAGCTGCGCTACAGCGTCACCGCGCCGCAGGTTCGCCGCGGCGCCAGCCACGCGGTGGAGCGCGAGTTCGCCAAGGAGGACTTCGAGCGCGCGGTCCTCAAGGCCAAGGAGTACATCGCCGCCGGCGACTGCATGCAGATCGTCATCGGCCAGCGCCTGAAGAAGCGCTACACCGAGAGCCCGCTGTCGCTTTACCGTGCGCTGCGATCGCTCAATCCGTCGCCCTACATGTACTACTACGACATGGGCGACTTCCAGATCGTCGGCGCCAGCCCCGAGATCCTGGTGCGCCAGGAGGCCCGCCCCGAAGGGCAGGTGGTCACCATCCGCCCGATCGCCGGCACCCGCCCGCGCGGCGCCACCCCCGAGCAGGACCGCCAGCTCGAGGCCGACCTGCTGGCCGACCAGAAGGAGCGAGCCGAGCACGTGATGCTGATCGACCTGGCCCGCAACGACGTCGGCCGCATCGCCCAGACCGGCAGCGTCAAGGTCACCGAGGCCTTCGGCATCGAGCGCTACTCGCACGTGATGCACATCGTCAGCAACGTCGAGGGCCTGCTCAAGCCCGGCCTGACCGCGCTGGACGTGCTCAAGGCCAGCTTCCCGGCCGGCACCCTCAGCGGGGCGCCCAAGATCCACGCGATGGAGATCATCGACCAGCTCGAACTCTCCGAGCGCGGCATCTACGGCGGCGCCTGCGGCTACCTCAGCTTCGCCGGCGACATGGACGTGGCCATCGCCATCCGCACCGGCATCGTCAAGGACAACGCCCTGTACGTGCAGGCGGGGGCCGGCGTGGTGGCCGATTCGGTGCCCGAGCTCGAATGGAAGGAAACCGAGGCCAAGGCCCGCGCGGTGATCCGGGCCGCCGAACTGGTCGAGGAGGGTTTCTGAGGCGCTTGACCAAAGTCAGCCTTCACTCTCTCTGAAACGCCCGCCCGTGCATCTTGCGCGGGCGGGTTTTTTCATGGCTCTTTGCCCGTTGCCTATGGATGGGCGAACCGTCCTAGGGAGAGGTCGAGGAACTGCTCGGCTGGCAGATGGCGAGGGGCGCAGCGGTCGACGGCTCTGAACCAGCCCAGGTAGTGGTGCAGGTAGCGGGTGGCCAC
>CALRTJ020000016.1:0-118821 GCA_943371055.1 Hydrogenophaga intermedia | reverse complement strand
ACGTGATGCTGGTGCTCATCATCATGTTCATCATCACCATCCCGGTGCAGACCCACGCGGTCAAGATGAACATGCCGGTCAACAGCCAGAGCGCACCGCCGCCCAAGCCGCCCGAGATCGTGCGCATCGACGTCGACTTCGACGGCACGATCACCTGGAACGGCGAGTCGGTGGCCAACCGCGCCGACCTGCAGACGCGGCTCTACCGCACGTCGCAGCTGCCCGACCAGCCCGAGGTGCACCTGCGCCCCAACAAGCTCGTGACCTACAAGCATGTCGCGATGGTGATGGCCGAGGCCCAGCGCCTGGGCGTGACCAAGATCGGCATCGTCGGCAACGAGCAGTTCATGAACTGAGGCCCCAGGGCCTGACCCGCAGGGATCGGCTCCAGACTGGACCGGTCCCTTTTTTTCTTCTGATTCCCTTCCGCCCGAATTGAACATGAGCACCCTGCGCGCCCTCACCCTGGCCCTCCTGACCGCCGGCCTGGTCGGCACCGTCCAGGCCCAGAACCTGCGACCCGAGGTCGGCAAGCCCCTGCAGCAGGCCAGTGAGCTGCTGCGCGCGGGCAAGGCCAAGGAAGCGCTGGCCAAGGTCCGCGAGGCCGACGGCGCCTCGGGCAAGAGCGCCCAGGAACAGCTGATGATCGACCGCATGCGCGGCGCGGCGGCCCAACGCGCGGGCGACAACGCCACCGCCGCCCAGGCCTTCGAATCGGCCTTCGCGTCGGGCAAGCTGGGCGCCGCCGAGCAGATGCAGGTGGCCGAATCGCTGGCCTTCGCCTACTCGCAGCTCAAGGACAACGCCAAGGCCGGTCAATGGGTGCAGAAGGCGCTGGCGCTGGGCAGCACCAGCCCGCAGCTCAAGCAGCTGCAGACCTACCTGCAGGGCGCCAGCGGCGACTACGCCGCCATCGCGCGCGACGCCGCGGCCGCGGTCAGCGCCGCCGAGCAGGCCGGCAAGCGCCCCGACGAAGGCGACCTGCTGCGCCTGGCCGACGCCCAGCAGCGCACCAACAATGCCGCGGGCCAGTCGGCCACGCTCGAGAAGCTGCTGGCCCACTACCCCAAGAAGGAGTACTGGGCCGCCACCCTGGGCCGCCTGCCCCGCAAGCCGGGCTTCTCTGACCGCTTCTCGCTGGACCTGATGCGCCTGCGCCTGGCCACCGGCAACCTGGTCAAGACCGAGGAGTACATGGAAATGGCCCAACTGGCCCTGCAGGCCGGCCACGCGGCCGAGGGCAAGGCGATCGTCGAGAAGGGCTTTGCCGCCGGCGTGCTCGGCAGCGGCGCCGAGGCCGAGCGCCACAAGCGCCTGCGCGACCTGGCCACCAAGCAGGACGCCGAAGCCAAGGCCGACCTGGCCAAGGCCACCGCCGAAGCCACGGCCGCGAAGGACGGCAACGGCCTGGTGCAGCTGGGCAGCGCGCTGGCCGCCGCCGGCCAGGCCGACCAGGGCGTCACCCTGATCGAACAGGGCATCGCCAAGGGCAACCTCAAGCGCCCCGAGGACGCCAAGCTGCGCCTGGGCCGGGCCATGATGCTGGCGGGCAAGAACAAGGCCAAGGCGCAGCAGGTGCTGCGCGGTGTGCAGGGCAACGACGGCGCCGCCGACATCGCCCGCCTGTACGCCCTGCTCTCCAGCCAGGGCTGAGCCCCGACCGATGGACCTGCCGCACTGGTTCCAGCCCCTGGGCGGTGGCGTCCATGCGATCGACACCGGCTTTCAGGGCGATGACTTCGACGCGGCCTACCTGATCGTCGATGGCGGCCGCGCCGCCTTCGTCGACACCGGTACCGCCTTCGCCCTGCCCCGTCTGCTGCGGGCGCTGGACCTGCTGGGCCTGCCGGTCCAGGCGGTCGACTGGATCATCCCCACCCATGTCCACCTGGACCACGCTGGCGGCGTCGGACCGCTGGCCCGTGCCCTGCCCCAGGCCCAGGTGCTGGTCCATCCCCGCGGGGTGCGGCACATGGTCGACCCCAGCGCCCTGTACCAAGGCGCGTTGGCGGTGTACGGCCAAGCCGAGATGGACCGCTCCTACGGCCAGCTGTGCGGCGTGCCCCCCGAGCGGGTGCAGGCCAGCCACGACGACCAGCGCATCGCGCTGGGCAGCCGGCAGCTGCGCCTGATCGACACCCCGGGCCACGCCCGCCACCACCACTGCATCTGGGACCCGGTGACCCGTGGCTGGTTCACCGGCGACACCTTCGGCCTGTCCTACCGGCGCTTCGACGTCGACGGCCGGGCCTGGATCCTCCCCACCAGCACGCCGGTGCAGTTCGAACCCGAGCCGCTGCGCCAGTCGATCACCCGGCTGTGCGAGGCCGCCCCCGAGCGCGTCTACCTGACGCACTACGGTGCCCTGGGCGACGTCCCTGCCCTCGCCCGGCAACTGCTGGACCTGCTGGAGCAGACCGTGGCCCTGGCCCTCCCCTTGGCACAGGCCCACGACCGTCACGCCCGGCTGCGCCACGGCCTGCTGGGTCTCTACACCCGCTCGCTCCAAGCCCACGGCAGCGCACTGGACGAATCCGCGGTGGCCGACGCGCTGGCACTGGACATCGAACTCAACGCCCAGGGGCTGGCGATCTGGCTGGACCGCCAATTCCAGGCTTGATCCGGATCAGGCCTCGATAAGCCCGGCATTTCCGGCGCTGCGCGCCGCCGCGCCCGCCTATCCTGCCGCCGAAGCCCCGCCTGCCGTCCCGGCCCGGCGGCGCGCCGTCTTGCCGAGGGCCCTCACCATGCGTCTGAACCTGCCCGTCACCCAGCGCGAGTACCCGCTCGCGCCGGAGGTCACCCTGGTCTCCACCACCGACCTGCAGGGGCGCATCACCTATTGCAACAGCGCCTTCATCGAGGTCAGCGGCTACGACCGCGACGAGCTGATGGGGCAGCCCCACAACCTGATCCGGCACCCGGACATGCCGGCGGAGGGCTTTCGCGACCTGTGGGCCACCGTGGAAGCCGGGCGCCCTTGGACAGGGGTCGTGAAGAACCGCCGCCGCGACGGTGACCACTACTGGGTGCAGGCGAACGTGACGCCCATCCTCGAGGCGGGTCGGGCCGTGGGCTACCTGTCGGTGCGGACCGTGCCGACACGCGAACAGGTGCAGGCCTGCGAGTCGCTGTACGCCACCATGCGCGAAGAAGCCGAACGCGGCCGCCTGCTCCACCAACTCAGGGCTGGCCGGGTCCAGCGCCTTGACTGGCGCGGCCGCCTGCGGAGCCTCGCCCGCCTGGGCTTGGGCGCCCGGGTCAGCGCCGCCGCCGGACTGGTCGGCGCACTGGGGCTGGGCTTGGGCTTCACGCTCGGCCAATACAGGACCGAGGGGCCCCTGTTGGCCTGGGCGGGCCTCGCCGTCGGCCTGGCGGTGGCCACCCTGGGCGGCGGCTGGTGGCTGAACCGCCTGACGACCCGCCCGATGCTGAAGCTGCTGCTGGCGGCCAACCGCATGGCCGCCGGCGACATGTCCCAAAGCCTGGATTCCGACCGCGACGACCTGCTGGGCCAGTTCGCGCGGGCCCTGAACCAATTGGGCGTGAACCTGCGCTCCATCGTGGCCGATGCGCGCGCCGAGGTCGACCGCATGCGCAGCGCCGCACGCGAGATCGCCGCTGGCAACCACGACCTGTCGGCCCGCACCGAGACCCAGGCCGCCAACCTGCAGCGCACCGCCTCGTCGATGACGGCGATCCAGGACAACGTGCGCCTGAACGTCGAGTCGGCGCGTCAGGCCGCCAGCTGCGCCCACGAGGCGACGGCGGTGACCGGCGACGGCACCCAGGCGGTGCAGCAGGTGGCCACGACGATGCAGGGCATCCGCGACTCGTCGGGGCGCATCGGCGAGATCATCGGGGTGATCGAGGGCATTGCCTTCCAGACCAACATCCTGGCCCTGAACGCGGCCGTGGAGGCCGCCCGGGCGGGCGAAGCCGGCCGCGGCTTCGCGGTGGTCGCCGGCGAGGTGCGGGCGCTGGCCCAGCGGACCTCCACCGCCGCCCGCGAGGTCAAGCAGATCATCGAGGACTCGAGCGAGCGGGTGGCCACCGGCAACCGGCTCACCGATGCCGCCGGCGAGACCATGGGCCAGGCCATGGCCAGCGTGCAGCGGGTGGGCTCGCTGATCACCGAGATCAGCGGCAGCGCCGACCGTCAGTTGCAGGACATCTCGGAGGTGAGCGCGGCCGTCGCCAGCCTGGATGACATCACCCAGAAGAACGCCGCGCTGGTCGAGCAGGTGGCCGCCGCGGCCGCACAGCTCGAGCAGCAGGCGATGGCGGTGGCGGAATCGGTGGCGGTGTTCCGCCTGGACGCTCAGGAGCGCGCCCCCGCCCCCAATGCCGTGGCGCTGCGGCGCGCCGCCAAGGCGCGCCAGCAGGCTTGAGCGGCGCTCGCGCTCAGGCGCCGCGCAGGGCCGAGGCCTCGCGGGCCAGGGTGGTGATGCGGCCCCAGTCGCCGGCGCGGACCGCGTCGGCCGGGGTCAGCCAGGAGCCGCCGCAGACCTTCACGTTGGGCAGGGCCAGGAAGTCCGGCGCCGTGGCCAGGCTGATGCCGCCGGTCGGGCAGAACACCACGTCCGGGAACGGGCCCGCCAGGGCCTTGAGCATCGGGATGCCCCCGGCCGCAGTGGCCGGGAAGAACTTCAGGAAGCCCAGCCCGTCGGCCTGGGCCGCCATCACCTCGCTGGCCGTGGCCACGCCCGGCAGCAGCGGCAGCTCCACCTCGCGGCAGGCCGCGCCGACCTCGGCGGTGTAGCCGGGGCTGACCCCGAACACCGCGCCGGCCGCCTTGGCCGCACGGGCATCGGCGGCGCTGCGCAGGGTGCCGGCACCGACGATGGCGCCGGGCACCGCACTCATCGCCCGGATCGCGTCGAGGGCCACCGGGGTGCGCAGCGTCACCTCGAGCACCCGCACGCCGCCGGCCACCAGGGCCTCGGCCAGGGGCACCGCGTCCTGCAGGCGGTCGATGACGATGACGGGGATCACGGGGCCGTGGGCGACGAGGTCGAGGGTGTTCATCTTGGGTTGAGAAACGGTCATGGAAGGGTTCAGAGCCAGGTGCAGGCGCCCTCTTCGGCGCTGTTGACGTTGCGGCGCAGGCCGGCGAAGAGCTCGCGGCCCATGTCGTGGGCGTGGACAACGGCCAGGGCGTCGTCGCGCACCGCCGGCACGCGGGCGTCCCACTCGTCCGCGTCGACCAGGGCCGACAGCGTGCCCGCCACCGCGTCCAGGCGCAGCAGGTCGCCACTGCGCACCCTGGCCAGCGGGCCACCGGCCAGGGCCTCGGGGCTGGCATGGATCGCCGCAGGCACCTTGCCCGAGGCGCCGCTCATGCGGCCGTCGGTGACCAGGGCCACGCGGTAGCCCTTGCCCTGCAGCACCGCCAGCGGCGGCGTCAGCTTGTGCAGCTCGGGCATGCCGTTGGCCTTGGGGCCCTGGAAGCGCACCACGGCGATGAAATCGCGCTCGAGCTCACCCGCCTTGAAGGCCGCCTGCAGCGCCTCCTGGCTGTCGAAGACGAGGGCCGGGGCCTCGACCACGTGGCGGTCTTCGGGCACTGCCGACACCTTGATCACGGCGCGGCCCAGGTTGCCCTCGAGCAGCTTGAGGCCGCCGGTGGCGGAGAACGGCACCCGCGCCCCGCGCAGCACCGACAGGTCACCGCTTTCGGCGGGCAGCGGGTCGAAGCGCAGGGCCCCCTCGGCCAGCACGGGCTGCCGGGCCTGGGCGCGCAGGCCGCCGCGGTTGACCGAGGCCACCTCGTGCATCAGGCCGGCGTCGAGCAGCTCGCGGATCACGAAACCCGGGCCGCCGGCGGCCTGGAAGTGGTTCACGTCGGCGCTGCCGTTGGGGTAGACGCGGGCCAACAGCGGCACCACCGCCGAGAGCTCGGCGAAATCGGTCCAGTCGATCAGCAGGCCGGCGGCGCGCGCCACGGCCACCCAGTGGATCAGGTGGTTGGTGGAGCCGCCGGTGGCCAGCAGCGCGACCATCGCGTTGACGATGCAGCGCTCGTCGACCAGCAGGCCGATCGGCTGGGCGTCCGGGCCGTCGCGCAGCGACAGGACAGTCGAGACAGCCTCGCGGGTGAGGGCCTCACGCAGCGGCGTCCCCGGCGCCACGAAGGCCGCGCCAGGCAGGTGCAGGCCCATGGCCTCGAGCAGCATCTGGTTGGAGTTGGCGGTGCCGTAGAAGGTGCAGGTGCCCGGGCTGTGGTAGGCCGCCTGTTCGGCCTGCAGCAGCTCATCTCGGCCCACCAGGCCCTGGGCGGCCTGCTCCCGCACCTTGGCCTTGTCGCTGTTGGACAGGCCCGAGGCCATCGGGCCGGCGGGCACGAACACGCACGGCAGGTGGCCGAAGTGCAGCGCACCGATCAGCAGACCCGGCACGATCTTGTCGCAGATGCCCAGCAGCAACACGGCGTCGAAGACGTCGTGCGACAGCGCGATGGCGGTCGACATGGCGATGGTGTCGCGCGAGAACAGGCTCAGCTCCATGCCGGCGTAGCCCTGGGTGACGCCGTCGCACATCGCGGGGACGCCGCCGGCGACCTGGGCGGTGGCCCCGAGTTTCAGCGCGGTTTCACGGATCAGGGCGGGATAGCCCTCGTACGGCTGGTGGGCCGACAGCATGTCGTTGTAGGCGCTGACAATGCCGATGTGCGGCGCGCGCTCGGCGACGACCCGGATCTTCTCGCGCCCGTCCATGCCGGCGAAGGCGTGGGCCACGTTGGCGCAGCCCATGCGGTCGACGCCTCGGGGGCGCTGGCGCATGGCCTGCACGCGTTGCAGGTAGGCCCCGCGCAGCGCGGCACTGCGCTGGCGGATGCGGTCGGTGACGGCCGCGAGAACGGGATGCAGGGGGTTCATCCGGGCAGGGTCTCGATGTAACTGATGCTACGATTATCTCGTAACCCGGTTACATGGTCAAACCAGTATCAGATGGCCACAATCGCCCCATGCACACCGCCACGCCAGCCGCCGCCGATCCGCCGGACCCGCGCTTGAAGGCCCTGCTGGACGACTGCCGCCAACGCCCGCTGTGGCTGTTCGCCTATGGCTCACTGGTCTGGAAGCGCGGTTTCCCGGTGGCCGAGGAACGTCTGGCCCGGGTGCACGGCTGGCACCGCCACTTCCGCATGCGCTCGCGGGTCAACCGCGGCACCGCGGAGCAACCGGGCCTGGTCCTGGGCCTGTCGCCCGGGGGCTGCTGCCGCGGCCTGGTGTTGCGCGTGCCCCAGGAGCAGGCCGTGCCCACCCTGCAGTCGCTGTGGTTGCGCGAGATGCCCACCGGCAGCTACACGCCGCGCTGGCTCCGCTGCGAGACGGACTGCGGCCCGGTGAGCGCCCTGGCCTTCACGCTGGACCGCCGCCACCCGGCCCACCTCGGGCCGCTGGACGACGAGCGCCTGCTGCACATCCTGCGCCACGCCCAGGGCCGCTACGGCCGCACGCTGGACTACCTGCTGCAGACCGAGGAAGCGCTGCGCGCGCACGGCATCCCGGACCACGGCCTGGCCCGCCAGGTGAAGCTGGCGCGGCGCCACGGTCTTTGCTGAGCGGCACCTGGCCGCCCCAAACGGCCGACCTCAGCCGGAGATGATGGCCGGCTGCCGGGCGACCTGCTCGCGCAGGCGGGCCAGGTCGTCGGTGGTGTCCAGGTCCTGCAGGGTGCCCGGGTCGTCCACCTCGACCGGGTGCGCCGGGTAGCGCGCCAGCAATCGGCGCGCACCATCCTCGCCACTCAGGCGGACCAGATCGGAAAACAGCTCCGCCGAGAAGCCCACCGGGTGGCCGCGACGCCCGCGGTGCTGGGCGAAGGCGATCGGGTGCTGGGCCAGGGCCTCGGCCACGCGCCGCAGGGTGCGGGGCTGCACCAGGGGCATGTCCCCGGGCAGCATCAGCCAGCCCGCCGCCGTGGCCCGGGCGGCCACGCCTGCGGCGATCGAATCACCCATGCCGCCCGCGGCCTGCCCGTTGGGGCCGCCGCCCAGCACCACCACGTCGCGCCGTGCCACCAGCCGTGCCGCCTCCTCGGCCAGGCCGGCGGTGGTGACCACCACCACCGGCAGGCCGCTCTCGATCGCGTGGCGCACGGTACAGCCCAGCACGCTGTGCGGCCCCAGGTCCTCGGCCAGCTTGTGGCGCGCCCCGTGGTAGCGGGAGCCACGGCCGGCGGCCAGGACGATGAGGGCGGGCGCGGGTCTCATGGGTCAAGAATGGGTCTGAAGGCGCCGGGCGCACAGTGGGACGTTCACTTAAGGCCTTGCCCCTACAGGGACCCCGGCCGTCGCGGCCGCGAGACTACACTGACCGCACCATGAAAGACCTTTCCCAGCTGCGAAAGAGC
The DNA here is from genome assembly GCA_943371055.1 of Hydrogenophaga intermedia. Taxonomy (GTDB): domain Bacteria; phylum Pseudomonadota; class Gammaproteobacteria; order Burkholderiales; family Burkholderiaceae_C; genus Ideonella; species Ideonella intermedia_A. The sequence continues at coordinate 110,463 of CALRTJ020000016.1, read as the reverse complement.
TACGAGCGCGACGAACTCGATGAACACGGGGCGGCGGGAGAACCGCTGCACCAGTTCGACCAGTGGATGCAGGAGGCCATCAAGCTAGGGGTGCCCGAGCCCAACGCGATGACCGTGGCCACCGTGGGTGCCGACGGCCGCCCGTCCACCCGCATCGTGCTGATCAAGGACTACGACGCCCGCGGCATCGTCTGGTACACGAACTACGAGAGCCGAAAGGGCCATGAACTGGCTGCCCATCCCGTGGCGGCGCTGCAGTTCCACTGGATCGAACTGGAGCGGGTGGTGCGCATCGAAGGCACGGTCGAGAAGGTGTCGGCCGAGCAGTCCGATGCCTACTACCACTCGCGGCCGCTGGACTCGCGCCTGGGTGCCTGGGCCTCGCCGCAAAGCCAGGTCATCGCCTCGCGCGCGACCCTGGTGGCCAATGCCGCCAAGGCCGCCGCGCAGCACGGACTGAACCCCGACCGGCCGCCGCACTGGGGCGGCTACCGCCTGCGGCCGGACACCTGGGAGTTCTGGCAGGGTCGCAAGTCGCGGCTGCACGACCGCCTGCGCTACCGCTGGCAGGACGGCACTTGGCTGCGGGAGCGCCTGGCGCCCTGATCAGCCCGCGGCGGACAGGCGTGCCGCCTGCTCCGCCAGCTCCCGGTGGAACCGCTGCACATCGAGCGGCTTGGTCCAGTAAGCATCGAAGCCCGCCGCGTGGGCCGCGGCGATGTCCTGCGGCATGGCATTGGCCGACAGCGCCACGTAGCGCGCGGCGGCCATGCCCGGCAGCGCCCGCAACCGCGGCATCAGTTCCAGGCCGTGGACATCGGGCAGCTGCATGTCCAGCAGAACCACCTCGGGTCGCCAGTCGGCGGCCACGCGCAGGCCCTCGGCGCCATCCTCGGCACAGCGCAGTTCGTAGCCGGGTCGCAGCGACAGCAGTTGCTCCATCAGCATCACGTTGACGGCGTTGTCCTCGACGTAGAGCACCCGGCAGGCGGGCCGTGCCGGCTCTGGCGGTGGCGGCGGCGCCCACTCGGGGGCAGGCCTCTCGGCCACGGACTCCCCCGGCTCCGCGACCGGCAGCCAGACGGTGAAGACGCTGCCCTGGCCGGGCTGGCTTTCCACGTCGAGGCGGCCGTGCATTTCCTCGACCAACTGCCGCACGATGGACAGGCCGATGCCCGTGCCCTGGATGCCCTCTCGCTCGGCACCCAGGCGGTTGAAGGGCTCAAACAGGCGCAGGCGCTGCTCAGGGCTCAGGCCACGGCCCTCGTCCCTGACCGACAGACCCCAGGCCGGCACACCCTCGAGCGCGCCCCGGCTCAGCGACAGCCAGACCCGGCCAGCGGTGCGGTTGTACTTGATGGCGTTGCTGAGCAGATTGGTCAGCACCTGGCCCAGGCGTCGGCGCTCTGCCCGCACCCAGGCCCGCTCGGCCTCGGGCTCGTCGGGCAGCAGGGTGATGCCCCGCGACTGCGCCAGGCCGGCGACCCAGAGCCGCGCCGGGCCCAGCACCTCGGGCAGGCGGACCGCCTCCAGCTTGGGCCCCCGGGTATCGGCCTCGGCCCGTGACAGCGACAGCAGGTCATCGATCAGCGCCAGCAGGTGGGCGCCGGCAGAGCGGATGCGTGACAGGCGCTCGCGCTGAGGCGCGCTGAGCACATCGAGGGCCATCAACTCGGTGAAGCCCAGCACCGCGTTCATCGGGGTGCGCAGTTCGTGGCTGACCCGCGCCATCAGGTCGGACTTGGCCAGGCTGGCCTGCTCGGCCCGATCGCGTTCGCGCGCCAGCTGCTCGGTCTGGCGGCGCTCGGTGATGTCCACCGCGATGCCGCTGATGGTCAGCGGCTGACCTGAGGCGTCGCACTGCAGCCGCCCGGTGGACAGCAGCCATCGACGCGTGCCATCGGGCCAACGCACCTCATGCTCCACCCGGAACGGCCGCCCGCCGCGGCGGCATTCCCGCAACGCCGCGATGACCGAGGCCATCACCCGCGGGTCCAGCGCTTCCCGGGCCACCGCATCGGGGGCTGGATGGGCCGAGGGATCGGCGCCGAACAAGGCGTACATCGCCCGGTTCCAGTGGGTGGCCGGCGGGCGGAACGCGACCTCCCACACGCCCACCCCGGCCGCCTCGATGGCAAAACGGTCGCGTTCGCGTTCGCGCTCGACACGGGCCTGGGCTTCGCGCTCGGCGGTGACGTCCACATGCATGCCGAAAGACAGGCGCTGCCCGTCGCGCCACAGCCGGCGCGTCCAGGACTGCACCCAGCGGGGCTGCCCGTCCGGGCACTGGATGCGAAAGGTGAGCTCAGACGCCTCGGGCCAGTCGGCGATGTGGCGGGCCTGTCGTTGCGCCAACAACTCGCGGTCCAGGGGGTGCACGTGTCGGGACAGGAACTCGTCCAGCGACGGCGTGCCCTCGCGCGGATCGCGGTGGTGCAGGCGGAACATCCGCTCGTCCCATTCCAGGGTCCCGGCGTCGAGGTTTCGCCACCAGCAGCCCATGCCGATGGCCTCGGCCACCAGCTCGATGCGGTCCAGCAGCACCAGGGACTTCGCCCGCTCCTGCTGCAGCTCGCTCAGGTCCAGCGACACCCCCAGCAGCGCCAACGGCACGCCATCGTCGCCCCGACGCACCACCCGACGGGTGAGCATGTGGCGCCAGCGGCCGCCGCCGACACCGTAGCGGGCCATCACGTCCACGATGCCGCCGCTGCTGACCGCCTCCTCGGCGCCCCGCAGGATGGCGTCCAGGTCATCCGCGTGGATAAGGGCGCGCACCCGGGACAGTGGCACGCCACCCGGCTCGGGCTTCAGGTTCAGCAAGCGGTAGCCGACCTCGTTGAAATCGATCTGGCGGGTCACCAGGTCGAGCCGCCACACCGACAGGCCGGCCATGCGGATCAGCGAGGACAGCTCGTCACTGGCCTGGCGCTGCTCGCGGTGGCGCTCGACGCTGTCGGTCTCGTCCATCAGCACGCCCACCAGGCGCACGGGCAGGCCCTGCTCGTCGGGCGACCAGTCGTAGACCGCCTTGAGGTGGTGGACCGTGCCGCGCCGGTCCAGTGCCCTCAGGCGCTGGGCGTGCGGCCCTGGCAGGCCCTGCCGGCGGCGGTGCTGCAACAGGAAGTCGGGCAGGTCGACCGGGTGGAGGTGCGGCAGCGGCGTGTCCGCCGCGGGCGGCGGCCCCAGCAGCTCGGTCAGTGCGGCGGTCCAGCAGACCGGGTCACGGCCGTCCTCGGTGCAGACGCTGGCCACCCGCCCCTGGCTGCGCCACAGCGCCAGCAGTTCTTCGGCGGCGGGTGGCCGGGTGCTCATGCGCCGTCTCGGACCAGCGCCCGGAACTGCTGCATGAACTTCTCCACCTTGGGCGCCACGACATGGGCACAGTAGCCCTGGAAGGGGTGGCGCTCGAAGTAGCGGTCGTGCTCGGGCTCGGCGGGCCAGAAGGCCCGCAGCGGCTCGGCCTGGGTGACGACGCGGCCGCCGTGGGCGGCGTCGGCCTCGGCCAGCACCGCACGCACCAAGGGCTCGTCGGCCGGATCGTGCCAGTAGATGCCCGAGCGGTACTGGGAGCCGATGTCATGACCCTGGCGATTGAGCGTGGTCGGGTCGTGGATGCAGAAGAAGACCTCGAGCAAGGCGCGCAGCGACACCTCGGCCGGGTCGAAGTCGATGCGCACCACCTCGGCATGCCCGGTGTCGCCCCGGCAGACCTGCTCGTAGCTGGGGTGGTCCAGCTGGCCGTTGGCGTATCCCGAGCGCACCGAACGCACGCCCCGCACCCGAAGGAACACGGCCTCCAGGCACCAGAAACAGCCACCCGCCAGCGTGATCTGTCCTTGTTCCAGCATCGATCGTCTCCTTCGTTCCGATTATTGGGCTTGACCGCGCCGGCACCCGATCCGGGAAAGCCCCGCCCAGGTCAATGGCTCTCAAGCCCCAGCCACACCCCGGCGGCACGCCCGGTCTCGGTCTCCAGCCGCTCGGCCGTCAGGAACATCCGCTCGTTGGGCACGCCGCGGACCAGCAGGGCATCGCGCACGACCTGCGCGCGCTGCTGCGCCAACTGGCGCCAGGCCGAGCTGTCCGGCGCCATCGACGCCAGCAGGCGCAGCCTCATCTCGCCGGGCGACAACTCCTTGACCAGCCCGACGAGGTTGCGGGGCTTGTCGGGCAGCGGCGCATCGCGGTAGAGGCGTGCCATCAGGGCCTCGCGGTCCTCGGAAGACAGCACGGCCACCGCCGACTCGTCGAGACCTCGGGCGCGGGCCAGTCCGTCCACACGGGCGTCCAGGCGGTCGGCTCTTGCCGGGGCGTCCTCGGTCGCCGGGTCCACCACCCCGCTGATCGACAGCTGCAGCGCATCGCGCTCCAACAGGCTGGCGGCCACACGATCCAAGGTGGCACCGGAGGCCTCGGAGAGGCGCGCGGTGCCCGGCACGAAGGCGACCTGACCCAGGTCGGTGTCGCCGCCGCCGCCCAGGAGCGCGAACGGCGCGGTCACCGCCTTGGCCAGCAGGTTACCCAGCATCTTCAGCACCAGGCCGCCCACGCTGAACTGCGGGTCGTTGACCGAGCCGCCCACCGGGAGGTCCAGGTCGATGACCCCGTGGCGGTCCTGCAGCAGCGCCACGGCCAGCCGAACCGGCAGACGGGTGGCGTCGGGGCTGTCCACCGCCTGACCGAAGGTGAGTTGCTGGAGCAAGACCTGGTTGCGGGCCTGCAGACGCCCATCGGGCTCGATCCGGTAGCGCAGGTCGACGGCCAGCTTGCCGCGCTCGATGCCATAGCCGGCGTACTTGGCGGCATAGGGCGAGAGCGGCGACAGCTCGATGTCACGGGCCTGTGCGCGCAGGTCCAGCACCGGCGGCTGCGCGCCGGGCCGCAGACCGCCGCTCAACGACAGGTGGCCGGTCCCGGCCACGCGACCGGTCAGGCTCAGTTCGGCCATGCCGTCCGCGTCGGACCGGTAGGGGCCCAGACGACCTTCGAGCGCGCTGAGGGCGGCGCTGTAATTCGGGCGCACGAAGCGGTCGGCGAAGTCGACCCGCCCGTTCACCAGCTCGGCGCCACCCAGCACCAAGGACCATGCGCCAGAGGCGGCGGCTGACGGCGGCGGCGCGCTGGCGGCCGGCGCCACAGGCGCGGCGGCCGCGTCGTCAGGGGCGGAGGCTGTCGCGGCGGCCGGCGGTGCCCCGCGTGCCCCGCGCCACTCGTTGAGGTTCAGCTCGCCCTGCTCGGTCACCACCAATGAGGCATAGAAATCGGCCAGCGTCACCCGATCCAGGACCAGGCGCGGCGGAGTGGCGGGCTGCATCGCCAGGTCCAGCCCGCGCAGGTCCAGCGCCCGCCAGGCCAGGAGTTCCTCCCCCGCCGTGGGACTGCCCGCCCGACCGGCCAGGTGGAGCTCGCCCAGGCGGGCATCGCCCTGCAGGCGGACCTGCCAACCCTGGGCCGAGGCCGACAGCTGCAACGGCCCGCGCCAATCCAGCTCGGCCCGCTGCAGCTCCAGCGGCAGGGCCTCGACCAGGTACGGCGCCGCCAGGTGCAGCGGCAGGCGCTCGGCGCTCAGCTGGCCGGACCAGGCCGGCGACAGGGGATCCAGGCGCCCTTGCCATTGCAGGCGCCCCTCGGCGGCCCGGGCCACCCGACCGGAGGCCTCGGCCCCCACCCGCGCCGAGCCTGACCAGGTCCAGGCGGCACCACGGCTCAGCGGCCAGGCCAGGCCCTGCAACTGCATGCCCAGCTCGGACACCGCCACGACCGGGCGGCGGTCGTCCTGCCAACGCAGACGCGCGCCCTGCACCCCGATGCGGTCCACCCGGGCCTGCCACGCGGGTCCGGGATCCGGCGCCACGGCAGCAGCGGGCCTGGTCGTGGACGGGGGCGCCAGCCAATCCGACAGGCTCAGGCGGCCCTCCGCATCGCGCGCCAGCCACAGCGCCAGCCCCTGGCTGTCCAGCCGCCCCACGCGCAGCGTCCGGGGTTCCAGGGCCACGTCCACGTCCCGGGCCTTGAGCGCGCCCCAGGCCAGCGGCATCTCACCGCCGCGAGTGGCCCTCAGCGACAGCGATTCGATCGCGGCCTGGTCCAGGCGCAGGGTCGGCGCCCGCAGGGCCAGGCCCTCGTGCCAGCCCCAGGCACCGTCCAGCGATGCCCGCCCCTGGACCTGCAGCGCCAGCCACGGCTTCAGCCAGGGCTGCAGCACGGCCAGGTCGAGCGCGTCCAATCGCACCCGCCCCTGAGCCCCCTCGGGGCCGAGCGCCCCGTCCAGGTTCAGGGCCCCGTCTGCGGTCCCCTGGCGCGCGGCCGGCAGCACCGCCGACAGCCGCGCCTGCAAGGGTTGCGACAGGGGCCACTGCAGCGCCCTGACGTCCAATGCCACGCCGCGCGCCGACAGCCGCCCGGCCCCGTCCTGCCAGTCCAGCGTCTGTCCGGTGGCCTCGAGGTGGTCCAGTTTCACCTGCCAGGGCGATGGCGTGTCCGCCGCAGGGGCCGAAGGGGCTGCCTCGGCCGGGGCCTGCCAGTTCAGACGACCGTCCCGGCCCTGGCTCAGCCACCAGTGGCCCTCCTGCAGGCGCCAGCCCGACAGGTGGACCTGCTGGCGCAGCGGATCCAGAGAAGCGATGTCCAGCCGCATGGCGGGCAGTTGCAGCAGCGGCTGCCCGCCCGGCTGCTCGAGCCGGAGGTCGGTGGCCTCCAGCCAGCCCTTCAGGCTGAGCCCCGGCTGTCCCTGTGCCGGCGCGTCGAACACCGCCCGCAGCTCCAACGCCAGCTTGCCGGCGACTGGCCGCCAGTGCAGCCCCGTCGGCAGGTAAGCCTGCCAATCAGAGAGGTCCAGCCCCGACAGTTTCAGGCCCAGTTCGCCGTTGCGCGCCGTCCCCAGCACCCGCGCCTGGGCGTCGGCCCGCACGGGGCTGCCATCGACCGTCATCGACAGGCGGGGCATCAGCGTGGCCTGCAACGCGGCCTCGTCCAGGGTGGACAGCACCGGCAGGTCCAGGCTCAGGTCGGTCACCGCATGGCGCCGGCGCAGCGGCCGGTCATCGACATCGAGTGCCCCCTCCTCGATCTGCACGTCGTGCATGGCCAACCGGAACGGGCCCGCCTTCGCGGAGGTCGAGGGCGTGGGAGCGGCCAGGCGCTGCAACAGATCGTCCACGTCGTAACGGCCCGGCGCGAGACGCGCCACCCTCAGGTGCGGCCGCACGATGCGCACCGACTCGATCACCGGGGCGGCATGCCACAGCGAGGCCAGCGAGGCATCGACCTCGATCGAGCGGACCGTCAGCAGTGGCGGCGCGTCCGGGTCGGGGCCGCCAACGGTCAGGCCATCCAGGGTCAGCGCCAGGCGCCAGGGTGCCCAATGCAGGGCCGACAACTGCACCGGCCGACCCAGCGCCTGCGAGACCCGCCGGGCCGCCTCATCGGCCAGGCGCGGCGCCAGCGCCCAGGACATCAACAGCAGGGCGACGGTGAGGGCCAGCAGACCCGACAGCACCCGGGCCAGAGCACGGCCGACAGGAGAGGTCGGCCACGGGCCGCGCAGGAGGGACAGGGACATCGGGAACTTCAGGGCAGACAACCGCCGGACGGCCAGCCCCACCAGAGAGCCGGTGGGCACCACATCCGGCACGCTGCCAATCTACCCCAGGCGGGGCCCCAAACGACAAAGCCCCCCAGCCGCGAACGGCTGGGGGGCCTGTGGACAGCACGCTGTCCGGTGGAGCTCCGCCGAGAATCGGGGCTGGGGCTCCTGGGGCGCAGGGATTGCGCCCTGAGGGGTACCTCACTGAGGAGGCAAGCTCAGATTACGCCTTCGTGGTCGACGACGCAAGCGCCATGTCCCGCTGGCCGTCAGGGCGATGGGAACAATTGCCCGAACAAGGCGTCCATGCGGTCGCGCACGCCCGGCTCCATCTCGATGGTGCGGCCCCACTCGCGCGAGGTCTCGCCCGGCCACTTGTTCGTCGCATCCAGGCCCATCTTGCCGCCCAGGCCACTGACCGGCGAGGCGAAGTCCAGGTAGTCGATCGGGGTGGACTCGACCAGCGTGGTGTCGCGCACCGGGTCCATGCGGGTGGTGATCGCCCAGATCACCTCCTTCCAGTCGCGCACGTCGATGTCCTCGTCCACGACCACGATGAACTTGGTGTACATGAACTGGCGCAGGAAGCTCCACAAACCGAACATCACGCGCTTGGCATGACCGGCGTAGGCCTTGCGGATGGACACCACCGCCATGCGGTAGCTGCAACCCTCCGGCGGCAGGTAGAAATCCACGATCTCCTGAAACTGCTTCTGCAGGATCGGCACGAAGACCTCGTTGAGCGCAACGCCCAGCACCGCAGGCTCGTCGGGCGGCTTGCCTGTGTAGGTGCTGTGGTAGACCGGGTCGCGCCGGTGGGTCAGCCGGTCCACCCGGAACACCGGGAACCAGTCCTGTTCGTTGTAGTAGCCGGTGTGGTCTCCGTACGGCCCCTCCAAGGCATGCAGGTAGCCGCCCTTTTCCTTCAGCGGCACGCCGTGCTCGCTGCGCCCTTCGAAGCCGGGGGATGCGACCGGAATGTGGCCCTCGAGCACCAGTTCGGCCCGGGCGGGGACCTGCAGCATCAACCCGCCCTCGCCGACCGCGGTGTCGGCCACCTCGGTGCGCCCGCCGCGAAGCAGGCCGGCGAACTGGTACTCGCTCAGGGTGTCAGGCACGGGGGTCACCGCGCCCAGCGTCGTCGCCGGGTCAGCCCCCACCGCCACCGCGATGGGAAACGGCTGACCAGGGTTGGCAGCCGCGAACTCGCGAAAATCCAGCGCACCACCCCGGTGGGCCAGCCAGCGCATGATCAGCTCGCGGCGACCGATGAGTTGCTGTCGGTAGATGCCCAGGTTCTGACGGCTGCGCGGGCGGGCCACCGACTGCGGCCCCCGCGTGACGACCAGACCCCAGGTCAGCAAGGGGGCCGCATCGCCGGGCCAGCAGGTCTGGATCGGCCAACGCGTCAGGTCCACCTCCTCGGCCTCCAGGAGGACCTCCTGGCAGGCGGGCTTGGACACCCGCACCGGCTTCATGTCCCACAGCGCCTTGGCCATGTCCCACAAACGGCCGGCTTCTTTCAGGCTCCGGGGCGGATCCGGCTCCTTCAAGGCCGCCAGCAGCCGGCCCACCTCGCGCAACTCATCGGTGGAATCCGCGCCCATGCCCAGCGCCACGCGACGTGGCGTGCCGAACAGGTTGGCCAACACCGGCACCGTGTGCCCCGTCGGCCGGTCGAACCACAACGCAGGACCGCTGGCGCGCAGCACCCGGTCTGCCAAGGCCGTCATCTCGAGAACTGGGGAAACGGGCGAGGCCACGCGCCGCAATTCGCCCTGCCGCTCCAGCTGGGCGGCGAAATCACGCAAGTCACGGTACTTCATGCCATTCAGTTATGGAAAACCATATCCTTATTGTTGACCAGTTATTTTGAGGCTTCCTACAATGCCGACATCGATCACACCGTCGGGTTAACCCGTGCCACCTGAGGGGGCGCAACAAGAGGTACCCGCACCGCGGTCCCTGCGACGCTGGCGCTGCCCACGGGTTCAGACGCCGCCCGGAGACCAACGATTATCGCCACCGGCCCCGCCCCGCATCGCGGAGGGGCATGCAGTACCCGGTGGCCCGTTGAAAGGATGGACATGAGCTTCACACCTTGGTGGAAGGGCGTGGCCGCGGCTGGGCGCCGCAGTGCAGGGGTCTTCCTGCGTGACGTTGGCCACGGCCTGCTCGAAGTCAGTCACAACATGCTGGCCCTGCTCGGCCTGCTGGTTTTGGCGGCCGTCGCCTTCATGGCCGGCCGTGCGGACCTGCGCACCAGCTTCGAGCAGACCGCCCTGGGCTGGCTTCAGGAGCGCCACGGCACGCACGCCGAGGACCTGGCGCTCGCCGCCCTGACGGCCGATGCCGAGGCCCCGCGTGTGGCCGCCACCGAACTCAGCGGACTGTCACGGCAGCAAGGCGCCGTGGCGCTGTGGCTGTCGCGCCGCTACCGCGTCGCCCCCGAGCCGGTGGCCCGCCTGGTGCAGGAATCCTGGCGGGTGGGCCAGCGCGTGGGCCTCGAGCCCACCCTGCTGCTGGCGATCATCGCCATCGAATCCGGGTTCAACCCGTTCGCCCAGAGCCCCGTCGGTGCCCAGGGCCTGATGCAGGTGATGACCCGGGTCCACCACGACAAATACGCCGCGTTCGGCGGTCGCCTGGCCGCGTTCGACCCGGTCAGCAACCTGCGGGTGGGCGTGCTGGTGCTCAAGGAGTGCATCGCCCGCGCTGGCGGCCTTGAAGCCGGATTGCGCTACTACGTCGGCGCGGCCAACATGGAAGACGACGGCGGCTACTCCGCCAAGGTGATGGCCGAGCAGCGCTACCTGCAGCAGGTGGCCAACGGTCAGGCCGTGCCGGTGGGTGTCACCAACACCACCGTGGCGACCGGACAGGTGGGTCCGGCCAGCGCCGCCAAGCCGGCCAGCGACGCCAACGGCACCTCGCCCAACCACCGCCCGGACGAGGGCGTGGCCGACAAGGTCGCCCTGGCAGGCTGACGCCCGCCGCACGAGCGGCTACACTTGCATTCGACGCGCGACTGGCGACAGGGCGTCCGTGCGGGCTGAATGCCCCGCCGGCGCTGCGAGGTGGGTCACCACCGGGAAGCGCGGGGCCGGCCCCTCCGGCCTGATCTGCCGTTCGCCTGGGCAACCCGCCGGCCACTCGTCGTGGCTGCGCCGGGTCGTTGCGCCCTGTTTTGAAGGAAACCCATGTTCGACCGTTCCCAATCGACGATCGCCAATGTCGATCCCGAGCTGTTCGCCGCCATCTCGGCCGAGAACCTGCGCCAGGAAGAGCACATCGAGCTGATCGCCTCCGAGAACTACACCTCGCCGGCCGTCATGGCCGCCCAAGGCAGCCAGCTGACCAACAAGTACGCCGAGGGCTATCCTGGCAAGCGCTACTACGGCGGCTGCGAGAACGTCGACGTCGTCGAACAACTCGCGATCGACCGCGTCAAGCAGTTGTTCGGCGCGGAGTTCGCCAACGTGCAGCCCAACAGTGGCTCGCAGGCCAACCAGGCCGTGTTCTTCGGCCTGCTGCAGCCCGGTGACACCATCATGGGCATGAGCCTCGCCGAGGGCGGCCACCTGACCCACGGCATGCCGCTGAACATGTCGGGCAAGTGGTTCAAGGTGGTCTCCTACGGCCTGAACGCCCAGGAAGACATCGACTACGACGCGATGGAGCGTCTGGCCCACGAGCACAAGCCCAAGCTGATCATCGCCGGGGCGTCGGCCTTCGCGCTGCGCATCGACTTCGAGCGTTTCGCCAAGGTCGCCAAAGCGGTCGGCGCCTACTTCATGGTCGACATGGCCCACTACGCCGGCCTGGTCGCAGCGGGCGTCTACCCCAACCCGGTGCCGCACGCCGACGTGGTGACCTCGACCACCCACAAGAGCCTGCGCGGTCCGCGCGGCGGCATCATCCTGATGCGCGGCGAAGACATCGCCAAGAAGATCAACTCGGCCATCTTCCCGGGCATCCAGGGTGGCCCGCTGATGCACGTCATCGCCGGCAAGGCCGTGGCCTTCAAGGAAGCGTTGAGCCCTGAGTTCAAGGCCTACCAGCAACAGGTCGTCAAGAACGCCGCCGTGCTGGCCGAAACCCTGATCGCCCGCGGCTTGCGCATCGTCAGCGGCCGAACCGAGAGCCACGTCATGCTGGTGGACCTGCGCCCCAAGAACCTGACCGGCAAGGAAGCCGAGGCCATCCTGGGCGCTGCCCACATGACCTGCAACAAGAACGGCATTCCCAACGACCCGCAAAAGCCCATGGTCACCTCGGGCATTCGCCTGGGCACCCCGGCCATGACCACGCGCGGCTTCAAGGAAGACGAAGTCCGGCAGACCGCCAACCTGATCGCCGACGTGCTGGACAACCCGCACGACGAGGCCACCATCGCCCGCGTTCGCGAGCAGGTGTCGGCCCTGACCAAGCGCTTCCCGGTCTACCGCTGAGGCCTCGGCCCGAACCATGACCGAAGGGGTCCGCCGGCTTGCTGCCCGCGGGCCCCTTTTTCCATCCCCGCTCCACGAAGTGCCCCATGCGCTGCCCCTACTGCGGACATGACGAGACGCAGGTCGTCGAAACCCGCGAATCCGACGAAGGCGATGTCGTGCGCCGTCGTCGACGTTGTCACAAGTGCGAGAAGCGCTTCACCACCTACGAGCGCGCGGAAATCGCGCTGCCCGCGGTGGTCAAGCGGGGTGGCGCACGGGTCGAGTTCGACCCCGCCAAACTGCGGGCGTCCATGACCCTGGCACTGCGCAAGCGGCAGGTGAGCATCGAGCAGGTGGACGCGGCGATCGAGCGCATCCAGGAGAAGCTGCTCGCCAGTGGGTTGCGCGAGATTCCATCCACCCGTGTGGGGGAGCTCGTGATGCGCGAGCTCAAGCGCCTCGACAAGGTGGCCTACGTGCGCTTTGCCTCGGTGTACCGCAGCTTCGAGGACGTCGACGAGTTCAGCCGCCTGATCAAGGAAATCTGACCGACAGCGGCGGGCACCGACGCCCGGATCGACCCGCCCTGCTCAGCGCCAGCAAGCGGCGACCGTGCCCGACTGCGTGCCCTTGACCCCGGCATCGGTGAGGGTCAGGTAGCCGCACTTGCTGTCCGGGACGCCACTTTCGGGCGTGGCCTTCAGGGTGTAGGAGCGCTTGTCCGTCCCCACCGTCACCGACACCGTGTAGGTCTTCGTGCCCGTCTTGGGCACGGCCTTCAGGGCCGCCGGAAACTTGGTTTCGGCCCCATCAAACGTGTTTTGCGTCGCGTAGTAGCGCTGCATCCATTGGGTGGATTCCACCAGCGCGACTTGGGCCTCCACCCGACGCCCACGGCGCACGTTGTCCTGGTAGGCCGGCAGCGCGATGGCCCCCACGATGCCGATGATGGCCACCACCACCAGCATCTCGATCAGGGTGAAGCCGGCGCCATGCGGCCGCCGGGCGATCTGGATATCCATCATGTCCTTGTCCTTCGGGGTGGCCACGCAGTATCTCCTGCGACCTGTCATGAGGCGGGCATCGGCGGATTGACGATCTGGCGCCAGACGCGATCAATGATCACCTTGGAGCCCCCCACGCCACCGCTGGGCTTCTTCAGACACAACCACTGCCCTGTCGCACCGGTGTCGCCAACCCAGGTCAACACGAACCCCGGCAGACAGGACTTGTTGGGGTCATTGGCGCCACCGCCGGACGATTCAGTCACGATCACCTCGTCACGCCCGTCCGAGTTGGTCTTGTAACCGCCGTAGATGGCGTCGTTGGCGTCCACCTTGCCATCGTTGTTGGTGTCGGCGTCCTTGCTGTCGATCTTGCCGTCGTTGTTGGTGTCGTAGATCGGATCCGTGGACGGCATGCCGGTGTTGGCCATGAGGATGTAGTTGACCCCCGAGCCGTAGGACACCGAGCACTCCGCCGCCGCCGCCGCCGGCACCATGGTCTGGACCATCACGTAGTCACCGATCAGGTTTTGCGCCGGGTAGAGCACCCGCTGGCCACTGATGGGCAGGTCCATGTACCAGCCCTTCTTGGTAGTCCAATCGATCGCTGCCCCCGTCATGGCGTAGTAGTAGCGACCATCCGCTGCCTGCACCGGCGTGGCACTGACGGTGCGCACCACCAACAGGTCGCGGTCGTTCGACACGGCTTCGAAAGGACCGGTGACCCCCACCGAGGTGCTTCCCTCCGCCACGGGATCCAGCACCCCGTACACCGTTTGCACCTTGGTGGAATCTGCATCGGCCTCGGTGGTGAGCTTGCCGGTGCCGAAGGTGACGATGCGGCCTGTCTCCGACTCGGAACGGGCCATGACCAAGGGAGCCGTGGTGATGGGTTGCAGGTCCCCCGCACTGGACTTGGCCTGGAACAGCGGCTTGTTGTTGAACCCCACCTGCCAGCTGCTGGTGTTCGCGGCGTCACCGAAGTCCACTCGCCAGAGTTGGCCCTTGAGGTCGCCGACATAAGCTGCCACCACCTGACCCTTGCTGTCCTTCACCAGGGCCACACCGGTGGCCCCGTTGCCACTGCCCGAGTCCAGCTGGATCTTGTTGACCGCGCCGGTGGCCAGGTCGATGACCATCAGAACCGCACGACCATTGGCACTGTCCACGCCATTGCCGATGAACACCTTCCAGCCGGTGCTGAGCGTGCCACCCTGGATCTTGCCCACGGCCGGCTCACCGATCATGTAGCCGAAATCGCTGTCATCCAGGGCGGAACGCTCCCACAGAATGGTGTCGGCATCGAGTGCCGTCGGTGACGCGGTCGGGATGTGCATCGCGAAGATGCCGGTGCCGCCAGCCCCCATGGTCGACACCACCACGTTGCTCCATGACGCGGTGGCAGACCGCCGCGTGGCGATGAAGGCATCGCTTTCGACGCTGGGACCGTCCACGAAGAAACGGTGGTAATTGCTGGGTGTGCCGTAGTCCTTGTTGGTGAGCAGCGCCAGATTGGCCAGGCCCGCCTTCGGCAGATAGCCCATCAATTCAGTGCCCGTGGCGCCATCGAAGGCATGCATCATGCCGTCGTTGGCCCCAACGAACACCACCCCATTGCCCCGAGCGGCCTTGGCGGTCAGGTAGCTGGTATAGGACGCGTCCAGCGCGCCATAACCCAGCGCGACCTGATCACGAACATAGACCGGCGGCGAGTTGATGAAGTCTCCCAGCAACTTGCCCGACCGGCTGCGGTAGGCGTTGCCCACGCCCTCTTGGCTCGCGTCACCACGGATGTAGTTGGTGATGTCCTCCGAGCCGACCAGGTTGCGCGCCGTGGTGCCCATGCCCGCCCAGGTGAAGGGCACGGCGTTGCTGCCACCCCAGGTGAGGAGGTTGCGGGAAGACCAGGCTGGCAGCCCGTTGGACGCGGACCAGGTGGGCGACGCCGGGGCGTTGCCCTGGGCGTCCAGCTTGTAGGCGTCCACATCACCCACCCAGCTGCCGGACCGGTACTTGGGCACGACCTTCAGGGTGCCCGACACCACGGCACCCGAGCTGACCGCGACACCGGCCTCCTTGTTCTCGGAGCCTGCGGCACGGCCGAAGGCATCACCCAATGCGGCCGCCAGCTCGGACACGTTGCGCACCGAGTAGAAGTCACCACCCGTGTTCACTGCGGCGTGCCAGAGGTCATCGATCTTGGCCGCTTGGCTGCCCGAGGGATCGGGCCAGCTCTGGCTGCCCGCCTTGATCGCCTTGATGGTGGCCAGCTTGGCCGCAGCGGTCGACGAGTCGAGCGTGCCCTTGACCCCTAGCCCGACCGTGAACTGCGTCAGGTGCTGCCAGTACGCGATGTCGCCATCCACGGGTGGCACCTTGTTCTCCGCGCCGGCCTGCAGATCGGTGACGTAGTACTTCATCGCGGCATCGGCCAGCGTGGCCGAGTAGGCGTCAGAGTACGGCGCGGCCGGCGAATAGCGGGTCGGACTGTACCCGTTGGGGTTCTGGGCCGCGCTCGAGTAGTCGGGGCCCAGGACTCCATCGACGTTGGAGCCCGAATAGCTGTCGTTGTAGTAGCCGTCGGTCATCAGCACGTTGACCGAACGGCGGCAGCTCAGCAGGCCGGAACTGGCATTGCCGATGGTCGTCAGCCAGGGGTTGTTGGCATCCGTCTTCTGGAAGTACGGCCCGACGCCCCCCGTGCTGTCGATCGCGGTGCGCAAAGGCGTGCTGGGCCACGAAGCGATCTTCTGCACGTTGGTGATCAACGATGTCAGGTAAGTGGCGTTCAGGGCATTGATGCCCTGCTGCACCACCGACGAGGTGTTGACCTTGCCGTTGCCCGGATTGATCTGCCCCCAGCCGGCACGGATCTTGTCCTTGAAGTTGGCAAAGGTCTCGGACACCGCCGCCTTGGTCAGGGACTCGCGCATCCGGTAGTAGGTGTACCAGTTGGCAAAGTTGATCCGCTCTTCCTGCATCGTGCAACGGCTGCCGACGCAATCGGTGCGGGCCGCGTTCTTGACCAGCGGGGCATGCTCGCCGTTCACGCCGACGTCGTAGCGGGTGTAGGACGTGATCAGGGTCGGGTCCGCACCGGAGGTCAGGACGTAGTAGAGCCCCGGGTAGAAATCCCGCGACACGTTGTCATAGGCCGATGAGGTGGTGCACCAGGTGACGCTCACCGCCGAGCGCTTGGAGTAGATGTTGTTGGTGGCCGTGCCGATGATCGGATCCCACTTGGCGTTGGCCGGGTCCGAATTGGCCATCCGGTTCACGCCATCGGTGCTCACCCAGGGTCGGTAGCGGATGTTGGGGTCGTACCAGATGGAGTTGATCTGCGGAGAACGGAACTGGGCCTGGTAGACGAAGTCGTTGGTGGTCTTGACCGCGGGGACGGTGCAGCCCTGGTACGTGCCGTTCTTGCGCGGGTCGTTGGGAAAGGCGCCCACCCAGTAGTTGGTGATCAGCCCCACCGTCTTTCCGTTGACAGTGAACCACTGCTCCGGCATGGCGTCCGACAACATCGACCCCGAATCGTCGATGGTCATCATCACGTTGGGGGCCGGCGGCGGTGCGGAGCGGGTCGTCAGTGGCAACTGGTCCGGCTCGGCCCGAGAGGCGGGCGACCAGACGCAACACATCGCGGCCAGCGCCAGGCTGGCCAGCACGGGGACACGGCGGACGGCTTGGGGGTGGTTCATGGCGGGTGACCTTGGAAACAGAGCGTGGGGTCAGTTCACGCGCAGCGTGGACTGGAGCCAGACCACCGAACCCGCCGTCTGGCGCCCGGCGGTCTCGGCGTAATCGGGACTGAAACCCCGGGCGGTGACGATGATCACCTGGACCGGAGCGAAATCGTTGGACACCTCGGCCAGGCACTGCGGCATCGTCGCGGGCGTGAAGGTGCTGGTGGCCGAGGCCATCGCGGCGGCCGGCAGGGTGTAGGCCTTGGACGTGCCGCCGGACCAATTCGAGTACAGCGTCCAGTTCTGCGGATTGGCCACCGCCTGAATGGCGAAGCCCGCAGCCTTGTTGGCATCGGGGGTCTCGACCTGGGTCTCACAGAAGCGCAGCGCCATCTGGGCCGCCTGGTTGGCCAGCGTCTGCACACGGGTGTTGTTGGCGACCAGGTCGGCGCTGAGGGCGCCGCGCATCACGGCCGCCGAAGCCAATCCGATCGCCAGCAGCATGACCATCGCGATGATCAAGGTCATGCCTTGTTGGCGATGGCGACGGGGACGGAGGTGGTGTTGCATGGTGAGTCAGCAGGGTCAGACGGGGCCGAGCCGGTTGGGCAGCAGCACCGTCGAGCGGAACGTGCGGTAAATGCGTCGGTCTGAAGGCGTGACGGAAGCGTTCTGGCAGTTGCGGTATGCCGCCGGCTCGTCGAGGACTTCATCGGTGCTGGCAACGGTGATGCACAGGCGCACCGAGATCACGTTCGCCATGGTCACCATCTGTGCAGCAGCCAAGGGGTTCACGTAAGGAAAGGCCGAAGCCTTGACGTAGGCGTCGACCTGGGCAGGCGGCACCAGCGGCGCCAGGCTGTTGGTCACCCCGTACAGCACTTGCATGTCCTCGACGTTCTCGACCAGCGCTTGCCCGCTGCCACTGCCCGGCCCCCGGCAGTAGAGCGACTTGCGCGTGCTGACCTTGGAGGTGGCGAGGTAGAAGCGGCTGTAGTTCAGGTAGTAGCCCGTCGGGGCCACGCCCGTGTAGGCCAACGCGTTGCCCAGACAGTCCAGCGGCACGCCGCCGGAAGAGACGGCGTTGCGGGTGTCGGCTTCGTGGGCGATCGCCAGCGAATCGGTCAGCGTGTCCACGCCGGTGTTGGAAACGCAGGTGAGTGCACCGATCGCCACCGAGAGATCGCTGAAGTCACCGTCGCAACCGGCGATCGCGGCGCCGGTGTAGGCCCGGGTGAACGATGTGCCCGAAGGCGCGGCGATGGGCCGGCTGTAAGCCGCCTGGGCCACCTGGCCGCGAAGCATGTTCAGGGCCAGACTGGCATCCTCGGTGATCTGGGACATCGCCTGTCCCTGCCGGCCACTGACCGACATCGAGTAGTAGGTGGCCATCAGCGCACCCACCACCATCAACCCCACCATCAGCGAGACCATGAGCTCGACCAGCGAGAAGCCGGCCTGGCGATGGGGGGCGCCCGCACGGCGCTTGACGATCCGGGACATCACAGCGACACCCTGAAATACATGCAGCGCGGCTGCGGATTGAGCCCTCGGAACTCTGGCGGGCAGTTCTTCACGTTCATGTCGTCGATGTCCTGGTAGCCTCCCTCGGACAGGGCCACCGGGTCCAGCCACGCGATCCAGACGTCGGCGGCGCCCGCGCCGCCAGCAGCCCTGGCGCCGGCGTCGTATGCGACATATCCGGTGCCATTGGGCAGGCCGTGGTACAGGGCCTGACGCCACTGCGCCAGGTCGATCGCGGCCAACTCGGCCACCGTGCAATCGTTGACCACCGCGCAGGCTGCGGGATCGGCAGGTGCCGCCCCACCCACCACGAAGGCAGACTTCAGGTCATAAAACCCGGGGTTGGCCGCGATGCCGGCACAGTGGGTCGAGGCGTTGGCCGGGTCGATCCACTGCCCCGTGAGGCCACAGGCATTGGCCTTCACCCGGTCGGCCAGGTCCGCCGCCAGCAGGCCCGCGATGGCCCGGCTCTCGCTGGCCTTGCCCAACCGGGAGGACGAGGCGAGCAGGCCGCCCATGGCGATGACGCCCATCGACACGATCAGGATGGCGACGAGGACCTCGATCAGCGAGGCCCCCCGCTGCAGGGCGCGAAAAGGCTTCATGCGCATGTGATCTCCCCGCGGCTCACCGCGACCCGCCCCTGCTTGTTGAGGCAGATGGTGCGCGACTGCCGGGCGGAGCCGCTCAAGGGCTTGACGATGAAGCTGACCGTGGAGCCATCGGCCACGGCCGCGCCGTTGGCCAGCAACAGGATGCCGGTGCGCGCCAGCGTGACCGATTGGGTCGTCGTGCTCACCAGCTTGACCCCCGCCGCGCCAGTGAAGGCTTGAATGACGAAGTCATTGGCATTCAGGGAGCCATTGGCGTCGTAGTCCACCAGGGTGACTGCCCCGACCTGCCAAGCGGTGGACGCCGAGCAGGACGGCGATCCCGACTCCAGGTTCTGACCGGCGCAAACGGTGACCTCAAGGCCACGCTTGATGGCCTCGCTGCGGGCCAGGCGCAAGGCCTTGACGAGTTCCTCGGCCTGGGCATCCACTGCACGGCCGGAGAGGAAATCCCGCAGCGCCGGCAGCCCCACCGCCGTCAGTCCGGCCAGGATGGCCAGCGCTACGGCCACCTCGACCAGCGTCATGCCGGATTGGCCACGCTGGCGAGCCGGGGGACGGAACGTTTCGCATTTCATCAGGCCATGATGCCGCAACCCCTGCCGGCAGGCATTGACCGGCGCGACGAGCGGGAGCAGGCCGGCGACGAGCGGTCAGGCAGGGCCCTCGCATTTCACCCCGCCGGGCAGTTGCCGCACCCGGCCGGGCTTGTTGATGCACAGGCGCCTGCCCCAGGCTGCCGGGCCCCCTGGTGCCAGGGCTGGGATCACGTCGAAGTGAGACGCCGCGGAAAGGGAGATGCCACTGGGCTGAAAGCTGATGCGTTCCAGGGTGGCCGTCACCTGGGGGCCACCCGTTCCGGGATGCCGTGCCGTGATCAGCACGTCACTGGCCTCCAGCTCGCCCCGTGCCCCGCGGTCCACGAAAAGCAGCCAACCGCCGCTCCAGTCATGGCTGTCCAGCCGGCACACCGCCGCGCCAGCCGGGGTGTCGGGATCCCTCGGGCACAGCGTCACCACCTCTCCTCGGGCCATGGCCTCTGACCGCGCCCTCCGGACCGCCTCCGCAAGGTCCCTCGCCGCCAGATCGGCCGCCCTTCCGGCCATCCACTGCTGCCAACTCGGCAGGCCCAGCGCCGTCATCAGCAGTGACACCGACAGGGCAACCAGCACCTCCAGCAGGGTGAAGCCGGGAGCCGGTCCGGGCGGACGATGGACGCGGTGAGTCATCTGGCAGCTCCGCGGCGGGGAAGGCGCTTGGGTCATGGATCGGCATCGTGCGAGGGCCGCTCTCGGGCGTCCCTCCCCCCGAGGGGGGACAATCGGGTCCCTCTTGACCCTAGAACAGACGATGCCGACGGACCCCGACCGCGCCGCGATGCAAGCCGCCCTGGACCTGGCACGACGGGCCATCGGGGTGTCCGACCCGAACCCTCGGGTCGGCTGCGTCATCACCAGCCCTGACGGGCGACTGGTGCTGGGCAGCGGGCACACCCAGCAGGCCGGAGGCCCCCACGCGGAGGTCATGGCGCTGCGCGATGCCCAGGCCCGCGGCATGGAGGTCCGCGGCGCCACGGTCCATGTGACGCTGGAGCCCTGCGCACACCATGGCCGAACGCCGCCCTGCTGCGACGCCCTGGTGGCAGCCGGCGTCGGCAGGGTGGTGGCCGCGCTGGGTGACCCCAACCCGCAGGTCAATGGACAAGGCATGGCCCGCCTGCGCGCAGCAGGCATCACCACCGATTGGGCGCCCCCCGACTTGGCGGAAGCCGCTCGGGAACTGAACATCGGCTTCCTGTCCCGGATGACGCGGGGCCGCCCCTGGGTCCGGCTGAAGGTGGCGGCCTCGCTGGATGGGCAGACCGCCCTGGCCGACGGCCGCAGTCAGTGGATCACGGGCCCGGCAGCCCGGCACGATGGCCACGGGTGGCGACGCCGGGCCGGCGCCGTGCTCAGCGGCATCGGCACCGTGCGCGCGGACGACCCCAGGCTGGACGTGCGCGGCCACGACCAAGGCCGCCAACCGTTGCGAGCCATCGTGGACAGCCGCCTGGACACCCCGATGACGGCCCGCTTGTTCGAGGTTTCGGACTCGCCCCTGGTGTTCTACGCCGCGCAACCCGCCCCCGAACGGGCGGCCCGCCTGCAAGCGCGCGGCGCCGAAGTGGTCTGTGCACCGGGCCCGGCCGGTCGAGTCGACCTGGACGCGGTGCTGGCCGACCTGGCCGGACGACAGCTCAACGAGCTCCACCTGGAATGCGGCGCCCGCCTGGGCGGCGCCTGGGTGCGCGCCGGGTGGGTGGACGAATTGCTGGTGTACCTCGCGCCCGCACTGCTGGGCCCGGGACGACCGATGCTGTCGCTGCCCGCCCTGCCGGACCTGGATCAGGCCAGCCGCTGGCGCTGGGTGGACAGCTGCCAGGTGGGCGAGGACCTCCGGCTGCGCCTGCGGCGGGCTTGAGTCCGCGCCCCACCCGGGCGATGGCCGCCCGCCTACAATCGGGGGATGCCTATTTCCCCTGTCCCCGAGCTGGTCGCCGAACTGGCGGCCGGCCGCATGGTCATTCTGGTCGACGAGGAAGACCGCGAGAACGAGGGTGACCTCGTCCTGGCCGCCGACCACGTGACGCCGGAGGCGATCAACTTCATGGCCAAGTTCGGCCGCGGACTGATCTGCCTGACGCTCACCCGCGAACGCTGCGAACGCCTGCAACTGCCGCCGATGGCCAGCCGCAACGGCACGGCGCACGGCACCGCGTTCACGGTCTCGATCGAGGCTGCCGAAGGCGTGACCACCGGCATCTCGGCCGCGGACCGCTCGCGCACCGTCCAAGCGGCGGTGGCACGCGACGCCAAGCCCGCCGACCTGGTCCAGCCGGGCCACATCTTCCCGCTCCAGGCCCAGGACGGTGGCGTGCTGATGCGCGCCGGCCACACCGAAGCCGGTTGTGACCTGGCGGCGATGGCCGGCCTGAGCCCGTCCTCGGTGATCTGCGAGATCATGAACGACGATGGCACCATGGCCCGCCTGCCCGACCTCGAGGTCTTCGCGCAGCAGCATGGCCTGAAGATCGGCACCATTGCCGACCTGATCACCCACCGCAGCCGCCATGAAAGCCTGGTGCACCGCGTCGGTCAGCGGGAACTGCAGACGGCACAGGGCGCGTTCCAGGCCCACGTGTTCGAGGACCGCTCCGGTCATGTCCACCTCGCCCTGACCGTTGGCCGATGGGGCCCGGGCGACGAGGTGCTGGCCCGCGTGCACGAGCCCTTCACTCTGGTCGACCTGCTGGACCAGGGTGGCGCCAATCAGCATTCCTGGGCGCTGCCCAAGGCACTGGCGGCGCTCCAGGAAGCCGGCGCGGGGGTGGCCGTGCTGCTGAACTGCGGCCGCGAAACCGCCGGCACGCTGCTCAAGCAACTGCTGCCCGCCCCCGCCGACGCGCCGCGTCCGGCAGTGGACCTGCGCACCTACGGCGTGGGCGCGCAGATCCTGCGCGAGCTCGGCGTCACCCGCATGAAGCTGCTCGGCAGCCCGCGCCGCATGCCCAGCATGACCGGCTTCGGCCTCGAAGTCACCGGCTTCGTCAGCGCTGCCTGAACCCAAGGACCTAGGAAACCACCATGCAAGGTGCCAACAAGGGCCAGAGCGGCTCGCTCGACGGCAAGGACCTCGCCATCGGCATCGTCCGCGCCCGTTTCAACGACGAGATCACCGGCAAGCTGGCCGAGGCCTGCACGGCCGAGCTGATCGCGATGGGCGTGTCCGAGCGCCACATCACCCAGGTCACCGTGCCGGGCGCCCTCGAGGTGCCGGTCGCCCTGAAGGCCATGGCCGACAGCGAGGACTTCGACGCCCTGATCGCCCTGGGCTGCATCATCCGAGGCGAGACCTACCACTTCGAGCTCGTGGCCAATGAGAGCGGCGCCGGCGTGACCCGGGTCAGCCTGGACCACCAGATCCCGATCGCCAACGCCATCCTGACCGTCGAGAACGAAGCCCAGGCCTGGGCCCGAACCGAGGAAAAGGGCCGAGACGCCGCACGCGTCGCGGTGGAGATGGCCAACCTGCTGGACGAACTGCTGTGAGCGATCGAAAGCCTTCCCGCGCGCCGCACGACCCGGGTCGCCAGCAGCACATCGCCGCCCGCCGCCAGGCCCGCGCCTACGCCCTGCAGGGCCTGTACCGCTGGCTGCTCAACGGCCAGGACCCGGTCGAGTTGCTCCCCGAGGTGCGCGAGTTCGCGCTGCAGATCATCGTCGAGCGGCTGTCTTCCCAGGGCAAGACCGCGCTGGCCGCGCCTCAGGCCCTCAGTGGCGAGGAAGTGCAGGAACTGATCCGTACCCGTGCCGAGGCCGAGTTCGCCACCTGCGACGCCGAGCACCTGGATGCTTTGCTGACCGGCTGCATCGAATCCGCCTCGCGGCTCGATGAAGTGCTGCGCCGCTACGTCGACCGACCGACCGAACAGCTCTCGCCGGTCGAGCACGCGGTGCTGCTGATCGGGGCCTACGAGCTGTCCTGCTGCGTCGACGTGCCCTACCGGGTGGCCATCAACGAGGCCGTCAACCTGGCCAAGGAGTTCGGCGGCACGGACGGTCACAAGTACGTCAATGGCGTGCTGGACAAGGCCGCGGCCGAGTTGCGCCCGGCCGAGGTCGCCTCGGCGCGCCAGCGACGCTGAGTCCGGCCCCGGCCGCCCATGCGCTGGCGACTGCCCTTCGGACGCCCCCGCACGGCGGCGGCCGACGCCACGGACTCCGGCTTCGAAGCCACGGTGGTCGAGGACCTGCCGGCCGCGCTGCGCGCGGCGGCCGCTTCGGTGCTGTCCAACACCGCGCCACTGGGCCAGGAGCCGCCGTCAATCGGTCATGTCGGCCGCTACACCCTGCGCTCGGTGCTGGGCGAAGGCGGCCTGGGCACGGTCTACGCGGCCTGGGACCCGTTGCTGTCCCGTGCGGTGGCGGTCAAGACCCTGCACCTGAGCCACGAGGCCGCGAACGAGCTGGGGCCGCTCGATGACCTGATCCTGAACGAAGCCCGCGCGGCCGCTCGCCTGTCGCACCCGCACATCGTCACCGTCTTCGACGCCGGGCCGTCCGAGCAGGGCATCTACATCGCGATGGAGCCGCTGCGTGGCCGCGACCTGCGCCATCTGCTGCAAGAGGGCTGGCAACCCGGCTTTCCCGAGGTCGCGCAGCTGGTGCGACGGGTGGCCGATGCACTGGCCTACGCCCACGGCAAGGGCGTGGTGCACTGCGACATCAAGCCGGCCAACATCTTCATGGTGGGCCGCCGCCAACCCAAGGTGCTGGACTTCGGCATCGCGCGGATCGCCCACCGTGACGGTCCGGCGCTGGATGGCCCGGTGGCTGGCTCGCCGTATTACCTCGCGCCCGAGCAACTCGATGGTGGCCCGGTCGACCGGCGGTGCGACGTCTATTCGCTCGGCGTGGTGATGTTCGAGCTGCTGACCCGCCAACGCCCCTACGGTGGCCAGACCGTCGAGGCCATCCACCACGCGGTGCGGCAGGCGCCGCAGCCGCTGGCGCGCAAGCTCAACCCGAAGGTGCCCGCCGCGCTGTCGGCCATCGCCGCGCGCGCCATGGCCCGCCGCCCGGACGAGCGCTACCCGTCGGCCCGCCACATGGCCCAGGAGTTGCGCCACTGGCTGGACTCGCCCGAGGCCGCCGCCCTGGGCGAATCCCCCACCCAGCGCAGGCGCCGACTGTTCACGCTGGCCGGATTGGCCGCCGGTGCAGGGCTCGGGGCCGCCGGCTTGCGCGCCTGGTGGAGCCGAGCGCCGGCCACCGAGCCGATCGCCGCCCCGCCGCCGGTCGCCTCGGCCGCAGCGGCAGTCCTGGCGACCGCCGAACCCGCGGTGCCCCCCGCGGCAGCGTCGGTACCGGTCGCGGCGGACCCCGTGCCCCCGGTCTCCGAGCCCGCAGCGGCTTCCGGTGTCGGGCGCAAGCCCCCGCGCGAACGCAAGCCGCGCCCATCGGAGCCGGCGGCCGCCGAGCCGCAGGTGGTGGTGCGCGCGGGCCGGGTGCAGCTGGCGGTCTCGCCCTGGGGCGAGGTCGAGGTGGATGGACGCCCGGCCGGCATCGCGCCGCCCCTGAACCACCTGGACCTGCCGCCCGGGGCCCACACGATCACGGTGCGCAACGGCGATGCGCCGCCACAGACCCGACTGGTCGAGGTCCATCCCGACCAACCGGTCTCGCTCAAGTTCCGCTTCTGAGGTCGACCATGGTCCTGCCCCGGCTCCCCTTCTCCGCCTGGTGGCGGCTCGCCGCGGCGCTGCCGCTGTGCGGTCTCGTCGCCTGCGCCACACCCGGCCCCGCCAGCGTCACCGAAGCCCTGGACCGGCCCGCCGAGCGCCAGTTGGTGGCAGGCCTGCGGCTGTACGACGACGCGCAGTACCCCGAGGCCGAGAAGGCCTTGCAGGAGTCGCTGCGCCTGCGCCCGACCAGCCCGCGGGACGTCGCCACGGCGCACAAGGTGCTGGCCTTCATCTACTGCACCAGCCGGCGCGAGGCCGCCTGCGAGCAGGCCTTCCGCGCCGCCCGGGCGGCCGATCCGCAGTTCAACCTCGGCCGAACCGAGGCCGGCCATCCGTTGTGGGGCCCGGTGTACCAGCGCAGCCTGCAAGGATCGCCATGAACGCCGCATTCGAGTGGCCGGTCCGCATCTACTGGGAGGACACCGACGCCGGCGGCATCGTGTTCTACGCCAACTACCTGAAGTTCATGGAACGCGCCCGCACCGAGTGGCTGCGCGCCGCCGGCGTGGGCCAGCAGGCCCTGGCCGATGGGCAGGACCTGATCTTCGTCGTCACCGACACCCGCCTGCACTACCGCGCCCCGGCGCGCCTGGACGACCTGCTGCACGTCAGCGTCGAGCCGGTGGAGCTGGGCCGGGCCAGGCTGGTACTGGCCCAGCGCGTCCGCCTGGGCGAGACCCCGCTGGTCGAGGGCGAGATCGCCGTCGCCTGCGTCGAGCGGGCCACGATGCGCCCGCGCCGAATCCCTTCTGACCTCCTATCTCGTCTGGCCCCTGTGCCGACGCCCCACGCATGAACCAGGACCTCTCCATCGTTTCCCTGATCCTGCACGCCAGCTGGGTCGTCCAGCTGGTGGTGGCAGGGCTGCTGCTGGTCTCCCTGGCCAGCTGGACCGTGATCTTCGCCAAGCTCGTCGGGCTGGGCCGGGTGCGGCGCGGCAACGAGCAGTTCGAGCAGGAGTTCTGGTCGGGCAAGAACCTGACCGAGCTCTACCAGAGCGCCAGCACCAAGCCCGAGACCGCGCCGATGGAGCGCCTGTTCGCCAGCGGCATGCGCGAGTTCCTGAAGCTGCGCGAGCGCCGCCTGGACACCGGCGCCCAGCTCGACGGCGCCCGCCGCGCGATGAAGGCCAGCCTGCAGCGCGAACTCGACACCATCGAGGGCAACCTGGGTTTCCTGGCCTCGGTCGGCTCGGTCAGCCCCTACGTGGGCCTGTTCGGCACCGTCTGGGGGATCATGCACGCCTTCGTCGGCCTGTCGAACATGCAGCAGGTCACGCTGGCCACCGTGGCGCCCGGCATCGCCGAGGCCCTGGTGGCCACCGCCATCGGCCTGTTCGCGGCCATCCCCGCGGTGATCGGCTACAACCGCTTCGCCCGCGAGATCGACCGCGTGGCGATCCAGCTCGAGAGCTTCACCGAGGAGTTCTCCAACATCCTGCAGCGCAACGTGGTCGCCCCTCCGGCGACCGCGTCGCGCTGAGCGCGCCATGCCCGGCGTGGCCGCACGCGGTGGCCGCCGCGGACGCCGCTCGGTGAGCGAGATCAACATGGTCCCGTTCATCGACGTGATGCTGGTGCTGCTGATCATCTTCATGGTCACCGCTCCGATGATCACCACCGGCGTGGTCGACCTGCCCACCGTCGGCAAGGCGCGTCAGCGCCCGCAGTCGGTGGTCGAGGTCATCGTCGGCGCCGACGAGAAGCTCAAGCTCAAGATCGACAACGCCGAGGCCGGCAGCGTCGCCCTGCCCCAACTCGCCGCCCGGGTGCGCCAGGCCCAGCAGGGCAGCGCCGACGTGCCGGTGGTGATCTCGGCCGATCGCCAGGTGCGCTACGAAAGCGTCGTGCGGGTGATGGACACCCTGCAGCGCGCCGGCGTGCAGCGGGTGGGCCTGTCGGTGCGTTCGGGGGGCTGAGGTGTCCGGAACCGGCCTGCCGCCCGTGCTGACGGTGCCGCTCGACAGCCTGCGCCCGCCCAGCGCCGACAGCCCGCGCGTGGGGTTGACCATGTCGGTCGTCGCCCACGCCGGCCTGGTGGCGGCGCTGACGCTGGGGGTGAGCTGGCGCGCCGAGGAACCCACCGCGGTGAGCGCCGAGCTCTGGGCGGCCACGCCCCAGGTCGCCGCGCCGCCGGCCGCCGCCCCGGCGCCGGAGCCCGAGCCCGAGCCCGAGAACACCCCGCCGCCACGCCCGGCGCCACCGCCACCCGCCCCCACGCCGCCGCCCGCCGCCGCGGAGCGGGAGGCCGACATCGCGATCGAGAAGGCGCGCCGTCAGCGCGAGGAACAGGCCCGGCAGGCCGCCGAGGAGCAGCGCCGCCAGCGCGAGAAGCTCGAGCAGGAGAAGCTGAAGGCCGACAAGCTCAAGGCCGAGAAGGAACGGGCCGACAAGGCCGCCCGGGAGAAGGCCGAGCGCGAAAGGCAGGAGCGCGAGAAGGCCCAGCGAGAGCGGGCCGAGAAGGAAAGGGCCGACAAGGCCCGACAGGAACAGGACAAGGCCGAGGCCGCCCGCCGCGAGAAGGCCGCCGAGGCCCAGCGCGAGAAACTGCGCCAGGACCAGATGCGCCGCATGAACGAGCAGCTCGGCGGCAGCGCCGGCCCCGGCGGCAACGGCGCGCCCGGCAGCACCGGCACCGCCGCGCGCGACGCCGGGCCTTCGGCCGGCTACGCCGGCCGCATCCTGGCGCGGGTCAAACCCAACATCGTGCTGACCGACGAGGTGCCGGGCAACCCGCGCGCCGAGGTCGAGATGAAGGTCGGGCCCGATGGCACCATCATCGGCCGGCGCATCACCCAATCCAGCGGCATCAAGGCCTGGGACGAGGCGGTGCTGCGGGCGGTGGACCGGACCGCCGTGCTGCCGCGCGACACCGATGGCCGGGTGCCGCCGACCATCGTCATCGGATTCCGGCCACGCGACTGAGGACCGGCGCCCTCACCGGCGCCCTGACCGCCGCCCGGCGCGGTGGTCTCGGAGCGGTCCGAGCCGCTCAGTGCAGCGCCTGACCGGCGCTCGGCTCCGAGCCCTTCGCCGTGGCGCCCGCCACCGCGGGCGGCACCGCCTTGCCGGTGTCCTGGTACCAGTTGATGCGAGGCGGGATCAACCAGTACGGGGCCTGGTTCGGCGGCAACACCTGTTCGGACTCGATCACCACCATGGTCTTGCCGACCCGCGCCAACGGGGTCCAGTAGCGCTGGCGCACCCAGCCCCCGTTGCCGACGTCGCGGGTCTGCTCCAGCCACCCCTCCGGGGCGATGCGCCAGGCGCGCACCGGATCCCGCGTCTCGGTGCCTGCGTCCAGGTCCAGGTAGACCCGCTCGCCATGGCCCTTGCGGTAGAGGTAGAAGTAGAAGGGGGTGCGGGACTTGGCGAACAGGCCGGACGACCACATGCGCGCGGCCTCGGCCACGGTGCCCCAGGCCGCGCCGGCGATGGGCTTGACGACGGCCGCGGACTCCACGCGCACCGGCTGTCCGCCGCTGAAGTCCGCCACCATCCACTGCTCCAGGCCACGGCCGTCGGCAGCGGTCAGGCGCAGATAGCCCCGCTCTCCGGCGCTGCCCAGGTTCAGCACGTGCCAGCCAGCGGCATCGACCCGGTAGCCCACCTGCACCCCGGCGCGGGCGAAGCCGAGCATGCCGGCCGACTGGATCGTGGCCACGTCCACCGGCAGGGCCGCGCTGACGCTCTGGCCCTCGGCGCTCAGCCCGGCCAGGGCCACCCCGGGCACGAGGTCGGTGGTGAGCGCCAGCGCCGTCATCGCCCGGTGGAGGGTGGGAGAGCCGCTGGTGTCCGAGATCGCGCCCACGGGCTCCACCTTGCCCGCCTCGCAACCGGTCAGGGTGGTGGCCGTGCCGGCCTGCGAGATGGCCGAGAAGCCCTTGCTGGCCGTACCGCTGCGCAGACGCACCGCCACCTGGGTGATGTCCACACGCACCTCCGGCTGCAGGCCATCGCAGGGCGCCGGTTCGCCATAGGTGATCGAACTGAAGGGCGTGTCCAGCGTGATCACCCGGTTCAGGCCGACGGTGGCCACCTGACCACTGCGCACACCGTCAACGCCCACCAGGCGGGCCCGGGTGTTCTTCTGGCGCCAATCGATCAGGTAGGCCGCGCGCTCGAAAGGCTGGCCCTGCTCGTTCACGTAGGCCACCTGGGCTGCCTGCGCCACGCCGGGTACGGCGACGGCGCCGACGGCGGTGGTGACCGCCAGCGACAGCCAGGAAAGCTGCATGGATTTCATGGGGATTCCCGTGGGTTGGATCGCCACCCGAGCCCGTGGACAGACTTCTCCCGGACGCCCGGGTCAGCGAAGCGCTGCAGTCTAGGGAGCCGCCGGTGCCCGTGCCTCGGGATTCGCCCCGGGCACCCGGGGTCAACCTAGGGGGGAGTGACCCGCAACCGAGCTCAATGCAGTCGCCCTTCGCCAGGCTGCGGCCCTTCGGCCGGCCCGACACCATGGGTGAGCACCCGCAGCATGGCCTGCAGACCGGCCCGTTGCAGGGCCAGCGGCACGCGGGGCCGGGACCGGTCGGCGTCGGGAAGCGTGGCGTCTGCCAGTGGCACATGCAGGAACCCTGCCGCCACGTCGGGTTGCCGGCGCAAGGTGTGCAGCAGCGTGTAGAACACATGGTTGCAGACATAGCTGCCGGCACTCAGGGACAAGCCGGCCGGCGCACCGGCTCGGCGCGCGGCCGCCACCATCGCCCGCAGCGGCAGGCGGGCGAAATGCGCCGCCGGGCCGCCCGGAACCACCGGTTGGTCGATCGGCTGCTCGCCCGCGTTGTCCGGGATCCGCGCATCGACCAGATTGACCGCCACCCGTTCCAGCCCCAGCTCGCTTCGACCGGCCGCCAAGCCCAGGCAGAGCACCGCAGCCGGGCGGTGGCGGCGCAAGGCCTCGCACAAGGCGAGGCCCGCACCCCCGAAGGTGCAGGGCAGACACAGGGCCTCGACGCGCCAGCCCCCGCCGGCCGGACCGTGCTGGGACTCGGCCAGGGTCCAGGACGGGTTGACGGACTCCTCGCCAAACGGCTCGAAACCGGTGAGCAACAGGGTGCGGATGCGCATGGGGCGTCTGTGTGGGCGTGAGGAAGGCGCGGAAATGGGCGGTCGGGGCCGGATTGTTCCGGTTTTCGAGGATGGCGGCTGCCGCCTAGTATCGGCTCGGCACCCTGGCGCCCATCGCGCCCTGCCCCCGACATGCAAGACGCTGTACCGTCGTCATTCATTGGAGCCGATGCGCTGGAGCTGGTCACCACCGACCGGCCCGGCAGCGCATCGCTCACCTGGCCGGCGCCGCCCTACCCTGCCTACGCGCTGTCCCAGCCTCTGCACACCGCCGAGACCTGCGAGGTGGAAGGGCTCAATGGCAAGTCCATGCAGGCCCGGTTGATGTCCTTCGACCCCGCACTGGGTCATGTGCAGGTGCAGGTGCCTCCGTCCCGGGCCGCCATGCCCCTGCGCCTGTCCCAGTTCCGCCGCATCCACCTGCCCCGCGTGCTGGCCCCCGAGGCACCGCTGCCGCACGACGGATCAGCTCCACTGGCCGACTTCCATCCGGTCGTGGACTTCCGGGTCGAGCTGCGCGACGCCCAGCCCCTGCTTGGACAGACCATCGGCCACGTCGAGACCCCGCACGGCCTGTTCCTGTTCCCGCCGGTGCAGGACGGCGCCGACCGGGTCACCCGACTGTTCATCCCGCGCGACGCCCTCCGCGGGTTCGACCTGGGCCCCCGGCTGGGCGCCCAGCTGGTGGCCGACGCGTCGGCCACGCCTGAACAGATCCATGCCGCGCTGGCCGAGCAAGCCAGCCTGCGCCAGCAGCGCGTGGGCGACGTGCTGCTGCAGCAGAAGATCGTCACCCCCGAACAGCTGTCCAGCGCCCTGGAGGCGCAGTCGCGGATGCCGATGGTGCGCATCGGCGAGGCCCTGGTGGCCCTGGGCTACGTCAACCAGGTGCAGCTGGAGGCCGCCCTGGCCCAGCAGCGCGACAACAAGGGCATGCCCCTGGGCGAGTTGCTGGTCACCCGGGGCGACATCCAGCGGCACGAGCTGCGCACCGCGCTGGCCCGCAAGATGGGCTACCCGGTGGTCGACGTGGAGGCCTTCCCGATCGATCCGGCGGTGCTGGCCCGGCTGCCGCTGAGCGCGGCCCGCCGGCTGCATGCACTGCCCCTGCTCGAGCAGAACGGTCGCATCGTGCTGGCCATTGACGACCCGTCACGCCGCGCCGCGATCGACGAGGTCGAGTTCATGCTCCAGGCCAAGGTCCTGCCGGTGCTGCCGGTGCAGGAGGACCTGGACCAGCTGGTGCTGAACGTCTATGCCCGCCACGGGTACACCGAGACCGTTGCCGCCGCCTCCGAGCCCAGTGGCCTGACCAGCATGGACGAGGGTGGCACCACCCGGCTGCTGGCCGCGTTGGAGGAAGCGCCCTATGGAGAGCGCGAAGGCCTCGAAGAGAAGCCGATCGAGCAATCGGACAACTCGCTGGTGCGCCTGATCAACACCATGATCTACGAGGCCCACCAGCAAGGCGTCTCGGACATCCACATCGAGACCCAGCCCGGCCGCGAGAAGGTGCGTATCCGCTTCCGCAAGGACGGCCAGCTCAAGCCCTACCTGGAGCTGCCCCACACCTATCGGCAGGCCCTGCTGGCGCGCATCAAGATCATGTGCGACCTGGACATCTCCGAGCGCCGCCGCCCTCAGGACGGCAAGATCAATTTCGCGCGCTTCGTGCCCAGCTGCCAGATCGAGCTGCGGGTGGCCACGATCCCGACCAACAACAGCCTCGAGGACGCGGTGCTGCGGATCCTGGCCTCGGCCAAGCCGATCCCGCTGCAGCAGCTGGGCCTGTCCCGATACAACCGCGAGGCCCTCGAACAGGCCATCCAGCGCCCCTACGGCATGGTGCTGTGCGTGGGACCGACCGGCTCGGGCAAGACCACCACCCTGCACTCGGCACTGGCACACATCAACACCCCGGACCGCAAGATCTGGACCGCCGAGGACCCGGTGGAAATCACCCAGGCCGGACTGCGCCAGGTGCAGGTCAACCCGAAGATCGACTGGACCTTCGCGCGGGCGTTGCGCGCCTTCCTGCGCGCCGACCCGGACGTGATCATGGTGGGCGAGATCCGCGACGCCGAGACCGCGCAGATCGCGGTCGAGTCATCGCTGACCGGCCACCTGGTGCTGTCCACCCTGCACACCAACAGCGCGCCCGAAACGGTCACGCGCCTGCTGGACATGGGCATGGACCCGTTCAACTTCGCCGATTCGCTGCTGGCGGTGCTGGCACAGCGCCTGGTGCGCCGCATCTGCCCCAAGTGCCGGCAGTCGACCCCGATCGGCGCCGACCCGCTGCAGGAGCTGGTGCACGACTACCTGCACGCCTGGGGCGAGGCCGAGGGCCGGCCCACGGCCGAGGCCCTGATCGCCGAATGGACCCAGCGCCTGGGCGTGGACGGCCGCCTGATGGCCTGGCGCAGCCCCGGCTGCGACCATTGCGAGCAGACCGGCGTGCGCGGCCGTGTCGGCCTGCACGAGCTGCTGGTGGTCAGCCGCGGCGTGCGAACCCTGATCCAGACCGGCTCACGGGCCGAGCAGATCCAGGCCCGAGCCATCGCCGAGGGCATGCGGACCTTGCGCCAGGACGGCATCGAAAAGGTGCTGATGGGCCTGACCTCGATCGAAGAGGTCCGGGCCACCTCGAACGTCTGAGCGCCACCGGCCGGGCTAGGCCCGGCCGGCACGCCATCAGACGCCGGCGCGCTGCAGCGGCGCGTCCAGCGCCAGCTTCAGGGTGCGCGCCACGTCGGCCAGGTGGGCGGCGGTGATGCCGTTGCCGCCGCGGCCGGGTGCGGCCTGCAGGCGCTCCAGCAGGCGCTGGGCCTGGGCGCGCCACAGGGCGCGGGCATCGGCCCGGCTGCCCGGGGCCGGCCGCAGCAGGCGCTCGGCCAGGGCCGCCGCGTGCGTGCGCTGCAGCTCGCGCCGTGGCGGGGCGATCTCGCCACCCTTCCAGGCATCGGACCACACCGCCCGCTCCAGGCTGTCGACCACCTCGGACAGGGGCAGCGCGTCGGCAGGACGGTCCACCTTGCCGGCGTTGTCCAGCACCCGGGCCGCCAGCGGCTCGCTCATCAGCTGGGCCAGCACGGCGCGCTGCAGGTCCAGCACCAGGCCCTCGACCGAGTAGTCGGTGGGCTGGGGCTCGTCGCCATCGCCCCGCTCCATGAAGTCGACCGCCAGCTTGCGGGCCAGCGCCGGCGAGACCGACAGCCCGTCAGCCGCCAGCACCTGGGTGCTGACCAGGCGCAGGGCGTCGCGCTGCAGCGCGACCGGCACCGGCTGCAGCGGGTCGCGGCCGCTGCCGGGGAAGTCGCGCAGGGTGCGCAGGCCGCCGATCTGGCGCAGCAGCGAGCCCACCGCCCGGCCCGCGTCCCGAAGCGCGTAGCCCACCGAGCGGCGCAGCACCGAGTAGTCCTGGCTGGGCGAGAGCACCCGGCTTTCCTGGCGCCGGATCAGGTCGCGGGCGATCGCCAGGCGCTTGCGGGCGAAGACCACCGGGTCGTCACCCAGGTCCATCTGCAGGGAATCGGGGTCGATGCCCAGCGAGTTGTCCTCGTCGGTGCCGTAGGCCAGCTGCGGCTCGGCGCTGCGGCCGGCGATGCGCTGCAGCTCGGCGCTCTCGCGCGCCGGGTCCAACGGCCGGTAGCCGTACTCGATCGCCCAGAAGTCGTACGGGCCCAGCACGGTCTGGAAGGGCACGCCACCGCGCTGACCCGGGGAGGCCAGGTTGATCGGCGCGTACTCCATCACCGAGCCGGCCAGGCCGTGCTGGCGGGTGAACTCGGGGTTGCTCAGCTGGGCATCGGTGTAGATGCGCGACGAGCGGAAGTTGTGTCGCAGGCCCAGGGTGTGGCCGACCTCGTGCAGCGTGGTGTCCTCGAGGTAGGCCTGGACGAAGGCCTCCGCCTCGGGGCCCTGCGGGTCCAGGTCCCCTCGGGCCTCGAGCACGTCCAGGGCGTAGCCCAGCTGCTCGGCCGCGTCGTCGGCGTGGGTGCAGGCCTCCTCGCCATGGGTGTGCGCAGCGGCGCGTGGCGCGGCCAGCAGCGCGTCCCACTCGGTACGGCTGCGCGGCGCCAGGATCTGGGCGCGGGCATTGCGCACGTTGCGGCTGGAGAGGCTCTCGAAACCGATGTCGGCGTCCAGGATCTCGCCGCTGCGCGGGTCGACATGGCTGGGGCCGATCGCGCCGAACAGCGGCTTGGCATTGGTCATCCAGCGGATCGACGCGCTGCCCACGTCCAAGGTGTCCAGGGCCTCGGTATCGGACTGCTGGCGAACCGCCAGCGCGCCCTTGAAGCCGATCTTCTCGAAGGCGGCATTCCAGCCCAGCACGCCGCGGGCGATGGCGTCACGGTACTTGGCGGGGATGTTGCGGTCGAGCACGAAAGTGATCGGCTTGACCGGCTCGGACAGCTCGGCCGTGGGGTCCTTCTTCTCCAGGCGCCAGCGGTTGATGTAGCGGATCCGGGGCTGCCGGCTCTGGTCGTTGGCGAAGTCGTGCAGCGTGGTGGTGAAGTAGCCCACCCGGGCGTCGGCCGCCCGCGGTGCCATCGGCTGCGCCGGCAGGCGAACCAGCGAGTAATGCAGGGTCAGGAACAGGCTGCGGGCGTCCGGCAGGGTGCCGGGCACCGTGGGCTGCGGCATGCCCGGCGCCCCGCCGGGCTGCGGCTGGGCCAGCACCGCGGTGGCGAAGTGCGACTGCACCTTGAGCACGGTCTCGTCGGCGCTGCCACGCAGCTCGGTGATGGCGGAGTTGCCCCGGTCGAAGCCGTAGTTCTGGCGATAGGCCCGCTGCAGGTGCATGGACATGCCCAGCAGGTCGGTGACGAACAGGGCGCCGGCGTCGACCAGCACCGCCTTGGATTCGGGGTGCGGCTGGCTGAGCACCGGGCTGCTGCCCAGCAGGCTGTCCGAGAAGGAGGCGCGCATGGCCAGGGCCTCGGGGCCCTGTGCGCCCGGCGCGTATTGCTCGTTGCGGGCCACCATCTGGACCTGGTTGGCGATGCGCCGGAACTCGACCACCTGCGGCCGGCCCCAGGGCTGCCAGCGGCTGGCCATCAGGCCGCCGAAGATCCCGGCCTCGCCCAGGCCGCGGGCGATCTTGGGCGACAGGAAGAAGGCCTGCCCCAGGTGCTCGGGGCGCAGCTCCAGCCAGACCTTCTCGTCCTTCTGCCACAGCGGCAGCAGGCCTTCCACGCGGCGGGCGTCCTTGATGACGCTGGCGAAGGCCGGCGGCTGGCCGGGCGCGGGGGCGGCGGCCGCGGCCCCCGCCGGGGCGGACGCCGGTCGCGCGGTGGACACCGGCGCGCTGGCCGTCGGCGCGGCCGTGGTGGCCGCCGGCACGCCCGGCGCCGACGCCGCGGGCGGCACGGCAGCGCAGCCTGACAGCAGCGTCAGCGCCGCGGCCAGGGCCAGGGGATGCACGGACAGGAAGGAAGGCGTGGCGTTCATGGATGGGGGGCGAAGAGGCCCCTGGACAGACGACGGGATCCGGCGGGTGGGCCGGCGGCAGCGGGCCGGCAGCGCTCGTGGCACCGCCAAGCCATCGCCGATTGTGTGTGCAAGGCCCGTGCCCTGCCCATCGGGATCGGCACGCCCCTGGCCGCGGCCATGAAAAAGGCCGCCCGGAGGCGGCCTGCTCGGCGAGGCCCGCGGACCCGGGGTCCGCGGTCACGCGCAAGGCATCACTTGAGGGCCTTGTAGCGCAGGCGGTGGGGCTTGGCGCCCTCCTCGCCCAGGCGCTTCTTCTTGTCGGCTTCGTACTCGGTGAAGTTGCCGTCGTAGAAGAACCATTGCGAGTCGCCCTCGCAGGCCAGGATGTGGGTGCAGATGCGGTCGAGGAACCAGCGGTCGTGCGAGATCACCATGGCCGAGCCGGCGAACTCCAGCAGCGCCTCTTCCAGGGCGCGCAGGGTTTCGACGTCCAGGTCGTTCGACGGCTCGTCAAGCATCAGCACGTTGCCGCCCTGGGCCAGGGTCTTGGCCAGGTGCAAGCGGCCGCGCTCACCGCCCGACAGCGAGCCCACCAGCTTCTGCTGGTCGTTGCCCTTGAAGTTGAAGCGACCGATGTAGGCCCGGCTGGGCATGATGAACTTGCCGACGATGATGTTGTCCAGGCCACCCGAGACGTCCTGCCAGACCGTCTTGTCGCCGGCCAGGCCTTCGCGGCTCTGGTCGACGAAGGCCAGCTTGGCGGTCTTGCCGATGCTGACTTCGCCGGTGTCGGGGGTCTCGACGCCCTGGATCATGCGGAACAGCGTCGACTTGCCGGCGCCGTTGGGGCCGATGATGCCGACGATGGCACCTGCCGGCACCTTGAACGACAGGTTGTCGATCAGCACGCGGTCGCCGAAGCTCTTCGAGACGTTCTTGAACTCGATCACCTCGTTGCCCAGGCGCTCGGCCACCGGGATGAAGATCTCGTTGGTCTCGTTGCGCTTCTGGTACTCGACGTCGCTCAGTTCCTCGAAACGGGCCAGGCGCGCCTTGCTCTTGGCCTGGCGGCCCTTGGCGTTCTTGCGCACCCACTCCAGTTCCTGCTTCATGGCCTTGGCGCGCGCGTCCTCGGCCTTCTGCTCGGCCTCCAGACGCTTCTCCTTGCCTTCCAGCCAGTCGGAGTAGTTGCCCTTGTACGGAATGCCCATGCCGCGGTCGAGTTCCAGGATCCACTCGGCAGCGTTGTCCAGGAAGTAGCGGTCGTGGGTGATGGCCACCACGGTGCCGCCGAAGCGCTTGAGGAACTGCTCCAGCCACTCGACCGACTCGGCGTCCAGGTGGTTGGTGGGCTCGTCGAGCAGCAGCATGTCGGGCTTGGACAGCAGCAGGCGGCACAGGGCCACGCGACGCTTTTCACCACCGGACAAGGGCCCGATCTTGGCGTCCCAGGGCGGCAGGCGCAGGGCGTCGGCGGCGATCTCGAGCAGGTGGTCGGTGTTCTCGCCACCCGAGGCGGCGATGATCGCCTCGAGCTCGGCCTGCTCGGTGGCCAGGGCGTCGAAGTCGGCGTCCGGCTCGGCGTAGGCGGCGTAGACCTCTTCGAGGCGCTTCTGGGCGGCCAGCGCGCCCCCGATGCCCTCTTCCACCGCCTGGCGGACGGTCTGCTCGGGGTCGATGTGCGGCTCCTGCGGCAGGTATCCGATCTTCAGGCCGGGCATCGGGGTGGCTTCGCCCTCGATGTCCTTGTCGATGCCCGCCATGATCTTGAGCAGGGTGGACTTGCCCGAGCCGTTCAGGCCGAGCACGCCGATCTTGGCGCCGGGGAAGAAGGACAGGGAGATGTCCTTCAGGATCTGCCGCTTCGGCGGCACGATCTTGCCGACGCGGTTCATGGTGAAGACGTATTGGGCCATGGCGTAAGGAAGCGATGGGGGCGGGCCGGGGCCGGACGCCGCGGCCGCCCGAAGGCAGGGCGACGTGCCCGCGGTGCGGACGGGCGCCTCAGGCACCCAGGTCGAACCCGCCATTATCACCCGGGACCATGAAAGGCACCATCGGGTGCGGCAACCCCCTAATTCAAACCCATGCGATTAGGGGGTACAAACCAAGAATCGGAGGTCCGCGCGAGATCCGCCGGGCATCCAACCCCGGGCCAACCCACACGCCCACCCGCCACAGGAGTGTTTCCCCGTGCAGAAGAAAACCCTGACCCACGCCCTGACGCTTGCCCTGGCCTCGATGGCCGCCACCGCCCAGGCCGCGCCGGACGCCACCGCCGCGCAGGAGCGCGCACTGGCCCACATCAGCCGCTTCGCGACCCAGACGCAACACGGCGCCGGCCACAGCTACGCCATGCGCGACCTGGTCGTCGACGCCGATGGCCGTGAGCACGCCCGCATGGAGCGCTTCTACAAGGGCCTGCGGGTCATCGGCGGCGACCTGGTCGTGCACTCGCACGGCTCCGGCACCTTCCTCGGCACCTCCCAGACCCTGCAACGGGGCGTGCGCATGGGCACCCGCCCGGTGGTCTCGGCCAGCCGTGCCCAGAAGGCCGCCTTCGCCCACGTCGCCGGCGACGCGCAGGGCACCCGCCCGGAACTGGTGGTCTATGCCCGCAGCGCGGAGCCCGAACTCGCCTGGGACGCCCGCGTGTTCGGCCAGCGGGCCGATGGCACCCCGATCGAGGCCCACGTGCTGGTGAGCGCCGTCAGTGGCGCGGTGCTGGAGAGCTGGGACGACATCCACGACGCCGCCGCGGCCGGCACCGGCAAGGGCTTCTTCAGTGGCACCGTGGCCCTGACCACCGACCAGGTCGGCAGCACGTACTACCTGCGCGACCCGAGCCGTGGCAACACCTACACCACGAACATGTCCAACAAGACGGCCGGCAACGGGACGGTGTTCACCGACACCGACAACGTCTGGGGCAATTTCACCACCAGTGACACGGCCACCATCGGTGTCGACGCCCAGTACGGCACCGCGATGACCTGGGATTACTACAAGAACGTCCACGGCCGCAACGGCATCGCCAACAACGGTGTGGGCGCCTACAACAAGGTGCACTACGGCCGCAAATACAACAATGCCTTCTGGTCGGACAGCTGCTTCTGCATGACCTACGGCGACGGCGACGGCACCACCTTCAACCCCTTCGACTCGCTGGACGTCGCCGGCCACGAGATGACCCACGGCGTGACCAGCCGCACCGCCAACCTGACCTACTCCGGCGAGTCGGGCGGCCTGAACGAGGCCACCTCGGACATCTTCGGCACCCTGGTCGAGTTCTACGCCGCCAACCCGAACGATGCCGGCGACTACCTGATCGGCGAGAAGCTCTACAAGTCGGGCACCGGTGCGCTGCGCTACATGTACAGCCCGAACCGGGACGGCGTGTCGGCCGACTGCTGGTACTCCGGCCTGGGTTCCCTCGACGTGCATTACAGCTCCGGCGTGGCCAACCACTTCTTCTACCTGCTGGCCGAAGGCAGCCAGCCCGCAGGTGGCCCGGCCAGCCCGACCTGCGTGGCGGGGAACACCAAGAAGGCGACCGGCAGCGCCCTGATCGGGGGCATCGGTCGCGACAAGGCCGGCAAGATCTGGTACCGAGCCCTGACGGTCTACATGACCAGCAGCACCAACTACGCCGCGGCCCGCACGGCCACCCTGAACGCAGCCGGCGACCTCTACGGGGCAGGCTCCGCGGAGCAGGCTGCGGTGGCCGCGGCCTGGAGCGCAGTGCTGGTGAACTGAGGCACGCACGGTGCTCATGGGGCGTCGCGCGCGATGCCCCGCCTGCAGGCCGGGGCTCGCCCCGGCCTCTTCGTTTTCAGAGAGTGCCCTGGACGGAGTCCCCCGGTCCCGGCACCAGGTCCAGCGGCAGCGGCCGGGTCTCGGGCATCTCGTCCGGCAGGGGGCGTTCCTCGGGATCCCAGGCGGCCAGCAAGGGCAGCAACTGCTGCAGGGTCAGCGGTCGGGCCACCAGGTAGCCCTGGACCTCGCTGCAGCCCGCGCGGCGCAGCACCTCCAGTTGGGCGGGTTCCTCCACCCCCTCGGCCACCGTGCGCATGCCCAGGGTGCGGGCCAGCGCGACGATGGTGCGAACGATGGCCCGTGCGTCGTGGTGGGTCAGCAGCTCGCGCACGAAGGCCCGGTCGATCTTGAGGGTCTGGAACGGAAAGCGGCGCAGGTACTGGAAGGCCGAATAGCCGGTGCCGAAATCGTCCAGGGCCACGCTGACGCCCTGGCGGCGCAGGGCGTGCAGACTCTGCAGCGCACTCGGCACATCGTCCAGGAACACCGACTCGGTGATCTCCAACTCGATCCAGCGGGGATCCAGTCCTGACTCGCGCAGGGCGGCGGCCACCTCGTCGGCAAAGGCCTCGCGCATGAGCTGCAGCGGCGAGACGTTGATCGACACCACCAGCCCCGGCAGATGGGCCCGGGCCACCCGGCAGGCATGGCCGAACACCCAGGCACCGACCTCGCCGATCAGGCCGGCCTTCTCGGCGACGGGCACGAACTCGGCCGGGGAGACGGTCCCCAGCGTGGGATGCTCCCAGCGCAGCAAGGCCTCGACGCCCCGCACCTGCCAGGTCTGGGCGTCCACGATCGGCTGCCAGTGCAGTGACAGCTCACCGCGCGCCAGGGCCTGGCGCAGTTCGCTCTCCACCGCCACCTGCCGGCGACTGCGCTCGCCCAGCCAGGCGGCATAGGTCTCGCAGCGGCCCCGGCCGGCCTCCTTGGCGGCATAGAGCGCCAGGTCGGCATTGCCCATGACCTCGTCGATGGTCTCGCCATGGTCCGGGATCAGCGCCACACCGATGCTGGCGGCCACGGTCACGGTCCGCCCCCGGATCTCGCCCGGCGCATTCAGCACCTGCAGCAGGCGCTGGGACAGCAGCTCGACTTCCTCGTCGCTGCGGACATCGTCGAGCAGGACCGCGAACTCGTCGCCGCCCAGCCGAGCCACCAGGTCGGCACGGCGCACCACCGACTGCAGCCGCTGGGCCACCAGGCGCAGCACGCCGTCGCCCACCGAGTGGCCCAGCGAGTCATTGATGGCCTTGAAATGGTCCAGGTCCAGGCACAGCAGCGCACAACGGCGCGGGGTCTGGACGCAGGCCTCGATCGACTGCGTCAGGCGCTGGCGCAACTGGTCACGGTTGGCCAGTCCGGTCAGCGTGTCGAAGTGGGCCTGGTAGGTCAGGCGCTGGTGGGCCAGCCGCTGCTGCGTGACATCCGAGATCACGCCCCGCCAGCCCACCGTGTGGCCGCCATCATTGAGCAGCGGCTTGGCGGTGACCGACCACCAGCGCGCGCCATCCCCCATCTGGACGGTGACGAGGACGTCGCGGAAGGGCTTGTCGGCCGCCAGGGCCGTGCGCAACATGCGCAGCCCCTCGCTGTCCAACCCACCGGGCGCGCGCGAGGCCAGCAGTTCGATCAGTCCGTGCTCCAGCATCGCCGGGTCATTTCCCAACAGCGCCGTCAGCCGGCTTGAAGCATGGGTGAAGCGGCCGGTGCGGTCCACCTCCCAGAGCACGTCGGCCGAATGTTCCTCGAAGTCACGCAGGAGCAGCGCCACCATCTGCCCCTGCCGCTCGGCCTCGCGCTCGGAGGCCAGCAGCGCATTGGACTGCCGCGCCGCGGTGCGGACCGCCAGCACCAGCACCAGCAGGTAGCCCAGCAGCAAGGCCGACAGCGCCCGACCGGCCGGGTCATCGATGCGCCAGGCACCGGCCAGACAGGCCACCCCCAGCACCGCGGCCCAGGCCATGCCGGCCTGAGGCAACGGCGCCAAGGCCAGGGCTCCGCCCGCCAGCATGCCCGCGGCCACCACCGCCGCGAAGAGCTGCGCCCCCGGGGGCAACTGCGGCACCCAGACCAGCGCGGGAACCGCCCAGACCGCCGACAGCACCACGGCATGCAGCACCGCGCGCCGCACCGCCCGGGCGGAGACCTGGTAGACCGGACGACGGCGTCGCCACCAACCCCACAGGGCCTGACCCACCAACCACACCAGCGCGACCAGCCACAGGCCGACCTGCCAAGCCGGCACCGAAGGCAGAACGACCCAGGCCGACACCAGGCCGTTGACCAGGTTGGCGGCCATCATCACCGGCGTCAGGCGGGTGACCGTGGACAGGTGCCGCGCCCGCGCCTGCGCGCTGGCCGCGTCCGGCGCCCGGTACACGCGGGTCTCCTCGCGCCAGGCGGCCCACCAACGGGCAAAGGGTTGAATTGACAAGGACGCCAGCCCTCACAAGCGCATGCAGCCCCGCCCACCGGGACCTTCAGGACCGGATTGTGGGGGCAGGATTCGCCTCCGCTGCCCTGAAGAGCACCCCAAGCCGTGCGCCATGCACTGAATTGCAGCCCGCCGAGCATGGCGACACGCGCGCCGTGGCGCCTGCGTTACACTGCAAGCGCCGCGGTGCCGGCTCCAGCCCCGCACCGCCCGCCGCATCCGGCGGCACGGCGCCCTCCCGGGCGACCGTTCTTCTGACAAGCCACCCCGGCTGGTGCCCCGACCCGAGCGGTCGCGGACTGAGGCGTGGCCAGCTGCTCGAATCGAGCCCTGATGACCTTCGAATCCCTCGGCCTGGCCGAACCGCTGCTGCGCGCCGTGCGCGAGCAGGGCTATGACAAGCCCACCCCGATCCAGGCGCAAGCCATCCCGATGGTGCTCAACGGAGGGGACCTGATGGCCGGCGCCCAGACCGGCACCGGCAAGACCGCCGGCTTCACCCTGCCGACGCTGCACCGACTGGCAGCCGCCGGGCCCAAGAAGGACGCCCGCGGCCGCACCGCGATCCGCGCCCTGGTCCTGACGCCCACCCGCGAGCTCGCCGCCCAGGTCGAGGAAAGCGTGCGCACCTACGGCAAGTACCTGCCCCTGACCAGCATGGTCATGTTCGGCGGTGTCGGCATGGGCCCGCAGATCGAGAAGCTGCGCCGGGGCGTGGACATCCTGGTGGCCACCCCGGGCCGCCTGCTGGACCACCACCAGCAAGGCACGCTGGACCTCAGCCACGTCGAGATCTTCATCCTCGACGAGGCCGACCGCATGCTGGACATGGGCTTCATCCATGACATCAAGAAGGTCCTGGCGATCGTCCCCAAGCAGAAGCAGAGCCTGCTGTTCAGCGCCACCTTCAGCGACGACATCAAGGCCCTGGCCGACCGCCTGCTGAACCAGCCGCAGCTGATCGAGGTCGCCCGCCGCAACCAGACCAACGACGCGATCGCCCAGAAGGTCCACCCGGTCTC
This sequence comes from Hydrogenophaga intermedia, assembly GCA_943371055.1. GTDB lineage: Bacteria > Pseudomonadota > Gammaproteobacteria > Burkholderiales > Burkholderiaceae_C > Ideonella > Ideonella intermedia_A. Next base: position 67,545 of record CALRTJ020000016.1, on the reverse strand, counting down.
GCGCGAGAAGAAGAAGGAACTGCTGGCCCACCTGATCCGCCAGGGCGACTGGCACCAGGTGCTGGTCTTCACCCGCATGAAGCACGGCGCCAACCGCCTGGCCGAATTCCTGAACAAGGAAGAGATCAGCGCGATGGCCATCCATGGCAACAAGAGCCAGGGCGCCCGCACCAAGGCGCTGGCCGAATTCAAGGCCGGCACGCTGCAGGTCCTGGTCGCCACCGACATCGCCGCGCGCGGCATCGACATCGATCAATTGCCGCACGTCGTCAACTTCGAGCTGCCCAACGTCCCCGAGGACTACGTGCACCGCATCGGCCGCACCGGCCGCGCCGGCGCCCAGGGCGAGGCCATCTCGCTGGTCTGCGTCGACGAGGACCAGTTCCTGCGCGACATCGAGAAGCTGATCAAGCGCGAGATCCCCAAGGAAGCCGTCCCCGGCTTCGAGCCCCTGCCCAACGAGCGCCCCGAGCCGATCGTGCTGGGCCGCCGCATGACCATCGGCGTGGGTGCCGGCGGTGGCGGCGGCGGTGGCGGCCGTCGCGGTGGCGGCGGTGGCGGCGGCGGCCGCCCGTCGGGTGCCCCGCCCAAGGGTCCGCGTCCGGGTGGCCAGGCGCCGCGCCAGCCGCAGGCGGCAGCCCGCCCGCAAGGCCAGGGTCAGGGCCGCGGACCGGCCCGCCCCCAGACTGGCGGAGGCGGCCGTCCGGCCGGCGGCGGCAGCTCGCGCCCGCGCGGCCAGGGCGGCAGCGGTCAGCGCTGACCTGCCTCAAGCCGGGGGCGACCCCGGCTTGCCCCCTCCGGCGGGGCCATGTGACACTGCTTCCATGGTTCTCGCCCCCTCTGCGCGGGGCCGCCGTCCGGCTGGCCCGCCCGCTCAGACCTCCGCCGAGGTCCCCCCGCCCCTGATCCCCCAGGGCGCGCTGCAGATCGACTTCCTCGGCGCGGCCGACACCGTCACCGGCTCCCGCCACCTGATCGGCTGGGGCGGACAGCGCGTGCTGCTCGACGCCGGGCTGTTCCAGGGCTTCAAGGTCCTGCGCGAGCGCAACTGGCTGCCCCCGGGCTTCGACCCGCGAAGCCTGGACGCCGTCGTCCTCAGCCACGCCCACCTGGACCACAGCGGCTGGCTGCCGGCCCTGGTGCGCCAGGGCTTCGAGGGCCCGATCTACGCCAGCCCCGCCACCCGCGACCTGGCCGAGGTGCTGCTGCTCGACGCCGCCCACCTCCAGGAAGAGGACGCCCGGCGCGCCAACCGCATGGGCTTCAGCCGCCACGAGAAAGCGCTGCCCCTGTTCACCCAGGCCGACGCGCGCAAGGCGATCGCCCGCTTCGTCACCATCACCCCCGGCCGCAGCAAGCGCATCGGCCCGCTGGGCGTGTCGCTCACGCCGGCGGGCCACCTGCTGGGCGCCAGTTGCGTCAGCCTGGTCCACCAGGGCGAGCGGCTGGTGTTCTCGGGCGACCTGGGCCGACGCGACGACCTGCTGATGCCGCCACCCCAGCCCCTGACCGAGGCCGATGTGCTGCTGGTCGAGTCCACCTACGGCAACCGGCTGCACCCGGCCGAGGACAGCATCGAGCGCCTGGGTGCGCTGGTGCGCGACACCATCGGCCGCGGCGGCTCGGTGCTGCTGCCCACCTTCGCGGTCGGCCGGGCGCAGGCCCTGCTGCTGGCGCTGCAGCGCCTGAAGAGCCGTGGCGAGATCCCGGCCCACTTGCCGGTCTACCTCGACAGCCCGATGGCGATCGAGGCCACCGAGCTCTACCGCCGACACCGCCAGCTGCTGCGGGTGCCCCAGGGCGAGATGACGCGCCTGGTCGAGCACGTCCACCTGATCACCACCGGCGCGCAGTCCCAGCGCCTGGCGCGCAGCCAGATGAGCGCGCGCATGCCCGCGGTCATCCTGTCGGCCAGCGGCATGGCCACCGGCGGCCGGGTGCTGCACCACCTCAAGGCCATGGCCCCGGACCCGCGCCACGCGATCGTCTTCGCGGGCTTCCAGGTCGGTGGCAGCCGCGGCGCGCTGCTGGTGGCGGGCGCCCGCGACGTCAAGGTCCACGGCGAGCTCGTGCCCGTGCGGGCCCGGGTCGAGCACCTGCAGGGTTTTTCCGGCCACGCCGACGCCGACGAGTTGATGGCCTGGCTGGGGCATTTCCGGCAGGCGCCGCGCCAGACCTTCGTGGTCCATGGCGAGCCCGCCGCCGCCGACGCGCTGCGCCAGCGCATCGCCCACGAGCTGGGCTGGAACGTCCGGGTGCCGCCACAGGGCGGCCGCTTCTTTCCTTGACCACGCTGCCCTGGGCCGACGGGCCGCTGGCCGGCGTGGCCGCCGCGTTGGGCGTGGGCCTGCTGGTGGGCCTGGAGCGCGAGCGCCGCAAGGGCGAGCGCCGGGACGAGCACCTCGCCGCCGGGGTGCGCAGCTTCACCGTGGCCAGCCTGCTGGGCGCCCTGGCCCAGGGCCTCGAACACGCGGTGCCCTTGCCCGGCGCCGTGCTCCTGGGCGGCGCCATGGTCGGCCTGCTGGCCTTTGCCGCCTACTGGCGCAGCCCGGCCCGCCACCCCGGCCTGACCACCGAGCTGGCGCTGTGCACCACCTACCTGATCGGTGTGCTGTGCATGGTCTCGCCGCTGTGGGGCGTCGGCGGGGGCGCCCTGCTGGCCCTGTTGCTGGTGGCCCGCGGGCGGTTGCACCGCTTCGCCACCCAGGTGCTGACCGAGAACGAGTTGCACGACGGCCTGCTGCTGGCCGCGCTGGCCCTGGTGGGCCTGCCCCTGGTGCCCGGCGGACCGGTGGCGGCCTTGGGCGGCGTGTCCCTGCGGCCGCTGGCGGCCCTGGTGCTGCTGATCCTGCTGCTCCAGGCGGCCGGCCACATCACGCTGCGGGTCTTCGGGGCCCGCGCCGGCCTGGGCCTGAGCGGCTTCTTCTCGGGCTTCGTCTCGAGCACCGCCACCATCGCGTCGATGGGCGCACGCTCGGCCCATGGGGATGTGCCGCTGCGCGCCGCCCAGGCCGGCGCCCTGGCCTCGACCTCGGCCACCTGGGTCCAGTGCCTGCTGCTGCTGGGTGCCCTGTCCCCGCCACTGGCCCGCGCCCTGCTGCCGGCCGCCGCGGCGGGTCTGGCGGTCGCGCTGGCCTCGGTGGCCTGGAGCTTGCACGGACAGGCCGCCAGCGACCCCGACACGCCCGCCGGCAGCGGCGAGGTGCTGCGCATCCGCGAGGCCGCGCTGGTCGCCACCCTGCTGGGGGCCGCCACCGTGGGCGTGGGCTGGGCGGGTCGTGCCGCCGGGTCCCAGGGCGTGATCGGTGCCGCGGCGCTGGCCGCGCTGGCCGATTTTCATGCCTCGGTGGCGGCCCTCGGGGCCCTGGTGAGCAGCGGGCAGACCGGCGTCGAGACCGCCCGCTGGGGCCTGTGGGCCGCCTTCTGCGCCAACGGGCTGGTGCGGGCCGCGGTCGCCCTGGCCACCGGCGGTCGCGACTTCGGGCGTCCCGTGGCGCTGGGATTGGCCCTGCAGGTGCTGCTGGCCGGTGCATTGATCGCGCTGGACTGAATCCAGTGGCGCCGACGCCCCCCTGCGAACAGGGGGCGCACACCGCACGGCGTCAGGGCTAGCGTCGGGGCCTTGCGCCGCCAGCGCCAGGAGAGCCCGATGAGCCCGCAGGACCCCGCCGCCTCCCCCACCGCGACGCCCGTCGACGGCTGGATTCGTGAACGGCGCGCCGCCCGTCGAGAAGCCGGTCAAACCTTGCCGGACGACGCCCCGCGCTGGGGCCTGGCCCTGTCGGGTGGCGGCATCCGAAGCGCCACCTTCTGCCTGGGCCTGTTGCGCGCCTTGGCGCGGCAGGGCCTGCTGCTGCGCTTCGACCTCCTGTCCACGGTGTCGGGAGGCGGCTACGTCGGCGCCATGCTGGGGCGCCTGTTCAACGATTGCCGCCACCCCGGCGAGGCCGAGCAGGTCAACGAGGCGCTGCACGGCGAGCACACCGCACGCCCCGCCTGGTTCCTGTGGTGGCTGCGCGCCAACGGCCGCTACCTGGTGCCCAGCGGCCTGAAGGACGGGCTTTTCGCGGCGGCCCAGTACCTGCGCAACCTGGTGGCGGTGCACATCGAGCTGGCCCTGCTGGCCCTGCTGGCCGGCGTGGCCCTGTGCGCCCTCGACCTGTCGGCCTGGGCGCTGCGGGCGCACTGGACCTGTGCCGCGCCACCCGGTCCCGCCGAGCCTCTGGGCTGGTGGGACCGGCTCGGCTGCCCACCCCTGGCCTCCGACACCGCCCCCGCGTGGCTGGACAGCGGGCTGTGGGGTGACTTCGTGCCCGTGGCCTGGCTGCCGCTGCCGGTCCTGCTGATGGCCGGGCTGGTGCTGGCCTGCGCCTACTGGGTGGTGGGCCGTGCCCACCGGGCCCCGTTGGGCACCGCGATGGCCGCGCTGGCCCTGGTCGCCACCACCGGGGCGCTGCTGCGGCCCGACGCCACGCTGATGCCGCTGCGCGACGGCGCGGGCGAGCGCCAGCTCTTCACCCTGCTGGCCGGGCTGTTCGCGCTGTCCTGGCTGCTGGCCTGGCCGCTGGCCGCCTGGGCCGAGCGGCGCGACCCCGCCGGCGCGCGCCAGTGGCTGACCCGCGGCCTGAGCGCCCTGCTGCGCACCGGCCTGCTGTGCCTGGGCCTGGGCGTGGTCACCCGACTGGCCTGGCTGCTCGCCTTCGACATCGACCAATGGCTGGCCGCGGGCGGGGTGCTCGCGGCGATCACCCTGGTGGCCCGGGCGCTGGTCCCGCTGGCGCGGCAACTGAGCGGGCAAGGCCTGAGCTCGCGCCTGGCCATCGGCCTGGCCAGTCTGTGCGGCTGGCTGATGCTGGCCGGCTGGCTGGTCTGGTGGGTGTCCCTGGTGCAAGCCCAGGTGCTGGGGGCGGCCTTCGGCATCGACACCCTGCTGGGCCCTGAGGCCAGCGGGGCCGACGGCGTCGCCTTGGGCGCGGCGGCCCGGGCCTGGGCCCTGCTGGCGGTGCCCCTGGGGCTGTACCTGCTGGGCACCCGTGGCCAGCTGGAATTCCTCAACGCCTCGTCGCTGCACACCTTCTACCGCGCCCGCCTGACCCGTGCCTACCTGGGCGCCGGCAACCGGGCCCGCTTCAGGGGCCCGGACGGCCAGCCGCCGCGCCACGCCCATGACGAACTGCCACAGGAGCCCGCCGACGGCCAACGCGTGCTGCGCCAGGTCGACGAGGTCCATGGCGGCGACGAGGTGCCGATGACGGCCTATGCACCACACCGCCACGGCGGCCCGGTGCACCTGATGGGCTGTTGCATCAACCAGACCCGCGACCCCCGCGGCGGCCTGCACAACCGCGACCGCCGCGGCCTGCCGCTGACGATCGGACCGCAGCAACAGGTGCGGGTGGGCCTGGGCCCCTGGCAGGCCAGCGCCGACCAGGGCGCCGCCGCCCTGCAGCTCGGCCAGTGGATGGCGATCTCGGGTGCAGCCTTCTCGCCCGGGCTGGGCAGCGCCACCCGGGGCGGCCTGGCGGTGCTGGCCACCCTGGCCGGCGTGCGCCTGGGCTACTGGTGGAACTCGGCCCGGCCGACGCCTGCGGTCAGCAAGCCCGAGGGCCTGCTGGCCGAGCTCACCGGCCGCTTCTGCGGCACCGAGCGCCGCCAGTGGTTCCTGAGCGACGGCGGCCACGCCGAGAACACCGGCGCCTACGCCCTGCTGGCCGAGCGCTGCCAGCTGGTGCTGCTGGCCGACTGCGGGGCCGACCCCGAGTACCGCTTCGAGGACCTCGAGAACCTGATGCGGCGCGCCCGCATCGACCTCAAGGTGCATTTCGAGGCGCTGCAGCCCCGCGAGGTCGACGGCCAGGCGCCCGATGCGCGCTGGCGCCACTTCGGCACGCTGGAGCAGCTGCGCCAGGCCAATTCGGCGCGCTGCCTGGCCCTGTTCCGGCTCCATTACCCGGACCAGCGGCAAGGCCTGCTGGTGCTGGTCAAGCCCAGCCTGTGGGACGCGATGCCGGTGGATCTGCTGAACTACCACGCCCAGAACCCCAGCTTTCCCCAGCAAAGCACGCTGGACCAGTTCTTCGACGAGGCCCAATGGGAGAGCTACCACCTGCTCGGGCGTGAACTCGGCGCGCTGCTGCCGGGTGCCGAGCTGGAGGGCCTGGGCGAGGTCGTGGACCGGCACTTCATGCGCGCCGAAGGCGGCCACCCCGAGCCCGCGGCCGTGGCCACCGGCCCCCGCGGGGGCAGCCTGATGGGCCGCCCGGTGCAGGCCACCCTGGGCCTGGGCGCGGTGCTCACCGCGGCCGTCGGCACCTGGCAGACCGTCGAGGGCGGCTTCCGCCAGCTGGCCCTGTCCCAGGCCAATGTCCGCATCGACAGCCAGGCGCTGGTGAAGGCCTGGTCCCAGGTGCCCGCACCCGCGGTCGCCGACTATCCGCTGGCCGTGGGTCAACTCGCCGCCGAAGTGGCCCGCACCGCCGACAGCGTCTGCCCTTCGCGCTGGGGTCGGGGCCAGCTCGACCTGGCCGGACAGGTGCTGCGCGATGCCCTGGCCCATTGCCAGGGACTGTCCGAGCGCCCGGCCGCGACACCCGCCAGCTGCAAGTTCCTGCTCGAGGCGTCGACCCGGCCCGGCTGTGTCCAGAGCGAACCGCCCCCGCCGGCCAGCCACTGCAGCCCACGCTACTGGGCCTTTGACTACCTGCCCGGCCAGCGCCCGGCGGCCTGCCAGACCCCGCAAGTCGCCCGGGCCCGCGAGGCCCGTGAACTGGCGGGCCGGGCCCAGGTGTTGGTGAAGGCCCAGGCCGCCAGCGACGCCCTGCTGAAGGTGGACCAGGTGGCCGCGGCCGCCAGCGACGCCGCCCGCAGCGCCGCGGCGGCGGTGGCCAAGGGGACTCCGCTGGACACGGCGGCCGCCTGCACGCCGGGCGCGGCAGCCACCCCGTGCTGCCAGCGCACGGTGTACGTCCAGACCTTCGGCCCCGAGCAGCGCGACAAGGTGCAGGGCTGGCGCCAGCCCTGGCGTGCCCTGGGCGCCACCGTGCCCGCGGTCGAGGACGTGATGGCCACGGCCCGCTCCCAGAACCGCCCGCCGCCGCGCCCCCCCGCCCGCACCACCGTGCGGTACAAGGACGCGGCCGACCTGGCCTGCGCGGTGGCGCTGGAGCAGACCGCCAGCGTGCTGGCCGGCGCCGGCAGCGGCAGCATCCCCACCTGGGGCTACGAGCCGCTGCCCGCGGCGCTGCGGCCGCGCGATGGCGTGCTCGAGGTCTGGGTGGCCCCCCTGGCGGCGCCGGCCAGCGCCGCGGCACCTCGCTGACTCCGCCCGGGCCGCACCGTGGCGGCCCGGGGTGGGCCTGGCTGCTGCTACCGTTCGGGGTCCGCTGCCACCCCGATCCATGTCCCCTGCCCGCTCTTCCCTCTGGACCGACACCTCGCTGTCGGCCGTCGTCGCCGGCTTCGTCGCCGTGCTGGTCGGTTTCACCAGCTCGGTGGCCATCGTCTTCGCCGCGGCCCAGGCCGTGGGTGCGAATGCCGCCCAGACGGCGTCCTGGATCTGGGCCCTGGGCCTGGGCATGGGCTTCACCAGCCTGGGCCTGTCGCTCTGGTACCGCCGGCCGGTGCTCACCGCCTGGTCCACGCCCGGCGCGGCCCTGATCGCCGCCAGCCACGGCATCGGCTTGGCCGAAGCCACCGGCGCCTTCCTGGTCTGCGCGCTGCTGATCGCGGTGGCCGGCTACAGCGGCCTCTTCGAGCGCCTGATGGACCGGATTCCGGCGGCGATCGCCCAGGCCCTGTTGGCCGGGGTGCTGACCCGTTTCGCGCTGGACGCCGCCCTGTCCACCGCCAGCGCGCCCGCCCTGGTGCTGTCCATGCTGGTGGCCTACCTGGCCGGTCGCCGCTGGTGGCCGCGCTATGCGGTGCCCGGCGTGCTGGTGGCCGGTCTGGTCGCCGCGGCGCTCGGTGGGCGCCTGGCGCTCGGCTCGGTCGAGATGGCCTGGGCCACCCCAGTGTGGGTCTCACCGGTGTTCAGCTGGGGCGCGGTCATCGGCCTGGGCCTGCCGCTGTTCGTGGTCACGATGGCCTCGCAGAACCTGCCGGGCGTGGCGGCCCAGCGCGCGGCGGGCTACGACACCCCGGTCTCGCCGGTGGTCGGGGCGACCGGCGTCGCCAGTGCCCTGCTGGCCCCGTTCGGCGGCTATGCGCTCAACCTGGCGGCGATCACCGCCGCGCTCTGCATGAGCCCGGAAGCCCATGCCGAACCACGACGTCGCTACTGGGCCTCGGCCTGGGCCGGTCTGTTCTACATCGCCACCGGCCTGGCCGGCGGCGCGGTGGCCGCCCTGTTCGGCGCACTGCCTCGGGAGCTGGTCATCACGCTGGCCGGGCTGGCACTGCTGGGCACCATCGGCTCGGGCCTGGCCGGAGCGGTCAAGGACGAGGGCCACCGCGACGCGGCGGTGCTGACCTTCATCGTCACCCTGTCAGGCGTGAGCCTGGCGGGCATCGGTGCCGCGTTCTGGGCGGTGCTGGCCGGCAGCGCCGCGCTGGCGGTGCGGCGCCGTTGAGCGGGCGGGCGCTGCCGTCCGTCACCATGGCGGTGACGCGATCGTTTCCGCTCGGTTAAGCTGCGTCGCCTCCACCTTGCCTGCGCCGTGAACTCCGCCGACCCCGGCTTCCAGAGCCTCTTCGACCTGCTGCCCATCGGCGCCTATCGGGCCCACCCTGAAGGGCGACTGCTGCGTGCCAACCCGGCGCTGGTGCGCATGAGCGGCCTGGCCTCCGAGGCCGACCTGATCGCGAAGATCGGCCCTGGCCAGGGCGAGTGGTACGTCGACCCCGGCCGCCGGGCCGAGCTGGTCGCCTGTCTGGCGCGCGACGGCGAGGTCCGTGGATTCGTCTCGCAGGCGCGCCGGCCCGGCGATGGCCAGCTGATGTGGGTGCGCGAGCACGTGCACCTGGTGCGCGACGCCCAGGGGCGTCCGCTCTACAGCGAAGGCACGGTCGAGGACATCACCGAACAGGTCCGCGCGGACGCCGAGCTGCAGGACAGCCGGCAGCAGCTGCAGCGCATCGCCGACCAGATCCCCGGCGTGATGTTCCGCACCCGCATCGATCCCCAGGGCCGACGCCACCTGCTCTACATCAGCCCCGGGGTGCGCGAGTTGCTGGGCCTCGAGCCGGCCGAGATCCTGGCCGACGGCGAAGCCCTCCGACGGGCCTGGCACCCCGACGACGTCGAATGGGTCAGCCGGTCCACCGAGGAAGCCGGTCGCCAGGGCCGGACCATGTCGATCGAGCACCGGGTGTGCCTGCGCGACGGACAGGTCAAATGGGTGCACGTGGAATCCACCCCGGTGGCCTGCACCGACGAAGGGGTGGAGTTCGCCGGACTGGCCCTGGACGTCACCGCCCGCAAGCGCGCCGAGGCCCTGCTGCTCGAGACCGAGCAGCGCTGGCGGCTGGCCCTCGAGAGCGCCGGCGACGCGGTCTGGGACTGGGACCTGAACGCCGACACCGAGCACTACACCGAAGCCTTCCTGCGCCTGTACGGCTACAGCCCCGGCGACCTCTCCGACAACCCGCACACCCTCGACGGCCTGACCCACCCCGACGACGTGCCCGCCATGCTGCAGGCGCGCGAGGACCACTTCAGTGGCCGCAGTCCCCGCTACGTCAACGAGCACCGCGTGCGCTGCAAGGACGGCTCCTGGAAGTGGGTGCTGTCGCGCGGGCTGGTGATCGAGCGCGACGACGCCGGCCGGCCTCGCCGCATGATCGGGACCCACACCGACATCACGCCCCGGCGCGAAGCCGAGACCCTGCGCCTGGAGCGCGACCGCGCCGATGCCGCCAACCAGGCCAAGACCGCTCTGCTGTCGCGCGTCAGCCATGAGTTGCGCACCCCGCTCAACGCCGTGCTGGGCTTTGCGCAATTGCTGGAGCACGACCAGACCCTGGCCGAGCCCCACCGCCGCTGGAGCGCACACATCCTGCAGGCCGGACGCCACCTGCTGGCCCTGGTCGATGACGTGCTGGACCTGAGCAGCGCCCAAAGCGGACAGCTCGCCATCGAGCCAACCACGCTGAACGTGTCCGACGCCGTGGAGGACGCCTGGCTGCTGGTCTGCGCCAGCCATCAGCACGCGCGCTCGCGGCTGGTGAGAACCCTGGCGGCGGGACTGCCCCCGCTGAACACCGACCGCCGCCGCCTGGTGCAGGTGCTGGTGAACCTGCTGGACAACGCCCTCAAATACAACCGGCCCGATGGTCTGGTGTACCTCAGCCTGCACACCGACGGCCCCTGGTTGCTGTGCACCGTGCGCGACGAAGGACCCGGACTGACAGCGGCGCAGATCGACCGCCTGTTCAGTCCCTTCGAGCGCCTGGACGCCGCGCGCCGAGGCATCGGTGGCACCGGTCTCGGCCTGGCCCTGTCGCGTCAGCTGGCCCATGTCCTGGGCGGCGAACTGCGGGTGGAGTGCCCCCCCGGCCAGGGCGCCTGCTTCACCCTGCAGCTGCCACTGGCCCGCCCGGCGGAGACCCTCGACCTGGCCTGACGCAGAATGCAGGCCGCGCCTGGATGGCGCCTTCTCATGCAGTCCCCCAGAACGCCCTCTTCCTGGCGCCGCCTGTGCGCCCTGCCCAGCCTGAGCCGCCGCATCTACCCCGACCCTGACGACGCACCCGCACGTTGGTGGCTGGTGGGTCAGGTGCTCCGCCACCTGCGCGACCATTTCCACCTGCTGGATGAACTGGAGCGCCGCCGCTGGGACGTGCTGCTGAGGCGCCAGCCGCAGGTCCTGCGCAAGGCCCACCAGCACTACCCCTTCCACGGTCTGGACCGGCGCGGCCGCATCGGCTGGCTGCTGGGCCACTGGCAGGCCTGCGAGCAGCAATTGGGCCGGGGGCTGAGCCGAGGGCTGCAGCGTGGCCGCGAGTTCACCATCTGCGAACTGGACCTGCCGGAAGGCCAGGGTCGCCTGCCGGTGCGGCTGGGCGCCGCGCGCCAGAACCACCTGCGCGAAGGGGACCTCACCCTGACCCTGTTCGACCCCTTTGGCACCCGCCTGTACGCGATGACCTTCAGCCTGCAACCGCTGGTGGATGGCGGCTGCGAGATGCTGGTGGGTGCCCTGCAAAGCCGCATGCCGCTCGAGCTGACCCGCCACCTGACCCGGCTCAGCCACGGCCTGCGGCCGGCCAACCTGATGGTGGAGTTGCTCCAGGGCCTGGCCGGCGCGATGGGGGTTCAGCGCCTGCGCGCCTGCGGACGGCAGCGCCACATCCACCACGGCAGCGACAAGGCCGACCGGGTGCAATTCGACTACGACGGCTTCTGGACGAGCTGCGGCGGGGAGTCCGACGGCCAAGGCTTCTTTCTGCTGCCACCGGCGCCTGCCCGGCGCCGCCACGAGGACATGCCCAGCCACAAGCGCAGCCAGTACCGGCGCCGCTACGCCTGGCTGGACGAGCAGCAGGCCACGCTGCGCCGGCTCACGTGCGCGATCGGGATGCCGCCCCATCCCTGATCGGGGCTGTCGCCGGCCCGACAACGCCTCACGGCGCCGCTGGCTACACTCGCTCGCCATGCCCCTCGTCTACCCCCACGCCATTCCCGGTCGAGCCGAGCACGCCGTGGTCGCCCCCGGCGTCCACTGGATCCGCCTGCCGCTGCCCTACGCGCTGGACCACATCAACATCTACGCCCTGGACGACGGTGACGGCTGGGCGGTGGTGGACACCGGCAGCCGCACCGAGGAGGTCACAGCCACCTGGCGCGAGCTGTTCGCCCGCGCACCGGACCAGCGGCCCATGACCCGCATCTTCGTCACCCACATGCACCCCGACCACGTCGGCATGGCGGGCTGGCTCAGCCGCAAGTTCGGCGTGCCGCTGTGGATGACGCGCCTGGAATATCTGCACTGCCGGGTGATGGTGGGCGACACCGGCCGCGAGGCCCCGGCCGAGGCCCTGGCCTTCTATCGCCGCGCCGGCTGGAGCGAGGCCGCGATCGAGACCTACCAGGCCCGCTTCGGCAATTTCGGCCAGCACATCCATGCGCTGCCGCCCTCGTTCAACCGGCTGCACGACGGTCAGCGCCTTCTCATCGGCGCGCACGAGTGGCAGGTCATCGTCGGCGCGGGCCACTCGCCCGAACACGCCTGCCTGTACTGCCCCGCGCTCAAGCTGCTGGTCTCTGGCGACCAGGTGCTGCCGCGCATCTCGTCCAACGTCTCGGTCTACCCGATCGAGCCCGAGGCCGACCCGATGAGCGACTGGCTGGCCTCGATCGACAAGCTGCGCCGCCTGGTCCCCGACGACGTGCTGGTCCTGCCTTCGCACAACGAGCCCTTCACCGGCCTGCACGAACGCCTGGACGCACTGGCCGCCAGCCAGGCCGAAGCGCTGGACTCGCTGCGCCGCGCCTTGCAGACCCCGCGCCGGGTGGTCGACTGCTTCGAGTCGTTGTTCCGCCGGCCGATCACCGAGGCCAAGACCGCGCTCCTGGGCATGGCCACCGGCGAGGCCCAGGCCTGCCTGAACCACCTGCGCGGCCGCGGCGAGGCCGTGATGGAATTGGACGCGGACGGCGTGGCCTGGTGGCGCGCGGCATGAGCCGCAGCCCCTCGGGGCTGCTAGACTAGCGGCTTCACAGCGCCGATTTGTTCCGGATTGCGGGCGCTCTACAAATCCAGCTAAAGAGGGACCCCGGTGCACCCGGTGTCCGTTTCTCTGAGGCGGCACCGGGTTTTGTCATTCTGGGAGACCGGAGCCATGGCTTCCGTCGGATTCGTCACCGCGCAGCAGATGCACTTCACGCAGCCGCTGCCGCTGCAAAGCGGCGCCGAGCTGCGCGACTACACCCTGGTCTACGAGACCTACGGCACCCTCAATGCCGACAAGAGCAACGCGGTGCTGGTGTGCCACGCGCTCAACGCCTCGCACCATGTGGCGGGCGAGTACGTCGACCAGCCCCGCAGCGAAGGCTGGTGGGACAACCTGGTCGGCCCGGGCAAGCCGCTGGACACCGACCGCTTCTTCGTCATCGGCGTCAACAACCTGGGTTCCTGCTTCGGCTCCACCGGCCCGATGCACCTCAACCCCGCGACCGGACAGCCCTATGGCGCGGACTTCCCGGTGGTCACGGTCGAGGACTGGGTGGACGCGCAGGCCCGCCTGGTCGAGCGCCTGGGCATCACCCGGCTGGCCGCGGTGCTGGGCGGCTCGCTGGGGGGCATGCAGGCCCTGGCCTGGACCCTGCGCTACCCCGATCGCCTGGGGCACTGCGTGGCCGTGGCCACCGCACCCAACCTGAGCGCGCAGAACATCGCCTTCAACGAGGTCGCGCGCCGAGCCATCGTCACCGACCCCGACTTCCACGGCGGCCACTTTTACCGGCACGGCGTGGTGCCCAAGCGCGGCCTGCGGGTGGCGCGGATGATCGGCCACATCACCTACCTGTCCGACGACTCGATGGAGCAGAAGTTCGGCCGTGAACTGCGCGCCGCCGAGTTGGGCTACAGCACCCAGGACATCGAGTTCCAGATCGAGTCCTACCTGCGCCACCAGGGCGAGAAGTTCAGCGAATACTTCGACGCCAACACCTACCTGCTGATCACCCGGGCGCTGGACTACTTCGACCCGGCGTCCCGCCACGGCGGCAGCCTGAGCAAGGCCTTCGCCGTCGCCCGGGACAAGCGCTTCCTGGTGGTGAGCTTCACCACCGACTGGCGCTTCTCGGCGGCGCGCTCGCGCGAGATCGTCAAGGCCCTGGTGGACAACCGCATCGCGGTCAGCTACGCCGAGATCGACGCCCCCCACGGCCACGACGCCTTCCTGCTCGAAGACCCGCGCTACCACGGCGTGATGCGCGCCTACTTCGAGCGCATCGCCACCGAGGGAGGGTTCTGAGATGACCACCGAACACAAGAACCTCGAGGTCATCGCCCGCCTGGTGCCCGAAGGCAGCCGCGTGCTGGACCTGGGCTGCGGCACCGGCGAGCTGCTGGACTACCTGCAGCGCCACCGTGGCTGCAGCGGCTATGGCGTGGAGCTGGACGACGCCAACGTGCTGGCCTGCGCCCGCCGTGGCGTGCACGTCATCCAGCTCAACCTCGAGGAAGGCCTGCAGCTCTTCGAGGACCAGAGCTTCGACGTCGTGCTGCAGCTCGAGACCCTGCAGCACCTGCGCAACGCCGAACACATGCTGCGCGAGACCGCGCGCGTGGGCCGCATCGGCATCGTCAGCTTCCCAAACTTCGCCCACTGGCCGAACCGCCTGAGCGTGTTGCGCGGTCGCATGCCGGTGACCAAGGCGCTGCCCTACCAGTGGTACGACACGCCCAACATCCGGGTGGGCACCTTCGCCGACTTCGAGGTTCTGGCCCGCAAGAACGGTCTGGACGTGACCGATCGCTTCGGCCTGCAGTCGGGCGAGGTGGTGCGCCGCTGGCCGAACCTGCTGGCCAGCGTGGCGGTGTTCAAGTTCGAGCGCTGAGCGCGCCCCGCGCCACAGGGAGCTGACCATGAAGGTGGACTTCGACGGCGTCCAGGCCTTCGTGGCCGTGGCCGAGTTCGGCGGCTTCAGCCGCGCCGCGCAGGAACTCCACCTGACCCAGACCGCGCTCACGCGCCGGGTCCAGAAGCTCGAGGCCTACCTCGGCCTCACCCTGCTCAACCGCACCACCCGCCGGGTCGAGCTGAGCAGCGTCGGCCGCGAGTTCCTGCCCCAGGCCCGCGCCCTGGTGCAGGACATGACGCAGGCGGTCGAGCAGCTCAAGGACATGTCCCGCCATGGCCGCGGGCAGCTGGTGCTGGCCTGCATCCCCTCGATGACCTCGCACGTGCTGCCGGGCCTGATCCGCGCCTACGCCGAGCAGCACCCGGACAACCGGATCCGCCTGCACGACGGCTCGTCGGATGAGGTCCGCCAGGCGCTGCTGGCCGGGCAGGCCGACCTGGGCATCGCGGTGCAGGGCGAGGCCCACCCGGACCTGGTCGAGCAGGTGCTGTTCGCCGACCCGCTGGTCTTCATCTGCCGCAGCCCCCACCCTCTGGAGGACGCCGCCGAGGTTCGCTGGACCGACATGCGCCACGCCGAGTTGATCGGGGTGAGCAGCTTCATGGCGACCCGGGTGTTCATGGACTATCAGCTGGCCAAGCGCGGCATTCGGCTGCAGAGCAACTACGAGGTGCAGCACCACGCCACCGCCATCAACCTGGTGGCCGCCGGCGTGGGCTCGGCCATCCTGCCCTCGTCCACCTTTCGCAATGGCGACCGCCCCGGCGTCCGCAAGATCCCGCTGACACAGCCGGTGGTCAGACGCAAGGTGGTGCTGCTGCAGCGCAAGGACCATGCGCTGTCACCGGCGGCCAGCGCCTTCCGCGCGCTGATCGTGGGTGCCCGCCTGAAGGTCTGAGCTTCGGGACATTAATGCCCGCGAGGCATCAATCGATCCCGATTTCTCACTTCCGGAATCAATCCACCGTCCCCAGAATCGCCCCGTCTGACGAACGGGGAGCGAGGCATGGGCACGGATGTGCTGGTCATTGGAGGGGGCAACGCGGCCCTGTGCGCGGCCCTGACGGCGCGCGAGGCCGGGGCCCGGGTGCAGCTGCTCGAGGCCGCCCCGCGTGCCTGGCGGGGTGGCAATTCGGCCCACACCCGCAACCTTCGCTGCATGCACGACGCGCCGCAGGACGTGCTGGTCGACGCCTACCCCGAGGAGGAGTACTGGCAGGACCTGCTCAAGGTCACCGGCGGCAAGACCGATGAGGCCCTGGCCCGCCTGGTGATCCGCACCTCCTCGAACTGCCGGGACTGGATGCGCCGCCACGGCGTGCGCTTCCAGCCGCCGCTGTCGGGCGCCCTGCACGTGGCGCGCACCAACGCCTTCTTCATGGGTGGCGGCAAGGCCCTGGTCAACGCCTACTACCGCAGCGCCGAACGGCTGGGGATCCAGGTCCGGTATGACGCGCCGGTGGACCGGATCGAGCTGCGCGACGGCCGATTCGAGGCGGCCTGGGTCGGCGGCGAGCGCCTCACCGCCGGGGCCTGCGTGCTGGCGGCCGGCGGCTTCGAGTCCAACCGCGAATGGCTGCGCGAGGCCTGGGGACGCAACGAGCGCGGCGAATGGCCGGCCGACAACTTCCTGATCCGCGGCACCCGCTTCAACCGCGGCACCCTGCTGCGCCACCTGATCGACGACCACCGCGCCGACGCCATCGGCGACCCCACCCAGGCCCACATGGTGGCCATCGATGCCCGCGCCCCGCTGTACGACGGCGGCATCTGCACCCGCATCGACTGCGTCAGCCTGGGCGTCGTGGTCAATCGGGAGGCCCGGCGCTTCTACGACGAGGGCGAGGACTTCTGGCCCAAGCGCTACGCGATCTGGGGCCGTCTGGTCGCCCAGCAGCCGGGCCAGATCGCCTGGTCGGTGATCGATGCCAAGGCGGTCGGGCGCTTCATGCCGCCGGTGTTTCCCGGCGTGGTCGCCGACTCCCTGCCCGCACTCGCCCGCCAACTGGGACTGGACGAGGCCGACTTCATGAAGACCCTGAACGACTACAACCGCGCCTGCCAGGGCGGGCGCTTCGACCACACCGTGCTCGACGACTGCCACACCCTGGGCCTGAGCCCCGCCAAGAGCCACTGGGCCCGCCCGATCGACACCCCGCCCTTCCACGGCTACGCGCTGCGGCCGGGCGTGACCTTCACCTACCTGGGTTTGCGCACCGACGAGACCGCGGCCGTGCGATTCGGCGGCGCGCCCAGCGACAACCTGTTCGTCGCCGGCGAAATGATGGCCGGCAACGTGCTGGGGCAGGGCTACACCGCGGGCGTGGGCATGTCGATCGGCACCACGTTCGGCCGGATCGCCGGCGAGCGGGCCGCGGCGGCGGCCCGGAGCCGTCCGGTGCGGGAGGACGGCCATGCAGTCGCTTGAAGCCCTGGCCCGCGAGGCCCGAGCGCTGGCGGACGGCAGCGCCGAGGCCGAGGTCGCCCGGGTGATGCAGATCTGCAATGCCTGCCGCTACTGCGAGGGCTTCTGCGCCGTGTTCCCGGCGATGACGCGCCGCCTGCGCTTCGGTCCGGCCGACGCCCATTACCTGGCCAACCTCTGCCACCACTGCGGCGCCTGCCTGCACGCCTGCCAATACGCCCCGCCGCACGAGTTCGGGGTCAACGTCCCGCTGGCCATGGCCCAGGTGCGTCGGCGCACCTACGCCGCCCATGCCTGGCCGGCCGCGCTGGGCCGGGCCTACGAGCGCAACGGCCTGGTGCTGTCCCTGGCCCTGGCCGCCGGACTGGCCCTGTTCCTGCTGCTGGCGACGGCGATGCATGGCGGGCTGAGCGCCGCGCCGGGGGCCCGGTTCTACGACGTGTTCCCGCATGGCCTGCTGGTGGCGCTGTTCGCGCCCGTGCTGGGCTTCGCGGCGCTGTCGCTGGGCATCGGGGTGCGGCGCTTCTGGCGCGCCGCCACCCCGGTCAGTGGCGGTGCCCCGCTGCACCCCGCCGCGGCGCGGGAGGCCACCGGACAGGTCCTGGTGCTGCGCTACCTGGACGGAGGGCATGGGGAGGGCTGCCACAACGCCGACGAAGACTGGACCCATGCCCGCCGGCGCTTCCACCACCTGACCTTCTACGGCTTCCTGTTGTGCTTCGCGGCGACCTCGGTGGCGACGCTTTACCACTACGCCCTGGGCTGGCCGGCGCCCTACCCCCTGCCCTCGCTGCCCAAGCTGCTGGGGGTGACTGGCGGCGTCAGCCTGCTGTTGGGCAGCCTGGGCCTGGGCTGGCTGCACCTGCGCCGGCATCCGCTGCACGGAGACCGCGCCCAGCGGCCGATGGACCTGGGGTTCATCGCGCTGCTCGCGCTGACCTCTGCCTCGGGCCTGGCGCTGTGGCTGGCCGGCCACAGCGCGGCCATGCCGTGGCTGCTGTGCGCCCACCTGGGTGCGGTCGCTGCGCTGTTCGCCACCCTGCCCTGCGGCAAGTTCGCCCACGGCCTGTACCGCACCGCGGCGCTGCTGCGCCATGCGGTCGAGAAGCGCCTGCCCAACCCCGTCGGCCTCGGCGCCGACTGACGACCCACCACGAACAGGAGACCCCGTGAACCGACGCCCCTTGCTTGCCGCGCTGGCGGCCCTGCCCGCCCTGCTCCATTCCGCGCCTGGCGCGGCCCAGGACCTGCCCGCCAAGAAGGTGCTGACGATCGTGGTCGGCTTCGCGGCCGGCGGCGCCGCGGACACCGCGGCGCGCATCATCGGCAAGAAGCTGGCCGAGAACACCGGCTTCACCGTGGTCATCGAGAACAAGGCTGGCGCTGGCGGCAACATCGCCCACCAGTACGCCGCCACCGGCCCGGCGGACGGGTCGGTCCTGCTGTTCGGCTCGGTCGGCCCGCTGGCGATCGCCCCCCACCTGATGAAGCTGCCGTACGACCCGGTGAAGGACCTGGCCCCGGTGACCATGGGCGTGAACTTTCCGAACGTGCTGGTGGTGCACCCCGGACTGAAGATCCGCAGCTTCACCGAGTTCATCGAGTACGCCAGGAAGAATCCGGGCAAGCTCGACTACGCGTCGACCGGCGCCGGCTCCGCCTCTCATCTGGCGGGTGAACTGATGGACGACATGGCCAAGGTCGACACCGTCCACATCCCCTACAAGGGCGGTGCGCCGGCCCTGCAGGACCTGCTGGGCGGACGGGTGGCGGCCTACTACTCGACGCTCTCCACCGCCCAGGCCCACATCGAGGCCGGCAAGCTGATCCCGCTGGCGGTCACCGGTCTCAAGCGCATTCCCCAGCTGCCGGCGGTGCCGACCATCGCCGAGTCCGGCTATCCGGGTTACCAGGCCACCAACTGGTACGCCTTCGTCGCGTCGGCCAAGGTGCCCAAGCCCATCCTGGACCGCTGGAACCACGAGCTGGTCAAGGTGCTGAAGTACGCCGACGTGGCGGCGGAGCTGAACCACCACGGCATGCCCCCGGCCCCGGGCACCCGGGACGAGCTGGCCCGCGAGATCGCCCGCGAGTCCGCCACCTGGGCCCGCGTGATCCGCGAACGCAAGATCACCCTCGAATGAACCGGCCCGGCACCCACCCCTTGTCCTCCGACGGAGCTCCCCCGATGCAAGCCTTCCTGACCCCGCGCCCCTGGCTGGCCCGCCTGGCCGTCGCCTTCGCCCTCGGCCTGGCCCAACTGCCCAGCTGGGCAGCCGAGATCCGCGTCATCACCTCGGGCGCGTTCACCGAGGCGTACAAGCAGCTGATCCCGATGTTCGAGGTCGCCAGCGGCCACCGGGTCGTCAGCAGCTTCGGTGCCTCGATCGGCAATGCCCCCGATTCGATCCCCAGCCGCTTTGCCCGGGGCGAGGTGTTCGACCTGGTGATCCTGTCCGAGGGCGGGCTGGAGGCCCTGGTCAAGGCCGGGCAGGTTCAGCCGGGCTCGCGCGTCGACCTGGCCCGCTCCAAGATCGGCGCCGCCGTCCGCAAGGGCACGCCCCGCCCCGACATCAGCACCGTCGAGGCCTTGAGGAAGGCCCTGCTGGAAGCCCGATCCGTGGCCTATTCGGCCAGCGCCAGCGGCACCTACCTGGCCACCGAGCTGTTCCCGAAGCTGGGGGTCAGCGACCGCCTGAAGGAGACCGGCAAGCGCATCCTGAGCGAGCGCGTGGGCGCGGTCGTCGCGCGTGGCGACGCGGAACTCGGCTTCCAGCAGGTCAGCGAGCTGGTCTATTTCAAGGAGCTGGACTTCCTGGGCACCCTGCCGGAGGAGGTGCAGCAGACGATCCACTTCTCGGCCGGCCTGGTGAAGGGCTCGAAGGAGGCCGAGGCGGCAGCACACCTGGCCCGGTTCCTGAGCTCCTCCGCGGTGGCGGAGATCGTCAGGGCCACCGGCCTGGACCCGGTCGCGGTCCCCCGCTGACGACACGGTCGCCCGCACCGGCGGGCGGCCGTCGTCCCGATCAGCCCAGCCGTGCCCGCAGCCAGTCGGGCATGGGGGTGGACTTGCCGGTCGGGAAATCGATCCACACGGTGGTCGCGCCGCCCTCGGCATAGACCACTCCCGGCTCGTCGGTGCGCTCGAGCGTGATGAAGGTGTCGAAGCTGCTGCGGCCCGGGTTGGCCACGTAGTGGCGGGCCCGCACCTCGCCCGGGAACTCCAGCTGCCGGATGAAGTTGCAGAAGGCGTTGACGATCACCGGGCCCTCGCCGCCGGGGTTGGGCTCGGCGCCGATGCCGTGCAGCCACTCGATGCGCACGATCTCCATGAAGCGGAAGTAGACCGTGTTGTTGACGTGGCCCATCATGTCCATGTCACCCCAGCGGATCGGGATGATCATCTCGTGGGTCAGGATCTTGTGCTCGGGCAGCGAAAAGCGCATCGGCAGGCTCCGGCGGCGGGGTTCAGGCCCCCAGTGAGGTCTTGAGCGCCCCGAATTCGGCGCGCAACTCGGCCAGTTCGGCCGACAGGCGTTCGACCTCGGCCGACAGCCGGGCCAGTTCGCCATGGGCGGCGGGTGCGGGTGCGGCGGCCGCGGACTCGGGGCCGGCCACCGGCAGGTCGGGCTCTCCGCACAGCAGGTGGGCCCAGCGGGATTCACGGGCACCGGGCTGGCGCGCCAGCTTCACCACCCGGGCCGGCGCCTTGGTGGCCAGCTCGTCCAGGAAGGCCTCGACCGAGGACACGTCGGCAAAGCGGTGCAGGCGCTCGCAGTTCTGGCGCAGCTCGGCCGCGGTCTGGGGGCCGCGCAGCATCAGCGTGGCCAGCAGCGCCACGCTCTGGCCGGGCACGCCCAGCACCCGGCCGGCGTTGTGCTCGTAGCGGGCCACGCGGCTGCCGCTGACCGACACCACCAGGTTCAGCACGCGCAGGCTGTCCACCGCCTCCAGCACCTCGGCGTCGGCCACCTCCATCACCGGCTGGCGCGCGGTCTTCTGGCTGCAACCGGTGGCCAGCGCATTGAGCGACAGCGGATAGGTGTCGGGCACGGTGTGCTGCTTCTCGACCAGCACGCCCAGCACCCGGGCCTCGAGCGCCGTCAGCGGGCGCAGCGCGACGGGCTCAGACACCGAAGCCGTCGTCGGCCTGGATGACCGCGCCGTTGATGAAATGGCTCTCGTTGGCACACAGCATCAGCAGCGTGGTGTCGAGGTCCTGAGGGTGACCGACGCGCTTGCGCGGCAGCATCTGCACCAGCTTCTGGCCGGCCTCGGTCTGCCAGTGGTGGTGGTTGATCTCGGTGTCGATGTAGCCCGGGCAGATCGCGTTGACGTTGACGCCGTAGCGGCCCCACTCCAGCGCCATCGACCGGGTCATGTGGACCACCGCCGCCTTGCTCATGGCGTACACGCCGATCTGGCTCAGCACCCGCAGGCCCGCCATCGAGGCGATGTTGACGATGCGCCCGCCGGTGAAGGTGCCCGGCGCGGCCCCGCGCGAGCGCGCGATCATGCGCCGGCCCACTTCCTGGGCGACGAAGAACGCGCCCCGGGTGTTGGTGTCCATCACGAAGTCGTAGTCGTCGGGCGTGACGTCGAGCAGCTTCTGGGTGGTGCTGACGCCCGAGTTGTTGACCAGGATGTCGATGGTGCCGGTCTCGGTCTCGGCATGGGCCACGGCGGACTTGATGCTGTCGACGTCGGTCACGTCGAGCGCGACCACATGGGCGTCACCGCCCGAGCCTTCGATCTCGGCGCGAAGGGTCTTGAGGCGCTCGGTGCGGCGGCCGGCCAGCACCACGGCCGCGCCGGCCTTGGCCAGGGTGCGGGCGAACTGGGCGCCCAGCCCGCTGGAGGCGCCGGTGACAAGGGCCACGCGGCCCGACAGGTCGATGGGATAGCTCATGTGCGTCTTGTGCGGCCGGTGGACCGCGGGGTGGAGCCGCCCGGTCGGCGGCGACCACCCGAGCCTAGCACGCGGGACGGCAGGCCGAAGGCCGGAGGCGTCAGGCCGAGGAGAGCTGGCTCAGCCAGTCGTCCTGGGGGATCGGGCGCGAGAGCAGGAAGCCCTGGAACTCGTCCACGCCAAGGCTGCTCAGCAACGCGAACTGCTCCTCGGTCTCGACCCCCTCGGCCACGGTGGTCAGGCCCAGGCCGTGGCAGATGTCCAGGGTGCCACGGATCACCACCAGCGACTTGGGGTTGTGCAGCGCCTCGCGGACGAAGGCGCGGTCGATCTTGACCTTCTGGAAGGGCAGGTTCAGCAGATGCGACAGCGACGAATAGCCGGTGCCGAAGTCGTCCAGCGCCAGGCCGAAACCGCTGCGGCGCAGCCGCGCGAGCAGCGGGTAGACCGAGGCGTCGGCCAGGGCCGACTCGGTGAGCTCGAGTTCGAGCGCCGAGGGCTCGACCCCGTGGCGCTGGCAGGCGTGCAGGGCGATCCGCTCGAAGCTGCTGTTGAGCAGCTGCTTGGGCGAGAGGTTGACCGCCACGGGCATGCTGCGGCCACGCCCGCGCAACTCGGCGGCCAGACGGGCCGCCGAATGAAGGGCCTGGCGGCCCAGCAGCTCGATGGCGCCGGTCTGCTCGGCCATCGGGATGAACTCGGCCGGCGAGACCACGCCGAAGTCGCGCGTGGTCCAGCGCACCAGCAGCTCGGCCCCCACCGGCTGGCGGTCGCCGTCGTACTTGGGCTGGGCCACGAAGGTGAAGCCGCTGCGTTCGGCATCGATCCGCAGCAGGCTCTGCAGACGCACCCGGCGCATCGCGCCTTCCTCGATCTCGGGCTCGAACATGCGCAGGCAGTTCTTGCCCTGTTCCTTGGCCAGGTACATGGCGGCGTCGGCCTTGCGCAGCAGGGTCTGTGCGTCCACGCCATCGTGCGGGTACAGCACGGCCCCGATGCTGGGGCTCATCATCATGTCGTTCGCATAGCCCAGCCGGAAGGGCGTTGCCATGGTCGCCAGCAGCACCTGTGCGCTTTGGCGCACCTCGAAGTCGCCACTGCCGGGCGCCAGCACGAGCACGAACTCGTCGCCTCCCCAGCGGCCGATGAAGGCGTCGGGCAGGGCCCTCGACAGGCGATTGGCGACCTCACAGAGCACCAGGTCGCCCGCACCGTGGCCAAAGGAATCATTGATCGACTTGAAGCCGTCCAGGTCCATGAACAGCAGGCCGAAGGAGTCGCCGCTGCCACGACCCATGCGCTCGTCCAGGTGCTTTTCCAGGGCGGCGCGGTTGGGCAGGTCGGTCAGGCTGTCCTGCAGGGCCTGGCGCGCCAACTCGGACTCGGCCTTGAGGCGCTCGCTGATGTCGTGCAGCGACACGATGTGGCAGGCGCTCTGACCCGCCTGACCGGCCACGAACGTGACCGACACCGAAACCGGCACTGCCCGGTCGGCACCGCGCAGCCGGCTCTCACCTCGCCAGCCGCTGCCCTCGCGAAACGCCGGCGGCAACTGGACGAAGCCCGACAGCGGCTGGCCACGCACCGCCACCGCCGACTGGGCGGTGAGCGCGCAGAACGCCCGGTTGGCCTCGACGATGGCACCCTGGTCGTCCACGATGGCCAGGGCATCATGGGTGCTGGAAAAGGCACTGGCGAGCAGGTGCAGCGATTGTTCGGACTCGCGCTGGGCGGTGATGTCCTTGATCGTGCCCGCCACGCGCAGCGGCCGCCCCTGCTCATCCCGTTGCAGGGCGCGTCCCCGCACCCGCACCCAGCGCTCTCCGGGGTCGAGCTGGATGCGGTAGGCCACGTCGACATCCTCGCGCGCGCCCGCCAGGTGCAGACGCCAGGCCAGGCCCATCGCGTCACGGTCGCCCGGGTGCACCCGCTCGATCAGCTGGCTGCTGCTGATCACCGGCCAGTCGACCTCGACGCCGTCGACGTACAGGCCCTCGACCACGAAGCGGTCGTCCTCGACCGCCCAGTTCCAGATCCCTTCGCCACTGGCCCACAGGGCCATCTGCAGGCGTCTCTCGGACTCCAGGGCCTGCTGCAGTGCGTCGAACAGCTCGCGGCTCTTGTTGTTGAGCAGGTGCTCGGCCGACTTGCGTGCCTGGCGTTCGCGCTCCAGACGCCGGGCCAGGGCGCCGGAGTCGACGGTGGCCAGGTCCATCAACTCGGAGGGTCGGGTGGGCTCGATCATGCCGCCAGCTCCAGCTCGATCAGCGCCCCGCCGGGCCCGGGCGTGATCCGCACCGAACACGCCTGGCCGTAGAAGTCGGCCGCGCCCAGGATCAGGCCGCGGGCCAGCTCGTGCAGGCCGCGCGGCGAGGTGTAGCGCATCACCAGGTGGCGGGCATCGCGGGTGAGCACGGAGAAGGTGGGCAAGGTGGCCGACCCGTAGAGCTTGCGAACCTCGACGTGGATGTGGTTGTCCACCGAGGCGAGCAGGTCGAACAGGGTGGGCGCGTGCTCGAAGAACTGCGGGTAGCGCTGGGTGAAACGCCCGAGCAGGTGCTTGCCGAACACCTGGACCAAGGAGTCGACCGGCAAGCCGCTGCGCGCGGACAAGGCCTGCACCAGCCGCATCAGTTCGCCGTGCTCGTAGTAGCCCACCGCGGTGTAGGCGCCGCCATGGCTGAGCCCGGCGTCCTGCAGCACCGCATCGGCGAGCTCGGGCGAGAAGTGGTCTTCGACCATCTCGATCAGTTCGGTGAAGACCAGGCCCAGCATCGCGCGTCGTGTCGTCCGTGGGGGCCGGACGCAGGTCCGGCAGATGGACACATGGTAGTGCCATGGCGCCGATGTGGATCCACCAAAGTGAACCCCTTGGCCGGTGCAAACCCGGTCGCGTCACGTTTTATCGAACGATCGTTCTATTTTTTGCATGAAGCCGATAGAATCGCGCCCGAAGAGACAGGGTGGCCCTGCGGCCACTCCACCACACATCGACCACCAGGACCCTTCCATGAGCCCCGAAGAACTTGTCGCCCAGTTCGGCCCCCGCGATTCGATGGACTACGACGTGGTGATCGTCGGCGGCGGCCCGGCCGGCCTGTCCGCCGCGATCCGCCTGAAGCAGCTGGCCGCCGAGAAGGGCGCCGAGATCGGCGTGGTGGTGCTGGAGAAGGGCTCCGAGCCCGGCGCCCACACCCTGTCGGGCGCGGTGATGGACCCGCGCGCGATCACCGAGCTGTTCCCCGACTGGAAGGAGCGCGGCGCGCCCCTGAATCAACCCGTCACCGGTGACGAGCTGCTGGTGCTGAGCGAAACCGGCGCCTTCAAGTCGCCGGTCATCCCCGACTGCTTCCACAACGACGGCAATTACGTCATCAGCCTGGGTGCGGTCACCAAGTGGCTGGGCGAGCAGGCCGAGGCCCTGGGCGTCGAGATCTTCCCCGGTTTCACCGCCGCCGAGATCGTGTACGACGAGCAGGGGCGGGTGAAGGGCGTGGCCACCGGCAACGTCGGCCTGGGCAAGG
The DNA here is from genome assembly GCA_943371055.1 of Hydrogenophaga intermedia. Classification (GTDB taxonomy): domain Bacteria; phylum Pseudomonadota; class Gammaproteobacteria; order Burkholderiales; family Burkholderiaceae_C; genus Ideonella; species Ideonella intermedia_A. The sequence goes on along the minus strand of CALRTJ020000016.1, from coordinate 42,163 downwards.
AGGGCGAGCCCACCGACAACTTCCAGCTCGGCATGGAGCTGCTGGGCAAGTACACCCTGTTCGCCGAGGGCGCGCGTGGCCACCTGGGCAAGCAACTGATCGCCCAGTTCAAGCTCGACGAGGGCAAGGACCCGCAAAGCTACGCCATCGGCGTGAAGGAGCTGTGGGAGATCCCGGCCGAGAAGGCCAAGCCGGGCCTGGTGGTGCACACCGCCGGCTGGCCGATGGACAGCAGCACCTACGGCGGCGGCTTCCTCTACCACCTCGAGGGCAACAAGGTCACGCTGGGCTTCGTCACCGGCCTGGACTACAGCAACCCCTGGCTCAGCCCCTTCGAGGAGATGCAGCGCTGGAAGACGCACCCGTCGATCCGCCAGCACCTCGAAGGCGGCAAGCGCATCGGCTACGGCGCCCGCGCCATCACCGCCGGCGGCCTGCTGAGCCTGCCCAAGCTGGTGTTCCCGGGCGGCGCGCTGCTGGGCTGTGACGCCGGCACCCTGAACGCCTCGCGCATCAAGGGCAGCCATGCCGCGATCAAGACCGGCCTGATGGCCGCCGACGCGGCCTTCGAGGCGGTGCAGTCGGGCCGCTCGCTCGACGAGTTGTCGGCCTACCCGGCCGCCTTCGAGTCCAGCTGGCTGCACGCCGAGCTGAACCAGTCGCGCAACTTCAAGACCTGGTTCAAGAAGGGCCTGTACGTGGGCATGGCGATGACCGGCATCGAGCAGTGGCTGCTGCCCCGCCTGGGCATCAAGAGCCCGCCCTGGACGGTTCACCGCCCGGCCCCGGACCACCTGTACCTGAAGCCGGCGGCCGACTGCCCGAAGATCGACTACCCGAAGCCCGACGGTCAGCTGACCTTCGACCGCCTGTCCTCGGTGTTCATCAGCAACACCAACCACGAGGAGAACCAGCCGGCCCACCTGCGCCTGAAGGACGCCTCGGTCCCGGTGACGGTCAACCTGGCCCGCTTCGCCGGCCCCGAGAGCCGCTACTGCCCGGCGGGCGTGTACGAGTTCGTGAACAAGGACGGCGCCGACCAGTTGGTCATCAATGCGCAGAACTGCGTGCACTGCAAGACCTGCGACATCAAGGACCCGACCCAGAACATCACCTGGGTCACGCCCGAGGGCGGTGGCGGCCCGAACTACGCGGGCATGTGAGGCCCGGGCGGCGCCCACCGCCGCCGCCACCCCAACCCGAGGGCGCCCGCAGGCGCCCTTTTTTTCATGGCGGGCCGCGGGATCAGCCCACCGCCACGCCCAGCGCCGTCAGCTCCAGCGCCTGGCGCATGCCCTGCGAGCAGCCGTCGGTCCACAGTCGCAGGCCCGGAGCGGCGCGGTCGGGTCGCACCGAACGGGGCTGCAGGGCCCGCTCCTGTCCGCCGTAGACCGCGCGCCAACCCCGACCGGCGTCCCAGCGAAGCTCCACCTGGTCGGGCATGCGCGTGAAACCGGCCACGCCCAGCACGGTGCGCTCGCCATGGTGCACCACCTCAAGCAGGGGCACATGGTCGTCCAGGTGGCCCAGGCCCAGATCCCAGCGCCGCACCTGCAGGGTCAGGCGCAGCCAGCGGTCGCCGCCCTGGCGGGTGATGGCGTCGCCGAAGGCCGTGCGGGCCTCGGCCACAGGGCAGCTGACCTGGCCCTGGGGCCCGGTCTGCAGCGCCGCCGCCAGGCGCAGCGCGCCATCGGCCCAGGCGGCGTCGGCGCCTGGACCCGCAGCCTGAAGGGACCAGCCGGCCGCGGCCTGGGAAAAGACCCAGCGCTGGGTCCAGCGCGGGGCGGGGGGATCGGTCTGGGCGGCGCTCACCGGCTGGAGCAAGGCCACTGCGGCGGCCAGGGCCGCGAACACGGACGGGGGGACTGCAGGCTTCACGGTGTCTCGCCGCCCTCCTCCAGCGGCTCCACGGTCACGGCGACGTGGGGGGCGGCGCGGCCACCGCCGCGGATCACGCCGCGCAGCGGGGCCACGTCGGCGTAGTCGCGGCCCCAGGCCAGGGTGACATGGTCCAGGCCGGGCACCTGGTCGTTGGTCGGGTCCAGCGGACACCAGCCCAGTTGCGGGCACCAGACCTCGGCCCAGGCGTGGGAGGCGTCGGCCCCCACCAGGCGTGGCTGGCCCTCGGGCGGTCGCGTCAACAGGTAGCCGCTGACGTAGCGCGCCGCCAGGCCCAGTGAGCGCAGGCCGCCGATCAGCACATGGGCGAAGTCCTGACACACGCCCTGCCGCAGGGCCAGGGCCTGCGGGGCCGAGGTACTGACCTCGGTGCTGGCGGGCCGGTAGCGGAAATCGGCGTGGATGCGGTGCATCAGCTCGACCGCAGACACCATCAGGGGCCGCCCGGGCGGAAAGCTGGCACGAGCGTACTCGGCCAGACGCGCGTCGCGCGGAGCCAGCGGCGTGCCCAGCGAAAACTCCACCGCCTCGCCATCGGTCAGGCCCTGGTGGTAGCGCAGACCGGCCGCCACGCCGACCCAGTCGGGGCTGCCGGTCCATGCCAAAGGCTCGCGTGACAGGAGCCCGGCCTCGAAACGGCTGCACACCCGCAGGCTGGCATGCACCCGCGACAGGCTGAACGCCAGGCGGCCATTGCCCCAGGGGTCCCGGGTGAGCTGCACCGGTGGCCAGGGCTGGCCGTCGTCCAGCGCCAGCCATTCGTCCGGCACGGGGTCGATCGACAGCGACCAGCCGCGCACCTTCTGCCAGGCGGTCTCGCGCGGCTGAAGACACGCCAGGTGATGGGCCAGTTCCACGGTGGCGCCATAGTCGTAGCGGGTCTCGTGGTGCACCCGCAGCCAGCGACGAGGCGTGGCCGCGACCGAGGTCATCGGAACCGGCAGGCTCAGCGCCACAGCGTCTGCTCCGCCACGCCCGCATGCGAGAACAGGCGCTGCCCCAGCGCGCCCGACAGCCCCCGCACCGCGTCGCAGGCCTGCGCCAGGCGTTGCTCCAGCTGGCGGTGACGGCCCTCGGCATCGGTGCGGCACAGGGCTTCGAGCGGCCAGTCCTGCGGCACCGGCAGGGCGGCGGCCTGGCCGACGGCCCAGGCCGGGTCGTGCCGGCTGAGCTTGAGAAAGCGGTCGTGCAAGGTGCGCGCCACCCAGGCCAGCGCGCGCGGGTTGTCGGTGTCGTGCACCAGCAGGTGCAACAGCGGCGGGACCTCGCGGCGGGCCTGGAACTGGGCGCGGTAGGTGATGGTCGAGTCGAACAGGCCCAGCAGCAGGGCGAAGCCGTCCTCGTGGGCCGGCAGGCCGCGCTCGAAGCCCAGCGCCAGCGCATGGGCCAGGAAGTCCAGCCGCTCGATCTGGCGGCCCACGCTCAGCAGGCGCCAGCCGTCGTCACGGGTCATGCGGTCGGTCTGGGCGCCGGTCAGCGCGGCCAGGTGGGTGGCGGCCCGGGACAGCACGCCCAGAACGTCGGGCAGGGGTTCGGCGGCGCCGGCGGCCAGCACCGCCCCCAGGTGCTGGCTGAAATGCTCGCCCAGCTCGCGGATCAGGCGCCAGTGCTCGGGCGACAGCCGCTCGCGCAGCGCCTGGGCGCAGCGCTGCAGCGCGGACAGGTTCCAGGCCACGCTGGTCACGCCGCCCTGCACGTCGCCCAGGCCCTGGACCAGTGCGCGCTCGAACACCCGGGCCGAGGCCTCGGCGGAGGGCAGCTCGGGCGGCACCAGGCCATGCCAGCGGGCCAGCGCGTCCAGCACGCCCAGCACGCGGGGTGAGCCGGCGCCGCCCAGGGCCTCGAGGGTGAGCCGGGCCAGGCGCACCGAGTTCTCGGCCCGCTCGGTGTAGCGGCCCAGCCAGAACAGGTTCTCGGCCGAGCGGCTGGTGACGGTGCGGTGCACCGAGGCCAGGTCGGCCGGGGTGAGCGGTCGCGGCAACAGGCTGGTGGGATCGACCGCGTCGCCGGTCTGCACCCAGGTGTCGGCACTGCTGCTGCCCTGCTGCATCGACAGCCAGGGGTTGGCGCCGCCCTCGCCGGCCGCGGCCACGCGGGTCATGCCACCGGGCAGCACGCGCCAGCCGCCCTCGCCATCGGCCAGGGCGAACACGCGCAGCACCGCGGCACGCGGCTGCAGCACGCCGTCGGTCCAGACCGGGGTCTCGGAGGGGCGCACCCGTGCCTGCAGGGTGTAGGCGGCGGGGTCGGCCTCGACCCGGGCCAGCACCGCCGCGCGTTCGGCGGGCGTCAGGGCGGCCAGGGCCACCGGGCGCTGGCCGCCGGGGAAAGTGGGGGTCAGCACGTAGTCGTCCAGGCGGGTCTGGTGGCTGCGCCAGGCCGCTTCCTCGCCGCACCACCAGGTGGTCACGCCGGGCAAGACCAGGTCTTCGCCCAGCAGCTCGCGGGCCACCCCCGGCCAGAAGGCCGACAGGCCGGGGCTTTCCAGCCAGCCGGCGCCCGGGGCGTTGGCCACCACCACCTCGCCGGCGCGCAGGGCCTGCAGCAGGCCGGGCACGCCCAGGGCGGAGTCGGCGCGCAGCTCCAGCGGGTCGAGGAAGTCGTCGTCGACCCGGCGCAGCAACACGTCCACCCGCTCCAGACCGTGCAGGGTCTTGAGCCAGACCTTGTTGGCGCGCACCGTCAGGTCGGCACCCTCGACCAGGGCCACGCCCAGGTAGCGGGCCAGGAAGACATGCTCGAAATAGGTCTCGCTGGCCGGCCCGGGGGTGAGCAGGGCCACGCGGGCGCGCTCGCCGGCGGGCGACAGGCGCTGCAGGCCCTGGACCATGGCCTGGAAGGTGGACGCCAGGCGCTGGACTTGCAGCTCGCGGAAGGCCTGCGGGAACTGCTGGGCGACGATCAGGCGGTTTTCCAGCAGGTAGCCCAGGCCGGACGGCGCCTGGGTGCGCTGGGCCACCACCCACCAGCGGCCCTCGGGGCCGCGCACCAGGTCGAAGGCGGCGATGTGCAGGTGCACGCCGCCGGGGGGCCGGCAGCCGTGCATCGGGCGCAGGTACTGCGGGTGCGCCAGCACCAGAGGCGCGGGCAGCAGGCCCTGCGACAGCAGGCGGCGCTCACCGTAGCAATCGGCCAGCACCTGATTGAGGAGACGGGCCCGCTGGCGCACGCCCTGCTCGATGCCGGCCCAGTCCTCGGGCCCCAGCAGCAGGGGCAGGGCCTCGAGCGGCCAGGCGCGGGTGGCCTGGGCGCCGTCGGCGTAGACGTTGTAGGTGGCGCCGTCGTCCTGCACCCGGTGGCGGATGCGCGCCAGCGTGGCGCCCAGGTCCTGCCAGCCCTGCGGCCCCTGGGCCTGCAGAAAGCGGCGCCAAAGAGGCGCCACCCCCGGCGGCACCCGGTCAGCGGCGGCCAGCACACCGCGCAACTCGTCGTGGTGGCCGTCGCTGGCCGGGCGGGCGCCGGCGAGCGCACCCGACAGCGCCTCGTCAGGGGCGCTGTCGTCGGACCAGGGCGGACGCAGGGACAGGGACATCCGCCAATGATGCCTGCTTTGCCGGGTGCCTCAGCGGCCGCTGCGGCGCAGGTCGAGCGTGAACGGGAACTCCCAGCCGCGCTGCGGCTCGGCCGCCACGATCCGCCCCGGGGTGTGGCCCATGGCGAAGAAGCGCGCCAGGCGGCGACTCTCGGCTTCGTAGGCGTTGACCGGGAAGGTGACGTAGTTGCGACCACCCGGGTGGGCCACGTGGTACTGGCAACCGCCCAGCGAGCGCTGCATCCAGGTGTCCACCAGGTCCACCGTGAGCGGTGCGTGCACGCCGATGGTGGGGTGCAGGGCCGAGGGCGGGTTCCAGGCCCGGTAGCGGATGCCGGCCACGTACTCGCCGGCGCGGCCGGTGGGCTGCAGCGGCACGCTCTCGCCGTTGACGGTCAGGCGGTGGCGCGGCTCGACCAGGCCGGTGACGCGCAGCTCCAGCCGCTCGAGCGACGAGTCGACGTAGCGCACGGTGCCGCCGCTGGCGCCCTCCTCGCCCATCACGTGCCAGGGCTCGAGCGCGGTGCGCAGCATCACGTGGACGCCACGGGCACTGAACTCGCCGACCTTGGGGAAGCGGAACTCGAAGTGCGGCGCGAACCAGGCCGGCTCCATCGCGTAGCCGGCCTGCCCCATCTCCTCGAGCACGTCGGCGAAGTCCATCTGCACGAAGGTGGGCAGCAGGAAACGGTCGTGCAGCTCGGTGCCCCAGCGCACCAGGGGCGCGCGGTAAGGGGTCTTCCAGAAGCGCGCCACCAGGGCGCGCAGCAGCAGCTGCTGCACCACGCTCATGCGGGCATGGGGCGGCATCTCGAAGGCGCGCAGCTCGAGCAGGCCCAGGCGGCCGGTGGACGAGTCGGGCGAGTACAGCTTGTCGATGCAGAACTCGCTGCGGTGGGTGTTGCCGGTGACGTCCACCAGCACGTTGCGCAGCGTGCGGTCGACCATCCAGGGCGGCATGAAGGCGTCGGGGCCGGCTCCGTACTGGGCCGACCAGCGCTCGATCTCGCCCAGCGCGATCTCCAGCTCGCGCAGCTGGTCGTTGCGGGCCTCGTCCACCCGCGGGGCCTGGCTGGTCGGGCCGATGAACAGGCCCGAGAACAGGTAGCTCAGGGACGGGTGGTTGTGCCAGTAGGCCAGCAACGAGGCCAGCAGGTCGGGCCGGCGCAGGAAGGGCGAGTCGGCCGGCGTGGCACCGCCCAGCACGATGTGGTTGCCGCCGCCGGTGCCGGTGTGGCGGCCGTCGACCATGAACTTCTCGGCCGACAGGCGCGAGCGCCAGGCGGCGTCGTACAGGAACTCGGTGTGCTGCACCAGCTCGGCCCAGCTGTGGGCCGGGTGGATGTTGACCTCGATGACACCCGGGTCGGGCGTGACCTGCAGCAATTTCAGGCGGGGGTCGCGCGGGGGTGGGTAGCCCTCGAGGACGATCTTGACGCCCAGCTCGGCGGCGGTGGCCTCGACCGCGGCCAGCAAGGCCAGGTAGTCCTCCAGGCGCTGCAGCGGCGGCATGAAGACGTACAGCACGCCGCTGGCCTGGCCCACCACCTCGGCCTTGGGACCGTTGGCGCGGCGCGGGTCGCGCGCTTCCACGCACAGCGCGGTGCGGGTGATCCAGTGGGCGCTCTGGAAGCGCTCGGGCCGCTCGGACAGGGGCCGGGGGTCGGCCGGCGACGTGGCATCGCCTTCGCCCGGTGCGGCGTCGGGCAGCGCCGGGCCGAATCCCTGCCGCGCCACCACCCCGCCCTCGGCGAAGCCGCCGCCGACGGTGTGCGCCGCGTAGCCCGGGTCAGCGCCCGAGGGACCGGCGAACTGGGCCTGAAGGCGGGTGGCGGCAGGCAGCGCGTCGCGCGGGGCGAAGGGATCGTGCTCGTGGTGGTACGGGTACTCGGACGCCCGCACCCAGGGCAGCGATTCCAGCGGCAGCCGGTAGCCCATCGGCGAGTCGCCGGGGATCAGGTACATGCGCTCGTCGCGGAAGAACCAGGGACCGGTCTGCCAGCGGGTGCCTTGCAGACCGGGCCCGGGGTCGGCCTGCAGCGGCAGCACGTAACCCACCGGGTGGTCCAGTCCCTGGTCGAACACGCGGCGCAGGCGCAGGCGCTCGAGTTCGTCGTCCAGTCGCGCGTCGAAGGGGTCGACATTGACCGGCAGGCGGCGCTCGCGCCACAGGTAGTACCAGGTGTCCTCGTAACCGGTCTGGATGTGCTCGGTGGTCAGGCCCAGGCGGGTGGTGAGCGCCTGGATGAAGCGCTGCGCGTCGGCGCTGGTGTAGGCGTGGGGCTCGCGCTCGTCGGCGAACAGCGAGGGGGCACCCCAGCAGGGCTGGCCGTCGGCGCGCCAGCAGATCGACAGCGCCCAGCGGGGCAGTTGCTCGCCCGGGTACCACTTGCCCTGGCCGTAGTGCAGGAAGCCGCCCTGGCCGTATTCGTCGCGCAGGCGCTGCACCAGGTCCTGGGCGTGCAGGCGCTTGGTCGGGCCGAGCGCGTCGGTGTTCCATTCGGCCCCGTCGCGGTCGTCCACCGAGACGAAGGTGGGCTCACCGCCCATGGTCAGCCGCACATCGCCGCGTTCGAGCTCGCGGTCCACCTGCTCACCCAGGCGCAGCACGCGCGACCACTGCTCGTCGGTGTACGGACGGGTGACGCGGGGCGACTCCCAGATCCGGGTGATGCCCATCCGGTGGTCGAACTCGACCTCGCACTCGTCGACCGCGCCGGTGATCGGTGCCGCGCTGCTGGGCTGCGGGGTGCAGGCCAGCGGGATGTGGCCTTCGCCCGCCATCAGGCCCGAGGTCGGGTCCAGGCCGATCCAGCCGGCACCGGGCAGGTAGACCTCGCACCAGGCGTGCAGGTCGGTGAAGTCGACTTCGGTGCCGCTGGGACCGTCGAGCGACTTGACGTCAGGGGCCAGCTGGATGAGGTAGCCCGAGACGAAGCGCGCCGCCAGGCCCAGGTGGCGCAGCACCTGCACCAGCAGCCAGCCGGTGTCGCGGCAGGAACCGCTGCGCAGCGACAGGGTCTGCTCGGGCGTCTGCACGCCGGGCTCCAGGCGGATGGTGTAGCGGATCTCCTGCTGCAGCCGCTGGTTCAGCCCGACCAGGAAGTCGATCGTGCGGGCGGGCTCGCGCGGGATGGTGGCCAGCAGCGCGGCCAGGCCGGGGCCGGCGGGATCGGTGACCAGGTAGGGGGCCAGTTCGGCGCGCAGGGCCTCACCGTAGGCGAAGGGGATGTGCTCGGCCTCGGGCTCGAGGAAGAAGTCGAAGGGGTTGTAGACCGACATCTCGGCCACCAGGTCGATGGTGACCTTGAACTCCATCGTCTTGGCCGGAAACACCAGGCGGGCCTGGTGGTTGGCGAAGGCGTCCTGCTGCCAGTTGATGAAGTGCTCGGCCGGTTCGACCCGCATCGAATAGGACAGGATCGGCGTTCGGCAGTGCGGCGCCGGGCGCAGGCGCACGACCTGTGGCGACAGGCTGACCCGCCGGTCGTAGCGGTAGTGGGTGACGTGCTGAAGGGCGACGTGGATGGACACGGGCGTTCCTTGCTTTCGAAGGCGAAGCGTGGGCAGGCGGCACGCACCGCCGGTGGTGGCTCCACCAGCGGGTTGCGCACGGCCGGGTTCAATCGGACCGGCGTCCGGCGCGGCTCAGGACGGCACCAGGAAGTCCCGGCTGATGCCCACGCCCAGGTCGCCGACGCGGTCGAGGAACTGGCTGAGGAAGGCGTGCAGGCCGGTCTCGAGGATCTCGTCGATGCGGGCGTACTCCAGGTCGCAGTTCAGGCGGCCGGCCAGGCGCAGGGTTTCGGCCGACTGGGCGTTGGCCACGCGCTTGAGGTTGCCGACCACCTTGCTCATGCAGTGGGCCAGCGAGCGCGGCATGTCCTCGCGCAGGATCAGCAGCTCGGCCACCTTCTGCGGCTCGATCACGTTGCGGTAGACCTTGCGGTAGATCTCGAAAGCCGAGACCGAGCGCAGGATCGCCGACCAGTGGTAGAAATCCGCCTCCGAGTCCCGGCTCTGGGCGCCGTGGTACTCGTCCTGCGCCGCATGGAACTTCACGTCGAGCAGCCGGGCGGTGTTGTCGGCACGCTCCAGGAAGGAGCCGATGCGGATGAAGTTGAAGGCCTCGTCCTGCAGCATGGTGCCCACGGTCACGCCACGCGAAAGGTGCGAGCGGAACTTGACCCACTCGAACAGGGCCGACGGGTCGCGCTCGAGAAGGCCTTCCTTGAGCAGGCGGTTGAACTCGAGCCAGGTCTGGTTGGTGGTCTCCCAGACCTCGGTGGTCAGGGTGCCGCGGATGGCACGGGCGTTCTCGCGCGCGGCGCGCAGGCAGCACAGGATCGACGAGGGGTTGCGTTCGTCGCGGACCATGTAGGCCTGCACCCGCTGCGGGTCGATCGCGCCATGGCGCGACCGGTAGTCGTGGCTGAGCTCGGAGATCGACAGCAGACCATGCCAGGCCTGCTCGGCCGCGGCGCTGGACTGCGGCAGCAGCGAGGTCTGGTAGTTGACATCGAGCATGCGGGCGGTGTTCTCGGAGCGCTCGATGTAGCGGGACATCCAGAACAGGTGATCGGCGGTGCGTGAGAGCATGTCTTTGGATTCCTTCGGGGGCCGATCGGGGGTCAGGCTTCCAGCACCCAGGTGTCCTTGGTGCCGCCGCCCTGGCTGCTGTTGACGACCAGCGAGCCCTCCTTCAAGGCGACGCGGGTCAGGCCGCCGGGCACCATCTGCACCTGGGTGCCCGAGAGCACGAAGGGGCGCAGGTCGATGTGGCGCGGCGCGATGCCGCTCTCGACGAAGGTGGGGCAGGTGGACAGGCTGAGCGTCGGCTGGGCGATGTAGTTGCCCGGGTTGGCCAGCAGGTGAGCACGGAAGTCCTCGACCTCCTGCTTCGTGGCAGCCGGGCCGACCAGCATGCCGTAGCCCCCAGCACCGTGGACCTCCTTGACCACCAGTTCGGGCAGGTGGTCCAGCACGTAGGCCAGGTCGTCCTTCTCGCGGCACAGCCAGGTGGGCACGTTCTGCAGGATCGGCTTCTCGCCCAGGTAGAACTCGATCATCTTGGGCACATAGGGGTAGATCGACTTGTCGTCGGCGATGCCCGTGCCGATCGCGTTGCTCAGGGTCACGTTGCCGGCCTTGTAGGCATCGACCAGGCCGGCACAGCCCAGGGTCGAGTCCTTGCGGAAGACCTGCGGGTCGAGGAAGTCGTCGTCCAGCCGCCGGTAGATCACGTCCACCCGCTTCGGGCCCTGGGTGGTGCGCATGTAGACCATGCGGTCCTTGACGAACAGGTCCTGTCCTTCGACCAGCTCGACGCCCATCTGCTGCGCCAGGAAGGCGTGCTCGAAGTAGGCCGAGTTGTACATGCCCGGGGTCAGGACCACCACGGTGGGATCGGCCACCGCACGCGGGGCCACGCTGCGCAGGGTCTCGAGCAGCAGGTCGGGGTAGTGCGCCACCGGGGCCACGCGGTGCTGGGCGAACAGCTCGGGGAAGAGCCGCATCATCATCTTGCGGTTCTCGAGCATGTAGCTCACGCCGCTGGGCACGCGCAGGTTGTCCTCGAGCACGTAGTAGGTGCCACTGCCGTCGGGCTGGGCGGCGCGCACGATGTCGATGCCGGCGATGTGCGAGTACACGTCATTCGGCACGTCCACCCCCATCATCTCGGGGCGGAACTGGGCGTTGTGCTGGATCTGCTCACGCGGCACCAGGCCGGCCTTGAGGATCTCCTGGCCGTGGTAGATGTCGTGGATGAAGCGGTTGAGCGCGGTGACGCGCTGGCGCAGCCCCTTTTCCATCTCGCGCCATTCGCCGGCGGGGATGACACGCGGGATCAGGTCGAAGGGGATCAGGCGCTCGGTGCCCTCCCCCGAGTCCTTGTCGCCGTACACCGCAAAGGTGATGCCCACGCGGCGGAAGATCATCTCCGCCTCCTCGCGCCGCATCTGCATCACCTCGCGCGGCTGTCGGCCCAGCCACTGGTCGTAGGTCCGGTAATGCTCCCGCACGGTGGTGCTGGTGGCTTGCATCTCGTCGAAACTCGGTCTCATCGGGGCTCTCCTGCACGAGGCATAGCAACAACCGAACCAGCCTGCGCCGCAGGCTCCGGCGGCGGCCGGTCCCGCCAATGGCGGGGTTGCACCTCACGGGTGCATGTTGCACCAGCTTCCGTCCATTCCCACGCACCACAGCGGTCGGTTCGCACCACCTTTGATCCAAGCGCACCAAGGCGGGCCAGCACCTCGGGGTGCGGATGGCCGAAACGGTTGCGGTAGCCGGCCTGGACCACCGCCCACTCGGGGCGCACCGCCTGCAGGAAGGCACTGGAAGAAGAGCTTCGGCTGCCGTGGTGGGCGACCACCAGCAGGTCGGCCCGCAGCGGCCCGGGACCGCGGGCCAGGAGGGCTGCCTCTTGTTCGGTGCCGATGTCACCCGTCATCAGGGCCACCCGCCCCCGCGCGTCCTGCACCCGCAGCACGCAGCTGGCGGCGTTGGTCTGACCCGGGGCTCCGGCGCCGGGCTGGAAGGGGTGGATCAGCTCGAATCGCACCCCGTCCCAGTCCCAGCGCTGGCCGGCCTGGCACGGGGTGGACGGCACGCCTCGGGCCAGCAGCGGATGGCCGGGCTCCAGCGAGTGGCGCAGCTGCGCCACCGGCAGCCGCGCCAGCAGGCTGGCCGCCCCCCCCACATGGTCCAGGTCGCGGTGGCTGAGCACCAGCAGGTCCAGCCGGCGCTCACCGCTGGCCCGCAGCAGCGGCCACAGCAGCCGGGCCCCGGCATCACCGGCCCCTGGAGTGGCCGGGCCGGCATCGAACAACAGGGTGTGGTGGCGGGTGCGCAGCAGCACCGCACTGCCCTGCCCCACGTCGGCGGCCAGCAGGCTGAAGCGGCCTTCGTCCGGGCGTGGCAGCGCGGGCCACAGCAGGGGCGCGGCCAACAGCGGCCCCAGCAGGCGCACCCACCAGGGCAGGCGCGCCACCAGGAGCCATGCGCCGAGCAGCGCTCCGGCGCCCGCCCACGGGGGGGCCGCCGGCACCGACCAGGGGTGGGGCGACCAGGCGTCCAGCGCCTGCAGGCCCCACAACAGTGGCACGGCCAGCGCGCCCGCAACGGCCAGCACGGGTGTCCACAGCAGACCCAGCAGGGCCAGCGGCGTCACGCCCCAGGTGACCAGGGGCACCGCCACCGCATTGGCCACCAGCCCCAGCGGCACGAACTGGCCGAACCACAGCATGGCCAGCGGCGCGAGGCCGACGGTGGCCAGCCACTGGGTGCGGGCCCCTTGCCGCAGCAGCGCGACCGCCCGGGCCCGCCAACCCGGGGCCGCGGGCTCGGCCGGCCCGCCCACGCTCAGCAGCAGCCACACCGCCGCGCACGACAACCAGAAGCCCGGTTGCAGCAAGGCCCAGGGGTCGGCCAGCACGAGCAGGGCCGCCGACCACAGGCAGACCAGGGTCGGCGGCCAGCGCCAGCCGCCGGACGTGGCCAGCGCCCCCAACGCCAGCATCAGCACGGTGCGCTGGGCCGGCAGGCCCCAACCCGACAGCAGCGCATAGCCGGTGGCCAGCGCCACCCCGCCCCAGCGCGCGGCGCTGGGCGCCGGCACGCGACGCAGCGCCGCCGGCCAACTGCGCCAGAGCGTGCCGATGGCCGCAGCGGCCAGGGCGGCGAACAGGGTGATGTGCAGGCCACTGATGCTCATCAGGTGGGCCACCCCCGTCTGCTGGAACAGCTCCCAGTCGGTGGCCGGGATCGCGCCCTGGTCGCCCACCGCCAGCGCCGCCAGCAAACCGGCCACGCGGACATCGGGCAGTGCCAGCAGGACCCGGTCGCGCAGCGCCTGCCGCCAGGCGGGCAGGGCCTCGGGGGGCCACCAGGGGCGCGGCGGGCCCAGCCGCTGCGCCTCGCCCGCCACGCCGGGGCGCACCGCCCCTGCCGCGCCCAGCGACTGCTCGAAGGCCCAGAGCTCCAGGTCGTGGCCATGCGGGTTGTGCGGCGCATGGAAGCGCCGCAGCCGCACCGGCAGGCGCCAACGCTCGCCGGCGCGCAGCGCGGGCATCACGGCATCGGGCCAGGCCTCGGGACGGGGCCAGCTCAGGCTGATGCGCGGCGGCAGCGCCACCGACCGGCCGTCGCGCCAGCCCTGCTCGGGCGCCAGCGTGAAGCGCAGGCCATCGGGGCCGGGCTGAGGCAGGTCGTCCACCCGGCCCTGCACGACCAGGTCCAGCCCCTCCAGGGCCGGGTCCAGCGCCAAGCCCAGGCGGGCGCGCACCCGGGCGTCGGTCCAGGCCTGGGACATCAGCCCGGTCGCCAGCAGAACCAGCACGGCCGCCGCCGCGGGCCGCTGGCGACGGGCCCACACGCCCAAGGCCAAACCCAGCGCCGCGAACGCCATGCCCACGCCGGCCGAGGCGGGTTCGGGGGCCCACAAGGCCCACGCCACGCCGACCAGCGCCCCCAGCGGCCACGCCGCCGCCCCCACCATGCCTGCCCCCTGCATGGCCCAGTGTAGGATCCCGCCCCATCGCGTTTCACTCCCCCATCGGAGCCCCCATGTCCATCGCCGAGCGTCTGCAGTCCCTGGGTATCCAACTGCCGCCGGTGGCCATTCCCGCCGCCGCCTACGTCCCCTTCGTCCAGACCGGCAACCTGGTCTTCCTGTCCGGCCACATCGCCAAGAAGGACGGCAAGCCCTGGGTGGGGCAGCTGGGCCTGAACACCACCACCGAAGAGGGCCAGGCCGCCGCGCGTGCCATCGCCATCGACCTGATGGGCAGCTTGCAGGCCGCCTGCGGCGGTGACCTGGAGCGCGTCACCCGCATCGTCAAGGTGATGAGCCTGGTCAACTCCACCCCCACCTTCACCGAGCAGCACCTGGTCACCAACGGCTGCTCCGAGTTGCTGGGCCAGGTTTTCGGCCCCACCGTGGGCGCGCACGCCCGCAGCGCCTTCGGCGTGGCCCAGATTCCGCTGGGGGCCTGCGTCGAGATCGAGCTGATCGCCGAGCTGCGCGCCTGATGAGCCGCCGCTCCCACGCCCGCCAGCGCCTGCTGCTGGTCGCGGTGGCGCTGGCCTGCTGGGGTGGCGTCGGCCTGGCACTGCTGTCGCAGTACCGCTTCGACATGCCGCCCTGCCCCTGGTGCACGCTGCAGCGCCTGATCTTCCTGGTGCTGGGCACGCTGGCGGCGCTGGGTGCGCTGCTGTCGCCGCTGCGCCGCCCGCTGGCCGGCCTGGGCGTGGTGCTGGCCCTGTCGGGTGTGGCGGCGGCGCTGTGGCAGCACTTCGTGGCGGCCGCCAGCGCCTCGTGCAACATGACCCTGGCCGACCGCATCCTGGACGCGCTGGGCCTGTTCGAGGTGGCCCCCGAGGTCTTCATGCCCATGGCCTCCTGCGCCGAGGCCGCGGTCAACCTGCTGGGCGTGCCCTACGCCTTCTGGAGCCTGGCGCTGTTCGCGCTGTGCGGCCTGGCCTGCCTGGCCGCGCTGCGGCGGCGCTGAAGCCCACGGGGCTGACGCGGGTCAAGGCCCGCGCGACAATCCCAGCCATGATGCGCGCGGCGGTCGGGTCTTCCGGCCGCCGTCCGTTTTGACGCCATCGACGCCGCGAGCCCGTCCATGACCGCTTCCGCCCCCTTCGACACCGATGTCCTGATCGTCGGCGCCGGCCCCGCCGGCCTGGCCCTGTCCTGCGCCCTGGCCGATGCCGGCATCCGCAGCCACCTGCTCGAGCAGGCGCCGCGCGACAGCCTGGTGGCCCCGCCCGAGGACGGCCGCGACATCGCCCTGACCCACCGCGCGCGCCGCATCCTGACCCAGCTGGGCCTGTGGGACCGGCTGCCGGCCGACGAGATCGCCCCGCTCAAGGCCGCCCAGGTCACCAACGGCAGCTCGCCCATGGTGCTGCCCTTCGACGGCCAGGCCGACGGCCACGAACAGCTGGGCTGGCTGGTGCCCAACCACCGCATCCGCGAGGCCTGCTTCGCCGGCGCCGCGGCCCGCGGCGCACTGGTCACGATCACCGGCGACGCCCGCGTCACCGGCCTGGCCCGCGGCGCCGACGGCGCCTCGGTCACCCTGGCCGACGGCCGCACCCTGCGCGCGCCCCTGGTGATCGCCGCCGACAGCCGTTTCTCCACCGTGCGGCGCATGGCCGGCATCGGGGCGCGCATGCTGGATTTCGGCCGCACCGCCATCGTCGCCCGCATGCGCCACGAGCTGGCGCACGACGGCACCGCCCACGAGTGTTTCCTGCACGGCCACACGCTGGCCATGCTGCCGATGGCCGGCAAGCAGAGCTCGGCCGTCTGGACCGTGACCAGCGACGGTGCCGCCGCGCTGATGGCCGCCACGCCCGAGGTCTTCGCCGCCCAGGTCGACGAGGCCTTCGGCCACCGCCTGGGGCAGCTCGAGCTGGCCGGTGAACGCCATGCCTACCCGCTGGTGGCCGTCTACGCCCAGCGCTTCGCCTGCCAGCGCTTCGCCCTGATCGGCGACGCCGCGGTGGGCATGCACCCGGTCACCGCCCACGGCTACAACTTCGGCCTGTACGGCATCGAGGTGCTGGCCGCCGGCCTGGCCGCCGCCAAGGCCGCCGGCCGGGACCTGGGCGACGCCCGCGCGCTGCAGGCCTATGCGGACGAGCACCGCCGCGTGACGCTGCCGATCTACCTGGGCACCAACCTGGTGGTCAAGCTCTTCACCAACGACACCACGCCGGCCAAGCTGGCCCGCGAGGCCATCGTGCGGGTGACCAACCTGGTGCCGCCGATCAAGAGCGCGGTGACGCGCCAGCTCACCGGCGACCGCCTGAAGCTGCCCTGGGGCGACCTGAAGCTGCCCAAGCTCCCGCCGCTGCCCGACCTGCGCCGCTCGCTCTGAGCGGCACCGGGCCCGGCCCGAGCCAGACAAGACAAAGGGCCCCGCGTGGCCCTTTGTTCAGGGGGTACCGCGCGGCGCTCAGCTGCCCAGCAGGTGGCTGACCTTGACCACGCCGTCGACCTTGCTGCCCTTGCGGGCGCGCTTGCCCTGGTGGCCGGCGAAGGCGACGCCCTTGACCAGCTCGTCGCGCGGCTGGCCGCTGCGGCCGCTGCCCAGCACGCGCACGCTGTCGGCGCAGCCCGTGACCGACACCAGCGGGTCCTTGGCATCCACGTCCATCAGGGTCAGGCCACGGCCGCCGTTGCTCTGCAGCTTGAGCTCGGTGATCGGGAACACCAGCAGGCGGCCGGTGGCCGACAGGCAGGCCACGTTCGCATGGCCGGGCGGCACCAGCACCGGCGGCAGCACGCGGTCGGGGGCCTCCAGGCTGAGGAAGCCCTTGCCGGCCTTCTGGCGGCTGGCCAGGTCGCCCAGTCGGGCCAGCAGGCCGAAGCCGCCGCTGCTGGCCAGCAGCAGGGTCTCGGTGGCCGCACCGGCCACCATGTGCGCCACCTGGGTGCCGGGCTCCAGCTCGATCAGGCTGGTGACCGGCACGCCGTCGCCGCGGCCGCCGGGCAGGCCGGCGACCGGCACGCTGAAGGCGCGGCCGGTGCTGCCCAGCACGTACAGGGTGTCCACGCTGCGGCAACGGAAGGTGTTGTACAGGCCGTCACCGGCCTTGAAGGTCAGCGTGCCGGCGTCGACTTCGTGGCCCTTCATCGCGCGCACCCAGCCCTTCTGGCTGGCGATCACGGTGACGGGCTCGTCGACGATCTTGACCTCCGCGACCGCGCGGCGCTCCTCCTGGATCAGGGTGCGGCGCTCGTCGCCGAAGGCCTTGGCATCGGCCTCGATCTCCTTGATGACGGTGCGGCGCAGCGCGGTCGGGCTGCCGAGGATGTCCTCGAGCTTGCTGCGGTCCTCGCGCAGGCTGGCGAGCTCCTGCTCGATCTTGATCGCCTCCAGACGGGCCAGCTGACGCAGCCGGATCTCGAGGATGTCCTCGGCCTGGCGATCGCTCAGGTTGAAACGGGCGATCAGCGCCGACTTGGGCTCGTCGCTCTCGCGGATGATGCGGATCACCTCGTCGATGTTCAGCAGCACCAGCTGCCGGCCCTCGAGGACGTGGATGCGGTCGAGCACCTTGTCCAGGCGGTGGCGGGTGCGGCGCTGCACCGTGGTCTGGCGGAAGGCGATCCACTCGGTGAGGATCTCGCGCAGGCTCTTGGGCACCGGCTTGCCGTCCAGACCGACCATGGTCAGGTTCAGGGGCGCATTGGTCTCCAGACTGGTATGGGCCAGCAGGGCCAGGATCAGGTCCTGCTGCTCGACCGCCCGGCTCTTGGGCTCGAACACCAGGCGCACCGCGGCGTCCTTGCTCGACTCGTCGCGCACCGTGTCGAGCACCGCCAGCAGGCTGGCCTTGAGCTGCACCTGCTCCTGGGTCAGGGCCTTCTTGCCGGCCTTGACCTTGGGGTTGGTCAGCTCTTCGATCTCTTCGAGCACCTTCTGGGCGCTGGTGCCCGGCGGCAGCTCGTGCACCACCAGCTGCCACTGGCCGCGGGCCAGGTCCTCGATCTTCCAGCGCGCGCGCACCTTCAGGCTGCCGCGGCCGTTGCGGTAGGCCTCGCGGATGTCGGTGGCGCTGGAGATCAGCTGGCCGCCGCCCGGGTAGTCGGGGCCGGGCAGGAGCTCGAACAGCGCATCGTCCGACAAGGCCTCGTCGCGGATCAGGGCCACCGCGGCGTTCGCGACCTCGCGCAGGTTGTGGCTGGGGATCTCGGTGGCCATGCCCACCGCGATGCCGCTGGCGCCGTTGAGCAGCACGAAGGGCAGACGCGCCGGCAGCAGGCGCGGCTCCTCGAAGGAGCCGTCGTAGTTGGGCACGTAGTCCACCGTGCCCTCGTCGATCTCGTCGAGCAGCAGGCGGGCGATCGGGGACAGGCGCGCCTCGGTGTAGCGCATCGCGGCGGCGCCGTCGCCGTCGCGGCTGCCGAAATTGCCCTGGCCGTCGATCAGCGGGTAGCGCAGCGAGAAGTCCTGCGCCATGCGCACCATCGCGTCATAGGCCGCGGTGTCACCGTGCGGGTGGTACTTGCCCAGCACATCGCCCACCACGCGGGCGCTCTTGACAGGCTTGGGCGCCCCGCCCGAGCCGCCAAAGCCCAGCCCCATGCGCTGCATGCTGTAGAGGATGCGGCGCTGCACCGGCTTGGCGCCGTCGCAGACATCGGGCAGCGCACGCCCCTTGACCACGCTCAGCGCGTACTCGAGGTAGGCGCGCTCGGCGTAATGGGCCAGCGTGATCTCGTCAGCGCCGCCGTCCTTGGAATCGAAGCTCAGGTTGGTCTGTTGCATGGAAAGGGTGTCAGCGACCGCCGGCCTCCGGGGCCGGGGCGGTCAGGGAAAGTCTCTCGGCCCGGCCGTGCTGGCGCTGCTGCAGCAGCGCCCAGTACAGCTCGAGCACCAGGTGGACATGGGCACGGGTCTCGGCGATGTCGGGGATCTTGTTGCCGGCGCGTCGCACCCGGCCCTCGCCGGCGTTCCAGGCGGCCAGCGCCGCGTCGATGCTGCCGAAGCGCCGCCACAGGTCGGCCAGCATGCGCGCACCGACCATCACGTTGTGGCCGGGCTGGCGCAGCCGCTGCTCGACCGGGGCCCCGCTGCGCTCGGCCTTGGTGGCGTAGCGCTCGCCGGACTCGGGCATCAGCTGCATCAGGCCGATGGCCCCCGCCGGCGAGACCCGGTCGGCGCGAAAGCCCGACTCCACGGTGACGATGGCCTTGAGCAGTTCGGCGTCGACGCCGGTGGCACGCTCGGCTTCGCGCAGCACCGGCTGCAAGGCCTTGACCTCGGGGGCGAAGGCCAGCCAGGTCAGCAGACTGCCGCGGCTCATGGTCTTGCCGGGCACCGCGCCGGCGTCGTGGCCGGGCTCAGGCAGCAGGGGCTGGTAGCGGCCATCCAGGGGCGTGACCGCCACATGGGCCACACCCTGGCCGTCGACGAAGCCATACAGCGGCGACGCCATCGCCACGGGGGTGGCGGCGGCCAGCAACAGGCTCAGCAGGCGGGGACGGGACAGGGCGCGCATGGACGGAGCCGACTCAGATGTCGATTTCGACGGAGTCGCCGTGCAGCTCCATCAGCTCGCGCCGAGAGGCGGCCTCGCCCTTGCCCATCAGGCGGCCGAAGGCCTCGGCGGTGGCGCCCAGGTCCAGCGCGCCGTAGGCCACGCGCAGCAGGCGGCGGGTGTCGGGGTTGAGGGTGGTTTCCCAGAGCTGCTCGGCGCTCATCTCGCCCAGGCCCTTGAAGCGGCTGATGCTCCAGCTGCCCTCGCGGGCGCCATCCTTGCGCAGCTTGTCGAGCGCGGCCTCGAGCTCGCCCTCGTCCAGCGCGTAGAGCTTGGCGGCGGGTTTCTTGCCGCGCGCCGGGGCATCGATGCGGTAGAGCGGCGGCTTGGCCACGAAGACGTGGCCGGCCTCGATCAGCTTGGGGAAGTGGCGGAAGAACAGGGTCAGCAGCAGCACCTGGATGTGCGAGCCGTCGACGTCCGCGTCGGACAGGATGCAGACCTTGCCGTAGCGCAGGCCGGACAGGTCGGGGGTGTCGCTCGGGCCATGCGGGTCCACCCCGATGGCCACCGAGATGTCGTGGATCTCGTTGTTCTTGAACAGCAGGTCGCGCTCGACCTCCCAGGCGTTGAGCACCTTGCCGCGCAGCGGCAGGATGGCCTGGGTTTCCTTGTTGCGGCCCATCTTGGCACTGCCGCCAGCCGAATCGCCCTCGACCAGGAAGAGCTCGTTGAGCGCGAGGTCGCGGTTCTCGCAGTCGGTGAGCTTGCCCGGCAGCACCGCCACGCCGGAGCCCTTGCGCTTCTCGACCTTCTGGCTGGCGCGCTGGCGGGTCTGGGCCTGCTTGATGACCAGTTCGGCCAGCTTCTTGCCGTGGTCAACGTGTTGGCTCAGCCACAGCTCGAGCGCGGGCTTGACCGCCGCCGACACCAGGCGCAGCGCGTCGCGGCTGTTCAGGCGCTCCTTCGTCTGGCCCTGGAACTGCGGATCCAGCACCTTGGCCGACAGCACGAAGCTGGCGCGGCCGAAGATGTCGTCCGGCATCAGCTTGACGCCCTTGGGCAGCAGCGAATGCAGCTCGATGAAGCCCTTGATCGCGCCGAACAGGCCGTCCTTCAGGCCGGCCTCGTGGGTGCCACCGGCGACGGTGGGGATCAGGTTGACGTAGCTCTCGCGCAGCAAGGCGCCCTCTTCGGTGAACGCGACGCACCAGGCGGCACCCTCGCCCTCGGCAAAGGTCTCGTCCTCGCCCTTGCCGGCGTGGTGCTCGCCCTCGAACAGCGGGATCAGCGGGTCGGCCACCAGCGACTGCTGCAGGTAGTCGCGCAGGCCGGCCTTGTACTGCCAGGTCTGGGTGTCGCCGGTCTTCTCATTCGTCAGCGTGACGGTCACGCCGGGCATCAGCACCGCCTTGGAGCGCAGCAGGTGCATCAGCTCGCCGCGGGGCAGCTCGGCACTCTCGAAGTATTTGGCATCGGGCCAGACCCGGACCGAGGTGCCCTTCTTGCGCTCGCCGGCCTGGGCCGGCCGCACCGCCAGGGCCTCGATGACGTCGCCGCCCGAGAAGGCCAGCTGGGCCACCTGGCCCTCGCGCCAGACCGTGACCTGCAGCCGGGTGGACAACGCGTTGGTCACGCTGACGCCCACGCCGTGCAGGCCGCCCGAGAAGCTGTAGGCGCCGCCGGCGCCCTTGTCGAACTTGCCGCCGGCGTGCAGGCGGGTGAAGACGATCTCCACCACCGGCACCTGCTCCTCGGGGTGCAGGCCGAAGGGAATGCCGCGGCCGTCGTCGTCCACGCTGACCGAGCCGTCGGTGTGCAGGGTGACGGCGATGCGCTTGCCGAAGCCGGCCAGCGCCTCGTCGGCGGCGTTGTCGATCACCTCCTGCACGATGTGCAGGGGGTTGTCGGTCCGGGTGTACATGCCCGGGCGCTGCTTGACGGGCTCCAGGCCCTTGAGGACGCGGATCGAGGCTTCGCCGTACTCGGGCGAGGCGGAAGTGGAACGGGTGGCCATGCGGAAATTGTAGAAAGGCTGCGCCCCGGTGCCTGCGGCGCCGACGCTGTGGTTTCATCCAGTCTAGCCGCAAAGCGCTGACACCTTGGCGACAGGTGGCCCCGCCGCGGCGGCCCGGGCGGCGCTGGGCTACAGTGCCGGGATGTCTGCCGACGCCCCTCGCTCCACGCTCTCGATGACCCAGGTGCTGCTGTGCGGCGCCATGATCGTCACCCTGTCCATGGGCATCCGCCACGGCTTCGGCCTGTGGCTGCAGCCGATCACCATGGAGCGCGGCTGGACCCGCGAGACCTTCGCCTTCGCCCTGGCCATCCAGAACATCGCCTGGGGCGCGGCCGGCCCGGTGGCCGGCATGCTGGCCGACCGCTTCGGCGCCTTCCGGGTGCTGGTGGCGGGCGCCCTGCTCTACAGCCTGGGCCTGGTCCTGATGGCCCTGTCCACCTCGGGCCTGGCCTTCACCGGCAGCGCCGGCCTGCTGCTGGGCATGGCCCAGTCGGGCACCACCTACGCGGTGGTCTACGGCGTGATCGGCCGCAACGTGGCGCCCGAGCGCCGCTCCTGGGCAATGGGCGTGGCCGCCGCGGCCGGCTCCTTCGGGCAGTTCCTGATGGTGCCGGTCGAGAACTGGCTGATCGGCCACTGGGGCTGGCAGAACGCGCTGTTCGTGCTGGGTTGCCTGGCGCTGGCCATCGCCCCCCTGGCGATGGGCCTGAAGGAGCCCGCCCAGTCCGGCGCCGCCGGCGGCCCGCGCCAGAGCGTGGGCGCCGCCCTGCGCGAGGCCTTCGGCCACCCCAGCTTCCGATGGCTCACGGCGGGCTACTTCGTCTGCGGCTTCCAGGTGGTGTTCATCGGCGTGCACATGCCCAGCTACCTCAAGGACCATGGCCTGGAGCCGTCGGTGGCCACCACCGCGCTGGCCTTGATCGGCCTGTTCAACGTCTTCGGCACCTATGCGGCCGGCGTGCTGGGCGCCAGGCTGCCGAAGCGCCACATCCTGTCCACGATCTACGCGCTGCGCTCGGTGGCCATCGTGGTCTTCCTGGCGGTGCCGCTGACGCCCTGGAGCGTCTACGTCTTCGCCGCGGTGATGGGCTTGCTGTGGCTGTCCACCGTGCCCCCCACCAACGCCATCGTGGCCCAGGTCTTCGGTGTGCAGTACATGTCCATGCTGGGCGGCATCGTGTTCTTCAGCCACCAGGTCGGCTCGTTCATGGGCGTGTGGCTGGGAGGCGTGCTGTACGACCGCACCGGCAGCTACGACGTGGTCTGGTGGATCGCGGTGGCCCTGGGCGTGTTCGCCGCGCTGGCCAACCAGCCCGTGCGCGAGACGCCGGTCGTGCGCACGGCCCTGGCCTGAGCCTCCACCGGTGAGCCCCATGAGCCCCCGTCGGATCTGGTTGTGGCGCGCCCTGACGCTGGTGCTGCTGGGACTCGTGTTCTGGGCCTACCTGGACCCGCACACCATGCGGGACCTCTCCGAGCGGGTCTGGTCCTGCGTGGGCTGACCCGCCCCCACCTGCCCGACCGATGAGCCACCTCACCTCGCCCCCCTCCGACTGGATTCTGCGCTGGGCCGCCGACCGGCCCGTCGGCACCGCCCTCGACCTGGCCTGCGGCAGCGGCCGCCACCTTCGCTGGCTGGCCGCGCGCGGCTGGCGGGTCACTGGCGTGGACCGCGACGCGACGGCCCTGGCGGGGCTGGCCGGCCAGGGCGAATGCCTGGCGGCCGACATCGAGAACGGCCCCTGGCCGCTCACGGGCCGGCAGTTCGACCTCGTCGTGGTCACGAACTACCTGTGGCGCCCCCTGCTGCCGGCCATCGCCGCGGCCGTGGCCCCGGGTGGCTGCCTGCTGTACGAAACCTTCGCCCGCGGCCACGAGGCCCTGGGCCGCCCGTCGCGACCGGACTTCCTGCTGCAGCCCGGTGAGCTGCTGCGAGCGTTCGATGGCCTGCAGGTGCTGGGCTATGAGAGCGGCCGGCTCGAGGCGCCCGCTCGGATCGTGCAGCGCATCGCCGCCTGCCGTGACGCCGCGGTGCACCCGATCGCCCCCTGGCGCGTTGACCGCGGTGGCTAGAATCCCCCATCTGCAAGGAATCCCCATGAGACCCATTCAAGGCAGCATCCCGGCGCTGGTGACGCCGATGCACGAAGACGGCAGCGTCGACTACCCGACCCTGCGCGCGCTGATCGACTGGCACGTGGCCGAAGGCACCGACGCGCTGTGCGTCGTCGGCACCACCGGCGAATCGGCCACCGTCAACGTCGAAGAGCACTGCGAGATCATCCGCACCGCCGTCGAGCATGCCAAGGGTCGCATCCCCATCATGGCCGGCGCCGGCGCCAACAGCACCTCCGAGGCCATCGAGCTCAGCCGCTTCGCCAAGCAGGTCGGCGCCGACTGCACGCTCCAGGTGGTGCCGTACTACAACAAGCCCTCCCAAGAGGGCATGTACCGCCACTTCAAGGCCATTGCCGAGGCCGTGGACATCCCCGTGATGGTCTACAACGTCCCCGGCCGCACGGTCGCGGACATGCTGCCCGAGACCACCCTGCGCGTGGCCACCATCCCCGGCGTCTTCGGCGTCAAGGAGGCCACCGGCAACATCGAGCGCGCCGCTTGGCTGATCAAGAACGCCCCCGAAGGCTTCAAGATCTTCTCGGGCGACGACGGCACCGCCATCGCCCTGATGCTGCTCGGCGGTGCCGGCAACGTCAGCGTCACCGCCAACGTCGCGCCGCGCCTGATGCACGAGCTGTGCGCGGCCGCCCTGTCGGGTGACATCCCCACCGCCCGCCGCATCCATTTCCAGCTGCTGGCCATGCACAAGCAGCTGTTCTGCGAGAACAGCCCGGCCCCGGCCAAGTGGGCCCTGTCGCAGCTCGGCCGCTGCCAGAACGTGGTGCGCCTGCCCCTGACCGAACTCAGCGACAGCGGTCAGGCCCTGGTGGGCGCCGCGATGCGCGAAGCCGGCCTGCTGGCCTGATCCCGACCCCGGCGCCGCCCGCACAGCGCGCGGCAGCGCCCCTGGAGACCCCCCTGTGAACAAAGCCTTCCCGATCTCGCCCGCCCGCCTCGCCGTCCTCGCCCTGGCCCTGGGCCTGAGCGCCTGCAGCTCCACCGAGGGCCTGCTGTCGGGTGACAAGATCGACTACGGCAAGGCCGCGCGCAAGACCAACCCGCTCGAGGTGCCGCCCAACCTCAGCCCGCTGAACCGCGACGGCCGCTACCTGCCCCAGTCCAACAGCAGCGTCAGCGCCAACCAACTGCAGCAGCAGGCCGGCCAGCGCCCCGCCGCGGCAGGCGGTCCCAGCGTGGCGCCGCAGCAGATCGGTGCGATGCGGATCGAGCGCGACGGCAGCACCCGCTTCCTGGTCTCGCCGCAGACCCCCGAGCAGCTGTACCCCAAGATCCGGCAGTTCTGGGAGGGCCTGGGCTTCACCCTGGTCAAGGACGCCCCCGAGTCGGGCACCCTCGAAACCGAATGGGCCGAGAACCGGGCCAAGATCCCCAGCGACCTGATCCGCAACACCATCGGCAAGGTCTTCGACTCGTTCTACTCGACCGGCGAGCGCGACAAGTTCCGCACCCGCCTGGAACGCGGTCCGGCAGGCACCGAGATCACCATCGGCCACCGCGGACTGCAGGAGGTGTTCACGGGTCAGCGGGAAGAAACCACCGTCTGGACCGCCCGCGCCAGCGACCCGCAACTCGAAACCGAGATGCTGACCCGGCTCATGATCGCGCTGGGCGCGCCTGAAGACACCGCTCGGGCCGAACAGGCCAAGGCCGGCACGGCCGCTCCGGTGACCGCTGCCCCTGCCGCCCCCGCCCGTGTGCGCGAGCTGAACGACCAGCCGGGCGCTGCCCTGGCCCTGTCCGAACCGATGGAACGCGCCTGGCGCCGGGTCGGTTTGGCCCTGGACCGCAGTGGTTTCACCGTCGAGGACCGGGACCGTGGTCAGGCCGTGTATTTCGTGCGCTTTGCCGACCCGAAGACCGCCGGCAAGGAAGACCCCAACTTCTTCGCCAAGCTTTTCGGCGCCAAGGACCCGGTGCAACTGGCCCGATTCCGTGTCGGTCTGCAGGCCGGCACCGAGGGTCAGACCATCGTTCGCATCCTGGACCCGCAAGGCGCACCGGACCACTCGGACAACGGCAAGCGCGTGGCCGCGCTGCTGCTCGAGGAGTTGCGCCGCTGAACCCGGCGCCCGCCGCTGGCGGGCCCGGAATGACGCAGGCCGCAGGCGACACCGCCTGCGGCCTTCTTTTCCGCCCCAATCCAGCCGCGGCATGCACCGCCCCGGAGACGGACACAAAAAAGCCGCCCGAAGGCGGCTTTTTCGCGCTGCTGCCAGATTACTTGGCGGCGGAGGCGGCTTCCGAAGCGGCCGGAGCGGCTTCCGAGGCGGCGACCGGAGCGGCCGGAGCGGCAGCTTCCGAAGCGGCCGGGGCCGGAGCGGCGGCGGGAGCGGGGGCAGCGGCCGGAGCCTCTTCCTTCTTGCCGCAAGCGGCCAGGGCAGCGACAGCGATCAGGGAAGCCAGCAGGAGCGACTTGTTCATGAGTTCCTCAACAGATGGGTCGAACAGATTTACCGGTAATTCTGGAAGCCCGCCGTTCATGCGAACCTCCTCCTCGACACAGACCAGGACGTTCGCGGCGCTCGAGCCACCGCATAACGCAATCCTGTGCCTAGCCTTACATTATAGCCATAGTAGGTAACTTCCCTAGATGCCCAAGGTGGTCACCGGAAAGGACTCGGCGCATCGTTGCAATACCGCATCAACCTGGTGCGCGGCCTGTTGCAGATCGGACCTTGCACCGCTGACCCTGCCGCGCCAGCGCAGCGGGTCCTGAAGGCTCAACACCGCCACCCCGCGCAACAGCAGCAAGCCGGGCCCGTCCAACAGCGCGGGCTCGTCCGGCGACAGGCAGCGCAGGCGGTGGCCCCAGGTGGCGCGCCAGCGGGTCAGGCGCGGGTGGCGATGGCGCAGCGGTTCCAGGTCGGGCGCGATCCAGCACCACAGCCGTCCGTCCGGCCGGATCCAGGCCGTGATGTCCTGCAGCAGGGCCTCGTCCTCCATCGGCCAGTCCACCGGCGTCCGACAGACCCAATCGATCCGGCGGGTACCGTGGACCTCGGCGGCCCGCAGCAGCGACCGGACCCGGGCCTCGAAGGCCTCCCGGCCCTCGAAAGCCCCCACCGGCAAAGGCTCAGTCGGCGTGGACCCAGCCATCGCAGGCCCAGTCGTCGAGCAGGGCGCGGGCGCCTTCGGACAGCTGCGCCAGCTCGCGCGCCCCGAGACCGCGCTCATCGGCCAGGCGGCGCATGAGCTTGGCGTCCTTGCCGGCGGCGCGGAAGGACTCGCCGTTGAGGAACACGTGCTGCGCGTCGTACATCATGCGGCTGCGCTGGTCCAGGCGCACACCGGCGCCCACCGGCACCGGCTCGCCCCCATCGAACCAGACGATGGCCTTGGGCTCGGTCAGCATCTCGCCCAGCGCGCAGGCCAGGCTGTGGCGGTCGTTGAGGGCGTCGATCACCGCCTTCTGGGCGAAGGTCTGGAGCGACTCGGGGATCAGGCCCGGGTTGGGGGTGGCGCTGCCGGCGGGGTCGCGGTAGTGCGGCTCGTCGGTGTCGGGCTCCAGGGCGTCCACCATCCGCAGCAGCACCTCGCGCGCGGTCTCGGTGGGCGTGGGGGTGCGGAAGCCGATCGAGCAGGTCATGCAATCGCCGCCCACGGCGATGCCGTCATGGCCCCAGCGCGGTGGCAGGTACAGCATGTCGCCAGGTTCGAGCACCACCTCCTCGGTGGGCTGGAAGTCGGCCAGGATCTTGACCGGCTTGTCGGGCAGCAGCTGCGGGTTCTGGACCGGGCCGATGCGCCAGCGCCGACGGCCGCTGACCTGCAGCAGAAAGACGTCGTAGGAGTCCAGGTGCGGACCGACGCCACCACCATCGCTGGCGTAGCTGATCATCAGGTCGTCCAGCCGGGCCTCGGGCACGAAGCGGAAGCGGCTGAGCAGCTCGTGGGCCGCGGGCACGTGCAGGTCCAGGCCCTGCACCAGCAAGGTCCAGCCGGCCTGACCCAGCGGGGGCAACTGACGGCGCGAGAACGGGCCGTGGCGCAGCTTCCAGTCCTTGCCCTGCACCAGCAGGCGCGACTCGACATCGTCGCGGCCGGCCAGGTCGAACAGCTCGGCCCGGGGCAGCGGCGGCTGCACGCCGGGAATCGCCTGGCGGATGACGAAAGGCTTCTTCTGCCAATGGCGGCGCATGAACTGCGCCGGGGAGAGGCCGCCCAGCAGCGGCAGCGGGAGATCGATGTCCATGGGCCGGGATTGTCGCTTGGCCGCCCGACCGGCTGTGCGATCATCCGTTGATGGACATCACTTCCCCTTGCGTCGTCACGCTGACCTGGACCCTCTCCGATGCCCAGGGCCAGCTGATCGACGAACTCCAGGAACCGGTCGAGTTCCTTTTTGGCGGCGACGACTTGCTGCCCAAGGTCGAGGAGGCCCTGGCGGGCCAGCACGAAGGCTTCGAGGCCCAGCTGCACCTTGAGCCCGAGAACGCCTTCGGCGACTACGAGGCCGACCTGGTCTGTTTCGAGTCGCGCACCCTCTTCCCGGCCGATCTTGAACCCGGCATGCGCTTCGAGGGCCTGCCCACCGGCGCCACCAGCGAGATGCCCGAGGGCCTGATCTACACCGTCACCGAGGTCTACCCCGAGCACGTCGTGCTCGACGCCAACCACCCCTTGGCCGGCATCGCGCTGCGCATTGCCCTGAAGGTGTGCGGCGTGCGCGCAGCCTCACCCGAGGAAATCGCGGCGGGCAGCGTGGGTGAGTCGCCCCTGGCGGTGCTCAGCGGTCCCCCGGCCGGCACCTCGGTGCACTGACGCCGCCGCGGCTCAGGCCTTGCCCGTCGAGCCGAAGCCGCCCTCGCCGCGGTCGCTCGCGGCAAAGTCGTCCACCCGGCGGAAGGTGGCCTGCACCACCGGCACGATCACCATCTGCGCGATGCGTTCCATCGGCTGGACCGTGAACGCGGTCTGGCCGCGGTTCCAGCAGCTGACCATCAGCTGCCCTTGGTAGTCCGAGTCGATCAGCCCCACCAGATTGCCCAGCACGATGCCATGCTTGTGGCCCAGGCCCGAGCGCGGCAGGATCATCGCCGCCAGGCCGGCGTCGCCGATGTGGATGGCCAGGCCGGTGGGGATCAGCACCGTCTGGCCGGGGGCCAGCTCCAGCGGCGCGTCCAGGCAGGCACGCAGGTCGAGGCCGGCGCTGCCGGGGGTGGCGTAGGACGGCAGCTGGTCCGCCATGCGGGCGTCCAGCACTTTCAGGTCGATCGTCGTCATGCGGGGTCTCGGGGTTCGGGGAGGCGGCGGGCGATCTCGGCCATCAGTTGCCGCGCCAGGGTCAGCTTGTCCGCCTCGGGCAGCTCGGTGTGGCCCTCGGCGTCCACCAGCAGCAGGGCGTTGGTGTCCTGGCCGAAGGTGGCCGGGCCGATGTTGCCCACCAGCAGCGGCACCTGCTTGCGCAGGCGCTTTTCCTGGGCGTGGCGCAGCAGGTCGTGGCTTTCGGCCGCGAAGCCTACGCACCAGGGCGCGTCGGGCCGGCGCGCGACCTCGGCCAGGATGTCGGGGTTCTCGACCATCTCGAAGGCCGGAGGCCGTCCGGAGCCGTCCTTCTTGAGCTTCTGGCCCGCCGCCGCTGCCGGACGCCAGTCGGCCACCGCGGCCGTGGCGATGAAGACGCCGTGGCGGTCCACCT
This sequence comes from Hydrogenophaga intermedia, assembly GCA_943371055.1. Taxonomy (GTDB): domain Bacteria; phylum Pseudomonadota; class Gammaproteobacteria; order Burkholderiales; family Burkholderiaceae_C; genus Ideonella; species Ideonella intermedia_A. The sequence goes on along the minus strand of CALRTJ020000016.1, from coordinate 12,934 downwards.
CGGCCATCACGGCGGCATGCATCTGCAGGGCGCTCTGCACATCGATCCGGCGCACGTGGCGCGGCGTGGGCAGGTGGACCGGGCCGGCGACCAGGGTGACCTCGGCCCCGGCCTCCTGCGCCGCGCGCGCGATGGCGAAGCCCATCTTGCCGCTGGAGTGGTTGGTGATGCCGCGCACCGGGTCGATGGCCTCGAAAGTGGGGCCGGCGGTGACCAGCAGGCGGCGGCCGGCCAGCGCCTTGGGCTGGAAGAAACCGATCAGCTCGTCGCGCAGCTCCGCGGCCTCGAGCATGCGGCCGTCGCCGACCTCGCCGCAGGCCTGGTCGCCCGTGCCCGGGCCCAGCACGGTGACGCCGTCGGCCCGCAGGGCGGCGACGTTGCGCTGGGTGGCGGGATGGCCCCACATCTCGCGGTTCATCGCCGGGGCCACCAGCAGCGGCACGCGCGCCGGGCGCGCCAGGCACAGCAGGGACAGGATCTCGTCGGCGCGGCCATGGACCAGCTTGGCCATGAAATCGGCGCTGGCCGGGGCGATCAGCACCGCGTCGGCCTCGCGCGAGAGATTGATGTGGGCCATGTGGTTGGCCTCGCGCGGGTCCCACTGGTGGGTGTATACCGGGCGGTTGGACAGGGCCTGCATCGTCACCGGGGTGATGAACTGCGTGGCCGCCTCGGTCATCACCACCTGCACCGTGGCGCCGGCCTTGACCAGCTCGCGCAACAGGTCGGCCGCCTTGTAGCAGGCGATGCCGCCGGACAGGCCCAGCACCAGGTGGCGGCCGGCCAGCTCCAGTCGATCAGCCATGGGCCGGCCTCACTGCATCTGCGCGCCGTGGCACTTCTTGAACTTCTTGCCGCTGCCGCAGGGGCAGGGGTCGTTGCGGCCCGGCAGGGCCTCGACCCGGCGCGGGGCGTGGCGCGGCGCGTGGTCCAGCCAGTACAGGCGCAGGTCCTGGGCGGCGTAGAGCGCCTCGTGCACCAGCTCCTCGCGGCTGAGTTCCTCACCGTCGTACAGCTCCTCGAAGACCTCCTTGAGTTCGTCGGGGTCCATCGTCAGGGACGCGATGCGGGTCAGGCACTCGTCAAAGATCTGGCCGTCCTCGGTCTCGGTGTCCTGGGCGGGCCAGTCCTCGGGGAAGTCGCGGGTGGCCTCGATGAAGCCGATCGACCAGACCTCGCCGGTCTGCTCCAGCAGGTGCAGCTCGTCGGCCTTGATGTGGCCTTCATCGACCAGGCGCTGCTTGTCCTCCTCGCTCAGCTCGATCATCAGCGGCGCCAGGCGCAGGACATCGGTGTCGTCGAGGATGGCATCCGGGTCGAGCTGGTCGGCGATGACCTCGTAGCGGGCGTCCAGCGCCGCCAGGGCCGGCGCAGCGTCGGCCGGGTCGGCGTAGGCGCGGGCGAACACGCCCTGGCCCATCTTCTGGATCCATTCCTCGCGCGGGATGCGTCGCGGGCCGGCCAGCAGGCCGGTCAGGTAGCCGTCCAGCCATTCCAGCGACAGGTCGTCCTCGAAGCCGGCCAGGCGCTGACACACGGCGTCCAGGGCGTCGATCTCTTCATCGGTGCTCATGCGGGGCGTGGCCAAGTCGATCTCCTGAAGAAGGCGGGGAAAAGCGGACAGTGTCGCACGCCGGGCTGGCAGCCCCGCGGGCGGAGGGCTTGCATACCGAGCCGGGTACCCGCATACTTCAAATGTGCATTTTGCACCTTTGAGGATCCGATGCGCCCCAACCCTTGCCTGCTCCGATGGTGGCCCTGGCTGCTGGCCGCCACCCTGTCGCCCCTGACCGCCCAGGCGGTCCCGCCCGAAGGCCGGCTGCTGGCGTCCAACTGCTTCCAGTGCCACGGCACCTCGGGCAAGGGCCCCGGGTTCGAGCGGCTGGCGGGGATGCCCGCGACCGAGATCCTGGCCGAGCTTCGCGAGATGCGCAGCGGGCAGGAAGGCGACTCCCTGATGAGCCGTCATGCCAAGGGCTACACCGACACCCAGCTGCAGGCCCTGGCCCGCTGGCTGTCGCGCCAACGTTGACCCGGGAGATCCGACATGAGCCACCCCACGCACCCGATGCTCCCGCGCCGCCGCCTGCTGCAGGCCCTGGCCGCAGCCCCCTTGGCCGGACTGTGGCCCGGCCCCAGCCGCGCAGCCCCGACGGGCCGGGTGGTCGTGGTCGGCGGCGGCATGGCCGGCGCCACCGTCGCCAAGTACCTGAGGCTGTGGGGCGGCCGCGGGGTGGACGTCACCCTGGTCGAGCGCGAATCCCGCTACACCAGCTGCATCATGAGCAGCCTGGTGCTCAGCGGGCAGCGCGGCCTGGACAGCCTGCGGTTCGGCTACGACGGCCTGGTGCAGCGCCACGGCGTCAAGCTGACGACCGGCACCGTCCAGGCCATCGACCCGGTGCTGCGCCGGGTGACGCTGGCCGACGGCCGGAAGCTGACGGCCGACCGCCTGGTGCTGGCGCCCGGGATCGATTTCGATGCCGTGCCCGGCCTGGGCACCTCGGACCGCATGCCCCACGCCTGGAAGGCAGGCCCCCAGACCACCCTGCTGCGGCGCCAACTGCTGGCCTTGCCGGCCCGGGGCACCGTGCTGCTGACGATCCCGCGCACCCCCTACCGCTGCCCGCCCGGCCCCTACGAGCGCGCCTGCCTGCTGGCCGACTGGCTGCGGGCGAACAAGCCGGGGGCGCGTCTGGTGGTGCTGGACGCCAACCCGGACTTCGTGACCGAGAGGGACAACTTCAGCGAGGCCTTCTTCGGCCTGCACGCGGGCGTCATCGAATACCACACCAACGCCGAGGTGCTGTCCGCGGATCCCGCGACGATGACGCTGCAGACCACGGCAGGCAACTTCCGGGGCGACGTGATCAACCTGATCCCGCGCCAGCGCTGCAGCCCGCTGCTCAGTGCCGCAGGCCTGGCCAACGCCACCGAGGGCCGCTTCGCGGGGGTCAACGTGCTGAACTACGAGAGCACCGCGGTGGCCGGCGTGCACGTGATCGGCGACTCCAGCGCCACCACCCAGCCCAAGGCCGGCCACATTGCCAACCAGGAGGCCAAGACCTGCGCCGACGCCATCCTGCGCGCCTTCGAAGGCCTGGGGCCCGACCCGCAGCCGGTGACCAACTCGGCCTGCTTCTCCACGATCACGATGCGCCAGGCCTCCTGGCTCGAGGCGGTGTTCCAGTACAACCCGGCCACCGGGCTGATGCAGCCGGTGCCCGAGGCCGGCGGGGCCTCGCTCGGCTGGAGCGTGGCCGGCTTCGAGGACATGGGGACCTGGTTCCGGTCCCTGATGGCCGACACCTTCGCCTGAGCGGCGCTGGGCCCCGGGCGGCGACTCAGGCGCCGCCCGCCATCACTTCGCCCAGCCGGATCGGCCGCGCGGGGGTCCACTGCGGATTGAAGGCCAGCGGCCCGCGCGGGAACAGCATGACGACGGTGGACCCCAGCAGGAAGCGGCCCATCTCGGCCCCCTGGGCCAGCTCGATCGCCTGGTCAGCGTAGGTCCAGTCGCGCAGATGGCCCGGGCGCGGCGGGTTCACCACCCCATGCCAGACGGTGGCCATGCTGCCGACGATGGTCGCACCCACCAGCACCATCACGAACGGGCCCCGGTCGCCGTCGAAGACGCAGACCACGCGCTCGTTGCGGGCGAACAGCCCCGGCACGCCGCGTGCGGTGGTGGGGTTGACCGAGAACAGGTCGCCCGGCACATGGATCATCCGGCGCAGACGCCCGCCATGGGGCATGTGGATGCGGTGGTAGTCCCGGGGGCTGAGGTACAGGGTGGCGAAATGGCCGTCCTGGAACTCGGCCGCCAGGGCGGCATCACCCCCCACCAGCGCGGTGGTGCCGTAGGCGTGGCCCTTGGCCTGGAACACCTGGTCACCGGCGATCGGGCCGAACTGGCTGATCGCACCATCCACCGGACAGATCCAGTCGGCCGCGGCCAGCGGACGCGCGCCGGCCTTGAGGGGCCGGGTGAAGAAGTCGTTGAAGCTGGCGTAGGCGGCCGGGTCCGGGTTGGCGGCCTCGGCCATGTCCACGCCGTAGCGGTCGATGAAGCGGCGGATCGCCCAGGTGGTCAGGGCGCCGGCCTGGCGCCGGGCCAGGCTGCCGGCCAGTCGGGTGAGGGCCTGCTTGGGCAGCAGGTACTGGGGCAGGACGGCTAGGCGGTCGGACACGGGCGCTTCAGGGGGATTCAGGAACAACCGAAGAGTGTAGGCGCAGCCCGGCCGTGCCCTGCCCGTTTTTGGAGCAATCCAGAGGAAACCCCGACGCCACAAGGACTTGCGAGCGCCCCCCACGACTTACCCACAGACTTGCCCAGGGGGCCCGGGGAAAAGCCGTCAAAAATCTGCCACATTTCACGGCACCGAAAGAAAAGTCCTTGCGCATCAAGGACTTGAAAACTCCCCCCACGACTTGCCCACAGAGTTGCGCACCCCGCGCGTGGACAAGACGGGAGTTGTCCACCGCCGCGCGCGGCCTGTGGATCAATCGTCCGCGGCGGCCTCGCCACGGGCCTGGGCATCGAGCTGGCGCAGGTGGGCCAGCTTGTCGGCGATGCGCAGCTCCAGCCCGCGCGGCACCGGCTCGTAGAAGCGCTGGCCTTCCAGACCCTCGGGCAGGTAGTGCACACCGGCCGCGTAGGCGTCGGGCTCGTCGTGGGCATAGCGGTATTCGGCGCCATGGCCCATCTGCTTCATGAGCTTGGTGGGGGCGTTGCGCAGGTGCGCCGGCACCGGCCGGGTGCCGTCGGCGCGCACCAGGGACAGCGCCGACTTCCAGGCGGTGTAGACGGCGTTGGACTTGGGCGCCACCGCCAGGTAGACCACCGCCTGGGCCAGCGTCAGCTCGCCCTCGGGGCTGCCCAGGCGCTCGAAGGTCTCGGCGGCGTCCAGCGCCACGCGCAGCGCGCGCGGGTCGGCGTTGCCGATGTCCTCGCTGGCCATGCGCACCACGCGGCGGATGATGTAGCGCGGGTCCACCCCGCCATCGAGCATGCGCGCCAGCCAGTACAGCGCGGCGTCGGGGTTGGAGCCGCGCACCGATTTGTGCAGGGCGGAGATGGTGTCGTAGAACTGGTCGCCGCCCTTGTCGTAGCGGCGCAGCTGCTCGCCCAGCGAGCGCTCCAGCGCCGCCTCGTCCAGCACCGCCACCTCGCCCGCCTGGGCCACCAGGTTGTCGTAGGCGTTGAGCAGGCGGCGGGCATCGCCGTCGGCATAGGCCATCAGGCGCTCGGCGGCGGCATCGTCCAGCGCAGGCGCCTGCAGCTCGGCCTGGGCGCGCTGCAGCAGCTGCCGCATCTCGGGGCCGTCCAGTGCCTTGAGCACGTGCACCGTCGCGCGCGACAGCAGGGCCGAGTTGACCTCGAAGGACGGGTTCTCCGTGGTGGCGCCGATGAAGGTGAACAGCCCGGACTCGACATGGGGCAGGAAGGCGTCCTGCTGGGCCTTGTTGAAGCGGTGGACCTCGTCCACGAAGACGATGGTGCGCTGACCGGCGCCGCGGGCGGCCTCGGCCTCGGCCACCGCCTCACGGATGTCCTTGACGCCGGCCAGCACGGCCGACAGCACCACGAAGCGCGCCTGCACCGCCCCGGCCATCAACCGCGCCAGGGTGGTCTTGCCCACGCCGGGCGGGCCCCACAGGATCATCGAGTGCAGGCGGCCGCGCTCGAAGGCCACGCGCAGGGGCTTGCCCGGGCCCAGCAGCTGACGCTGCCCGATCACCTCGTCGAGGTGGTGCGGCCGCAACCGCTCGGCCAGCGGCGCCTGGGCATCGGGAGGGGTCGCAAGCGTCGTCGCGGCGGGCGCGGGAGGGTCGTCAAACAGCCGGTCCTGGGGGTCCATCCCCGGATTGTGGCGGCGAATTGGCGGCCGGGCAGGCCGCTTTTCCGGGCATGGCGCGCGGGGCGCCTGGGCACACTCGCCTGCACCAGTCGTCCGAACCGGACGCGCCCCGTCCGACCCAGAAGTCTTGCAGGAGCCCATCGACATGAGCGCCATCACCACCCTGAACGACCAGCGGCAAGCCGGCACGACCGCCGTCACCGGCACCGCCCGCGAGTACCTGTCGTTCAAGCTCGGCCACGAGGAATACGGCATCGACATCCTCAAGGTGCAGGAGATCCGCGGCTACGAGCAGCCGACCCGCATCGCCAACGCCCCGCACTTCATCAAGGGCGTGGTCAACCTGCGCGGCGTGATCGTGCCGATCGTCGACATGCGCCTGCGCTTCGAGCTGCCGGACGTCAAGTACGACGCCTTCACCGTGGTGATCATCCTCAACGTCGCCCACCGCACCGTGGGCATGGTGGTGGACTCGGTCAGCGACGTGCTGGAGCTGCCGCCCGGCCAGATCAAGCCCGCCCCGGAATTCAACGGCGCGATCGACGCGGCCTACATCACCGGTCTGGGCACGATCAAGCACGGCGACGACGAGCGCATGCTGATCCTGATGGACATCGAGCAGATGATGACCTCGCCCGACATGTGCCTGATGGACGCCGCCATTCACTGAAGGCCCCACGACCATGCCCCGCCCTGCCCGCCCGCTGCTGCTGCCCCTGCTGGGCAGCCTGGTGATGACGGCCGGCCCCGCGCTGGCCGGCCGGCCGCTGGCCACCGAGGACGCCGGCGTGCTGGCTGCGGGCGAGTGCGAAGTCGAGAGCTACCTCGGCCGCGCGCGCGAGCGCGGCGCCCCGGCCGCCACGCAGCAGTCCGTGCAGCTCGGCTGCGGAACGCCGGTGGACACGCAGGTGGCGCTGCAGCTGCAGCGGACCCGCCAGTCCGGTGACGCCGCGTCGGCCTGGAACGTGGTCGGCAAGACCTCGGTCGTCGACGGCGGCGACGACGCCCCCTCCTTTGCGCTGGCCTGGTCCTTCGGCCAGGTGCGCGAGACCGGCCGCTGGCGCTGGGACCCGCAGGCGGTCAACGCGGTGGCCAGCTGGCCGCTGGCGCCGCGCCTGAGCCTGCACGGCAACCTGGGATGGAGCCATTCCAGCCAGGCCAGACAAAGCCGCGCCACCTGGGCCGTGGCGCTGGAACATGCCAGCAGCGACACCCTGGACGTGATGGCCGAAAGCTTCGGCGACGACCGCCTCAAGGGCGGGCCGTGGTGGCAGCTGGGCCTGCGTTGGGCCGCGATCCCCGAACGCCTGTGGCTGGACACCAGCCTGGGCTGGCACTTCGGCGACGGCCGCGAACGCGCGGCCACCGTGGGCCTGCGCTGGGCCTTCTGATCAGCCCTCGTTGAGCTCCGCCCCGGCCGGCACCGCGAAGCGGAAGGCATCGGGCGGAATCGCCGCGTCCAGCTGCATCTCGCCGAAACGGATCAGCGAACGCTGACCGAAGCTGTCGGCGATCTCGACCACCGCCACCGCGCGGCCCCGGAACGCCAGCTTCATCCACTGGATCGTGCCGCCACTCTGGCGCGGCGTGGCCTGCACCCAGGCCAGACCGTCCTGGTCGGGCAGCGCCTTGAGTTCGAAATCGCGCTCCACCGACGCGCCGGCCAGCAAGGCCGCCGGGCTGCTGCCCACGGCATCGGCCCACTTGCGCACCGTGACCTGGTTGAGGTCCGGGTCGTGGAACCACACCTTCTGGCCGTCGCCCACGATGGTCTGCGGGTACGGTTTGAGGTACGCGAAGCGGAAGCGGTTGGGCCGCTGGAATTCGAAGCGGCCGCTGGAAACCTTCTGGCGCGCCCCGTCGGGCGAGGTGACCGTCTGGGTGAAATCGGCCCGGCCGGACTTGACGTCCCGCACGAAGGCGCGCAGGGCATCCAGCGCATCGGCCCGGGCACCACCGGCGGCGGCCAGGGCCAGCAAAGACAGCAGCAGCGCACGGCGCCGCGAAGACTCATTCATCGCGTTTGGGCAGCAGGATGTCGCGGCTGCCATTGGTGGACAGGCTGGAGACCAGTCCGGACTGCTCCATCTGCTCGAGCAGGCGGGCCGCGCGGTTGTAGCCGATGCGCAGGTGGCGCTGCACCAGCGAGATCGAGGCCTTGCGGTGCTGCAGCACCACGGCCACGGCCTGGTCGTACATCGGGTCGGCTTCGCCACCGCCCTCGGCGCCCGAACCGCCCTCGCCGCCCTCGCCTTCCAGCGTGCCCCCCTCGAGAATGCCCTCGATGTAGTTGGGCTCGCCGTGGGCCTTGAGGGCCTCGACCACGCGGTGCACCTCGTCGTCCGAGACGAAGGCGCCGTGCACACGCACCGGCAGGCCGGTGCCCGGCGCCAGGTAGAGCATGTCGCCCATGCCCAGCAGGGCCTCGGCCCCCATCTGGTCAAGGATGGTGCGGCTGTCGATCTTGCTGCTGACCTGGAAGGAAAGGCGAGTCGGGATGTTGGCCTTGATCAGGCCGGTGATCACGTCGACCGAGGGCCGCTGGGTGGCCAGCACCAGGTGGATGCCGGCGGCACGGGCCTTCTGGGCCAGGCGGGCGATCAACTCCTCGATCTTCTTGCCCACCACCATCATCAGGTCGGCCAACTCGTCGATGACGATGACGATGAAGGGCAGCCGGTCCAGCGGCTCGGGCGACTCGGGGGTCAGGCTGAAGGGGTTGGGCAGCAACTCGCCACGGGCGGTGGCCTCCTCGATCTTCTTGTTGTAGCCGGCCAGGTTGCGCACGCCCATCTTGGACATGAGCTTGTAGCGGCGCTCCATCTCGGCCACGCACCAGTTGAGCGCGTTGCCGGCCTGCTTCATGTCGGTGACCACCGGGCACAGCAGGTGCGGAATGCCTTCGTAGACGCTCATCTCGAGCATCTTGGGGTCGATGAGGATCAGGCGGACATCGCGCGCCTCGGCCTTGTACAGCAGGCTGAGGATCATGCCGTTGATGCCCACCGACTTGCCCGAACCGGTCGTGCCGGCCACCAGGCAGTGCGGCATCTTGGCCAGGTCGGCCACGACCGGGGCGCCGACGATGTCCTTGCCCAGACCGATGGTCAGCAGGGAGCCGGCCTCGTGGTAGACCTGCGAACCCAGGATCTCGGACAGGCGGATGGTCTGGCGCTTGGCGTTGGGCAGCTCCAGGGCCATCAGGTTCTTGCCGGGGATGGTCTCGACCACCCGGATGCTGACCAGTGACAGCGAGCGCGCCAGGTCCTTGGCCAGGTTCACCACCTGCGAGCCCTTGACGCCGGTGGCCGGCTCGATCTCGTAGCGGGTGATCACGGGCCCCGGCTGGGCGGCGATCACGCGCACCTCGACACCGAAATCGTTGAGCTTCTTCTCGATCAGCCGACTGGTCATCTCCAGCGACTCGGGCGTCACGGTCTCCACCCGACCCGGCGCCTTGTCCAGCAGGTCGATCTGCGGCAGCTTGCCGTCGGCCAGTTCCATGAACAGCGGCTTCTGGCGCTCCTTGGCCACGCGCTCGGACTTCGGCACCTCGAGCACCGGCGGTTCGATGATGATGGGCGGCTTGTGCTCGACCAGTTCCTCGCGCTCCTCGATCACCTCGATCTCGCGCTCGCGCAGGGCCTGCTCGCCGATGCGCACGTCCTCCTCGCGTTCGCGCGCCAGGGTACGGCGTTCGCGGGCCCCGTCGATGCGTTCACCGATGCCATCGGCCAGGCGCACCCAGGAGAAACGCAGGGCCAACGGCAGCCCCGCCACCAGGGCGGTGATCCACAGCGCGCCCGAGCCGGCGAAGCCCAGCAGGTTCATGGACCAGGGGCCCAGCTGGTAGCCCAGCACGCCACCCGCCGGACCGGGCAGGCGGGTCTCCCAGCCGTAGATGCGGGTCCACTCCAGGGCGCAGCTGCCCAGCATCAGCAGGCCCAGGCCCAGGGGCACGCGCCAGCCCGCCGGCGCGGCAGGGGCGGACTCGGCGCGGGCGGGTTGGCTGGCGCGCACCAGCGCCGCCAGGGCCGCCAGCCAACTGCGGGCACTGACCAGCACCAGCCACCAGGACGAGAAGCCAAAGGCCATGAGCGCGAGGTCGGCCAGCCAGGCTCCCGGCAGCCCGAGCCAGTTGGCGACACCCGAGCCATCGCCCGAGGTGCTGAAGGCGGGGTCCTCGGGGCGGCGCGACAACAGCGACAGCGCCAAGGCCAGCCACAGGGTGCCCCAGAGCAGCAGGCGCAGCATGCTGCGCCAGGGCGGCACCTCGCGACGGGGCTCGGGCGCCGCCGGCGGGGCCCCGGGGATGCGCCGCAATCCGATCAGGCCGCTCATCGGCAGCCCCCGCACGCCGACCCACCCGCAGGGCACCGGCTCCGCTCGACCAGGGTCATCAGCTCAGGCGGTTCTTCAGCAGGACCGAGCCGTTCTCGAGCGTCTCGATCACGCCGCGCTCCTCCAGGTCCTTCATGACCCGCGAGACCATCTCGCGCGAGGCCCCCACGACCTTGGCCATGTCCTGGCGCGAGACCTTGCCGCGGATCACGTGCTGGCCCTCGACCTCCTCGGCCATGTCCAGCAGGGTGCGGGCCACGCGACCGTACACGTCCAGCAAGGCCAGGGACTCGATCTGGCGATCGGCGCTGCGCAGCCGGGTGACCAGGCCCCGCATGATGGCGTAGGACAGGCTGGAGTTCTCGGGCAGGCAGCGGGCGAACTCGGAGCGGCCCAGGATGAGCATGTCGCACTGCACCTCGCAGCGCACGGTGGCCGAGTGGGGCTTGTTGTCGATCAGGCTCATCTCGCCGACGTAGTCGCCGGCCTCGAGCACCGCCAGGATGACCTCGCGGCCCCGGCTGTCGGCGGTCAGCACCCGTGCCCGGCCGTTGAGCAGGATGAACAGCGCATTGCTCTTCTTGCCCTGCTCCACCACCAGCTCACCACGTCGGTACCGGCGCTTGACCACCCCGTCGGCCACCGCGCGGGCCTGATCGTTGGTCAGCATCGAGAACAGTGGCACCCGGCGGATGAGGTCCAGGTTCGACAGCATCGACATTCAATATCCCCTCGGAAATTCATGCGACCCCAGCACTGGGCAGAGGGCCTTCTTTGGCTTGCCTACAATCGCTGCATCGACAACCCTGATGCAAGTGCGAGCATATCCGGTTTGCACACAGGGTCACCGGGAATCGCGATCACCAACGCGCCGGCGCGACCTGCCTTGCATCGCAAGCCCCCTTGCCATGAGCGCCACCTCCACCCACGCCCAGCTGCTGATCCTGGGCTCCGGCCCCGCCGGCTACACCGCCGCCATCTACGCGGCCCGTGCCAACCTCAAGCCGCTGCTGGTCACCGGCCTGGCCCAGGGCGGCCAGCTGATGACCACCACCGAGGTCGACAACTGGCCCGCCGACGTGATGGGCGTGCAGGGCCCCGAGCTGATGCAGCGCTTCCAGCAGCACGCCGAGCGCTTCAACACCCAGATCGTCTTCGACCACATCCACACGGTCGAGTTGTCGCAGCGCCCGTTCAAACTGACCGGCGACTCGGGCACCTACACCTGCGACAGCCTGATCATCGCCACCGGCGCGTCGGCCAAGTACCTGGGCCTGCCGTCCGAAGAAGCCTTCGCCGGCCGCGGCGTCAGCGCCTGCGCCACCTGCGACGGCTTCTTTTACCGCGGTGAAGAGGTCTGCGTGGTGGGTGGCGGCAACACCGCCGTGGAAGAAGCCCTGTACCTGTCGAACATCGCCCAAAAGGTCCACCTGATCCACCGCCGCGACAAGTTCCGCGCCGAGGCGATCATGATCGACCACCTGATGGAAAAGGTCGCCGCCGGCAAGATCGAGCTGCACCTGCACCAGACCCTGGACGAGGTGCTGGGCGATGCCTCGGGCGTGACCGGCGTGCGCGTCAAGTCCACCCGGGACGGCAGCACCCGAGACCTGACGCTCAAGGGCTGCTTCATCGCCATCGGCCACTCGCCCAACACCGACATCTTCAAGGGCCAGCTGACCATGAAGGATGGCTACCTGGTGACCCAGGGCGGCCAGAACGGCTTCGCCACCCAGACCAGCGTTCCCGGCGTGTTCGCGGCCGGCGATGTGCAGGACTACATCTACCGCCAGGCCATCACCTCGGCGGGCACCGGCTGCATGGCCGCGCTCGACGCGCAGCGCTTCCTGGAGCAGCACTCGGCCTGAGCGCCGGACCGCGTGCGCGGGAAATCCGCTACAATGCCGGGTTTCCTGCGCAAGACCGACCTTGGGTGAGCAGTGCTCACAGCCACCGAAGGTGGGGATGCCCCCGCAGCCCATGTCCGGGCTGCAGGCGGGCAGGAAAAGGGTTACCGCCACCCCTTTGGCGAGGTGAGGCCTGGTGGCTGAAGGGATCGGGTGATCCATCAAGTGCCGGGCCGTGATGACTAGGAGTGTCCTCTCATGGCACGCGTCTGCGAAGTCACGGGCAAGAAGCCCATGGTCGGGAACAACGTTTCCCACGCCAACAACAAGACCAAGCGCCGGTTCCTGCCGAACCTGCAATACCGTCGTTTCTGGGTCGAGAGCGAGAACCGCTGGGTGCGCCTGCGCATCAGCAACGCCGCCCTGCGTCTGATCGACAAGAAGGGCATCGACGCCGTTCTGGCCGACCTGCGCGCGCGCGGTCAAGCCTGATTCACTGAACAAGGAGCGACACCATGGCATCCAAAGGCGGCCGCGAGAAGATCAAGCTGGAGTCCACCGCGGGCACCGGCCACTTCTACACCACGAACAAGAACAAGAAGACCACGCCCCAAAAGCTGGAATTCATGAAGTTCGACCCGAAGGCACGCAAGCACGTGCTCTATCAGGAGAAGAAGCTGAAGTGATGGGCTGACGCCCGTCCCAGCGACAAGGCCCGCCTCCGGCGGGCCTTTCTTTTGGCTCTTTGCCCGTTGCCTATGGATGGGCGAACCGTCCTAGGGAGAGGTCGAGGAACTGCTCGGCTGGCAGATGGCGAGGGGCGCAGCGGTCGACGGCTCTGAACCAGCCCAGGTAGTGGTGCAGGTAGCGGGTGGCCACGCCGCG
>CALRTJ020000015.1:0-122178 GCA_943371055.1 Hydrogenophaga intermedia | reverse complement strand
GGCGACGACACGGTCGACGGCGGCCTGGGTGACGACACCGTGGACGGTGGCGCGGGCAACGACAGCGTCAGCGGCGGCGACGGCGACGACACGGTGAGCGGTGGCGACGCCAGCGACACCGGCGACGACACGCTGGACGGTGGCGCGGGCAACGACTCGGTGACCGGCGGCCAGGGCAATGACTCGGTCAGCGGCGGCGATGGCGACGACAGCACCGAAGGCGGTGCCGGCGACGACACCCTGGCCGGCGACCTGGGCAACGACACCGTGGACGGTGGCGAGGGCAACGACAGCGCCAGCGGCGGTGACGGCGACGACACCGTGACCGGTGGTGACGCCAACGACACCGGCGACGACACGCTGGACGGCGGCGCGGGCAACGACTCGGTCAGCGGCGGCCAGGGCAACGACTCGGTCACCGGCGGTGACGGCGACGACACCACCGAGGGCGGCGCGGGCGACGACACCCTGGCCGGCGGCCTGGGCAACGACCAGGTCGATGGCGGTGAAGGCAACGACAGCGCCAGCGGCGGTGACGGCGACGACACCGTGACCGGTGGTGACGCCAACGACACCGGCGACGACACGCTGGACGGTGGTGCCGGCAACGACTCCGTGGCGGGCGGCCGGGGCAACGACTCGGTCGCGGGGGGCGATGGCCAGGACACCGTCGACGGTGGCGCCGGCGCCGACACCGTGACCGGTGGCGCGGGTCAGGACGTGCTGAGCGGCGGTGACGACCAGGACAGCCTGGACGGCGGCAGCGGCAACGACCAGGTGGACGGCGGTGCGGGCAGTGACACCGCCCGTGGTGGCCTGGGCGACGACACCCTCAGCGGCGGCGACGCCAACGACACCGGCGATGACCTGCTGGACGGCGGCGAGGGCAACGACTCGGCTTCGGGCGGTCAGGGCAACGACACCCTGATCGGCGGTGATGCCAACGACCTGGGCAGCGACACCCTGGATGGCGGCGCAGGCGACGACAGCCTGGACGGCGGCAGCGGTGCCGACAGCCTGCTGGGCGGCGAAGGCCAGGACACGGTGGCCGGCGGTGCCGGTGCCGACACCCTGGACGGCGGCGACGGTGGTGACAGCCTGGACGGTGGCGCCGGCAACGACGCGATCAGCGGCGGCGCGGGCAATGACACCGCCACGGGCGGTGCCGGCGACGACACCCTGAGCGGTGGCGACGCCAACGACACCGGCGACGACCAGCTCGACGGCGGTGACGGCAACGACGTGGTCGGTGGCGGCCAAGGCCAGGACACCCTGGCCGGTGGGGCCGGCAACGACACCCTGGACGGTGGCGACGGCGGCGACGACCTGGACGGCGGTGCTGGCGCGGACTCGCTGTCCGGCGGCACGGGCGACGACACCCTGCTGGGCGGCGACGCCAACGACACCTCGGCCGACACGCTGGACGGCGGTGCCGGCAACGACCAGCTCGACGGCGCCGCGGGTGCCGACAGCCTGCTGGGCGGCGCGGGCGACGACACCCTGCTGGGTGGCCTGGGCAACGACACCCTGGTCGGCGGCGGGGCGACCGAGGCCGGCGATGACTCGCTGGACGGCGGCGCCGGCGTGGACTCGATGTCCGGTGGCGCCGGCAACGACACCCTGGTGTTCGACGCGGTCGACACCCTGATCGACGGCGGAAGCGGCCACGACACCCTGAAGGTGACCGGCGCCACGCTGGACCTGCTGGCCCTGAACGACAGCGTGCTGCGCAACTTTGAGGTCATCGAGCTGGCCGACCCGTCGGCCCAGCGCGTGCAGCTCAAGGTGGGCGATGTGGCCGCGCTGCTCGACGGCAGCAACACCACCCTGACCGTGCGGGGCGGCAGCGGCGACGAGCTGGTCTTCCGCGACGGCTGGTCCAACGCCCCTGACGTGGTCGAGGACGGCATCACCTACCAGGTCTTCACCAGCGGCGCGTACACCGTGCGGGTGCAGAGCGGCGTGACCGCGTCCATCTTCATCGAGGGCACGGCCGCGGCCGACTCCCTGGTGGGCGCCAGCGGCGACGATTCGATCGTCGGCGGCGCGGGCGCGGACACCCTGGTGGGCAACGACGGGGCCGACACCTTGGTGGGCGGCGCGGGCAACGACTCGGTGCTGGCCGGCGCCGGCAACGACTCGGTCACCGGAGACGACGGCAACGACACCGTGCTGGGCGGTGACGGCAACGACCAGGTCAGCGGCGACGCCGGCAACGACTCGCTGCAGGGCGAGGCGGGCGACGACACCCTGCTGGGCGGTCTGGGCAACGACAACCTCTCCGGGGGCACCGGCGACGACAGCCTGGAAGGCGCGACCGGCAACGACACCCTGGACGGCGGCGACGGCAACGACCGGAGCCTGGGCGGCGCGTCCAGCGACACCGTCGCCGGCGGCGGCCTGACGCCGGACCACGACAGCATCGTCGCCGGCGCCGGCGACGACACCGTGCTGGGCGGCTCGGGCAACGACACCGTGCGCGGTGGCACCGGCAACGACTCGGTCGAAGGCGGCAACGGCAACGACAGCGTGCTGGGCGAGGCGGGCGACGACACCCTGCTGGGCCAGGCCGGCGACGACACCCTCAGCGGCGGCGACGGCAACGACGAACTGCAAGGCGGCGCGGGCACCGACAGCCTCAGTGGCGGCGCCGGCAACGACCTGCTGGTGGGCGGCGACAGCGGCGGCACCGACGGCAACGTGCTGGACGGCGGCGCCGGTGACGACACCCTGACCGGCTCCGGCGGCAACGACTCCCTGGTGGGCGGCACCGGTGCCGACAGCCTGACCGGCGGTGACGGCAACGACACCCTGGTCTACGACGCGGCCGACGTGACGGTCAGCGGCGGCGCGGGCACCGACACCCTGGTGATCAACGACGCCGAGGTGGACTTCCGTGCCCTGCAGCTCGCGGGCACGCTGCAGGTGGACACCGTCGAGGTGCTGAACCTCAACGGCAGCACCGGCAGCCTGGTGGCGGTGAGCGAGGACGCGGTGCTGGCGATGACCGCCAGCCCGCACCACCTCTACGTCAACGGCGATGACCTGGACACCCTGAACCTGATCGGCGCCTGGGCCCAGGACGGCACCGCGGGCAACCAGGTGGCCGGCTATGTCTGCTACACCAGCCAGGCCAGCGACGCGGGCGCGACCCCGGTGCGGATCTACATCCAGAACCAGGTCAACCTGGCGATCACCCAGATCGGCAACGAGTACGACAACACCCTGACCGGCCGCATCACGGCCGACATCATCGAAGGCCGCGGCGGCCACGACAGCATCTCGGGCGGCGACGGCTCCGACACCCTGCTGGGCGGCGCCGGCAACGACACGCTGGACGGCGGCGTGGGCATCGACACCGCCGAATACTCCGACGAGACCACCGACCTGACGGTCTCGCTGGGCGCGCCGGGCAGCAGCAGCGGCACCGACACCGGCACCGACACCCTGCTCAACATCGAGAACGTCATCGGCGGTCAGGGCAACGACCTGATCACCGGCGACGGCAGCTTCAACCTGCTCGACGGTGGCGCGGGCAACGACACCCTCCGGGCCGGCGCCGACGCCGACACCCTGGTCGGTGGCAGCGGCAACGACCTGCTCGAGGGCGAGGACGGGGCCGACAAGCTGCGTGGCGGGGCAGGCACCGACACCCTGGACGGCGGCAGCGGCAACGACACCGCCGACTACTCGGAAGAGACCCAGGCCGTGACGGTGGACCTGTCCAGTGGCAGTGCCACCGATGGCGGCGGCGCCACCGACACGCTGCTGAACCTGGAGAACATCGCCGGCGGTGCCGGCAACGACCTGCTCACCGGCAACGCCGGGGCCAACCTGATCGCGGGCGGCCTGGGCGACGACACCATCACCGGCGGCGCCGGCAACGACACCCTGCAAGGCGGCTCGGGCAGCGACACGCTGACCTACGCCAGCAGCAGCCAGCCGGTGGTGGTCAACCTGGGCAGCACCGCGGTCAGCAGCGGCGGCACCAGTGTCGCGGCGTCCACCGCCCGCACCGGCTCGGAGGTGGACAGCCTCAGCGGCTTCGAGAACGTGGTCGGTGGCAGCGGTGGCGACACCCTGTACGGCGGCAGCGACGCCAACCAGCTCTCCGGCGCGGCCGGCAATGACCTGATCAATGGCGGCGCGGGCGACGACACCCTGAGCGGCGGCAACGACGCCGACACCCTGGTCGGCGGTCTGGGCAACGATGTGCTGCAGGGCGGCAGCGGCCGCGACCTGGCCGATTACAGCGCCAACACCGCGGCCACGACCGTGGACCTGCTGGCCGGCACGGCCAGCAGCGCCGACAGCGGCACCGACACCCTGAGCGGCCTGGAGGACGCCAGCGGTGGTGCGGGCAACGACAGCCTGACCGGTGATGCCGGCCACAACCAGCTCTGGGGCCAGGCCGGTGCCGACACCCTGGACGGCGGGGCCGGCGACGACAGCCTGCGCGGCGGCGCCGGCAACGACAGCCTGGTCGGCGGCGACGGCCACGACACGGCCCTGTACGACGACGTCAGCGGCCCGCTGACCATCGACCTGGCGGCCGGCACGGTCACCGGTGGTGCCGGCGCGACCGCCGGCAGCGACACCCTGGTGTCGATCGAGAACGTGGTGGGCTCGGGCGGCGGTGACAGCATCACCGGCAGCGCCGAGGCCAACCGCCTGGACGGCGCCGGTGGCGCCGACACCCTGGACGCCGGGGCCGGCAACGACACCGTGGTCTTTGACGCCAACGACGCGTCGGTCACCGGCGGCGCGGGCGTGGACACCCTGTCCATCGCCACGGGCACCAGCCTGATCGACCTGACCGTCACCCGCGACGAGGTCTTCCGACAGTTCGAGGTGATCGATGTCAGCGCCGACGGCGCGCAGATCATCAAGCTCTCGGACGCCGACATCCGCGCCCTGACCGGCGACGGCACCGGCCCGACCGGCGGCACCCTGGTGATCCGCGGCAATGCCGACGACAGCATCCGCCTGGTCGGCGCCAACTGGCCGACCAGCCCCACCGGCACCGAGACCGTCGACGGCGTGACCTACGACGTCTACGCCTACCACGTGGCCGGCGGCGTCACCACCGTGAAGGTCCAGCAGGGCCTGTCGGTGGGCTTCATCTTCCGCTCCGACGAATCGGCGGAGTCCACCACCGGCACCGCCGGCTCGGACGAATACCAGGGCAACGGCGGCAACGACACCTTCGTGGCCGGCGCCGGCGACGACGTGGGCGATGGCGGCACGGGCGACGACAGCATGGTCGGTGGCGCGGGCAACGACAGCCTGTCCGGCGCGGCCGGCAACGACACCCTGCTCGGCGGCAACCAGCCCGACACCGGCAGCAGCGGCGACGACAGCCTGGACGCCGGGGCCGGCAACGACCTGGTGCAGGCCGGCGACGGCAACGACACCGTGCTGGGCGGCACCGGCGAGGACACCCTGGAGGCCGGCAGCGGCGCCGACAGCGTGGACGCCGGCGACGGCGCCGACAGCGTGCTGGGCGGCGCGGGCAACGACACCGTGCTGGGCGGTGCCGGCAACGACAGCCTGGACGGCGGCGACGGCGCCGACTCGGTCAACGCCGGCATCGGCGACGACACGGTCAGCGGCGGCGCGGGCAACGACACCCTGGTGGGTGGCGGCGGCGTGGACACCCTGGACTACCGCCAGGACACCGCCGGCGTGTCGGTCAACCTGGACACCGGCGCCGCCAGTGGCACCGACGCGGGCCAGGACCAGTTCTCGGAGTTCGAGAACGTGCTGGGCGGCAGCGGCAACGACACCATCACCGGCAGCGGCTCGGCCAACCTGGTCGACGGCGGCGCGGGGGCGGACCAGATCTCGACCGGCCTGGGCAACGACACCATCCGCTTCGACGCGGCCGACACCGTCAACGCGGGTGACGGCCAGGACATGCTGGACATCAACACCCTGACCACGGCCGATCTGCGTCCGCTGGCCGGCGTGCAGCTCACCGGCATCGAGGAGATCGACCTCAGCGGCGACGGGGTGCAGGACCTGCGGCTGGACGCCGCTTCGGTGCTGGCCCTGTCCGACACCACCGACACCGTCAAGGTCCACGGTGACGCCGGCGACCTGCTGACCCTGTCGGGCAACTGGGTCGCCGCCGGCACCCAGCCGGTGGCCTACGGCAGCGACGCGGCGCAGCCCTACCTCAAGTACACCCTGCTCGACCCGGTCAGCGGCCGCACCGCCACGGTGCTGGTCGACCCGGCCGTCGAGATGGCGATCGAGTACCTGGGGGCGGCAGGCAACGACACCCTGACCGGCGGTGACGGCAACGACACCGTCAACGGCGGTGCGGGCAACGACACCGTCACCGGCGGCGCCGGCGAAGACACCCTGCTGGGTGGCGACGGCAACGACCTGCTGACCTACGACCCCACCGACGTCAACCTGGACGGCGGCGCCGGCACCGACACCCTGGCCCTGGCCGCCACCGCCGACGCGGTGGTGCTGGACCTGACCGCCCCGGCCCGCCCGGCGGTCGATGGCGTGCGCCCGGACATCAACAACATCGAGGTGATCGACCTGACCGGCCGCACCAGCGGCGGCACCGGCAACAACGCCCTGGTGCTGAACCCGGCCGCCCTGGTCGACCTGGTCGGTGCGACCGGCGTGCTCACCGTCACCGGCAATGCCGGCGACGCGGTCTATGTCAGCGGCCTGACCGAGGTGAACCCGGATGGCCTGGCCGGCTACACCACCTGGACCTTCACCCACCCGGACACCGGGGACACAGTCACCCTGCGCGTGGCCGATGCGGTCACGGTGCAGGACGCCATCGTCGGCACCAACGGCGACGACACCCTGGTCAGCGGCAACGCCCAGGCCAACCTGGTGCGTGGCCTGTCCGGCAATGACACCGTCGACGGCGCCGGCGGCGCCGACGTGCTGCGCGGCGACACGGGCGACGACGTGATGGTCTACGACGCGGCCGACGTCCTGGTGGACGGCGGTGACGGCCACGACACGCTGCTGGTGGACAACGAATCCACCCTGAACCTGACCACCCTGGACAACGCGCTGCTGCAGAGCATCGGCACCATCGACCTGGTGGCGGCGGCCAACCCGGTGGCGTTCACCGCCTCGGGCAGCGACATCCTGGCCCTCAACGGCGGCGACCCGGTGCAGGTGCTGGGTGACGCCAGCGACCAGGTTGCTCTGCAGGGCAACTGGGTCAAGGGCGCCAACGACGGCACCTCGACCACCTACACCCTGGTGGACGCCAGCGGCCAGACCGCCACCCTGGTGGTGGCCAACGCGATCCCGGTGTCGATCACCTACACCGGCCGTGACACCAGCGAGCGCGACACCCTGGCGGCCGGCGCGGGCGACCAGGTGGTCGACGCGCTGCGTGGCAACGACAGCCTGGACGGCGGCGCCGGCAACGACACCCTGCTGGGTGGCGCCGGCGACGACACCCTGGTCTGGGACGCCGCCGACGGCGTGGTCTCGGGTGGCACCGGCTCGGATGTGCTGCAGGTCAAGGGCGCCGGCGTGACGCTGGACCTGACCACCGTGGCCAACAGCCGAATCACCGGCATCGAGAAGATCGACATCACCGGCAGCGGCGACAACACCGTGGTGATGAACCCGGACGACGTGCAGGCGCTGTCCACCGACAGCGACACCATCATCGTCCAGGGCGACGCCGGCGACAGCGTGCGCCTGGCCGGCGAGGGCTGGGAGGCGCGCGGCTCGGAGCTGGTCGCGGGCATCACCTACAACAAGTTCATCGCCTACGCCAGCGACGGCTCGGTGGTGACCGTGCTGGCCGGCCTGCGCGTGGTCAAGGGCGACCAGCTGGTGGGCGACCCGGTGCTGGCCGACACCCTGGTGGGTGGCTCCGGCGCCGACCTGGTGGAAGGCCGTGGCGGTGATGACAGCCTGTCGGGCGGCGCGGGGGCCGACCTGGTCTACGGCGGGGCCGGCAACGACACCGTGGTCTACGACGGGGCCGATGTGCTGCTGCATGGCGGCGCCGACGGCGACGCGGCCGGCGCGCTGGACAACGACACCCTGATGCTCAACGGCGCGGGGGCCATCATCGACCTGCAGGAGGCGGGCCGTCCGACGGCTGGCGCCCTGCAGCCCACCCTGGCCAGCTTCGAGACCGTCGACATCGACGGCAGTGGCGCCAACTACCTGGTGCTGGACGCGGCCACCGCGGCCGCGCTGGGCGGCAGCGGCCTGACGATCCAGGGCGGCAGCGACGACATCGTCTTCGTCGATGGCGACCCGGCGGCCCAGACCTTCACGGTCACCGGCGCCACGGTGCGCCGGGTCATCACCGATGACGGTGACGCCACCAGCCCCTCCGACAGCCTGTCGGGCACGGCCGGCCAGGACGCGATCAAGGCCGGCGCGGGCGCCGACACCATCGACGCCGGCGCGGGGGCCGACCTGATCTATGCCGGCGCGGGCGACGACGTCGTCACCTACGACGCGGCCGACCTGCGCGTGTTCGGCGGCACCGGCACCGACACCCTGGTCATCACCACGGTCGACAGCGCCGACGGCGGCGCGGTCAGCACCGCCAACCGCACCAACACCAGCGCCGGCGACGTGGACCTGACCACCGCCGGTCTGGGCCTGGTCGATGGCTTCGAGGTGATCGACCTGCGCGGCAACGGCAACCAGACCGTGCGCCTGGACGAGGCCTCGGTGCTGGCCATGTCCGACAGCGGCCGGATGACGGTCAAGGGCGACCTCAACGATGTCCTCAAGCTGTACGGCAACTGGTCGACCCAGGGCGTCGAGTCCGACGACGACGGCAAGATCTACACCGTCTACGAGCGCAACGGCGCCACGGTGTCGGTCGCCCAGGAAGTCACCGTCTCGATCACCAACGAGCTGGGCGGCTCGGTGATCATGGGCACCTCCGGGGCCGACGACACCACCGTGGCCAGCTTCGCCGACGGCGCCTCGCTGGGCGATGGCGACGACGTGCTGCGCCTGACCAGCATGAACTTCGTCGGCGTCGACGGTGGCCGCGGCTACGACCGCGTCTACTTCGAGCTCAACTCGAACGCCACGATCAACACCGCGCTGCTGTCGCGCACCTCGCTGACCGGCATCGAGGAAATCGACCTGCGGCAGGACTCGACCACCAGCTTCGACGACGCCTACACCAACACCCTGGTGCTGACGCCCGAGAAGGTGCTGGAGATGACCGACGAGGACGGCCTGCTGGTCGTCTCGGGCAGCAGCAAGGACAGCATCAACCTGTACGGCCAGTGGGGCGACGCGGCCAGCGCGCAGACCGTGGTCCACAACGGCGTGACCTACCTGGAGCTGGTGGCCGACAACGGCGCCCGCCTGTACTACTCGCCCGAGGTCAACGTCACCCGCGTCGACCCGACGCTGCAGATGAGCGCCTTCTCGGTCGCCTATGACGACGGCGCCTACCTGGTGGCCTCGGGCATCGAGCAGTACACCGGCTGGCGCGTGGACAACGCCGGCGACGTCAACCGCGACGGCCTGGACGACATCGTCATCAACCGGGTCGACGGCGCCTATGTGGTGTTCGGCACCGACAGCATGGCCGGCCAGATCGACCTGGCCAACCTGGGCACCCGCGGCTTCCAGATCAACGGCAACGGCGTCACGATCGACGACCTGACCAACACCGGCTGGCAGAACGCCACCTTCAACGGCTACAACTTCGGCGTCACCGGCATCGGCGACGTCAACGGTGACGGCATCGCCGACCTGGCCACCACCAACGGCAGCCCCAACTCGCTGACCGTCATCTACGGCCGTGCCGAGTGGGACAACGTCAGCGTCAACGGCTTCGCCGCCGGTGCCGCCAACGGCTTCACCATGACGTTCGCGGGCTTCCCCGACGAGCGCTATACCTCGGTGGCCGCGGTCGGTGACGTCAACGGCGACGGCTACGCCGACTTCGCGGTCGGCAACGCCTTCGGCAACAGCGCGCAGGGCGAGGTCTACCTGGTGTTCGGCGGCACCCATGTCGACACCATCAACACCACCGCGGCGCAGACCAGCCGCTGGATCCGCATCGGCTCGGACAGCGCCAACCGCACCAACATCGGCGTGGACATCGCGGGCCTGGGCGACATCAACGGCGACGGCTTCGCCGACTTCGTGGTCGGCGGCCCCGACTACATCAACTCGGTGACCACCGGCTCCACCACCCAGGCCGACTACAGCGGCGGTGCCTACGTGGTCTACGGCAAGGCCGAGGGCTGGTCCAACACCACCGTGGTCCAGCGCGACCACGTGGATCCGCTGCTGCTGAGCACCACCCCCACCGACGGCGCCGGCAGCGTGTCCGTCAGTGCCGACCTGCAGATGAACTTCAGCGAGCCGGTGGCGCTGGGCAGCGCGGGCTACATCAGCCTGTACCGTGCCGGCAGCGACCTGCTGGTCGAGCGTTTCGACGTGGCCACCGGCATGGGCAACCTGGGCGGCCGCCTGTGGGTCAGCGGCTCGAGCGTGGTGTTCAACCCGCTCAACCCGCTGTCCTCGGGCACCGAGTACTACGTCAAGGTGGACGATGGCGCGGTGCGTGACCTGAGCGGCAACGCCTTCGCCGGCATCCGCGACACCAGCACCTGGAACTTCACCGCCGGCAGCAACGGCGACAGCACCGCGCCCAACCTGCGCGTGGCCTACCTGGAGAACTTCGCGCCGTCGGACAACGCCAACGACGCCCAGAGCACCCAGTACTCCAACGGCGTCACCGTCAGCAACAACAACACCGACCTGAGCGTCCTGTACGGCACCATGACCGCCGACGACGTCCAGACCTACAACCCCTACGGTTCCTCGCCCTTCAACGCCGGTGACGTGCGTGCCAGCACGGCGGTGGACTCGCAGTCCACCAACACCACGGTGAACTGGCAGTCCGAGGCCAACTTCAAGCTGGTCTTCAGCTTCGACGAGGCGGTGCGGCCCTATGGCCAGATCATCATCCGCAGCGGCGGTCAGGTGGTCGAGTCCTTCGACCTGGCGACCGGCCAGGGCACCCTGGGTGGCGGCATCCGGCCGACCAACTTCGCCGAGACCCAGGCGGACAACTACACCACCAGCGCGGGGGTGAACACCACCGACGTGCGCTCGTACACCGTGGACCCGGGCTTCACCTTCGCCCCGGGCACCAGCTACAGCGTCGAGATCGTGGGCGTGAAGGACGGCGCCGGCAACCTGCTGGACCCGAGCGACGCCAACTTCAACTTCACCACCCGCAGCGGCGACACCCTGGCGCCGCAGATCGTCAACTGGAACCTGGGCACCGGCTCCACCGCGTTCACCAGCAGCGCCGGCACCAACGGCCTGACCAACGTGGGCGTCGAGCAGGACATCGTCTTCAAGGCCTCGGAGTCGCTGGTGCCGGGCGCCAGCGGCAGCGTGGCGATCCGCCTGTACAACAGCTTCGGCGGCGCGGCGGTCGAGACCTTCAGCTGGTCCAGCGCGCCCACCGCCACCAACGGCGTCTACACCCTGACCGGCAGCCTGGGCGGCACGCTGACCATCTCCGGTCAGACGGTGCGCATCAACCCGGGCCAGAACCTCGAGTACGGCACCGCCTACTCGGTGTCGGCCAGCGGCCTGACCGACCAGGCGGGCAACGCCTTCACCCTGAACACCAACACCGGTCACTACTTCACCACGATGGCGCAGACCACCGGGGTGCAGACGGTGTCGGGCAATGCGGTCACCCACATCACGACCACCGGCCTGGACGACGACATCGTCGTGCGCTTCGGTGAATCGGTGGTCGCGGGCAGCAGCACCCCGGGCAGCCAGTCGGTGTCCCTGTACAACCGCGCCGGCACCCTGATCGAGACCTTCGACGTGGCCACCGGCCAGGGCGACCATGGCGGCACGGTCAGCTTCTCGGGCACCGCCATGACGGTGCACGCGGGCGGCGGGCTGGAGTACGCCACCGGCTACTACCTGACCGTCACCTCGCAGGCCATCCGGGCCGCCAACGAGAACGTGACCGAAGACGCCGGCAACGTGGATGGCAACGCCACCAGCGGCCGCTTCTACAACGCCAGCAACATGGGCAACGCCAGCACGCCCCTGTACTTCGCGACCGAGGCCGGCACCCAGATCGACCCGGGCTGGGTCCAGACGCCGTCGATCAACGCCGACGGCACCCTGGTCGACGGCACCTATGCCTCGGGCAGCTGGAACATGTACTACGCACCGCTGCCCGGCCAGGGCGGGGGCAGCAACTCGGGCCTGCGCCCGGGTGAGTGGACCGGCATGGAGGTGTCCGCCGCCGGCGACGTCGACGGTGACGGCGTGATGGACTACATCATCGGCAGCCCGATGAAGGTCTGGGACCCGACGCTCAACCCCAGCGACGGCGGCGACAACTACGTCTACGGCAAGTACTACCTGGTGTTCGGCGAGGCGGGCAGCACCCGCATGACGCTCAACATCGACGAGCTGGCCGCGGCCGGCCGCGTGGTGGAGTTCTACGGCCCGAGCAGCAACTGGCTCAAGGGCGTGCACGAGTTCGGCGACCTCAACCACGACGGCTACGACGACCTGATCCTGACCTCGGGCGGCACCAACCCCGACACCGACCTGACCAACAGCGACCGCCTGTCCAGCAACGACGGCGACCTGGACGCCGGCGCCACCTTCGTGGTGTACGGCCAGGCCCGCAACGAGTGGGTGTCCAGCCTGAACATCACCCAGCTGGGCCGCCAGGGTCTGGAGATCACCGGGGGTCTGCCGCAGGAGCAGCTGGGCTTCTCGGCCACCTCGGGTGACTTCAATGGCGACGGCACGGTCGACCTGCTGGTCGGCATGCCGCGCAACGACCGCGACGGCTTCGCCTCGGGCGAGGGCTTCGTCATCAACGGCGGCGACTTCAGCAACTCGCTGATGAGCGTCGGCACCGACCAGGCCGACACGCTGCTGGGCGACTTCGGCGCCGACCGCCTGGCCGGCCAGCAGGGCAACGACCAGATCTTCGGGCTGGGCGGCGCGGACATCCTGCGCGGCGGCCTGGGCAACGACACGATCGGTCTGACCGACCTCGACTTCATCCTGCTCGACGGTGGCACCGGCACCGACACCCTGCGCTTCGTCGGCCACGGCTTCGACCTGGACCTGACCGGCTACGCCGGCGCCAGCCTGCGCAGCTTCGAGACCATCGACCTGACCGGCGACGGCGACAACGCCGTCACCCTGAACTACCGCGAGGCGGTCTACCTGCTCGAGCGCGAGCTCTCCACCGCCTACGGCACCCAGACCCAGCTGACCATCGACGGCAACGTCGGTGACCGGGTGACCCTGGAAGGCCCGTGGTCGCTGATCAACTCGGACAACACCTACAACTACTACGCCCTCGACGGCATCTTCGTCGCGGTGGACGCGGACATCACCCAGACCACCCCGACCTGGACCATCCCGTACAACGGCGCGACGATCGACTTCTACGCCTCGGCCCTGCCCGACGGGCTGCGCGTGGACCAGGTCGACTTCAGCGTCACCGGCAACCAGCTGCCCAGCACCGGTTACGTCGAGGCCCTGGGCGACGTCAACAACGACGGCTTCGCCGACTTCGCGGTCGCCGACAACGACGTCGTCGGCACCAACATGCCCTACGTGTACCGCGAGGGCGGGCAGTGGGAGTACTACTACTTCGACGACCCGAACCCGTCGCTGCCCTACATCGCGGGCCAGACGCTCTACACCTCCAGCGCGGGCCACTACTACACCCGCAACGACTGGACCTATGTCGGCAACACCGGCGCGGTCTACATCGTGTACGGCCAGGCCGGCGGTCTGGGCAGCACCGACTTCAACCTGGTGGGCACGGGCGGCGAGACCGACGTCAGCCGCCTGGTCAGCGGTGCCGACCCTGGCGACGAGTTCGCCGACACCATGGGCAGCCTGGGCGACGTCGACGGTGACGGCCAGGCCGACTTCGTCATCAGCGCCTCCAACACCGCCCGCAACTTCGTGTTCACCGAGGGCGGCGAGCTGAACTGGGGCGACCCGCTGGGCGCCAACGGGGTCAACTCGGCCTACAACGGCAGCTGGATCGGCAACGAGTACGACCCGGCGCCGGGCGTGGCCTCGACCACCCAGTGGGCCTTCTCCAACACCTCGGACAGCTGGGCCTACAACCGGGCCGGCCGCCAGTACATCTTCCTGGGCGGCAACCAGATGCTGGTGGACCAGGCCTCGGGCGCGATCACCACGACCGTGGTGAGCAACAACGCCAGCGGCCTGCAGGGCACCAGCGACCAGCTGCCCAGCAGCTGGGATGGCGGCGTGGACCTGGTCAGCGACCTGCCGGACAACGGCGCGGCGCCCGGGTCCCAGACCACCTACACCTTCACCGTCACCAGCTCGCAGGCCTCGCTGAGCCTGCTGGGCCAGACCGCATGGACCCCGATCGCCCTGGGCGATGTCAACGGCGACGGCTACGGCGACTTCATGGACAGCCCGGCCAGCGGCATCGTCTACTTCGGCCAGCCGCTGGGCAGCGGCAACGACCAGACCCTGAACTGGTCCACCATCGACCTGGGCGGCTTCAGCCGTGCCAGCGCCGCCGGTGACCTCAACGGCGACGGCTTCGACGACCTGGTGCTGGGCTACGGCAACTTCAGCTACGTGGTCTTCGGCCAGGCCGGCAACTGGACCGGTGTCCCGACCTTCAACACCAATGCCGCGCAGAACGGCACCTTCGCCGCCAACGGCGGCACCCCGGCCATCGCCCGCGTGGACGCCGAGACCGGCTACACCGGACAGCAGGGCGTGTACACCCGCCTGGGCGACATCAACGGTGACGGCTACGACGACCTGCTGGTCGCCGGCAACTCGGGCGACAACTACAACGCCAAGTCCAACGGCGCGGCCTATGTGGTGTTCGGCGCGGCCAACGCCGCGGGTGCCGACGTCTGGGATGCCAACGTCAGCCTGGCCAACCTGGCCGCGCGCGGCCAGGGCTTCCGGATCACCGGTGCCATCGACGGCGACCTGCTGACCAACGCCAGCTGGACCGGCGTGGGCGACGTCAACGGCGACGGCTACGACGACTTCATCATCCAGTCCAGTGGCGAGCAGGAAGGCGCGGCGGCCAACAACGCCACCGCCGGCTCGGGTTCTTCTTACCTGTTCCTGGGCCAAGGCACCGCCGGCTGGCGCAACGTCGACACGCTGGAGGTGCAGGACTACGGCATCCAGCTGCTGGGCACCGGCAGCGGCGAGTGGACCGCACTGGGCGACATCGACGGCGACGGCCTGGACGACATGGCCCTGGTCGGCAGCACCGGCGCGCAGATCTTCTACGGCTCGACCTCCTTGTCGGCCTACAAGGACCTGACCTGGTCGGCCCTGGGCAATGGCCAGTCCACCGTCCAGGTGAACAACGGCACCGCGGGCACCACCCTGACCGGCCACCGCGGCGACAGCGCCGTGGCGCTGATCGGCCAGGACCGCCTGATCGGCAATGCCGGCGACGACACCCTGATCAGCGACGGCGGGGCGGATGTGCTCAACGGCGGCGCCGGCAACGACCGGCTGCAGATCGTCGACAACCGCTTCTTCCAGCTGGATGGCGGCACCGGGGTGGACACCCTGGCGCTGCTGAGCACCATGAACCTGGACCTGACCACCGTGGGCAACACCCGGGTGGCCAACATCGAGGTGGTGGAGCTGTCCACGGGCCAGCAGACCCTGACCCTGAGCGCGGCCGACGTGCTGCGCATGACCGGCCAGACCAACACCACCGTGGCCAACGCCGCCTACCAGCGCGGCAACGTGCTGGTGGTGAACAGCGACGACGGCAGCGACACCCTGGTGCTCAATGGTGCCGACTGGAGCAGCACCGGTGTCACCACCAGCGTGGCCGGCAGCAGCGATGTCTTCACCATCTACCAGGCCAACGGCGGCAACGTCTTCATCGTCACCAACCTGTCGCCCACCCTGGGCACGGCCGGTGGCACCCTGACCGGCACGGCCGGGGCCGAGGCGCTTTACGGCACCTCGGGCGCCGACACGGTCAGCGGCAACGCGGGCAACGACACCCTGTACGGCAGCGAGGGCGCCGACCGCCTCAGTGGCGACGACGGCAACGACTCGCTGGTGGGCGGCCTGGGCAACGACACCCTGCTGGGTGGCAACGGCGACGACATGCTGATCGCCGGCCGCGGCCACGACAGCGTGGACGGCGGTGCCGGCAACGACACCCTGGACTACCGCAGCGTCAACGAAGGCCTGGCGATCACCTACAGCGGCGCCGGCGCCGGCACGGTCAGCGGCGCGCTGACCGGCACCGACACCTTCACCGCGGTCGAAACCGTCTATGGCTCGGCCCGGGTGGACACCATCACCGGCAGCGCCGGCGACGACCTCCTGACCTGGCACGCGGGTGCGGGCGGCAACGACAGCTTCGTCGGCGGCGCCGGCAACGATGTGCTGGACTACACCGGCGTCGACTCGGCCATCGTGGTCACCTACACCGGCCCGACCTCGGGCACGGTGCGCACCACCAACCAGGGCACCGACAGCTTCAGCGGCATCGAGACCATCATCGGCGGGGCCTACAACGACACCTTCGTCAACGCCGACCTCGGCGTCACGGTGCAGGGCGGTGCGGGCATCGACGCCCTGGACTACAGCGCCAACACCAGCGGCGTCACGGTGGTGTTCACCGCCGACGGCACCGGCAGCGTCAGCGGCAGCGTGGTGGCCAGCTTCACCACGGTGGAGTCGATCATCGGTGGCAGCGGCGCCGACTCGCTGACCGGTGCGGCCGGCACCCAGTACTTCTTCGGCGGCGCTGGCAACGACACCATCGACGGCGGTGCCAACGGCGACAAGCTGGACTTCACCGGTGTCAGCACCGGCCTGAACATCAGCTGGAGCGCGGCCGGCAGCGGCACCGTGAGCGGCGCCACCACCGGCACCGACACCTTCAGCAACGTCGAGACCGTCACCGGCGGCAGCGGCAACGACTCCGCCATCGGCGGCAGCGGTGCCGAGTACTTCGAAGGCGGCCTGGGCAACGACACCCTGCGCGGCGGTGCCGGCAACGACACCTATGTCGGCGGCGGTGGCGTGGACATCATGGATTTCAGCGATGCCACGACCAACATCTCGCTGACCGCCTGGTTCCAGTACGGCGGCTCGATCACCGTGAACAGCGACGTCGGCACCGCCGACATGTTCTACGACATCGACGGCCTGATCCTGGGCAGTGGCAGCGACTCGGTGACGATCAACAGCGGCGCGGGCCTGCTGGACGGCCGCAGCGGCAACGACCTGCTGACCGGTGGCTCGGGTGACGACACCCTGATCGGCGGCCTGGGCAACGACACCCTGGTCGGCAACAACGGCAACGACTGGTTCTACGGCAGCGCCGGCAACGACAGCATCAACGCCGGTGGCGGCCAGGACGTGCTGGACTACCGCGCGGTCGGTACGGGCGTCAACGTCAACCTGGGCACCGGCGTGGTCAGCAACGACGGCGAGGGCGGTGCGGACACCCTGACCGCCAACGTCGTCGAGGCAGTGCTGGGCAGCGCCTACAACGACACCCTGGTCGGCGGCACCATCGCCGAGACCCTGGCCGGCGGCGCCGGCGATGACTCGATCGACGGCGGTGGCGAGAACGACACCGTGATTTACGCCCTGGTCAGCGCCAACCTGACGGTCAATCTGGCCAACGGGACCGCCACGGGTGAAGGCAACGACACCCTGGCCAACATCGAGAACGTGGTCGGCGGCTTCGGCAATGACCGCATCACCGGCAGCGCCGGCAACAACGTGCTGTACGGCAGCGAGGGCAACGACACGCTGGACGGCGGCTCCGGCACCGACGTCATGTACGGCGGCGACGGCAACGACGTCTTCGTGATGAACGACGATGCCGCCTACGACTCGATCTACGGCGGCAACGGCATCGACCTGCTGGACTTCTCCGCCATCACCTATGACCTGCGCTCGGTGCCCGGCAGCGGCAGCGGCCTGCGCCTCTACAACCGCGACGCCTGGGTCTACAGCCTGCTCGACATCCCTGGTTCCGGCGCGCCGGGCCAGCTGCGTGACGACGACTACAACAGCTCGACCTCCTCGGCCTACGACGGCAACGAGGACTGGTTCTTCGGCATCGAGGGCATGATCGGCGGCAGCGGCAACGACTACGTCTACGTCGACAGCAGCCAGCAGGACCCGAACAACGTCGGTGAGCGCGACTTCTACCTGGACGGCGGGGCCGGCAACGACACCCTGGTCGGCAACGACGGCCGTGACACCCTGATCGGGGGCGCCGGCCACGACTCGCTGGATGGCAGCTCCAACGACGACACCCTGATCGGCGGCGCGGGCAACGACACCCTGATCGGCAACACCGGCAACGACTGGGTGGACTACAGCGCCGTGGCCGCGGGCATCACCGTGGACCTGACGCTGGCCAGCAACCAGGTCACCGCTGACGGCTCGGGCGGCATCGACCACCTGAGCGGCGTCGAAGGCGTGATCGGCTCGGCCCAGGCCGACAGCATCAAGGGCAGTGCGGTCAACGACAGCATCTGGGGCGGCGCGGGCAACGACACCCTGGACGGCCAGGGCGGCGTCGACACGCTGGACTTCAGCCGCCAGTCGGCGGCGGTCACCGTGGACGTCACGGCCGGCACTGCCGACAGCGGCGCCGGTGACGTGGACACGATCAGCGGCTTCGAGGTCTACGTGGGCGGCAGCGGCAGCGACAGCATGACCGGCGGCGCGCTCAACGAGACCTTCAGCGGTGGCGCGGGCCACGACACGCTGGCCGGCGGCGACGGCAATGACTCGCTGCTGGGCGGCGCGGGCCACGACTCGCTGCTGGGCGGTGCGGGCAGCGACACGCTGCAGGGCGGCCTGGGCAACGACACCCTGGACGGCGGTGCGGGTCTGGACGTGCTCGACCTGAGCAACGCCACGGCCGCGATGAACGTGGACCTCTCCGCGGGCACCAGCACCGGCGAGGGCACCGACCAGATCAGCGGCTTCGAGACCGTGTGGGGTGGCGGGGGTTCCGACACCCTGACCGGCTCGACCGGCAACGACAGCCTGGTGGGCAATGCCGGCCGTGACCAGATCAGCGGCGGCGACGGCCAGGACACCCTGGACGGCGGCGCGGCCAACGACCTGGTCAGCGGTGGCGCGGGCAATGACCTGGCCTACGGCGGCGCGGACCAGGACACCGTGCTGGGCGGCGACGGCGTCGACACCCTGTACGGCGGCGACGGCCAGGACTCGCTGGACGGCGGCGCCCAGGACGACAGCCTGTTCGGTGAGAACGGCGACGACACCCTGCTGGGTGGCAGCGGCAACGACACCCTGGACGGCGGTGCGGGCAGTGACCTGCTGCGCGGCGGCCTGGGCAACGACGTCTTCACCCAGTCCACCGGTTCCGACCGCCTGCTGGGCGAGGATGGCGACGACCTGTTCAACGTGGTGGCGCTGACCAACAACGGCAGCTACGAGCTGGACATCGACGGCGGCAACGGCGTCGACACCGTCAGCCTGAACAGCGGCGGCACCTACGACTTCCGCGCCGCCACCCAGGTGGTGATGGCCAATGTCGAGGTGCTGCGCCTGGCCACGGCCAACCAGACGGTGGCGATGGACAACGTCAACGTCCGCACCTTCGCGGCCACCGGCAATGCCGCCGTGGACGCGGCGACCTACGGCAGCGCCAGCGGCCGCGCGGTGCTGGTGGTGGACGCCAGCAGCGGCAGCGACCGCCTGCAGCTCTTCGGCGAGGGCTGGGTGGACACCGGCGACACCACCACGGTGTCGGGCGGTGCCGCGGTCTTCCGCCTGTTCCGCTTCCGCAACGAGAACATCTTCGTCGCCAGCAATGCGGTGACGGTGCTGGTCGATGGTGCAGGCGCCGACGTGATGCTGGGCACGGCCGCGGCCGACAGCCTGGACGGCGGTCCTGGCGGCGACACGATCTTCGCGGGCGCGGCCAACGACACCGTGGCCGGCGGACAGGGCAACGACGTGCTCGACGGCGGCGACGGCGTCGACCTGCTGACCT
Organism: Hydrogenophaga intermedia; assembly: GCA_943371055.1. Taxonomy (GTDB): domain Bacteria; phylum Pseudomonadota; class Gammaproteobacteria; order Burkholderiales; family Burkholderiaceae_C; genus Ideonella; species Ideonella intermedia_A. Next base: position 102,128 of record CALRTJ020000015.1, on the reverse strand, counting down.
TCTCCAGCACCAGCTCGCCCCTGCACCTGGACCTGTCGGTGACGACGGCCCAGGACACCGGCCAGGGCGTGGACACCTTCACCGGCTTCGAGCAGCTGCAGGGCGGCGCCGGCGGGGACAGCCTGACCGGTACGGCCGCGGCCGACACCATCTGGGGTGGCGCGGGATCGGACAGCCTGCAAGGCGTCGATGGCGCCGACTTGCTGTACGGCGAGGCCGGTCGTGACCTGGTCGACGCTGGCGCCGGCAACGACACCGTCTACGGCGGCGACGACGCCGACACCCTGATGGGTGGCGCGGGCAGCGACACGCTGTATGGCGAGGCGGCCGACGATGCGCTCTTCGGCGGCGACGACGGGGACCAGCTGCAAGGTGGCGCGGGCAACGACTCGCTCTCCGGCGATGCCGGCCAGGACACGCTGTACGGCGAGGCCGGCAACGACCTGCTCTCCGGCGGTGACGGCAACGACACCCTGGACGGTGGCGCCGACAACGACACCCTCACCGGCGGGCTGGGCAACGACAGCCTGTTCGGCGGCGACGGCAACGACTCGCTGTCGGGCGGTGACGGCCAGGACACCCTGGTCTCGGGCCAGGGCAATGACACCCTGAGCGGCGGCGACGGCAACGACACCCTCACCGCGGCCGGCTACTCCGGCAACAAGGTGATGGCCGGCGGTGCGGGCGACGACAGCCTCACGGGAGGCTCGGGCAGCGACACCCTCTCGGGTGGCCTGGGCAACGACACCCTCATCGGCGGGGCGGGCAACGACGTGCTCGACCTGACCGCCAGCACCAATGCCCTGACGCTGGACTTCAGCGCCGGTTGGCCGGCCACGGTCACCGACGCCACGCAGGGCACCGACTCGGTCAGCGGCTTCGAGGGCGTGATCGGCGGCTCGGGCAATGACAGCCTGGTCGGCTCCAGCGGGGCCGACATCCTGGGCGGCGGGGTCGGCAACGACACCCTGGTCGGCGGCGCGGGTTCGGACACCCTGGACTTCAGCAACGCCACCAGCTCGCTGAGCGTGGACCTGTCGCTGCAGCGCACCGCGAACCTGCTGGTCGGCGACGGCCAGGGCGGCATCGACCGGGTGACCGGCTTCGAGAACGTCAACGGTGGCGCCGCGGCCGACCTGCTGCAGGGCTCGATCGACGCCAACGCGCTGTACGGCAACGGCGGCGCCGACCTGCTGTACGGCCAGGCCGGTGACGACACCCTGGACGGCGGCGCCGGCAGCGACCTGCTGGACGGTGGCAGCGGCAACGACAGCCTGCTGGGCGCGGATGGCCACGACACCCTGAGCGGCGGTCTGGGCAACGACAGCCTGTATGGCGGTGCGGGCAACGACAGCCTCGAGGGCGGTCTGGGCCAGGACACCCTGTGGGGCGGCGACGGCGACGACGTGTTCGTGGGCACCGCCGACAGCCTGCAGGACTGGTTCTACGGCGACGCCGGCTTCGACCTGATCAGCTACCAGGGCGTGACGGTGGACATCAACACCGACACCGGCAACTACTTCTACTCGCAGTACAGCAACAACTGGTGGTTCTCGGTGAACGGCCAGATGCAGTACTACAACGCGGTGGAAGGCCTGATCGGCGGCCAGGGCAACGACTACCTGTACAACCGCAACGGCAACCCGGTCTACTTCGACGGCTACCTGGGCAACGACACCATCTTCGGCAACAGCGGCCAGGACACCCTGTTCGGCGGCGCCGGCGACGACAGCATGGACGGCTCGAGCGGCAACGACTCGGTGATCGGCGGCGACGGCCACGACAGCCTGTTCGGCAGCAGCGGTGACGACACCGTGATGGGCGGTGCCGGCAACGACATCGTCGCGGGCTCGACCGGCAACGACTACCTCGACGGTGGCGACGGCATCGACGCCCTGGTGATGTGGGACATGAACCAGGCCATCACCCTGGACCTGGCCACCAGCTGGCAGGGCACGGTCAGCTTCACCAACACCGGCACCGACATCGTCCGCAACTTCGAGGGCGTGATCGCTTCCAACGGCAACTACAACGACTCGATCACCGGCACCTCGGGCAACGACATCATCGGCGGCGGCGGCGGGGTGGACACCCTGATCGGTGGCGCCGGGGTGGACACCCTGTCCTTCGGCTGGGCGTCGGGCAACGTGGTGGTCAGCCTGGCCACCAGCACGATGACCAACGACGGCTACGGCTACGTGGACGTGTTCAGCGGCTTCGAGAACGTCGATGGCGGTCGGGGCCACGACTCGATCACCGGCTCGTCGGTCTCCAACGTGCTGCGCGGCGACGCCGGCAACGACACCCTGGTGGGCAGTGCCGGCAACGACACGCTCGACGGCGGTGCCGGCACCGACCTGCTGAGCTACGCGGCCGAGACCTCGGCCCTGTCGATCAGCCTGGCCGGCGGCCAGGTCAGCGACGCCGCGGGCCGTCTGGACCTGATCAGCGGCTTCGAGTCGCTGCAGTCCGGCTCCGGCCAGGACACGATCGAGGCCAGCAGCCGTGCCGAGACGATCCGCGCGGGCGCCGGCAACGACACCCTGGTGGCCGATCTGGATGCCCATTCGTCCGACCTGTTCGACGGCGAGGCCGGCACCGACGTGCTGCGCTACACCGCGGTCACGACCGACCTGTCGCTGACCGGCTTCGTCGCCGGCTCGGCCAGCCAGAACGCCTTGTCCTACACCGTGGCGGGCGGCAACTACACCGACGCCTACCTCAACCTGGAAGGCCTGGCCGGTGGCAGCGGCAACGACCTGCTGACCCTGGCCGTGGCCAGCGCGGCGGCGGTGCTGGAAGGCGGCGCGGGCCACGACAGCCTGCGCGGCGCGGCCGGTGCCGACACCCTGCTGGGCGGTGACGGCAACGACATGCTCAGCGGCGGCGCCGGGGACGACGTCCTCGACGGTGGCGACGGCGTGGACGTGCTGGACCTCAGCGGCACCAGCGACGTGGTCAACCTGAGCCTGGGCGGCAACTGGCAGGGCACCCTGACCTACACCGGTCTGGGCACCGACACGGTCTCGAACTTCGAGGGCGTGATCGGCGGCAGCGCGGCCGACTCGATCAGCGGCTCCAGCGGCGACGACGTGATCGGCGGCGGCGCCGGCAACGACACCCTGGCCGGCGGCGAGGGCAGCGACACCCTGAGCTTCGACGCCAGCAGTGCCGCGGTCACCGTCAACCTGCAGACCGGCGTCAGCACCGGCGAAGGCACCGACAGCATCTCGGGCTTCGAGAACGTCAGCGGCGGCAGCGGTGGCGACAGCCTGACCGGCTCCACCGAGGCCAACGTGTTGCGCGGCAATGCCGGCAACGACACCCTGTACGGCAGTGCCGGCAACGACACCCTGGAAGGCGGCGCGGGCAGCGACACCCTGAGCTACGCCGGCACCGCGGTGGCCTTGGCCATCAGCCTGCAGGCCGGCACGGTCACCGCCACCGGCAAGGTCGACCAGATCAGCGGCTTCGAGGCCGTGATCGCCGGCGACCGCGACGACACGGTCACCGGCTCGTCCGGCAGCGACACGCTGCAGGGCGGCCTGGGCCACGACAGCCTGGCCGGCGGCGCCAGCGCCGACCAGCTGCTGGGCAACGCGGGCGACGACACGCTGGACGCCGGCACCGGCGCCGACACCGTCTGGGGCGGCGACGGCAACGACCTGCTGCTGGCCACGCTGGACGGCAACCAGGACTGGAGCTACGGCGAGAACGGCCAGGACATCCTGAGCTTCGCCAGCGAACAGCGCGACCTGAACTTCGGCGCCTTCTACGCCAACGGCGGGGGCAACAACTTCACCCTGTACGGAGAGACCGAGAGCTACTACAACATCGAGGGCCTGATCGGCGGCCAGGGCAACGACACCGTCACCGCGGGCACCAACAACAACGCCTACGTGGACGGCTCCGGCGGCAACGACTCGATCGTGATGGCCGGCGGCGCCGACAGCCTGATCGGCGGGGCCGGCAACGACACCCTGGACGGCAACGGCGGCAACGACACCCTCTCGGGCGGCACCGGCAACGACTCGCTGATCGGCAACTTCGGCGTCGACCTGCTGGACATGGCCGCGGCCACCAGCAGCCACGTCATCGACCTGGCGCTGGCCGGCAACCAGACCCTGGTGGACGTGACCCTGGGCACCGACGTCATCAACGGCTTCGAGGGTGTGGTCCTGGGCCTGGGCAACGACAGCGTCTCGGGCAGCACCGGTGACAACTGGATCGATGGCGGCGCTGGCGACGACACCCTGTCGGGTGGCACCGGCAACGACACCATCGCCTTCACCCGGGCGGTGGCGGGCGTGGTGCTCGACCTGTCGGCCACCCAGTCGGCCGCGATCAGCGTGGCCGACGGCCAGGGCGGCAACGACCTGGTCAGCGGCTTCGAGCACGCCACCGGTGGCGCCGGCAACGACAGCTTCGTCGGCACCACCGGCGCCAACACCCTGGTGGGTGGCGCCGGATCCGACACGCTGGCCGGTGGGGCCGGGGCCGACTCGCTCGACGGCGGCAGCGGCAACGACGTCTTCGTCTCGACGCTGGACGCGGCCAACGACACCTTCCGTGGTGGCGACGGTCTCGACCTGCTGAGCTTCGCCGGCGTGGCCACGGCCATCAGCCTGACCGACTTCCGGGCCGGTGACCCGGTGATGCGCACCACCACCCAGGGCGGCACCGACAGCTACGACAACCTGGAGGGCGTGGTCGGCGGCAGCGGCAACGACACCCTGACCGTGATCTCCGGTGCGGCGTGGTTCGAAGGCGGCCTGGGCCACGACACCCTGACCGGCAGCACCGGCGCCGACACCCTGCTGGGTGGCGACGGCAACGACAGCCTGGTCGGTGGCGGCGGCGCCGACTCGCTGTCAGGCGGTGCGGGCGCCGACCTGCTGAAGGTCTCGGGCAGCGGCTTCTTCGTCCTGGACGGTGGCACGGGCACCGACACGGCCGAGTTCGACGGCACCATGAGCGTGGACTTCACCGGCCTGTCGGCCGGTGCGGTCACCGCCCTGGAGGTCCTGAAGCTCGGCAACGGTGACCAATCGATCACGCTTTCCGGCGATGCCGTGGCGGCGATGACTGAAGTGGGCAACGCGGCCGTCGATAGCGCTGACTATCAGGGCGGGCACGTGCTGGTGGTCGACAGCGCCGGTGGCACCGATTCGGTGCAGCTCAATGGCGACTGGAACGACACGGGCGCGAACACCACGGTGGGTGGTGCCGGTTCCTTCTCGATCTACCAATATGGAACCAGCAGCATCTATGTCGCGATCGATGACACGGTCACCCCGGTGGGAGGATGATCGACGTGGCTGACCTCGAGCAACGGCCTCCGGCACCGCCGGCGACCGGGCCGGAGGCCGCACCGGACGCGGCGGGGCCCAGCGGGCCGCAGCAGGTGCTGCGGCGCGGCCGGGCCGCGCTGGACTGGCTGCGCTTCGTCCTGGCCACCGGCCCGGCGGGGCCGGCCGCGCTCCAGGCCGAGCCGGTGGCGCATGGCGACTGGCTGCACGAGGTGCTGGCGCCGCTGCGCCCGGCCTACCTGCAGGTGGTGGGGCTGGCCTTCTCGGTCAGCCTGCTGGGCCTGCTGGCCTCGTTGTTCTCGCTCCAGGTCTATGACCGCGTCATCGCCAAGGGCGGCTACACCACGCTGGCGGCCCTGCTGGCCGGCATGGTGCTGGCCCTGGTGCTGGACCACCTGTTGCGCCAGGCCCGTGCCTTGCTGATGCAGCGCATCGGCGCGCGCATCGAGGTGGCCGTCGCCCGAGCCGTCTACGAGCGGGTGGTGCGCCTGCCTGCGCTGGCCCTGGAGCAGCGTCCACCGGCCTACTGGCAGGCCACCTTCCGGGACATCGAGCTGGTGCGCTCGACCACCGCCGGCGCCACCGCGCTGCTGCTGATCGACCTGCCCTTCGTGCTGGTCACCCTGGTCGTGGTGGGCCTGGTGGCCTGGCCGCTGCTGCCGGTGACCCTGCTGACCATGATCGCCTTCGCCGTGCTGGCCTGGCGCTCCGAGCGGGTCGTGCGCCGTGGCGCCGACGCCGACCAGCAGCGCCTGCTGTCGCGGGACACCTTGCTGGCCGACCTGGCGGCCTCGCGCCTGCAACTCAAGTCCGGCGCCCCGTCGACCCTGATGCGCGAGCGCTTCGAGGCCGGCTACGCCCGCTGGCTGGAGGACGCGCTGCAGCGCAGCCACGAGATGGACCACTACCGCGACGCGGCCCAGGGCATGAGCGTGGCGGCCACCGTCATCAGCACCAGCGTCGGGGCGGTCGCGATCCTGAACCAGCTGATGAGCATGGGCGCGCTGACCGCCGCCAACATCCTGACCGGCAAACTGATCTCACCGATGGTGCAGCTGGTCACCCAGTGGCGCAGTTTCGGCCAGTTCGAGGCGGCGCGCCGCCGCCTGGGCGAGCTGTTCGCGCTGCCGCTGGAGGCCGAGGCCTCGGCGGTGGCCCTGCCGCGCCCTGCCGGGGCGCTGCGCATGGAGACGCTGGGCTTTCGCTACCCGGGCAGCCCGGTGGACCAGGTCTCGGGCCTGTCCGGGCAGCTCGGGCCGGCCGGCCTGCACGCCATCGTCGGCACCAATGGCAGCGGCAAGTCCACCCTGCTGCGGCTGCTGCGCGGCCTGTACCCCGCCGCCGAGGGCCGGGTCCTGCTGGACGGCGCCGACCTGGGCCAGTTCGGCCAGGCCGACCGCGGCCGCTGGATCGGGCTGCTCAACCAGCAGCCGCGCCTGGTGGCCGGCAGCATCCGCGACAACATCGCGCTGGGCGCGGCCGTCCCCGATGACGAGCGCATCGTGCGTGCGGCCCGGATGGCCGGCGCCTACGACTTCATCGTCGACCTGCCCGACGGTTTCGACACCGACGTGGGCGAGGGCGGGGCGCGCTTCTCGGGCGGTCAGCGCAAGCGCATCGCCATTGCCCAGGTTCTCTACAACGACCCGCCGGTGCTGCTGCTGGACGAGCCCACCTCGGACCTGGACAGCGCGGCCGAGGCGGCCCTGATCGAGCAGCTGCGCCTGCTGGCCGCGGACCACACCGTGGTCGCCGTCACCCACAGCCCGGCGCTGCTGCGGCACTGCAACGGCCTGATGGTGATGGACCGCGGCCGCCTGGCCGCCGCCGGCCCGGCGCGTGAGCTGCTGCCGCGCATGGGCCTGCAGCCGGCACCGTCGGCGGCGCCGCAGCCCACGCCCGCCCCCCTGCCGAAGGCCTTGACGGTCGAGGAAAGCCCCGCATGAGCGCCACCACCCCCGTGAATGGCGCCGCCGCGCCCCTGCGCCCGCTCGACGAGCTGGTGCAGCGCGTGGGCGAGACCCGTTGGCGCCCCTGGGACCGCCGCCTGCTGTTGCTGATCCTGGCGGTGCTGGCGTGGTCGATGGTGGCCCGGGTGGACCGGGTGGTCAGCGCTTCGGGCAAGGTCGTGCCCTACGACAAGGTCAAGGTGGTGCAACACCTGGAGGGCGGCATCGTCAAGCGCCTGCTGGTGCGCGAGAACCAGGCCGTGCGCGCGGGAGAACCGCTGATCGAGCTGGACCTGGCCACCGCGGGCGTCAACGGCGCCGAGATGAACACCCGCATGGGCTCGCTGCGGTTCGCCCGCGCCCGCCTGAACGCCGAGGCGCGTGGCACCACGCTGGAGATCCCGGTGCAGTCCGACGCTTCGGTGCGGGCCTCGGCCGAGGCCGAGATGTCCACCTGGCGCGCCCGCCGCGAGGAGCTGCAGAACACGCTGGCGGCGATCGACGGTCAGATCGCCCAGGGTCGCCAGCGCGTCGCCGAGCTGCGCGCGCGCATGGCCTCGCTCGAGGCCAGCCTGCGCATCGCCCAGCAGGAGCTGGCGATCTCGGAGAGCCTGGTCAAGGACAAGCTGGTGTCCGAGCTGGAGCACTTCCAGCGCCGCAGCGCGGTCGAGCGCATCAAGGGCGACCTGGAGGGCACCCGCCAGGCCATCCCCGGCGCCCAGGGCCAGACCGACGAGGCGGTGGCCCGGCGCCGCGAGGAGGAATCCAAGTTCCGCCGCCGCGCCTCGGACGAGCTGTCCGAGCTCGAGCGCAAGATCGCCAGCCTGGGCGAGGAACTCAACCGCGCCGAGGACCAGGAGGCCCGCGCGGTGATCCGCGCGCCGATCGACGGCGTGGTCAAGAACATCAAGTTCCAGAGCGCGGGCAACGTGGTCAAGGCGGGCGAGCCGATCATGGAGGTCGTGCCGGTCAAGGAGCAGCTGGTGGTGGAGCTGCGCCTGCAGCCCTCGGACCGCGGCTACGTGGCGGTGGGCCAGTCCGCCCTGGTCAAGGTCAGCGCCTATGACTTCTACCGCTTCGGCGGGCTGGAGGGGCGGGTCGAGGCGATCGGTGCCGACACCGACATCGGCCGCAACGACGAGCAGTACTACCGCGTCATCGTGGGCACCGACAAGGCCCATGTGGGCGACGACCCCGCCGCGATGCCGATCAGCCCGGGCATGACCGCCGAGGTCGATGTCCGCGTCGACACCACCTCGGTGTTCTGGGCCCTGCTCAGACCCATCCTGCGGGTCAAGAACGAGGCGCTGCGAGAGATCTGACGCGCCCGCCACGACCCCATTCCCACACAAACAGACCCAAGACAGGAGCATCCATGGCCTCTTCCCGGAATTCACTGACCGTTCTCGCGGCTGCCGCCCTGCTGTGCACCGGGCTGCAGGCCCGGCCGCTGCAGGACGAACTGGGCAACCTGCTGTCCGAGCACCCGCTGATCCGTGCCGGCCGCCACGCGGTCGAGGCGGCGCAGTCCCGGGTGGATGCCGCGGCGTCCGGCCGGTTGCCCAAGGTCACCGTCACCGGCGACGGCGGCATGGAGAACATCCGCACCACCAGCTTCAAGCCCAACGCCAGCATGGAGCTGGGCCACAACGGCGTGGTCACCCCGGCCACCAGCAGCGACCTCACCCGCCGCAAGCTGGGCGTGAGCATCGAGCAGTCGGTGTTCAACGGCGGCCGCGTGCAGGCCGGCATCGACCTGGCCACCACCGACCTGTCGATCCAGGAGAACAACCTGGCGGCGGTGACCCAGGACGTGCTGCTGGAGGCGCTGACCGCCTACCTGCAGGTCGGGCGCTACCAGACCCTGATCGGCATCAGCCGCCTCAACGAGGAGACCACCCGCACCCAGCTCGAGATGGAGAGCAAGCGGGTGGCCGGGGGCGGCGGCATCGCGGTGGACGTGATGCAGGCCCGCACCCGCCTGCAGATCGTCAAGGAACGCCGCGTGTTCTATGAACAGGCCCTGCGCGACGCGATGGCCAACTACGAGCAGACCTTCGGTCGCCCGCCCGAGCTGGCCCAGCTCCAGGAACTGGAGATCCACCAGGCCGGTCTGCCGACCGACCTGCCCGGCGCGATGTCGACCGGCCTGGAGCGCTCCTCGCGCCTGATGGCCTCGCGCCTGCAGATCGCCAAGGCGCAGGCCCAGGTCGACGCCGCCAAGGCCGGTCAGCTTCCCTCGCTGGACCTGGTGGTGGCCGGCAACCACGACGTCAACGCCAACGCCACCGCGCGCCGTGACGACTACTCGGCCCTGCTGCGCCTGAGCTGGAGCTTCTCGGCCGGCATGGAAGTGCAGCACCGCACCAGCGCCGCCCTGAAGGACAAGGAAGAACTGTCCGAGCGCGACCGCTCGGCCCGCAACAAGGCGGTCGAGGCGATCCGCGTGTCCTGGAACCAGGTCATCAACGGCCGCGAGCGCCTGGAACTGCTCGACAGCGCCGCCGGCATCGCCCGCGACGTGATGATCAACCGCAAGCGCCTGCGCGACGCCGGCAAGGAAACGGCGCTGAGCGCGCTGGATGCCGAGGTCGAGTACTTCGGCGTGCTGTCCAACAAGATCAACGCCATGTACGACACCCGCATCGGGGCCTACCGCCTGATGGCCGCCATCGGCGGGCTGACGCCCGAGGCCCTGGGCTCGGGCAGTGGTCTGCGCCTGCCGGTGCGGCCGCTGAGGGTGGACCTGGAGGCCATTGCCGGCGCGGGCGTGCGCTGATGCCCAGCCCGGCGGCGATCTACTTCAGCGGCGACGGCTACACCACCCGCGGCGCCAAGCTGATGGGCAGGCAGTCCGCCGGCGCCGGCTTTCTGCGCGCGCTGGTGGCGGCCTCGGGCGGGGCCACGCCCACGGCGCTGCTGGCCCACCCGAACGAGGGCGGCCAGGCCCGCGCCTCGTTCGCCGAGGCCGGCTGGACCGGGCCGCTGGAGCTGTTGGGCCCGGACGGGATGGCCCGCCTGGGCGAGATCGGCACCCTGTACCTGCCCGCTCCCGGGCTGGCCACCCACGCCTGGAGCCGCAGCCGCGGGGGTGAGCGCCGCTACAGCCTCAGCGGCGTCATCCACACCATCGCCACCCAGGCGGTGATGAGCCAGCTGGCTGACCTGCTGACGGCCCCGGTGCGGCCCTGGGATGCGCTGGTCTGCACCTCGCAGGCCGGCCGCCAGGCGGTGGAGCAGGTGCTGCAGGCCCAGGCCGACTACCTGCGCTGGCGCCTGGGTGCCACCCGCATCGAGCGGCCCCAGCTGCCGGTGATCCCGCTGGGCGTGCACTGCCGGGATTTCGACTTTCCCGAGGCCGAGAAGGCCGCCGCGCGCCAGGCACTGGGCGTGGCCGCGGAGGACGTGGTCGTGCTGTTTGCCGGTCGCCTGTCCTTCCACGCCAAGGCCCATCCCCACCCGATGCTGCTGGCCCTGCAGCGCTGCGCCGCGGCCCGACCCGGGCGGCGCCTGCACCTGGTGCAGTGCGGCCAGCACGCCAACGACGCCATCGCCCAGGCCTTCGACGAGGCCCAGCGCACCCTGGCCCCCGATGTCGTGCACCACCATGCGCCCGGCGGCGACGCCCAGGCCTGGCGCCGCGCCTGGGCGGCGGCCGACGTGTTCACCTCGCTGTCCGACAACGTGCAGGAAACCTTCGGCCTGACCCCGATCGAGGCCATGGCCGCCGGCCTGCCGGTGGTGGTCAGCGACTGGGACGGCTACCGCGACACGGTGCGCGATGGCCTGGACGGCCTGCGCGTGCCGACCACGCTGCCGCCGGCCGGTGACGTGCCCGAACTGGTCGAGCGCTACGAGCTGGGCCTGGACAGCTACGACCTCTACTGCGGCCAGCTCTGCGAGCTGGTGGCGGTGGACGTGGAGGCGGCCGAGCAGGCCTATGGCCGCCTGATCGACGACGCCGCGCTGCGCCGCCGCCTGGGCGACAGCGGCCGCGAGCGGGCCCGCCAGACCTACGACTGGTCGCAGGTGATGGCGCGCTACCTGGCGCTGTGGGAGGCGCTGGCGGTGGAGCGCCGCCACGCCGCGCAGGACTTCGGTCCGGCACCCTCGGCGGGCGAGCCGCCCGACCGCATGGACCCGCTGCGCATGTTCGCGGGCCACGCCACCCAGGTGCTGTCGGCCACCGACCGGCTGCGGCCCGGAGCGGTGGCGGGGCCGGGCGAGGTCGCCCGCCTGGCCGCGCTCGCCAGCCACCGCTACGCCCGCCGCGTGCTGCCCACCGAGGACGAGGTGGCGCCGCTGTGGCAGCGGTGGGCCGAGGTGGGGGGCGCCGCGCTGACGGTGGAGAGCCTGTTGACGGGCACCACCGCGGACCAGGCCCGGCGGCTGCGTCGGGCTCTGGTCTGGATGCTCAAGGTCGGCCTGCTGCGGCGGGCCTGAGTCCCGCCGCAGCCCGCCCGGGCTCAGCGCTTGCGGGCCGCCTTGGCGTCGGCCTTGGCGACGGCCTCGCCGCCCTCGGCGGCCGGTGCGGCCGCGTCGTCGGTCTTGGCAGTCGGCTTGGCCTGGACCACGCCGTCGGCGAGCAGCTTCTTCATCACCTGCTCCTGCATGCCGAAGGCACGAACGAAGCCCTCGATGGGCATCACCAGCTGCTGGGTGGTGGTGGCGCGCAGCTGCTGCTTGCCCTGGCCGTCGGCCTGGGGCGTGACGACGCCCAGGTCCAGCCGCACCAGCGGGCCGGTGATGGCGATGTTGAGGACGGTGTCGGCGAATTGGGTTTGCATGGGAGCCCTGGTTGGGAATGGGACAGAACCCCGGCTATCGTCCGGCCGGTCGCTCTGTTGAGCCTTTGCCGGCGCGGCGTCAGTTTGTTCACGAATCCCGGCCCCGCGCCCCTGCCTAGGCTGCAGGGGTCCGTGGCGCGGCCGATAGCCTGGGCGCACGGCGCGGCGGGGACCTGCCCGCGCCACACGCCCCGGGGAGGGGGCCCGCTTGAAGATCCTGTTCGTCCACCAGAACTTTCCCGGCCAGTACCGCCACCTGGCGCCGGCCATGGCCGCGCAGGGGCACGAGGTCGTCGCCCTGGGCATGACCGAGTCGGCGGGACTGCCGGGCGTGCGCCAGCTGCGCTACCGCGCCAGCCGTTCCAGCACGGCCGGCATCCACCCCTGGGTGGTCGACTACGAGGCCAAGGTGATCCGCGCCGAGGCCTGTGCCCGCGCCGCCGAGGCGTTGCGCCAGCAGGGCTTCACGCCCGACCTGATCTGCGCCCACCCGGGCTGGGGCGAGGCCCTGCTGCTGCGCGAGGTCTGGCCGACCGCCCGCCAGCTGCACTACGTCGAGTTCTTCTACGGCGCCGAGGGTCGCGATGTCGGCTTCGACCCCGAGTTCGGCGGGGTGGACTTCGACGCGCGCTGCCGGCTGCAGGTCAAGAACACCAACAACCTGCTCAACCTGGCCGGCATGGACTGGGGACTGAGCCCCACGCGGTGGCAGCGCTCGACCGTGCCCGACCCCTGGCGCGAGCGCATCAGCGTGGTCCACGACGGCATCGACACCGACCGCCTGGCGCCCGACGAGGCGGCGGTGCTGCAGGCCCGTGACGACCAGGGGCGCGAGCTGCGGCTGGACCGCTCCACGCCGGTGGTGACCTTCGTCAACCGCAACCTCGAGCCCTGCCGCGGCTACCACGTGTTCATGCGCGCGCTGCCCGAGCTGCTGGCGCGCCAGCCCGATGCCCGGGTGGTGATCATCGGCGGCGACGGCGTGTCCTACGGCGCGGCGCCCAAGCAGGGCTCGTGGAAGGCCGCGCTGCTGCAGGAGCTGGACGGCCGGATCGACCTGTCGCGGGTGCACTTCCTGGGCCGCGTGCCCTACGCCACCTACCTGGCCGCGCTGCGCGTCAGCCGCGCCCATGTCTACCTGACCTACCCCTTCGTGCTGAGCTGGTCGCTGATCGAGGCCATGAGCCTGGGCGCACCCATCGTGGCCTCGGACACCGCGCCGCTGCGCGAGGTCATGCGCCACGGCGAGACCGGCTGGCTGGTCGACTTCTTCGACCAGCAGGCCCTGGCCCGCCGGATCTCGGACTGCCTGTCCGACCCGGACGGTCAGGTGCCGCTGCGCGCCGCCGCCCGGCGCTTCGCCCAGCAGCACTACGACCTGCAGCGCGTCTGCCTGCCGGCCCAGCAGGCCCTGCTGGAGCAGCTGGCGCGGGGCGAAACCCCGCGCGACGGCGGGCTGGCCTGATGTCCACCGTCGTCGCCACCGCCTGCGCCGAGTCCTTCGTCATCGGCTCCGAGACCCTGCTGAGCCAGGGCGACATCCGGCTCAGCCACCACTACGGCCACAACCCCAAGATCCACCGCATCGGTGACAGTTGCATCGGCCTGACCGGCACCGTCGCCCACTACACCGCCCTGGTCCAGGCCCTGCGCGACCTGGGGGACCAGTGCCAGCTGTGGGGCCAGGAGCAGGTCTTCGCCACCTTTACCCGGGTGCACCGCAAGCTCAAGGACGAGTACTTCCTCAACCCCAAGAAGCAGGCCGAGGACGCCTACGAGTCCAACCACATCTCGGCGATGGTGGTGAATGGCAGCGGCCTGTACGGCGTCTATGCCCACCGCGAGGTGCTGGTGTTCGAGCGCTTCTGGGCCAACGGCAGCGGCCGGGCCTTCGCGCTGGGCGCGATGCACGCGACCTGGTCCAGCCGCCCCGACGCGGTGGACGCCGCCACCCTGGCCCGTGCCGGCCTGGCGGCGGCCATGGAGTTTGACCGCGCCTCGGGCGGGCGGATGTGCCTGTACCGCTTCGAGCGCGGCGTGCAGGGCCCGCCGCAGACGCTGGACTGAACGCCCGGCGCCCTCAGCGCCGCGACGACACCACGATGCCGGCCACGATCAGGCCGAAGGCCACGCCGTGGTACCACTGGGGCCACACCGCCAGCAGGGCACCGGACATCAGCGCCGCGAACAGCGGCGTGAGGTTGCTGAAGAAGGCCGCCACCGCCGGACCCACCGTGGACACGCCCAGGCCCCAGCAGCGGTAGGCGATCAGGGCCGGGCCCACCGCCACGAACAGCAGCAGCGCCGGCAGCCAGGGCGACCAGTGCCACCGGCCGTCGCCCAGCAGGGCCTCGGTGCCCGCGGTCAGGGTGCAGAAGGGCAGGCTGAAGCCGATCTGCACCAGCAGCAGCGCCGCCCAATCCCAGTCGGGGCGCCGCTCGCCCTGCATGTGGGCCGGCGGGCGTGCCAGCAGCCAGCTGTAGAAGGCCCAGCTGATGATGGCCAGCACCATCAGCAGGTCGCCCGGCACGAAGTGCAGGGCCAGCAGCCGCGCCGGCTCGCCCTGGGCGATCACCAGCACCACGCCCAGCATCGACAGCAGCGCGCCGGCCAGGTCCTGGCGGCGCGGGCGCACACCGTAGAACAGACGCCCGATGGCCAGCATCCAGACCGGCATGCTGGCGGCGATCAGGGTGACGTTGAGCGGCGTCGAGGTGTGCAGCGCCATGTACTGCAGCGCGTTGTAGCTGCCCATGCCCAGGATGCCGGCCAGCAGCAGGTAGGGCCAGCGCGCGCGCAGGGCGGCGGGGTCGCGGAACACCGCGCGGCCCAGCGGCCACAGCAGCGCGAAGGCGATCACCCAGCGCGCCAGGTTCAGGGCCACCGGCGGCACCAGGCCCACCGCCAGGCGGCCGACCACCGCGTTGCCGGCCCACAGCAGGGGCGGCAGGGTCAGCAGGAGGGCGATGCGGGGGGTCAGGCGGTGGCTCATGAGGGGACCCGGCCGCGGGACAACCGTGCGGCCGACGGGGCAGGGCGAAAACTGGCACGATAGCCGACAACCCGACCCTTCCCACACAGGAGACCCGCATGACCCTGCGCAGCCGCGCCATCCAGATCGAGGCCTTTGGCGGCCCGGAGCAGCTCCAGCTCGTCGAGCGCGAGGTGGGCGAGCCCGGCCCGGGCGAGGTCCGCATCCGCCACCACGCGGTCGGCCTGAACTTCATCGACGTCTACCAGCGCACCGGCCTGTACCCCAACGCGCTGCCGCTGGGCCTGGGCATGGAAGGCGCCGGCGTCATCGAGGCCGTGGGCGAGGGCGTGGACCACCTGTCGGTGGGCGACCGCGCGGCCTACGCCAGCCAGCCCCCGGGCGCCTACTGCGAGCGCCGCGTGATGCCGGCGCGCTGCGTGGTGCGGCTGCCCGAGGCCATCTCCTTCGAGGAGGGCGCGGCCATGATGCTCAAGGGCCTGACGGTGCAGTACCTGCTGCGCGGCACCCAGCCCCAGGGGGGGCTGAAGGCCGGTGACGCCGTCCTGTTCCATGCCGCCGCCGGTGGCGTCGGCCTGATCGCCTGCCAGTGGGCCCGCGCGATGGGCCTGACCCTGATCGGCACCGCCGGCAGCGACGAGAAATGCGCGCTGGCCGCCGAGCACGGTGCCGCCCACGTCATCAACTACCGCCGCGAGGACTTCGTCGCCCGCGTCAAGGACCTCACCGAGGGCCGTGGCGTGAAGGCGGTGTACGACTCGGTGGGCGCCGACACCTTCATGAAGTCGCTCGACTGCCTGTCGCCCTTCGGCCTGCTGGCCAGCTTCGGCAACGCCTCGGGCAAGGTGCCGCCGCTGGACATCGGCGTGCTGGGCGCCAAGGGCTCGCTGTACGTCAGCCGCCCGACGCTGTTCACCCACATCGCCAGCCGCGAGCGCACCCAGGCCATGGCCGACGACCTGTTCGGCATGGTGACCTCGGGCGCGGTGAAGATCCGCATCGACCAGCGCTACCCGCTGGAGCAGGTGGCCCAGGCCCACCGCGACCTGGAAGCCCGCAGCACCACCGGCAGCAGCGTGCTGCTGCCCTGATGGCGGCGCGGGCGGCCACTGCCGCCCGCCGCTCACACGGTGAAGGCCGGGCGCCCGCAGGCATCCGGCCTCGTCCTGATCCGCAGCGGATCAGAAGTTGTGCTGCACGCCCAGGTCCCAGCCGTTCTTGCGGGTGGCCTGTTCGGCGTCGTGGCCCACGTCGGCGTACAGCTTGGTGCGGGCCGACAGCTTGTGGTGGTAGCCCAGGCCCAGCTTGGCCACGGTGGTGCCGCTGCCGTCCTTGGATTGGCGGGCGTAGCCCAGCTTGACCTCGCCCCGTCCCACCGGCACCGCGGCGCCCAGCAGCCAGCTCTGGCTGGCGGTGCCGGCCTTGTCCTGGCCTTTGCCGAAGCCGGCGCTCAGGGTGGCCAGCGGGGTCTTGTAGCGGGCGCCCAGGTTCCACACCGACGCGGTGTCGGCGGCCTCGTCACCGGTCTGCTCAAAGCCCGCGCCCAGGTACAGCGCGCCCAGGGCGTAGCCCAGGCCCAGGGCCAGCGGGCGGCGGGTCTTGCCGTTGGCGTTCGAGTCACCGACCAGGGCGCCGGCGCTCAGGCCGCCGACGCTGGCGTCGGCCCGCACCGCGTAGGACACGCGGGTGGCGTACAGGCCGTCCGGGCGCATGCCGGCGTCGCGCAGCGCGGCGACGGTGTCGCCACCGAAGGGGTCGATCTGGTTCTGGACCAGGTCGTAGGCCGGGGTGTACAGGCGGCCCAGCTGCACGCTGCCCCAGGCGTTCTTCAGGCCGACGCTGGAGCGGCCGTTCCAGAAGCGGCCCTGGGCCGACTTGCTGGCGCCCTGGGCCCAGGCGGTGCCGGTGGCCGGGTCGAAGCGGTGCTCGATCTGGAACACGGCGCTCAGGCCGTCGCCCAGGTCTTCCTGGCCGCGAAAGCCCAGGCGGCTGCCGCCGGCGTCCAGCAGGGTCTTGTTCTGGCTGCCGATGGCCTGGCCGACGCCCAGGTCAAGCTTGCCGTAGACGGTGGCGCTGGACTGGGCCATGGCCGGTGCGGCCAGCAGGCCCAGCAGGGCGGCGGAGATCAGGGAGGTCTTGACTTGCATGGTGCGTGTCTTTTGTGGAGGTTGGCGGACTGCATCACCGCGCGCGGCGGGCTTGACCGCCCGGCGGGATGGCCTGCACTCTAGGCAGCGACGGCGGCGCGGCCGTGACAATGCGGTGTCGTTGCGGCGCGCCCACGGTGTCCCCCTGTCACCGGGTCGTCGCACCGACGTGTCAGATTGCGCGGCACCTCCGCCAACCCCTTCCAAGTCCGACATGCGCCCCTTCCGCACCGCCCTGGCCCTGGCCGCCGCCCTGACCCTCTCGGCCTGTGGCCACCTGCAGCCGGGCAGCGGGCCGGCGGGCGGGTTCAGCTTCGGCCTGTGGGGCGACATGCCTTATGCCAAGGCCGGGGACGGCCCCAAGATGCCGGCGCTGCTGGCCAGCCTGAACGCCTCGGACATCGCCTTCTCGGTGTACGACGGCGACATCAAGGACGGCAGCTCGCGCTGCGACGACACCGTGTTCGACCAGGCCGCCGCGATGTTCAACACGCTGCGCCAGCCCCTGGTCTACGTGCCCGGCGACAACGAGTGGACCGATTGCCACCGCCGCAACAACGGCGGCTTCGACCCGCTGGAGCGCCTGAACCACCTGCGCCGGGTGATGTTCGCCAGCCCGGCCAGCTTCGGCCAGCGCACGCTGCAGGCCGCGCGGCAGGGCGCGGCGGGCCAGCCCTACGTCGAGAACCAGCGCTTCACCCACCAGGGCATCGTGTTCGTCACCCTGAACATGCCCGGCAGCAACAACAACCTGGTGCTGAGCGCGGCCGAGTGCAGCGAGAAGAGCGTGCGCACCGCCGCCATGTGCGACGCCGCCAACGCCGAATTCGCCGAGCGCGACGCCGCCAACATCCGCTGGCTGCGCGAGTCCTTCGCCCAGGCCCGCCGCGCCCGGGCCCCGGGCCTGGTGGTGGTGGTGCAGGCCGACCCGGGCTTCGACCTGCCCGAGACCGAGGCCGTGGACGAAAGCCAGCTGGCCCGCTTCCGCGGCTACCGCGCCTTCATGGAGGCGCTGGCCGACGAGACCGAGGCCTTTGCCGGCCAGGTGCTGTTCGTGCACGGTGACACCCATGTGTTCAAGCTGGACATGCCGCTGCGCTCGCCCGCGGCGCTGCTGGGCAACTTCACCCGGTTGCAGACCTTCGGCAGCCCGATGATCCACTGGGTCAAGGTGCGGGTGGACCCGGCCAGCCCGCGGGTGTTCGCGGTCGAGCCGGTGCTGGTGCGGCACTGAGGCCTGCCCAGGTCGGGCGCTGCGGGCTCAGCCCCGCAGGGCCCGCACGCGCTCCAGCAGGCCCTCGAGCTCCTCGCGCACGATGGGCTTGAGCAGGTAGTCCATGAAGCCGGCGGCCTCGGCCGCCTCTCGCGACTCGGGCATGGCGTCGGCCGACACCGCGGCGATCCTCAGGCCGGCGGTGTCGGGGGTCTCGGCCAGCCGGGCCGCCAGCTGCAGCCCGGTCATGTCGCCCAGGTGCATGTCGGTCAGCAGCAGGTCCGGTCGGGCCTCGCGCACCATGTCCAGCGCCTCGGTGCCGTCACAGGCCACCCGCAGGGCCACGCCGGGCAGACGGCCCAGCATCGCCTGCATCAGCAGGCGGTTGACCGGCTCGTCCTCGGCGTACAGCACGTCCAGGTCGGTCATCGGGCCGGGTTGGGGCGCGGAGGGTTCGGGCGCCTCGGCCGGGGCGGGGGAGGCGGCCGCGGGTGCGGCCGCCGGCAGCCACAGCCGCACCTCCAGACCGCCGTCGGCCGGGGCACGGGCCTCGATGCGGCCGTTCATCGCCTGGCACAGTGAGCGCGCCAGGAGCAGGCCCAGGCCGGACCCGCGCGGGCCGCCGCCCTCGGGCTGCGCGGTGCCAAAGGGCTCGAACAAGGCCGCCAGGTCGGTCGCCGAGGGCGTGGGCCCATGGTCGCGCACCGCCACGCCGACCTCGGCGGTCCCCTCGCGCCAGGCGCTCAGCCCGACCTCGCTGCCCGGGCGGCTGCGCTGCAGGGCCAGATCCAGCAGTTGCAGCAGGACCTGCACCGTCCGGGCGCGGTCGGCCCACAGGGCCCAGGCCGGCAGGGCCGCCTGCACGCTCACATGCCCCTGGGCCGCCTGGTGCGAGGCGATCAGGGTCGCCGAGGCCGCCACTTCGTCCAGCGACAGGCGCTCGGTGTCGAGGCGCAGCTGACCGTCCTCGAGGGAGGACAGGTCGAGCAGGTCGTCCACCAGCGTCAGCAGGTGACTGCCGGCCGCGCGCACATGGCGGGCATGGGCGAGCATGTCGGGGCGACCCTCGGCCTCGTCGATCATGACCTCGGCAAAGCCCAGCACCGCGTTGAGCGGGGTGCGCAGTTCGTGGCTGACGCGAGAGAGGAAGTCGCTGCGGGCCTGATCGCTGGCCAGGGCACGGGCCAGGGTGAGTTCTGCGCTCAGGTCGCGCACCACCGCGGTGACCAGCAGGCCGTCGGGGCCCTGCACCCGGGCCAGGTCGATCAGGGCCGGGAACTCGGTGCCGTCGGCGCGCAGGGCCGACAGGCGCTTGACCTGGCTGGGCTCGCTGCGCCGCAAGGCCGGCTCGGCGGCTTCCAGCCAGCGCTGCGACCGGGCCTGGTGGGCCGGTCTCAGGCCCTCGGGGATCAGCAGTTCCACCGAGCGGCCGAGCACCGCCTGGCGGGGGTGTCCGAACAGCCGCTCGGCCGCCGGGTTGAACTCGACGATCGCCATCGAGGCGTCCACGGTGACGATGGCTTCCTGCACCGCGGACATCACCGCGGCCAGGGTCTTCTCGTGCTGCTCGCGCTCGCGCGACAGGCGCAGGCGCTCGCTGATGTCGACGAAGGACGTCACCCGGCCTGCGCTGCCCCCGTCGTCGCCCGGCAGCGGTCGGCTCCAGGCCTCGACCTCGAAGCGCGTGCCGTCGGCGCGCCACAGGTGGGTCGGCGTCTGCGCCGCGGGTGCCGCGCCGGTCAGCACCTCAAGGGGCTGGCCCAGCAGCGAGGCCTCGTCCTGCGGCCGGCCCAGCAGGCGCAGGCCGGTGGCGTTGATGAAGAGCAGTCGGCCTTGCCCATCGACACCGTAGACCCCCGCGCCGACGGTGTCGAGCAGGGCCTGGAAGCGGCGTCGCTCACCCTGGGTGAGCAGGGGCAGCCAGGCCACCAGCCACAGCGACAGCAGCAGCACATCGACGGCCACCTCGAGCGGCTGCGGCCAGTCCACCAGGGACAGGCCCAGCATGATCGCCAGCTCGCCCACCGCGGCCAGCGTCAGCAGCAGGCCGGCGCGGCGCAGGCCCCAGCCCCGCCGGCGTCGGGGGGCGAGGGGTTCAGGGGCCATGGGGCTCGAGCAGGTCCTGGGTGTCGGGGTGGCGCCGCATGTAGGTGGCGACGTAGCTGCACACCGGGCGCACCCGCAGGCCCTCGGCCCGGGCATGGGCCAGCGCGGCCTGCACCAGGCGCGCGGCCAGGCCGCGGCCCTCGAGGGCGCTGGGCACGCCGGTGTGGGTGATGGCCATCACGCCGCCCTGCAGGCGGTAGTCCAGCTCGCAGCGGTGGCCGTCGAGCAGGAGCTCGAAGCGGCCGGCCTCGGGCCGGTGCTGCACCGTGACCGGCGCGTCGCCGCTCACGGCCGCGGCCCCAGCTGCTGCCACAGGAAGGCCAGCTCCAGCGCCTGGCGGTCGGCGTGCTGGAAGTTGTCGGCGCCGGCGCCGTGGCCGCCCTCGATGTTCTCGTGGTACAGCACCTGGTGGCCCTGCGCCATCATGCGCGCGGCCATCTTGCGGGCGTGCGCCGGGTGGACGCGGTCGTCGCGGGTGCTGGTGACGAAGAACACCGCCGGCATCTTCACGCCGGCCTTGACGTTCTGGTACGGGCTGTAGCGCGAGATCACGGCCCAGTCGGCGGGGTCGTCCGGGTTGCCGTACTCGGCCATCCAGCTGGCGCCGGCCAGCAGGGTGTGGAAGCGCCGCATGTCCAGCAGCGGGACCTGGCAGACCACGGCGTTGAACAGGTCGGGACGCTGCACCATGGTGGCACCCACCAGCAGGCCGCCGTTGCTGCCGCCCTGGATGCCCAGGTGGCGCGGACTGGTGATGCGCGCGGCGATCAGGTCCTCGGCCACGGCGATGAAGTCGTCGTAGCTCTTCTGCTTGTTCGCCTTGACCGCGGCCTGGTGCCAGCCGGGCCCGAACTCGCCGCCGCCGCGGATGTTGGCCACCACCAGCACGCCACCGCGGCCGGTCCAGGCGGTGCCGAAGGCGCCCGAGTACCAGGGGTTGAGCGGCACCTCGAAACCGCCGTAGCCATACAGCAGCGTGGGGTTGGTGCCGTTGGCGCTGGCGCCCTTGGGCCAGACCACGAAGTAGGGCACGCGGGTGCCGTCCTTCGAGGTGGCGAAGCGCTGCTCGACCTTCATGCCGCCGGCATCGAAGAAGGCCGGGCGGGACTTCAGGCGCTGCAGCGGGCCGCCGCCGGCGTCGCCCAGGTACAGGCTGTCGGGGGTGAGGAAGTCGGTGTAGGTGGCGAAGAAGGCTTCGGCCAGCGGGTCCTGCGCGACGGTGTCGTCGTGCAGGCCGCCCACCGACAGGGTGCCGGGGTAGGGCGCCTCGATCGGGCGGCCGCTCCAGCCCTGCGGGCCGGGGGTCCAGGCCTCGGCACGGCCGGCGACGTTGTCCAGCACGTTCAGCAGCACCCGGCTGCGGGTGGTGGAGTAGCCCGCCAGCGAGCGCGTGGCGGTGGGCGTGAACAGCGCGGTGAAGTCGCGGCCGCCGGCCAGGTAGGCCTGGGCCCGGGTCACCAGCAGCGAGCCGCGCGGCCAGGTGCGGCCGCCGGTGGTCCAGTCGCTGCGCAGCTCCACCAGCACCCACTCGCGCCAGAAGCCCAGCTGGGCGTCCAGCGGCTTGTCCAGGACCTGGAGGGCGCCGGCGCTGCCGGCCGGGCCGGCGGTCCACAGCGAGACCTCCTGGGTGTAGAAGTCGGGCGAGCGGCCCAGCTGGACCCGCTCGAAGCCGGGGGTGTGGTCGACGGTGGCGAAGGCCGAGACGTCGGTCTGGCGGGCCTCGTAGACCGGGACCGAGGCCGAGAGCGGCTGGCCGCGGGTCCACAGGCGGACCACCCGCGGATAGCCCGAGTCGGTCATGCTGCCGGGGCCGGTGTCGGTGCCCACCAGCACGCGCTGCTCGTCCAGCCAGTCGACCTGCGACTTGGCCTCGGGCAGCTGGAAGCCGTCGGCGACGAAGCGGCGGCCGGCCAGGTCGTACTCGCGCACCACCACCGCGTCGGCACCGCCGCGCGACAGCTGCAACAGGCAGCGGCTGGAGGCGCCGGGCAGGCAGGCCGCGCCCTTCCAGACCCAGTTCTCGCCCTCGGCCTTGGCCAGCGCGTCCAGGTCCAGCAGCACGTCCCATTCGGGTTGGGCGGCGCGGTAGCCCTCGAGCGAGGTGCGGCGCCACAGGCCCCGCGGGTGCTCGGCGTCCTGCCAGAAGTTGTAGAAGTGCGCGCCGCGTCGGGTGACGTAGGGGATGCGCTCCTTCGAGTCCATGATGGCCTTGAAGCGGTCCCGGTTGGCCTTGAAGTCGGGGTGGGCCTCGAGCACGGGGCGGGTGGCGGCGTTGCGCTCGCGCACCCAGCTCAGGGCGCGGTCCCCGGCGACGTCCTCCATCCAGAGGTAGGGGTCGTCGGGCGTGGCAGTGGAAGGGGTCTGGGCCATGGTGGGGCTGAGCGCGGCGCACCCGATCAGGGTGGCGGCCAGGGCTCGGAGGGCAGGGAGGTACATCGAAACGCCGGGTGAGCGTGGGACCAACCCGGGCGCCGCGCGGGTGCGGCGGCGCCAGGGCAACGTCCGGCGATCATAGCCAGCGCGGCCCACCCGCATGAGCCCCACGGGTGAGGGCCGGGAAGTCCCCGGGGCGCTCAGCGGCGGGTGGCCGCCTTCAGCAGGCGCGGCTCCAGGGCCACCGATTGCTGGCCATCGCCGACCCAGATCTGGCCTTCCTGCACGGTGACCTGCAGCTGCATGGTGCGCTGGGCCAGCGCCGCGAGGGCCTTGCTGGCCTCGGGCTCGACCTGCCAGACCTCGACGTTGTCCAGGCGGGTCAGCTTGCCCTGGATGCCTTGCCACCAGATCGGGGTGGAGCTGCCGAAGGCCCACAGGCGCACCACCTCGCTGCGGTGGGCGGCCTTGGTCAGGCGGCGGTCGTCGGGCTGGCCGACCTCGATCCACTGCACGAGCTCGCCGGTCAGGTCCTTCTGCCACAGGTCCGGCACCTCGGTGTCGGACAGGCCGGCGGTGAACTCGAGGTGGCCGCGCAGGTCGTCGGTGGGCACCGACAGGGCGAAGGCGAGCAGGCGCATCATCATGCGCTCGTCGTTCTCGGAGGGGTGGCGGGCCAGCGTGACCGAGTGGTCGGCATAGACCGGGCGGTCCATGTCGGCGATCTGCAGCTGGGCCTTGAAGACGGTGGACTTGAGGGCCATGAGGGATCCGGGGGCAATCCGCCAGTGTAGGCGAGACGCCGTCGGGGTCGGGTCGCCGCCAAGTGCGGTCGGCCGGGACGGCTGGCATGATCTTCGCCTGTCCGTGGGCCCACCCGCCCGCGGTCCAGCCGCCGCGACCCACGCGTGCGCCCTTTCCCGGCTTCCCATGGCCCCGCGATCCGGGGCCCGACACCATGCCCGACCACGACCTGAACGACAACCCGCTGCTCGACGGCGGCGACACCCCTTTCGGCCTGCCCGCCTTCGGCCGCATCCGGGCCGAGCACTTCGGGCCCGCCCTGCGCCTGGCCATGGCCCAGCACCTGGCCCAGCTCGACGAGATCGCGGCCCAGGACGTGGCCCCCGACTTCGACAACACCGTGGCCGCGCTGGACCGTGCCGGCGAGCGCCTGCAGCGGATCGAGGCGGTGCTGGGTGCGCTGTGCGCGTCGTGCACCACGCCCGAGCTGCAGGCCGTGCAGCGCGACACCGCCGGCCCCCTGGCCGAGCACGAGGGCCGGGTCCGCATGCACCCCGGCGTCTTCGCCCGGCTGGACGCGCTGCACCAGCGTCGCGAGCAGCTGGGCCTGGCGCCGCAGCAGCAGCGCGTGCTCGAGCGCCTGCACAGCGACGCGGTGCGCACCGGCGCGCGCCTGGTCCCGTCCCAGCGCGAGCAGGCCCAGGCCCTGGCCGCCGAGCTGGCCGGCCTGCTGACCCGCTTCGGCCAGAACGTGCTGGGCGACGAGAGCAGCGTCTTCATCGAACTGCGCGACGAGGCCGACTTCGCCGGCCTGCCCGGTGCCCTGCGCGAATCGGCGCGCCAGGCGGCCCGCGAGCGCGGCCTGGGTGAAGGCCGCGCCATCATCACCACCAGCCGCTCCTCGGTGGTGCCCTTCCTGACCTTCTCCGAGCGGCGCGACCTGCGCGAGGCCGCCTGGCGGGCCTGGGTCGGCCGCGGCGAGCGGGGCGGCGACACCGACAACCGCGCGATCGCCCGCCGCATCCTGCAGATCCGCCACGCCCAGGCCGCGCTGCATGGCCATGCCTGCTTCGCGGACTTCGCCCTGGCCGAGTCCATGGCCGGCAGCCAGGCGGCGGTGCGCGGCTTGCTGGATGAGGTCTGGGGCCGCGCCCTGCCGGCCGCGGCCCGCGAGCGTGCCCTGATCGAGCAGACGATGCGCGCCCATGGCGAGACCGCGCCGCTGGCGGCCTGGGACTGGCGCTTCTGGTCCGAGAAGGTGCGCGCCGAGCGTTACGCGGTGGACGAGGCGGCGGTGAAGCCCTACCTGGTGCTCGAGCGCCTGGTCGACGCCATGTTCGAGGTCGCGCAGCGCCTGTTCGGCGTGCGCTTCGAGCGCCGCGCCGACATCGCCGGCTACCACCCCGACGTGGTCGCCTGGGAGATGTTCGACGCCAGCGGCGCCCGCCGCGGCCTGTTCCTGCAGGACAACTTCGCCCGCCCCGGCAAGCGCTCGGGGGCGTGGATGAACGAGCTGCAGTTCGCCTCCCGCAACCGCGCCGGCTCGGTGGCGGTGATCCAGAACAACTGCAACTTCTCGCGCGGCGGGGCCGGCGAGCCCACGCTGCTGTCGCTGGACGACGCGCGCACGCTGTTCCACGAGTTCGGCCATGGCCTGCACGGCCTGCTGTCCGAGGTCGACTACCACCGCCTGTCGGGCACGCAGGTGCTGCGCGACTTCGTGGAGCTGCCCTCGCAGCTGTACGAACACTGGCTGATGGAGCCCTCGCTGCTGCAGCGCCATGCGCGGCACTGGCAGACGGACGAGCCGATGCCGCTGGACCTGGTGGAGAAGCTCAAGGCCGCCGAGAACTGGGGCCAGGGTTACGAGACGGTGCGCTACACCGCCAGCGCGCTGGTGGACCTGGCGGCCCATGCGCTGACCGACCCGGACGGGCCGGCCGACCTCACCGCCTTCGAGGCGGCGACGCTGGAGCGGCTGGGGGCGCCGGCCGAGATCGGCCTGAACCACCGCCTGTGCCACTTCCAGCACCTGTTCGCCGGCCACGGCTATGCGGCCGGCTACTACGTGTACCTGTGGGCCGAGGTGCTGGACGCGGACGCCTTCGAGGCCTTCCGCGAAGCCGGCGATGCCTTCGACCCGGATCTGGCGCAGCGGCTGCTGCGCCACATCTATGCCGCGGGCGACAGCGTCGCCCCGCAGCAGGCTTACACCGGCTTCCGCGGACGGGCGGCGGGCATCGGGCCCTTGCTGGCCCAGCGCGGCTTGCTCGAACCGTCGGCCTGAGGACCGTCACGGCGGGGGGCGAAACCCTCGCCATCGCGGCGCGGGGCGAAGCCTTCGCCCTCACGGCGGGGCTTGAAGCCGCCGCCCTGCGGGCCGTGGGCGGCGCGGGGGCCGCGGTCGTTCCAGCGCGGACGCTCGCCATAGCCCTCGGCCGGGGCGCCCTCGAAGCGGTCGCGGCCGCCGAAGGGGTTGTCCTGGCGCGGGCGCTGCTCGTGGTTGGTGCGGGCGTGCGGGCTGGTGCCGAAGCCGTCCTCGCGGCGGCCGGGGCCGCCGTGCGGGCCGTGGCTGCCACGGCCGCCGAAGTGGCCTTCACGCGGCTGGGCCCAACGGCCGCCGCCTTGCTGGCCGCCGTAGTTGCCGCCGCCACCGAAGTGGCCGCCACCGAAACCGCCACGGCCGCGCGGCGCGCCACCACGGGCGGGGCGACCGAACATCTCGGGCGCGGGGCGGGTCGGCTCCAGGCCTTCCACGGTGTGCACCGGGATCGGCTGGGTGGTGTAGTGCTGGATGCGCTTGATCATCGGCACGTCACGGCGCTCGGCCAGCGTGACGGCGCGGCCCGAGCGACCGGCGCGGCCGGTGCGGCCGATGCGGTGCACGTAGTCTTCGGCCTTCAGGGGCAGGCCGTAGTTGATGACGTGGGTGATGGTGGGCACGTCGATGCCGCGGGCGGCGACGTCGGTGGCCACCAGGATGCGCAGCTGGCGGTTGCGCAGGTTCTGCAGCACGCGGTTGCGGCGGCCTTGCGGCATGCCGCCGTGCAGCGAGGCCACGGCGTGGCCCATGTCGGCCAGACGGTCGGCCAGGCGGTCGGCGTCGATCTGGGTGCTGGTGAACACCACCGCCTGGTCCACTTCACGCTCGGTCAGGATGTGGTCCAGCAGGGCGTGCTTGTGGTCCAGGTCATCGGCCCACAGGATCTGCTGGGTGATGTTCTCGTGCTTCTCGGTGTGGGCGGCGATCTCGATGCGCTCGACGTCGTCCTTCTGCAGGCGCTGGGCCAGGCGGCCGACTTCACCGGCGAAGGTGGCGCTGGCCATCAGGGTCTGGCGGTGGCGCGGCAGCTGCTCGGCGATGTGCTCGATGTCTTCAATGAAGCCCATGTCCAGCATGCGGTCGGCTTCGTCCAGCACCAGCATCTCGACGTTGTCCAGCACGGCCTTGCCGCTCTGGATGTGGTCGATCAGGCGGCCGGGGGTGGCGATCAGGATGTCCAGCGGGCTGCGCAGGGCCTTGATCTGGGCCGGGTAGGGCACGCCGCCGACCACGCTGGTCACGGCCAGCCACTGCACGTGGCGGCCGTAGTTGGAGGCGGCCTTGGCCACCTGCATCGACAGCTCGCGGGTGGGCACCAGCACCAGGATGCGCGGGCCCTTGACCTCGCCCTTCTTGGGCTTGTTGGCCGGGTCCTGGCGGGCGGCGATGATCTTCATCAGCGCGGGCAACACGAAGGCGGCGGTCTTGCCGCTGCCGGTGCTGGAGCACACGCGCAGGTCCTTGCCGGCCAGTGCGGCGGGGATGGCGTGGGCCTGGACGTCGGTGGGGTTCTCGTAGCCGGCGGTGGTCAGCGCGCGGACCAGGCTCTCGTCAAGGCCGAGGGATTCGAAACTCATGGGACAACTTTCAGCGAAGCGCACGGCCACCGGGCCACGACGGGCCAGGAATCGGGGGACGCGCAAGGGGCGACAGGCATCACCGCCATCGCGCCCGCTCCGCGCTGCGCCAGGGCACACGGATGAGGTCAGGGCCGCGCAGGCTGCGGGGCCACTGGAGCGATCGGTGGGGATGTACGGATCAGCACAAGGGAAGTGCTGATCGGGGCGCGCCAGCACTCGTTCATCGGGGTTGTCGGGCGCCTCTCCGAAGGCGGGCCTTCGGGGTGATCGGATCGCAGGTCGGATCGATCAAGGCGCCAGATCCCCGCGCGGTGCGGCGGCTGGTCCGGCAGGACTTTTTCTGGTGCAGCCCGCCATTCTAGCGTTTACCCGGATTTTTTGCACGCGATCCATTCAAGACGCTGTTTCAAGCGTGCGGAACGCACGGCGTCCGGGGTCCCCAGCCACCAGCTCCAGGCCACCACGAAGGCGGTCCGCGCCGCGATGCAGTCCTGCAGCAGGTCCTCGTCCAGTGCCCGGCCGTGGCGGCGCCAGCCCTGCAGCGCGGCCTCGGCCCAGTCGGCGTCGGGGCCGCCCAGGACCCGGGTGGCGGCGACCAGGCCGGCGAGGTCCCACTCCAGCGGGCCGCGGCAGGCGTCCTCCCAGTCCAGCCAGCAGGGGCCGGCGGGGGTGTCGACCACGTTGTTCAGGTGGGCGTCGCCGTGCAGCCACTGGCGTGGCGCGGGGTGGGCGTGCAGCCGGGCCTGCAGGGTGTCGAGCAGGCGTTCCACCCGGGCGTGGTCGGCGGCGCCCGCCGCGCGGCTCACCTCGGGCGTGCGCAGCAGCCGCCGGGCCTCGTCCAGCGGGGCCCAGTCCTGTGCCGCGTCGTCGGCCCGCGCGGGCAGGTACTGCAGCGCCAGGTGACAGGCCGCCAGCGCGGTGCCGGCGGCCTCGGGGGCCGGGCGCGCGCCGCTCAGGGCCAGCCGTGGCCACACCGTCACCGACCAGGGGCCGGCCAGGTGCGGCCCGGCGAGGGCCGCGGGGGCCGGGGGCAGCGCCGGGGCGCCGTGGCGGGCCAGGTGACGGGTCAGGCGCAGCTCGCGCCGGGCATGGGCGCCGTCGCCGCGCGGGCCGGCCGTGCCGGTGGCCACCCGGGCCACCCAGGGCAGCGGCTCCAGCGCCAGGGCGAGGTTGGAGAAGCGCCCGATCACCCGCGGCTGCACCGGCCCCAGGCCCAGGCGGGCCGCCAGGGCGGCGCAGGCCGCGGCCACCGCGGCTTCTTCGGTGGCGGCGGCGCTCACGGGCGGGCTTCGATCAGCAGGCGCGGGCCGTCCTGGACCAGCCGCAGCCGCGACAGCACGTCCATGCCCAACAGCGGCGGGCCGGTCATGGTGTCGATCACGGTGACCGGCAGGCGCTCCAGGCGAGGGCCGCCCTCCAGGGTCAGACCGGCTTGGCTGCGCCAGGCGGGCACGGTGCCGGCGGCGGTCTGGGAGCGCAGCGATTCGCCGCGCGGCAGGCCGAGTTCACGGGCCAGGGCGCCGGGCAGGGCGGTGGTGGTGGCGCCGGTGTCGACCAGGAAGGTGACCTGGCGGCCCTGCACCGTGCCGGGCCAGTGGTAGTGGCCGTCGGGCCCGCGCAGCAGGGTCAGTCGGGTGCCCTCCAGCTCGATCCGCGGCCGGCCGCGTTCGTGCAGCCACCACTGCGCCCCCAGGAAGACCCCGGTGCCCAGCAGCAGCCAGACGGTCACCAGCTTGAGGGTGCGGGGCAGCTCGTTCATGGGCCGATGGTAGCCAGCGCGGGCGACCTTGCAGGGAACTCCGGCACGCCGGCTGGAACACAATCCCCTCGCGCACCGGTGTGGCCACCGGATGTCCCGCCGGTTTCCCCCTCGTGTCCGCCATGCCCGCTCCCCACCGTGTCCGCGCCCCGCTGCGCCGCCTGCCCCCGTTGCTCGGCGGCCTGCTCGCCCTGTCCGCCCAGGCCCAGGACGCACCGCGTCCCGCGGCCCCCGCGGCCTCGGCCGCGACCCAGCAGGTGGAGGTCACGGCCACCCGCCCGAGCGACACCGAGGAGCGACGCCGCTCGACCGCGGCCAAGATCGTCGTCGGCCGCGACGAGATCGAGCGCTTCGGCGACGCCAGCCTGGGCGAGCTGCTCAAGCGCCTGCCCGGCGTGACCCTGGACGGCCGCGCCGGCCGTGGCGGCAACATCCGCATGCGCGGCCTGGGCGGCGGCTACACCCAGATCCTGCTCGACGGCGAGCGGGTGCAGGGCGGGATGTCGCTGGACGCGATCGACCCCGAGCAGGTCGAGCGCATCGAGATCCTGCGCGCCCCCACCGCCGAGACCGGCGCCCGGGCCATCGCCGGCACCATCAACATCATCACCCGCGAGGGCTACCGCAAGCGCCTGAATGACGTGAAGCTGGGCGCGGGTGGCGAGAACGGCCACGGTGGCGGCAACGCCTCGTGGTCGCGCGACGACCGCGTGGACGAGCGGTTGAGCTACCAGTTCTCGTTGTCGGTCTGGGGCTTCGAGCGGCGCGAGAACAGCCGCACCGAGACCGAATCCGACACCGAGTCGCTGCGCGAGACCTCGCCGGTCTCGTACGACCGCTGGGGCTTCTGGAGCAACGGTCGCCTGCAGTGGCGCCTGGACGGCGGCGACCAGTTCATGCTGATGCCCACCGCCCACGCCACCCAGGGCAGCGCCCGCCGCGACGGCGTGCTCACCGTGCTGCGCGACGACGACGGCCGGGCACCGGACCACGCCCGCAGCCACACCCCGTCCGACGACGACTACCAGCTCGGCCGCCTGAACTTCATGTGGCGCCAGGGCCTGGGCGAGGCCGGTCGGCTGGAGTGGCGCGGCGGCGTGGCCGGCTCGCGATCGCTGAGCCACTCGTGGCGGCGCGAGCTGGCCGCCGACGGCAGCCTGCTGCGCACCCAGGACGACCGCACCGTGAGCACCGAGCGCAACGGCCACCTGCACCTCAAGCACACCCTGGTGCTGGACGGCGGCCACGAGTGGGTCTCGGGGGCCGAGCTGGACGCCGCGCGCCGGCAGAGCAGCCGCGAATCCCTGGTCGATGGCGTGTCCCAGCTGGGCAGCCTGGGCACCGAGCTGGAGGCCCGCACCCTGCGGGCCGCCGCCTTCACCCAGGACGAGTGGAGCCTGACCCCGAACTGGGCGGCCCACGCCGGCCTGCGCTGGGAGGGCCTGCGGACCCGCGGCAGCGACCTGGATGGCGCGCCGGTGGAGAACCTCAGCAGCGTCTGGACGCCGCTGCTGCACGCGGTCTGGAAGCCGGACCCCAAGGGCCGCGACCAGGTCCGCATCAGCCTGACCCGCAGCTATCGCTCGCCCCAGCTGGCGCAGCTGCTCGCCTTGCCCACGGTGTCCACCCGCTACCCGCTGCCGGGCCGCAACACCCCCACCAGCCCTGACCGCGCCGGCAACCCGGCACTCGCACCCGAGCTGGCCACCGGCCTGGACCTGGCGCTGGAGCGCTATCTGCCGGGCGGCGGCATGCTCAGCGCCAACCTGTTCCACCGCCGCATCGACGGCCTGATGCGCACCCTGACCACGCTCGAGACCGTGCCCTGGTCCACCGAGCCGCGCTGGGTGGCGCGGCCGCAGAACCTGGGCCAGGCCCAGACCACCGGCCTGGAGCTGGAGCTGCGCGGCCGCCTGACCGAGGTCCTGGACGAGGCCCCGGCCATCGAGCTGCGGGCCAATGCCAGCGTGTTCAGCTCCCGCGTGGACAGCGTGGCCGGCCCGGACAACCGGCTGGACCAGCAGCCCGACGGCACGCTGAACCTGGGCGCCGACTGGCGCATCGGCGGCACCCCGCTGACGCTGGGAGGCAACCTCAACCTCACGCCGGGCTACACCACCCGCCTGAGCGAGACCCAGTGGCTGGTGCAGCCCCGCAAGCGCGTGCTGGACGCCTACCTGCTGTGGCCGCTGTCGCCGCACGCCCGCCTGCGCCTGAGCGCCTCCAACCTGCTGCCCGAGACCGCCCGCAGCCAGAGCATCGTCGGCGACGAGACCGCCACCAGCTTCAACCCGTCACTGGTCAGCGCCCGCCTGCAGCTCGAGCTCAAGCTCTGATCGGCGGGCCCCCGTCGGCCGTTCGGCGGATGGCCCGCGGAACGGCACCGGCCCGACAATCGGCACCCGATGCGTCGCGCCCGTTCTCTCCGGCCCCGAGCCGTGGTTCCCACACCCCGGCCCACCCGCGCGGGCGCCCGTCATGGCCTGACATGGTGGTGGCTGTGGATCGTGGGTCTGTGGGTCTGTTCCGCGCTGCCCGCACGGGCCCAGGACGGCGCCGACCTGGCCAGCCGCCTGGTGGTGGCCGAGTGGCAGGTCGCCGAGGGCGACTGGCGGCCGCTGGCGCTGCCGGCCCGCTGGCCGGTCGGCCAGCGCCAGCGCCTGCAGCTGCGGGCCAGCTTCGAGGTCGACACCGCACCGCAGGCCCTGTGGGCGCTGCGCTTCAACCGCTTGCCGGCCGACCATGAGGTGCGGGTCAACGGCCATCGGGTCAGTGGGGCCCCACCGGGTGAGCGGGTGCGGCTGCCTCGGGCCGTGGTGTCCACCTGGATCGACCTGCCGCCTGCCCTGCTGCGCCCGGGGCGCAACACGCTCGAGCTCTCGCTGCACCTGCATGGCGCACCGGCCGGCCTGTCGGCGCCCTGGGTCGGACCCGCCGACGCCCTGCGGCCGGACTACCGCCGCTACCGCTGGCTGGGCGAGGAGCTGCCCTATGCCCTGAACCTGGCCGTCAGCGGCCTGGCCCTGTTCACGCTGGGCGTGTGGGGGGTGCGGCGCAGCGAGCGCATGATGGGCTTCTTCGGACTGCTGGTGCTGCTGGTGTCGGTCCGGAACCTGGGCTACTACACCGGCCAGAGCGTGTTGCCGGCGGCGTGGGGGTCGCTGCTGTTCTGGCTGGCCCAGGGCATGACGGTGGCCCTGCTGGGCACCTTCGCGTTGCTGCAGACCACGGCCTTGCCGGCCGCGCGCGTGGTGCGCTCGGCCGCCCTTCTGCTGGCGCTGTACGCCCTGGCCGGCACGGTGGCCGCCTGGCTGGGGCATCTGGATGTGCTGCGGGCCTGGCTGTACCCGCTGGTGATCGTGGCCGGGCTGGCGAGCGTCTGGCGCATGTGGCGGCTGCTGGGCCGCCTGACGTGGCGGGGTCGTGCGGCGGTGCTGTTCGGCCTGGCCCTGGTGCTGGTGTGCGCGGTGCAGGATTACCTGTTCGTCTCGGGGCGCGTCTCGCCCGAGGGACGCTTCTGGCTGCCCTACCTGACGCCTCTGTTGATGGGCGTGGTCGCGTTGCAGCTGCTGCGGCGTTTCGTCGGGGCCCTGGACCTCGCCGAGCGCCACGGCAGCGAACTCGAAGGCCGGGTGGCCGAGCGCACCCGCGACCTGCAGGCCGCCAACGCGGCCAAGACCCGTTTCGTGGCGGCGGCCAGCCACGACCTGCGCCAGCCGGTGGCCTCGATCGGCCTGCTGGCCGGGCTGCTGCGCGAGCAGCCGGGACTGGACGCGGGCAGCCGTGGCCTGCTGGACCGCCTCATGGCCTCGGTGCAGGCGCTGGAGCGGCTGCTCAAGGGCCTGCTCGACCTGTCGCGTTTCGAGGCCGGCAGCGTCCGCGCCCAGCCCCGGGTGCTGCGCCTGTCCACGCTGTTCGACGCCGTGGCCAGCCACGAGCAGTCGGCCGCCCAGGCGCGGGGCCTGCAGCTGCGCCTGCACGGCGGTGGGCTGGCGGTGCACACCGACCCGGTGCTGCTGGAGCAGATCGTGCGCAACCTGGTCAGCAATGCGGTGCGCTACACCGAGCGCGGGGGGGTGCTGCTCAGCGCCCGCCGCCGTGGCGACGACCAGGTGCTGCTGCAGGTCTGGGACACCGGCATCGGCATTCCGGCCGCCCGCCAGGCCCAGGTCTTCGAGGAGTTCGTGCAACTGGACAACCCTGCCCGCGACGGCTCGCGCGGATTGGGTCTGGGCCTGTCCCTGGTGCGCCGCGCGGCCGAGGTGCTGCAGGCCCCGCTCTCGCTGCGATCGCAGCCGGGCCGCGGCAGCTGCTTCAGCCTGCTGCTGCCGCTGGCCGAGTCCGCCACCCGGACCCGTCCGGGCAGACCGGTGGCCCAGGCCGGCCTGGAGGGACGACGCGTGCTGGTGGTGGACGACGACGACGTGCTGCGCGAGACGCTGCGTCTGCGCCTCGAGCGCTGGGGCTTGAAGGTGCAGGCCTACGGCAGCGTGCGGGACCTGCAGCTGGCCCTGGGCCGGGGTGCCACGCCCCGGCCCCCTGACCTGCTGATCAGCGACCAGCGCCTGCCCGATGGGGACAGCCGCGACGTGGTGGACGCGGTGACGGCCCGCCATCCCGAGGTGCCGGTGCTGGTCATCACGGGCGACACCGCTCCGGCGGACCTGGCGCGGTTGTCGGCATTGGGTTGGCCGGTGCTGCACAAGCCCTTCGGTGCCGACGAGCTGTTCGCGGCGGTGCGGGACGCCCTGGGCCGGCGCTGAGGCCCGGCGCGGGCCGGTTCAGTTCGACGGACCGTCGAGCCAGCCCATGCGGGCGGCCAGGAGCACCGCCTGGGCCCGCGACGCGACGCCGAGCTTGTCGTAGATCGCCTGCACATGGGTCTTCACGGTGGAGTCCGACAGCTCCAGCTCGCGCGCGATCAGCTTGTTCGACAGACCGGCCACCAGGCAGCGGAAGACGTCGCGCTGGCGCGCGGTGAGCTCGGGGCTGGCCGGCGCCACACCAGGCGCGTGGGCCAGGGCGGCCGGCGGCACGAACACCCCGCCGGCCAGCACCTGGCGCAGGGCGGCGCCCAGCATGGCGGCGTCGCCGGACTTGGGGATGAAGCCGGCGGCACCGGCCTCCAGCGCGGCGACCACGGTCTCGGGGCGGTCATCGGCCGACAGCACGATGACCCGCGCGCGCGGCGCGGCCTCGCGCACCGCGGCCAGGGTGCCGGTGCCGCGGCTGTCGGGCAGGTTCAGGTCCAGCAGCACCAGGGCCGGCAAGGGCTCGACGGCCAGCCGCTGCAGCGCTCCGGCCAGGTGGCCGGCGGTCTCCAGGGCGACCTCGGGGTGCCGGATCGACACCAGCAGTGCCAGCGCCTCGACGAACATCGCGTGGTCATCGACCAGCAGGCAGTCCAGGCGGGCGGCTCGGTCCATCAGGCGCTCCGCAGCGTGATGGTCACGTCGCCGAAGACCACACGCTGGCCGGGGCGCAGCTTGCAGGTCTTGCGAGTCTCCACCTGGCCGTCCACGAACACCTCACCTTCGGTGATCAGCTGACGCGCGGCACCGCCGCTGTGGGCCAGGCCGGTGGCCTTGAGCAGGTTGTCCAGCGGGATGTACTCGCCGCGGACCTCGAAATCGATCTCGTCCATCCCCCGATTGTGGCTGGGGAATGCGCGGTGCGTCAGCGCCGGGCGGGCTGGGCGTCGCGCCAGCGCTGTACGGCCTGGAGGGCAGCCTGCACATGGCCGTCGGGGCTCATGCTGGCATGCACCGCGAGCACCTTGCCGCCGGGCGCCACGACATAGGAGATCCGGTCGGCCACGCCCGGGGCCAACGCGAAGCCGGCGTCATAGGCCTTGATCACCCGGGCCTGCTCGTCGGCGGCCACCGGGAACTGGCCGCGGCAGGCCTCGACCGAAAAGCGCTTCTGGGTGGCCAGGTCGTCGGCGGACACGCCGATCACTTGCGACCCCAGGGCCTTGAAGCGGGGCACGGCCTCCGAGAACTGGTGGGCCTCGACGGTGCAGCCGCTGGTGAAGGACTTGGGGTAGAAGTACACCACCACCGGCCCGCTCTTGAGGGCGTCGGACAGCGAGAAACGGAAGGCCTGGCCGCCCACGGCGGCCTCGGCGGTGAAATCCGGTGCCGGGGCCCCGACCGCCAGCGCGGCCTGCGCCGCGGCGCCGGTCAGGGTCAGCAGGGCCGCGGTGAGCGGCGCGGCCAGGGGGTGCGGTCGGGTGTTCATGCGGCGCATGCTAGTGCGCCGCCGCCGCCCTGCCGGCCGCAGGGTTTCAGTCGTTCGCCAGCTCCACCGCGTAGGACAGCGCCAGGCGCGCGAACTTCGCCGCGTGGGCGGTCTGGTTGCCCATGTTGGCCAGGGTGTCGTTGGAGGTGTGGATGTAAGGGTCGTAGCCGCTGAACGGGGCCTCGAAGGGGAACGAGGCCGCGAAGCCGCGGCTGGTCCAGGACGCATGGTCGGAGCAGGCGTAGCCGCAGCGGTCGGTGCCCACCGACAGGCTGGGCAGGTAGGTGGCGGCCAGGTTGGCCACGAAGGTGTTCTGGGCGGCGTTGGTGTAGTCGGTGTAGAGGTAGATGTCCTTGGTGCCGCCCTTGTAGTTGGTCATGTCCAGCTGCATCACGCCGATCACCTTCTTGCCGGCGCTGGCGTAGCTGCTGGCGATGGCGCTGGAGCCGCGCAGGCCGATCTCCTCGGCGGCGTAGGCCATGAACTCGATCGTGCGCTGCGGGCGGTGGCCGCTGGCCAGCAGCACCCGCAGGGCCTCGGTGAGGCTGGCGATCCCCGAGGCGTCGTCGTCGGCGCCCGGGGCGCGGCTGTTCTCACCGGTGCCGCCCGACAGGATGGAGTCCATGTGGGCGCCCAGCACCACGATCTGCTTGGACTTGGTGGCGCTGCGGCCCTTGATGCGCAGCACCACCGACTGCTGCCGGTAGCCGTGGTCGACCTGGCGGACGCTGACGTCCGCACGGCCTGCCGCCAGGGCCTGCCATTGCTGGGCGATGGTGGCCGTGGCGGTGGCCCCGCCAGTGGTGCTGTAGTAGCGGTTCTGGATCGCGGCCAGGGTCTCGATGGTGGACAGGATGTGGCTGTCCTGGATCTGGGCCAGCAGGGGGGTGACCACGGTCTGCTGGTTGATCGCGTAGCGGTCGGCCGCCAGGGCGGCGGGCGGGCGGGCCAGGGCGGCCTGCAGCGACTGCAGGTGGCCACGGGCCTCGCCCAGGCTGGGGTGGACGATGTAGCCGCCGCAGCGGTGCAGGTCCGCGTGCACCGCGTCGGACAGGGCGGGCAGCAGGTCCTCGTCCACCCGCACCAGGTGCACCGTGTCCTCGGCCCCCAGCAGGGCCTGCTTCACCGAAGCGCCGCTGCGCTGCGGCACTTGCACCGGCACCGCGACCGAGGCCACGCTCAGGCTGCGGGGCTCGATCCGCTGCAGCAGGCCCAACGCGTCCTGGCCCAGGGTGATCCAGACCGGCTCGCCGGCCCTGGCGGCGCCGGTGGTGGCCAGCAGCAGGGTGGTCAGGGCGGCCGCGCGGGCCAGGGGGGCGATGCGGTGGAGGGGCATGGTGACCTCGTGCAGGTGGAAGGGGCCGGGCTTGTGGCCGAGCCCCGAAGGGATGGGGCGCTGACGGTATCGGGCCGCCCCCTCGGCGGGCCATCCCTAGCCCGGACGCGTCCTGAGGTATCGTCCGGCGATGCCTGCCGCCAGCCTGCTCGCCCTCATCGACGACATCGCCACCGTCCTGGACGACGTCGCCCTGCTCAGCCGCGTGGCGGCCAAGAAGACCGCCGGGGTGCTCGGCGACGACCTGGCCCTCAATGCACAGCAGGTCAGCGGCTTTGCCGCCGAGCGCGAGATCCCGGTGGTGCTGGCGGTCGCCCGCGGCTCGCTGCTGAACAAGGCGATCCTGGTGCCGGCCGCGCTGCTCATCAGCGCCTGGCTGCCTTGGCTGGTCACGCCGCTGCTGATGGTGGGTGGCCTCTACCTGTGCTTCGAGGGCGTGGAAAAGCTGGCCCATGCCTGGCTGCACAGCGCCGAGGAGGACGCCAGCCACCATGCCGAGCTCCAGGCCCACGTGGCCGACACCTCCACCGACCTGGCCACCCTTGAGGCCGACAAGGTCCGTGGTGCCATCCGCACCGACTTCATCCTGTCGGCGGAGATCATCACCATCGCGCTGGGCACCATCGCCGGCCAGCCGCTGCTGACCCAGGTGCTGGTGCTGTCCGGCGTGGCCCTGCTGATGACCGTGGGCGTCTACGGCCTGGTGGCCGGCATCGTCAAGCTCGACGACCTGGGCCTGCACTGGACCCGTCAGCCCTCGGTGTGGCTGCAGCGCCTGGGCCGTGGCCTGGTGGCGTTCGCGCCCCGCCTGCTCAAGGGCCTGGCGGTGGTCGGTACGGCGGCGATGTTCCTGGTGGGCGGTGGGATTCTGGTGCATGGCTGGCCGGCCCTGCACCACGCCGCGCTGGTGCTTGCCCCCTGGCTGGACAGCGCCTGGACCGGCTGGCTGCTGGACATGGCCACCGGCGTGCTGGGCGGGGCGGTGGTGCTGGCCCTGGTTCAGGGCGTGCAGCGACTGCGCCGCTGAGGGCACCGGCTGTCGGACGGATTCCGACACGTCCGCGCGCCGTGCGCCGACGGGCGGCACCGTGCCCGACCGGCTGCGCCGCCCCCGGCCCGGGCGCACGATTCGGGGCATCGAACGGTCATGGAGGTCCCACATGGACACCTGCCTCACCCCGGTGGCCCAGGGCTACCAACTGCGCTTCCAGTCCCTCTTCCACGAAGGGCGGGCGATGTCCTTTCCCTGCGACGCCGAGGGCCACGTGGACCTGGACGCGCTCAGCGAATCCGCGCGGGAAAACTACCTGTACGCCCGAGCGGTGATCGGCCGCGAGTACGCGGTGCCCGCGGTCTGCCGGGTGCACTGAGCCCGGGCGCTCAGGCCCGGCGCTGCCGCCAGGCCTCGCCCGAGTAGATCGCCAGCGCCCCCCAGATCAGCGCGAAGCCCAGCAGCCGGGAGGGCTGCAGCGGCTCGTGGAAGACCCACACGCCCAGCATGAACTGCAGCGTGGGGCCCAGGTACTGCAGCAGGCCCAGCGTGGCCATCGAGATCTGCCGGGCGCCGTGGGCGAACAGCAGCAACGGCACCGCGGTCAGCGGTCCTGCGGCCACCAGCCAGGGCCACAGCGCGGCCTCGTGGGACACGGCGTCCGGCCGGCCCAGCCACCACAGCAGCGCGGGCACGGCCAGCGGCGCCATCATCAGGGTCTCCAGTGCCAGACCTTCCAGCGCGCCCAGCGGCGCGGTCTTGCGCAGCAGCCCGTACAGGCCGAAGCTGGCGGCCAGTCCCAGCGCGATCCACGGCGGCGCGCCGGCGGTCCAGCCCAGCCAGATCACCCCGAGGCCGGCCAGTCCGACCGCGGCCCACTGCACCGGGCGCGGGCGCTCGCCCAGCACCAGCACGCCCAGCAGGACGTTGAAGAGCGGGTTGATGAAGTAGCCCAGGCTGGCCTCGAGGACGCGGCCTTGCTGCACCGCCCAGACGTACAGCAGCCAGTTCGCCGCCAGCAGCGCGGTGCTCGCGGCGAAGGCGGCCAGGGCGGCGGGGCGCCGCACCACGTCGACCAGCCATTGCCAGCGCGATTGCCAGGCCAGCACGCCGAGCACCACCAGCAGCGACCACACCGAGCGGTGCAGCACCATCTCGAGCGGCGCCACCTGGGACAGGTGGTGGAAGTAGAGCGGGAACAGGCCCCAGATCAGGTACGAGCAGGCGGCGGGCAGCAATCCGGGAGACATGCCGCGATTGTCGCCGCCAGGGTCTCGGCGCCTGGATCGTCCTGCCAGTGCCCTTGCGCCCGCAGGGCCGCCCACTCGGCGCCGGGTGGGCAGAGGAAGGTCAGCGGCCGACCGTCGCGCGGGTGGGGCAGGGCCAGCGCCTCGGCGTGCAGCCACAGGCGGGCGATGCCCAGCCAGCCCGCCAGTGCCCGGTTGAGCGGGCCCTTGCCGTGGGTGGCATCACCGATCAGCGGGTGCCCCAGGTGCTTGGCATGCCGGCGGATCTGGTGGCGCCGGCCTTGGGCCGGCGACAGCGCCAGCAGGGCCACCCTGGTGCCGGCAAAGCCCGCACGGGTCGAGATCGGCCACTCGCCTCGGGCCAGGCGGCAGAAGGCGGTCTGGGCCTCGCGCAGCGGCTGGCCGGCGCTGGGGCGCTCGGGGTCTCGCGAGAGCGGGTGGTCGATGCAGCCCTGCGCTTCGGGCCAGCCGCGCACCAGGGCCCGGTAGCGCTTGGCCACCTGGCCGGCCTCGAAGGCTTCGCGCAGGCGCCGCGCGCTGTCGGCGTGGCAGGCGAACACCAGCAGCCCCGAGGTGCCCTTGTCCAGTCGGTGGGCCGGGGCCAGGGCCGGGGGCGCCTGCGGGCCGAGCTGCGACCGCAGGCGGTCCAGGGCGGTGTCGTCCTCATGGGCGTCCAGCGCGGTGGGGTGGACCAGCAGTCCGGCCGGCTTGTGCACCACGATCAGGTCGTCGTCGGCGTGAAGGAGTGCCAGTGGGCTGTGGGGCGGGGGCGACGCGGCGGGCTCGGCACATCCCTCAGCCTGGGGATCCGCTGGTGAACAGGGGAGGGCGCCCGGGTGGGCACTGCCTGAAAAATTCCCGTCATCGCGCCACGTCACCATCTGCCCACCCCCTTGGACCGGGAGCCTGCCATGCCCCAAACCTATTATCTCGGCGGCCGTTCGCCGCTCGTC
Source organism: Hydrogenophaga intermedia (assembly GCA_943371055.1). Classification (GTDB taxonomy): domain Bacteria; phylum Pseudomonadota; class Gammaproteobacteria; order Burkholderiales; family Burkholderiaceae_C; genus Ideonella; species Ideonella intermedia_A. Next base: position 62,079 of record CALRTJ020000015.1, on the reverse strand, counting down.
ACCTGGATCGCCTGCCTGCTGTGGGCGATGTCGGCCCTGGTCGCCGCTGCGGCCGGTACCTTGGGCGCGCAGGCCCCGGCCTGGGTCATGGCCGTGGGGGGGGTGGTCGGGCTGGCCCTGGCCGGCATCGGGGCGGGCCTGTGGTGGCGCCAGGCCTGGGCCCGCCGCGCCGGCGTGGCCTGCCTGGCCGGGCTCAGCGCCCTGGTGCTGGCGGTGGCCGGCTCGATGGCCGAGGACGCCCTGCTGGCGGTGCTGGTCGCGCTGCCGCTGTGCGGCCTGCTGGGCTGGCTGGCGGGCCGCCTGGCCTCGCCGGTCGAGCAGCCGCAGTTCCAGGCCTGATCAGCGCAGGTCGCCGTCGCGGTACACCCAGCGCGGCGGCGCGCCGTCTTCGGCCAGCTGCTCGAATCGGCTGTGCTCGTGCAGGCGGTGGGCGCGGCCGCCCAGCTTGCTGCGGGCCACGAATTCCACCGTCGCGTGGCGGGCGTCCAGCCGCTGGTGCTGGCGGACCTCCAGGCCCAGCCAGCGCAGGCCGGGCGGGTTCGGCTCCAGCTCGGGCCGGGTGTCGGGGTGCCAGGTGTCCCGCAAGTAGTCCAGCCGGTCCAGCACATAGGCGCTGTAGCGCGAGCGCATCAGGGCCTCGGCGTCGGGGGCCTGCAGGCGCTGCGGGCCCTCATGGAAGCGGCCGCAGCAGTCGGCATAGCGGGCCTTCAGGCCGCAGGGGCAGGGCAGGTCGTGGTCGGGCATGGCCGCGATCATGCCGCAGGCTTGGTGCCGGGCCGCGACAATCGGGCCGATGATCGACCTGGCACCGCTGTCTCCCCTTGAACGCGCCGCGCTCGGCGGCCTGGCCCTGGGCGGGCTGCCACGGCCGCGGGCCTGGCTCGTCACGCTGCTGGCCGACCCGGCGGCACGACCGGGCGTGGCGGTACCGCCCGACACCGCTGCGGTACAGGGCGCGCTGCAGAGCCTGCAGTCGGCCCGGCTGGCGCTGCCGGCGCGCCGGCCCGGCCAGTGGCGGCTGGCGGCGTCGCTGGTCGCCCCGCTGTGGCAATCGCTGCTGGAGCGCGACGGCGGGCCGGCGCTGCGGGCCCGCCTGGCCCGCGCCGACCAGACCCCGCTGGAGTTCCTGGCCAGCGATCCCTATGCCCGCTTCCCCACCCTGGAGTCGGCGATCGCCCGCCTGCGGCTGGAGCTGCTGAGTGGCGCCTCGCGCGAGGCGCTGCGGCCACTGCTGTCGCGCCTGCCCTGGTCGCAGACCGACGCGGGCGAGTTGCAGTCGCTCATGATGGACGGGCTGGATGACCCGGCCCTCCTGCCCCGGCTGGACCCGTCGCTGCAGGCCGAGTTGCTGGAGCAGCGCCTGCGCGATGCCCTGGCCACGCTGGACGGCCGTGGCCATGAGGGCCTGGCGGCCCAGGTGCAGGCCTGGCTGGCGCAGCCGCAGGCGCCTCGCGCCGCCGCGTTGCGCTGGCGCTGGGCCGAATGGCTGCTGTGGTCGGCCCCCGAGGCCTCGCTGCGCGAGTCCCTGGCCGCCGCCCTGGCCCCGCTCGACGAGCCCGAGGACGCGCCGATGCGTGCCGCGTTCGACGGGGCTGCCCTGCTCTGGCTGGGCGACCCGGTGGCCGCCGCCGCCGCGGTCGACGCGGCCCAGGCCGCCTTGCGCAAGGCCACTGGCAAGCGCCGGGGCGTGCTGCCACCGACCGTCGCCCAGTGCCACGCGCTGGCCCTGCTGGCCCAGGCCAGTCCGTCGTCGCTGGCGCAGGCCCTGAAGTTCTGCCTGGCCGAAGGCGGTCGCCGTGAGCCGGTGCTCGACCAGCCGCTGGGCCTGGTGGCGCACGCGCTGCGCATGCGCCTGGGCGAGGTGCCGCGCAGCAGTGCGGCCTTCCGCCCCTACCTGGCTCCCGAGGGCCAGTACCTGTCGCCGCTGGACCCCTGGCGCTGGCTGATGCGGGCCTGGCTGGTCGAGGACCGCACCGGCGACCCGCCGCCGCCCGCCGAGGCCCTGATGGCCGAGCGCCTGCTGCAGCGCCTGCAGGACCTGGGCCTGAAACGCTGGGCCGACCAGCTCGCCGGGTCGCTGGAAGTGCTGCGCGGCGAGCCCGGCGGCGGCTTCGTGCTCGGCCAGGCGCAGGAATCCTGGCAGCAGGCGTTGGCGGCCCTGGCGGCGCTGGCGCAACCCGCGCCCGCCGCGGCCAGCGCGGACAGCCGGCTGCTGTGGCTGCTCAGCCTGCGCCCCGACGGCCGCCCCGAGGCCCTGGTGCCGCATGAACAGGCCCGCGGCGCACGCGGCTGGAACAAGCCCAGGCCGGTGCCGCTGCTGCGCCTGCAGCGCAGTGCCGAGGCCCTGGCCCCGCACGACCGCGCGGTGGCCCTGGCGATCCGCCAGGCCCGCTATGGCGTGCAGTTGCGCATGGACCTGGCGGCGGCGGTGGCGGCCCTGGTCGGCCACCCGACCGTGGCCCTGGCCGAGGCCCCCGACCGCCTGCTGGAGCTGGTCGAGGCCCCGGCCGAGCTGGACGTGCAGCACGAAGCCGGTCAGCTGCGGGTGCGCTTGCTGCCGCGCATCGACCCCGGCCGTGACGAGGCCCAGGCCCGCTGGGGTGGCAGCGCCGAGGAGCAGAAGGAGCTGGAGGCGCTGCGCTGGATCGTGCTGCAGCCCGAAGGGGGCGCACGGTGGCGCGTGGTGCGTCTGACCGAGCCTCAGCGCCGCGCCGCCCAGCTCCTGGGCCCGGATGGTCTGCTGATCCCGCCGCGCGGGGCCGCCCAGCTGCAGCAGGCGCTGGCCGGCCTGGGCACGCATTTCCGCATCCACAGCGACGACGCGGTGGCGGTGCAGGTGGCGCGCGAGTGCGCGGCCGAGCCCCGCCTGCGCGCCGAGCTCCAGCCCCTGGGCGACGGCCTGCAGCTGCGCCTGGTGGCCTGCCCCTTCGGCGAGGCCCATGCCGCCGAGGGCCCGCGCCTGGTGCCGGGACACGGCCGCGCCCGCCTGGTGCTGACCCTGGGCGGCGAGGTGCTGGGCGTGCAGCGCGACCTGGCGCGCGAGCGCAGCCACCTGGAGTCGGTGCTGGACGCCTGCCCCATGCTGACCGAGCCGCCGCCGGGCGCGCCCTGCGAGTGGCAGGTGGACGAGCCCGAGCTGGCGCTGGCCCTGCTCGAGCGCCTGTCCACCTTGAACGCCGTGGCCGCGCTGGACTGGCCCCAGGGCCGGGCGGTGCGCGTGGCGCCGGCCGGCCTGGCCGGCCTGGTGCTGAACGTGCGCAGCCGCCAGGACTGGCTGGGCCTGCAGGGCGAGCTGCAGGTGGACGAGTCCCTGGTCCTGAGCCTGCAGCAGTTGCTCTCGCTGGCGGCCGAGCGCCGCAGCCGCTTCCTGCCCCTGGGCGAGGGCCGCTTCCTGGCGCTGACCCAGGAGCTGCGCGAGCGCATCGACGACCTGGCCGCCGTCACCGAACACCACCAGCAGCGCGGTGCTGACCTGGCCGACCTGCGCGTGCCGGCGGTGGCCGCGCCTTGGCTGCAGCAGCTGGGCGAGGGCGCCCAGTGCCGTTTCGATGCGGCCTTCGCCCGACGGCTGGAGCGCCTGGACGAGGCCCGCCGCGTGGTCCCGGCGGTGCCCGCCACCCTGCAGGCCACGCTGCGCCCCTATCAGGAAGAGGGCGTGGAGTGGGCGCTGCGCCTGGCCCACGCCGGGCTGGGCGCCTGCCTGGCGGACGACATGGGCCTGGGCAAGACGCTGCAGGCGCTGGCCGTGCTGCTGGCGCGCGCCGCGGGCGGCCCGGCGCTGGTGGTGGCCCCCACCTCGCTGCTGGGCAACTGGCGTGCCGAAGCGGGGCGGTTCGCCCCCTCGCTGCGGGTGGCGCTGTACGCCGAGGCCGGCGCCCCGGGCGAGCGCGCCGCCGCGCTGCAGGACCTGGGTCCGGCCGACGTGCTGCTGGTGTCCTACCCGATGCTGCTGGCCGACGCCGTGGCCTTCGCCGGCCGCGAGTGGCACACCCTGGTGCTGGACGAGGCCCAGGCGATCAAGAACGCGGCGGCGCGGCGCAGCCAGGCGGTGTTCGGTCTGCGCGCCGCCTTCCGGCTGGCGCTGTCGGGCACCCCGGTCGAGAACCGGCTGGCCGAGCTGTGGTCGGTGATGCACGCGGTCAACCCCGGCCTGCTGGGCACGGCGCAGCGTTTCGGCGAGCGCTTCGTCGCCCTGATCGAGCGCCAGCACGACCGTGCCGCCCAGCGCACGCTGCGCCGGCTGATCGCCCCCTTCGTGCTGCGCCGGACCAAGGCCCAGGTGCTGGCCGACCTGCCACCGCGCACCGAGCTGGTCCTGCGGGTGGCGGCCGAGCCCCAGGAGGCCGCGCACTACGAGGCGCTGCGCCGCGACACCCTGGCCCAGGCCGAGCGGGCCCTGAACGGCGAGGCCCCGGGCCAGGCCCACCTCAACATCCTGGCCGGCCTGACCCGGCTGCGCCGCGCCGCCTGTGACCCGCGCCTGGTCAGTCCCGGCATCGCCTGGTCGGGCGCCAAGGTCCGGGCCTTCGCGGACCTGGCGGCCGAGCTGGTGGCCAATGGCCACAAGGCCCTGGTGTTCAGCCAGTTCGTCGATTTCCTGGCCTTGCTGCGCGAGCCGCTCGACGCCGCAGGCATCGCCTACCAGTACCTGGACGGCAGCACCCCGGCGGCCGAGCGCACCCGCCGGGTCGAGGCCTTCCAGCGCGGCGAGGGCGAGCTCTTCCTGATCAGCCTGAAGGCCGGGGGCTTCGGCCTGAACCTGACCCAGGCCGACTACGTGGTCATCGCCGATCCCTGGTGGAACCCGGCCGTCGAGGACCAGGCCAGCGGCCGCGCCCACCGCATCGGCCAGCAGCGCCCGGTCACCGTCTATCGCCTGGTCCGCGAAGGCACGCTGGAGGACCGCATTCTCTCGCTGCACCAGGGCAAGCGCGAACTGGCCGACGCGGTGCTCGATGGCAGCGATGTCCGGGCTGCGCCGGCCCCCGAGGAACTGCTGGCCCTGATGCGCGGCGACGAAGCCTTGGGCGCGCTGTATGACGAAACTTGATGACAAGCGCGAAAAGTGCGCTAGAATGCAAGGCTTCACCCAGTAGACCACGGGTGCACCAGTTCAGGAGAGGTGGCAGAGTGGTCGAATGCGCCGGACTCGAAATCCGGTATACGGTACTCCCGTATCGAGGGTTCGAATCCCTCCTTCTCCGCCAGACCAATCCCCCGTCGCCCACCGGCACGGGGGATTTTTCTTTTCCGCGGGGCCTGGTCCGGACCCGGGCCGCGGGCGATCCGGGTGCCAGCCCGGGTGTTCCTCCGAGCTAGGGCTCGACGGGCCCGGGTGGGGGATGGACAGTCCGCGCTTTGCATTCGCCGAAGGGCTCCCGATGAAGACTTCCCGTTCCCTGGTGCTGGGCACCGTGCTGCTGGGCAGCGCGAGCGTGTTCGCCGGTTCCGTGTCCCCGCTGCAGGTCAGCCTGTCCCTGCCGCAGGCGGTGGTGCAGGGCGAGGGCGCCGTCTGGGTCGAGGTGCAGGTCCACAACCCCGGCACCCGTGCCGTGAAGGTGCTGCGCTGGCAGCTGCCCGAGGGCGAGCTGCAGGGCCCGCTGTTCGAGGTGCTGGATGCCCAGGGGCGCGCGGCCGACTACACCGGGCCGCTGGTCAAGCGGCCGGCGCCGCGTGCCGAGGACTTCGTGCAGATCGCGCCCGGCCAGACCCTGAGCTACCGCGTCGACCTGGGCGCCCGTTACGCGCTGGGCGATGGCCAGTACCAGGTGCGCTACCGTGGCCTGTCCGCCGATGCCCGGGTGGGTGAGTTGCGCTCGGACGCTGCGGTGCCGCTGTGGACCTCGGGCCGGGCGGCGTTGCCGCAGGCCCTGGCCCCGCAGGGCATCGACCCCGCGGTGGGCCCGATCGTCTACACCGGTGCCTGCACGGCCAGTGAGCAGACCGACCTGGCCACCGCGGCGGCCGAGGCCTCGACCTACGCGACCAAGGCCAAGCGCTACCTCAAGGCCATGACCGGCGGCACCGCGCGCTACACCACCTGGTTCGGGGCCTATGACGCCACCCGCTGGAGCACGGTCAAGAAGCACTACGGCAAGATCGACAGCGCGTTCAAGCAGCAGACCCTGACCCTGGACTGCTCCTGCAGCGACAACGGCGTGTACGCCTACGTCTACCCCAATGCGCCCTACAAGATCTACCTGTGCGGCGCCTTCTGGTCGGCCCCGATGAAGGGCACCGACTCCAAGGCCGGCACCCTGATCCACGAGATGTCGCACTTCACGGTGGTGGCGGCCACGAAGGACCACGCCTATGGTCAGGCCGCGGCCAAGGCGCTGGCGCTGTCGGATCCGGCCAAGGCCATCGCCAACGCCGACAGCCACGAGTACTTCGCCGAGAACACCCCGGCGCAGCCCTGAAGCGGGGCCGGCGCGGAGCCAGGGCCTGCGGCAGCAGGCCCTTCGCGCTTCAGCGCTGGTTGTTGTTCTCGATGCCGGGGTCGTGGCTGCTGCGCGCCCCGGTCTGGATGTGCTCCACCGCGACGGTGCAGGCAAAGCGCAGCGAGGGCGCCAGGGCGCAGTCGTTCCGGTCCTGGAGCGCGAGCGTGCGCTCGTCGATCAGCCAGGCCATCGGGAATTGACTGCCGGCCGCGTCGCGGCTGGGGGTGTCGGTGCCGGTGACCTGCAGCGCGCTGCCGTCGGTGGGGAAGCGGTAGTCCGGCGCGTTCAGGGCGAAGACGATCAGCGTGTCGGCCTGGTCGACCACGATCGGGTTGACCGAAAAGGACGGCTTGCCCTTGGCATTGACGGTGACGGTGACGGACCGGACCGATGCGGTGACCGGTGGACAGGGCTTGCTCATCGTGGGGGTTCCTCGGCGGACCAGGGGTAGGGAAGGGAGGGCGCGTGTCCGGTCGGGCCGGTGGCCAGCGCCGCGCGCAGCGCAGCATACAGAGGGTGCTGCAGGGTGCCAGCCCCCAAGGTGCCCAGCGCCAGCTTCGCCGAGGACGCCTCGCCTTGCCGCCACAGCGCCCAGGCCCTCAGCATGGCCAGGCGCGGCCCGGCGTCCCTGCCCGAGAGCCAGTGGCGCGCCTGCGCGGTGGCGGCCGCCGCGGCGGCGGGGTCCTGACGGCGGTCGCCCTCGGCGGCCAACTGCAGGCTGGCCAGGGCGAGCAGGTGGCGCAGCCGCTCGTCCTCGGGCGCCGGGCCGCGGCGGGCCAGTCCGGCCAGGTGTTCGCCCAGAGCCTGTGCGGCGGCACCGCGCGCCGGCCCCCGCGCCGCCTGCAGTTCGGCCGTCAGGATCCGGGTGCGCAGGTGGAGGGCCCAGGCGGGCTTGTCGGGGTCGCGCGCCAGCAGGCGCTGCAGCACTTGCCGGGCCTGGGCCAGGGTGGCGCGTGCGCCGGACGCGTCCCCGGCCACCAGGGCGGTTTCCGCGGCCTGGAGCTGGGCAAAGCCCAGGTGCTCCTGCCATTGCAGGTTGTCGGGGTCGTGATGGGCGAGTCGGTGGTAGGTGTCGAGCGCCCGGAGCGCGGCCGCTCGCGCCAGGCCGACCTGGCCGAGGTCCAGGTACAGCCGGGCCTCCGCGGCCTCGCTGGCGGCCTGCAGCGGGGGCAGGTCCGCGCGTTGGGGCTGGCGCCGCCCGAGCGCGGTCAGCAGCCCCAGTTTCTCCTGCTGGAGCGCCAGGGCCCGGGCGACCTGCCCGTCGGCCTCCTCGGCTTCGGCCAGCCAGCCCAGGGTGCTGGCCTCGTCCAGGCGCCAGCCCTCGTCCAGCCGCGCCACCGCCTGCCACCGGGCGCGGGCGTCTTCCAGCTGCCGTCGGGCCTCGTCGGGGCGTCCGCGGCCCACCGCCAGCACGCCCAGGTTGTGGTGGGCATAGGCCATCTCGGCATGCGACGAGGCCAGACCCGGGGCGCTGGCGAGCAGGCGCTGTGCCAGTGCCAGGTAGCGCTTGAAGGCCGCCTCCGCGTCGGCCCAGCGCTGGCGCTGCCAGGCGGCATAGCCGACCCAGTACTCGCTCTGGGCGTGGTCGAACAGGCGCTGCGGTTGGTCGGGGTCTCGTTCGAGCTGCTCGGCCGTGCTCTCGGCTGCCGCCCGGAAACGTTGAGCGGCTTCGTCCAGGTGACCGCGCTTGTCGGCCAGCTCGCCCATCAGGTGCAAGGCGCGGGCCCGGCGTCCCAGGCTGTCGGCATCGCTGCCATCGAGCGACTGCGCCGCGTAGTAGGCCAGGGCGCGCTCGGCCACCGGGTCCAGCACATCCAGCCGACCGACCGGGGCCAGCTGACGGCGCAGGTCGCCCAGCATGAACTCGATCAGTCCCTCGGCCTGGGCGCGCTGGGCCTGGGCCTCGCGCGCCTTCCAAAGGGCCACGCCCGCCCCGCCCCCGAGGGACAGCAGCACGGCCACGGTGGCCGCCACACCCAGGCGGTGGCGGCGCACGAAGCGTCCCCAGGTGTAGAGGCGTGCCTCGGGGCGGGCATTGATCGGCAGGTGGGCCAGCCAGCGGCGCAGGTCTTCGGCCAGCGCCTCGGCGTGCTCGTAGCGGGCCGCAGGCTCGGGCTGCAGGGCCTTGGCGACGATGGTGTCCAGGTCGCCGCGAAGGCTGCGGGCCTGCTGGGACAGCACCGGCTCAGGGCTGTGTCGGGCGGCTTCGGACGGCCGCGGCAGGCGCCGCTCGACGGCGGCGCGCATCGCGTCGAGGGCCGAATGGGCGGTGGGGCCGGCATCGGGTGGCTGGCCGCACAGCAGCTGGTGCAGCAGGAGGCCCAGGGCGTAGACGTCGGTGGCAGTGGTCACCTCCTGGCCCTGCACCTGCTCGGGGGCGGCGTAGCGCAGGGTGAAGGCGCGTCCCGCCACGCGGGTCAGCTCGGTGGCGGCGGGCTGACCCTCGGAGGGATCGTCCAGCAGCTTGGCGATGCCGAAGTCCAGCAGCTTGACCGCGCCGCTGCCGCGCTCGACCAGGATGTTGCCGGGCTTGAGGTCCCGGTGCAGGATCAGTCGCTGGTGGGCGTGGGCCACGGCGGCCAGCACCTGCAGAAACAGGCGCACGCGCCGCTCGACGGACAGGGCCTCGGCGGCGCAGTGCTGGGTGATGGGCACGCCGTCCACGTATTCCAGCACCAGGTAGGGCTGCGGGGGGTCGCCGCCGACGCCGGCGTCGAGCAGGCGGGCGATGTGGGGATGGGCCAGCCGCGCCAGGATGCGGCCCTCGCGGGCGAAGCGGGCCGCGGCGCCGCTGCCGGCCAGCAGGCCGTCGGCCAGGCGCTTGATCGCCACCTGACCCTCGTATTGGCCGTCGTCGCGACGGGCCAGCCAGACCTGGCCCATGCCGCCCCGGCCCAGTTCACGCTCCAGGGTGTAGGCCCCGAAGCGTTGGCCGGGCCTCAGGCTGGCGGTGCCGTCCAGGGCCGGCGAGGCGAGGAAGTCCGAGTCCTCGAGCGCCTGGTGGCGGGCCAGCAGCGGGGCCAGTGCCTCGGCCAGATCCGGCTCGCGGTGCCCCAGGCCTTCCAGCCATGCGGCCCGGTCCGCGGTGGGCAGGTCCAGGCATTCATCGAGCAGCGGGCTCAGGCGCGCCCACAGGGCCGAGTCCAGCGCCGACATCGGTTCGGACTCAGTCGCGCAGGGCGGCGGCCAGCCACAGCCGGGCCTTGGCCCAGTCGCGCTGGACGGTGCGCGGCGTCAGGTCCAGGGCGTCGGCGATTTCCTGGACGTCGAGGCCGCAGAAGTAGCGCATCTCGACGACCTGGGCCAGGCGAGGTTCGGCCTGGGACAGTGCATCCAGCGCCTCGTGGACGCGCAGCACCTCGTCGTCCGGATGGGCCACGCGCTCGCCCAGGTCGGTGTCCAGCGTCAGCAGGGCCAGGCCGCCACCGCGCTTGTCGGCCCGTCGGGCCCGCACCAGGTCGACCACGATGTGGCGCATCACGCGGGCCGCATAGGCCAGGAAGTGGCGGCGGTCCTCGAACTGCAACTGGCCGGCACGGTGCAGGTGCAGGAAGGACTCGTGCACCAGTGCGGTCGGGTCGATCTGGGTCACCGACGCGGCGTCGCGCGCCGGCCGCACCGCCAGCCGCCGCAGGTCGGCGTACAGCAGGGTCAGGACCTGCTCGCGTGCCAGGGCGTCTCCCTGGCCGGCCGCGTGCAGCAGTCGGGTGATGTCAGTGGCGGCCTCGGGGGTGTGCGGCATGGGGGTGACTCTATCCGCAGCGCAAGGACTTGGCGGCCTGTCGTTTCCGGGGGTTGGTTTGCGTATCTCCTGTGAGGAAGCCCCCGTCATGCCAGGAGAGTCCGTTGAAGTCGTCACCGCCGCCCGAAGCCGATCCGAATGCCCGCCCGATGGGCTGGCGCCTGCTGGACGATCCCGGCCAGCTGGCCTGGCTGCTGCAGCGACAGATCGCGTCGCTGTCCCCCGGCGCGCCGGGCCCGGCGCTGCTGTGGCTGACCGGGCTGGACGACGCCATGGGCCAGGCGCCGTGGGAGGCAGTGGCCACCCGCCTGGCCGCCGGCCTGCGGGGCCACGACCTCGTCTTCCGCCTCGGGCCGACGGGCCTGGGCGCGGTGCTGAATGGCGGTGCCGGGGCCCAGCGCCTGGGCGAGCGCCTGGACCGCTGGATGGGTCGTCCCTACGTCGTGCAGGGGCAGGTGCTGCGCCTGCGCCCGGACGTGGTGGTGGCCCGGCACGGCCAAGACGGCCTGGACGGCTGGGACCTGGTGGAGGCCCTTCACCGTCCGCGGCCGGGGCTCACTTGAAGCCGACGCGGTCCAGCATCTGCTGGACCTTGGCCGAGTTGGCGCCGACCACGCCCACGGGCACGACCTCGGACTTGAACGGGCCGAGGGCCTTCAGGGCCGGGTTGTCGGTGGCGAGACCGTCGACCACCGGGTACTCGTTGTTGCCGTTGGCGAAGTAGTTCTGGGCCGACGCGCTGGCCAGGTACTCGAGGAACTTCTGGGCGGCGTCGGCGTGCGGGGCGTAACGGGCCACCGCGCCGCCGGCGATGTTGACGTGGGTGCCGCGGCCGGCCTGGTCCGGGAACACCACGCCGACCTTTTCCATGGTCTCGCGGTCCTCGGGCTTGGTCGAGCGCATCATGCGGGCGACGTAGTAGCTGTTGGACAGCGCCACCTTGCATTCGCCGGTGGCCACGGCCTTGATCTGGTCGGTGTCACCGCCCTTGGGTGCGCGGGCCATGTTGTCCACCAGGCCCTTGAGCCAGGCTTCGGTGGCCTGCGGGCCGATGTGCTCGAGCACCGAGCCGAACAGGCTCAGGTTGTAGGGGTGGGCGCCGGAGCGGGTGCAGAAGCGGCCCTTGTTCTTCGGGTCGGCCAGTTCCTCGTAGGTGTCGACGTCCTCGCGCTTGACGCTGGTCTTCTGGTAGACGATGACGCGGGCCCGGGTGGAGAAACCGAACCACTGCGAGCCCTGGCCCTTGTCGGTGCCGCGCAGGCGCGCCGGAATGGCCTTCTCGAGCACGGCCGACTTCAGCGGACGGAACAAGCCAGCCTCTTCGGCGCGCCACAGGCGGGCGGCGTCGACCAGCAGGATGACGTCGGCCGGGCTGCTGCTGCCTTCGGTGCGCAGGCGCTCCAGGATGCCGGCATCGTCGGCGTCCACGCGGTTGATCTTGATGCCGGTGGCGGCGGTGAAGTCGTTGTACAGCGCCTCGTCGGTCGAGTAGTGGCGCGCCGAGTACAGGTTCAGCACCTTCTCCTGGGCCGAAGCGGCCAGGGGCCAGGCGGCGGCGAGCAGGGCACCAAGGGCGAGGGGGGCGAGGCGGATCTTCATGGGACGGCAGCTTCAGGAAGCCTGTGGCGGTTGACCTGTCCCGTACTTTAATCCGTAATGCAAATGATTCGCAATAAATATGTGGGTCGGGGTTGTGGGTTTGTGGTTGCTCTGCTTTGACCCGCTTTGGTTGCGGCTCTGTGCGGAGGCGGTTGGTGCTGAGGTGGCTCTTGCGGAGGTGGTGGCGTGTCACCGGCCGCGGGGCAGCGGGCCGGGTGCACGAGGGGCGGTCGGCACTGCGTGCCGACTCCCCTGCGGTACTCGCCACCTGGGGTGGGCTCGGAACTCCCGCCACTCGGCTTTGCCTCGCTGTGGTCGGACAGCCGAGCCCAGGTCAGTCTTGGAAGCCTGACCTGCGGTCAGGCCCCCAGGTGGCGGCGTTCCTCGGCGCCCCTCGAATCGCACCCGGCCCGCTGCCCCGCGGCCGGAGTCAGTTCAACTCGGTAGGCACTGCGCGCGTCGGCAGACCACGGTCGGTGGCGGCGCGGAGGGGGGCTTTGGCCCCGAAGGAGGTAAAGGAGGAGCCCGAAGGGCGGGGGACACGAGTGAGGGGCCAAAGCCCCCTTCCGCGACCCGATGAAGCGGCGGCAAGCCAAACCGCCGCCAACAGGGGCTCCTGCCGACGCCAACGTCAGATGTCGTCCGCGTAGGGGCCTTCGCCATCCCGTCGCGGCTCGAACTCGTAGTGCTCGGCCAGCGCCTGCCAGGCTTCCTCTGCGGTTTCGACGAAGCGGAACAGCGAGAGGTCACCCGGGCTGATCATGCCGGTCTCCACCAGGTGCTCGAAGTTGATCAGCTTGGTCCAGAACTCGCGGCCGAAGAGCAGCACCGGGCGGCGGCGGCTCTTGCCGGTCTGGATCAGGGTCATGGTCTCGAAGAGTTCGTCCAGGGTGCCGAAGCCGCCGGGGAAGCACACCAGGGCCACCGACCGCATCAGGAAATGCATCTTGCGCAGCGCGAAGTAGTGGAACTGGAAGCAGAGTTCCGGCGTGATGTACGGGTTGGGCTCCTGCTCGTGCGGCAACACGATGTTCATGCCGATGCTCTTGCCTCCCACCTCGAAAGCGCCGCGGTTGCCCGCTTCCATGATGCCGGGACCGCCGCCGGTGCTGACCACCAGCTTGATCGACAGGTCGCGCGAGCGGGTGGTGACGATCCGGGCGAAGCGGCGCGCTTCATCGTAGAAGCGGCTCATCGCCTGGCCCTGTCGCGCGCGGGCCAGGGCGGCCGGATCGCCGCTGCGCTCGGCCTCGGCCAGGCGCTCGGCAGCCTGCTCCGGGCTGGGGATGCGGGCGCTGCCGAAGATGACGATGGTGCTGTCGATGCCTTGTTCCTGCTGCTGCAGTTCGGGCTTGAGCAGTTCGAGCTGCATCCGCACCGGCCGCAGTTCCTCGCGCAGCAGGAACTCGGTGTCGGTGAAGGCCAGTCGGTAGGCGCTTTCCGGGCCGGCGTAGCGGCCGGCAGGCTGGGCCTGGTGGGCCTCCAGCGCGGCGGACGGGAAATTGCGGGCGGTGAGGTCGGACGGTTTGGCGTTCATGCGACCAGCTTAACCCCGCCCGGCACCGATCCCAGGGCCGGAAAAGATGGCCATGTCGGCCCCAGTGTCGCGGCGCTTCAGGAGCGCTGCGCGGCGCAGACCGGGCAAGCCGTGGCGCGGGGCAGGCGGACCTCGTCCCAGCGCATCTGGCGGGCGTCGAGCATCTGCAAGCGGCCGGCCAGCGAGCCGCCCATGCCGATCAGCAGCTTCAGTGCCTCGGCGGCCTGCACCGTGCCGATGATGCCCACCAGGGGCGCGAACACGCCCATGGTGGAGCAGCGCACCTCCTCGAAGGTGGTCTCGGGCGGGAACAGGCAGGCGTAACAGGGGGCGTCAGGCGCGCGGGTGTCGTAGACCGACACCTGGCCGTCAAAGCCGATCGCGGCGCCGGACACCAGCGGCTTGCGGTGGGCCACGCAGGCGGCGTTGACCGCGTGGCGGGTGCCGAAGTTGTCGGTGCAGTCCAGGACCACATCGGCCTGGGCGACCAGGCGGTCGAGCAGGGCGGCGTCGGCGCGCTGGGCGATGGCGTGGACCTGCACGCCGTCGTTGATCGCCAGCAGGGTCTGGCGGGCGGACTCGACCTTGGGTTGGCCGACGCGCTCGCGGGTGTGGGCGATCTGGCGCTGCAGGTTGGTCAGGTCCACGGTGTCGTGGTCGACCAGGGTGAGCTGTCCGACGCCGGCGGTGGCCAGGTACATCGCCACCGGTGAACCCAGGCCGCCGGCGCCGATCACCAGGGCATGGCCGGCACGCAGCCGCTCCTGGCCCTCGATGCCGATCTCTTCGAGGAGGATGTGCCGCGAGTAGCGCAGCAGCTCGTCGTCGGTCACGCCAGGCGGATCAGTCGGTGGAGGCTTCGGCCTTGCGCTCGGTGGCGGTCTTGCTGACCATCACCGGCTTGCCCTTGAGCTGGTTGAGCGCCTGCTGCAGCGGGAAGTCCTCGGTGCTGCCGAACTCGGGCAGCGGCTTGACTTCCTTGGTCTTGGCGAACTGCTCCTCGAGCTTCTGGCGCGCTTCCTCGCGGGCCTTCTCGCGCGCCTCGTCCTTCTTTTCGTCGGGGCCGCCCAGGTGCTTCTCGAGGTCGGCCTCGCGGGTGCGCAGGGCGGCGAAGACGTTGCCCTCGGCGGTCTCGTCCAGCCAGATGTCGGGCACGATGCCCTTGGCCTGGATGGAGCGGCCGCTGGGGGTGTAGTAGCGCGCGGTGGTGATCTTGAGGGCGGTCTCGGCGCTGAGCTGGCGCACGGTCTGGACCGAGCCCTTGCCGAAGGTCTGGCTGCCCATGACCAGGGCGCGCTTGTGGTCCTGCAGGGCACCGGCGACGATCTCGGAGGCGGAGGCCGAGCCTTCGTTGACCAGCACCACCAGCGGCACCTTCTTGAGCGCCGCCGGCAGCTTCTTCAGGGGGTCCTGGCCGCCACGGCGCAGGTAGTGGTCGGGGCTCGCCTTGAACGAGGCCTTGGCGTCGGCGATCTGGCCATTGGTGGTCACGACCACCGCGTCGGCGGGCAGGAAGGCGGCCGAGATGGCGACGGCACCCTCGAGCAGGCCGCCCGGATCGTTGCGCAGGTCGAGCACCAGGCCCTTGAGGTTCGGGTCCTGCTTGTAGAGCTCTTCGAGCTTGCGGGCGAAGTCCTCGACGGTGCGGTCCTGGAACTGGCTGACGCGCAGCCAGCCGTAGCCGGGCTCGACGACCTTGGCGCGCACGCTCTGGACATGGATCTCCTCGCGGGTGATCGAGACCGGGAAGCTGCGGTTCTCGCTCTTGCGGAAGATGGTCAGGCTGACCTTGGTGTTGGGCTCGCCACGCATGCGCTTGACGGCCTGGTCGATGCTCAAGCCCTTGACGGCGGTGTCATCGATGCGGGTGATCAAGTCGCCGCTCTTGAGGCCGGCGCGGAAGGCCGGCGAGCCTTCGATCGGGGAGACCACCTTGACCAGGCCGTCTTCCATGCCGATCTCGATGCCGACGCCGACGAACTTGCCGGTGGTGCCCTCGCGGAATTCCTTGAAGCTCTTCTTGTCGAAGTACTGGCTGTGGGGGTCGAGGCCGGCGACCATGCCGCCGATGGCGTCGGTGATCAGCTTCTTCTCGTCCACCGGCTCGACGTACTCGGCCTTGACCATGCCGAACACGGCGGCCAGCTGCTGCATTTCCTCGAGGGGCAGGGGCCCCACGCTGCTGCGGGCGATCGCCTGAAGCTGGATGGTCGTCAACGCGCCCGCCACCGCCCCCAGGGTCAGCAGCCCGGCCACCTTCATTTTGGCACCCATGTCGTCTTCCGCCTTCAGCGCACGCAAGTGCATCCATTGTAGGACGCGGCATCGGGCAAAGGTGTCCGGCTCGTGTCGAAAGTGCTCGCTTTGTTGCGGCCTTTTCCGCGAGCGGGCGCTCACCCTGGCGTCGATCGCCCCTCGGTCCGGGCGCGGCCCTACACTTGTCCCATGGACCCGATCTCGGTTGTGATCGTCGAGGATGACGAACGTTTCCGCGCCGCCTTCGCCACCTCGGTGGCCGAGGCGCCTGACATGCGCCTGGCGGGCTCCGCCGGCGACCTGGCCCCCGGCCTGCGCTTGCTGCGCGAGCAGCGGCCGGATGTGCTGCTGGTCGACCTGGGGTTGCCCGGGGGCAGCGGGGTCGAGCTGATCCGCTATGCCAACGACCACCTGCCGGACACGGACGTGATGGTAGTCAGCGTGTTCGGTGACGAGCCGCACGTGATGGCCTCTCTGGAGGCCGGTGCCACCGGCTATCTGCTCAAGGACGCGCAGGCGGCCGACGTGACCGAGCAGATCCGCAGCCTGCGGGCCGGTGGCAGCCCGATCAGCCCGGTCATCGCGCGGCAGCTGCTGCTGCGCCTGACCCCTCAGGCGGCCCCGGTGGTCGACGAGGCCCTGCTGTCGCCGCAGGAGCGGCAGGTGCTGACGCTGTCGGCCAAGGGCTTCAACTTCGAGGAGATCGCACGGATGCTGGAGGTGTCCCGCCACACGGTGATGACCTACGTGAAGCGCAGCTACCGCAAACTGCAGGTGCATTCCAAGACCGAGGCCATCTACGAGGCGCGCAAGCTGGGCCTGGTGCGTGACTGACACGGCCGCCCGCCGGCGCCGGCCCGCCTGGCATGGGCTGGTCGGGCTGGCGCTGGCCTTGGTGGCCGGTCTGGCGGGTGCGGTCCGCCATGACGCGCCGGCGCCACCAACCGCCGGGCCGGACCTGCCGGTTCAGGTCCTGACCCGGGCCCGCCACCGCGTCCAGACGGGTCTGGCCGGTCTGGCCTCCACACCGGCCGAGCCGGGCGCCGCGCTGGACCTGCCCGGGCCCACCCAGCCCGGGGCCTGGGCACCGGTGGACCTGCCCCGGTTCGAGCCTCGCGACCCGGCGCGGGCCGATCGTCCCGTGCGGGCCACCGAGGTGGACTGGCTCCTCCTGGAGCCGCAGCTGTCGGCGCGCGCGGCCGAGCAGACCGGCGCGCCGCTGGCCCTGTACCTGCCGCGGGTGGTCGGCGCCGCGGTCCTGGTGGGGGTTCATGACGGCCAGGCCTGGCACCTGCGCTGGGACGGTCGCCAGGGGGCGCGCGAACAATGGAACCGCCCGATCCTGGTGGACCTGGGGCCCGTTCCGGCGCCGGGGCGGCCGCTGCGGGTGGTGGTGGGCCTGCTGCGGCTGGAGGGGGCCGAGACCCGGGTGGCCACCGCCCAGGTGGGCGGGCGCGACACCCTGGCCCGCAGGGCGGCCTGGCGCCACGCCCTGCAGCAGGTGGCGCCTCAGGTGGGCAGCCTCGCCTTTCTGTGTCTGGGCCTGTTCGCCTGGGTGTTCTGGATGGGGCGTCGGCACGAGCGCGCCTACCTGTTGTTCGCCTTGTGCTCCCTGGTCTGGTGGTTGCGCAACCTGCACTACCACGCCGACATGCCTGCCGATCAGGGCCTGTTCGACTGGTTCTGGTGGGTGAGCAACGCCTCGATGTCCTGGGTGATGGTGCTGGTCTACCTGTTCGCCTTGGGTTTCGCGCCGCGTCGGGCGCCGTGGCTGGAGCGGGGCTTGGCGGTCTTCGTGCTGGGGATGTCGGTGCTGGCGATGCCGATCGAAGGCATGCCGGTGAGCAGCCTGGCCCAGTTGCACCTGATGAACGCGGTCGTGGGGGCGGTGGTGGTGGGACACCTCACCGGCATGGCCTGGCGCGGGGCGGGCCGCGAGTTCCAGGTCATCACCGCCGGCTTGTGGCTGACCGAGTGCTTCGGGGTGCACGACCTGATGCTGATCTCCGGTCGGCTTTCGCCGGACGGTGTCTACCTGTTGCCGTATGCCTCCCTGGTGATGCTGCTGACCTTTCTGTACGCGGTGCAGGTGCGCTACCGCGGCGCGCTCCGCGAGGTCGAGCGTGTCAACGCCGGGCTCGGCGAGCGCCTGGCCGCGCGCGAGGCCGACCTGCAGGCCAACCACGAGCGGCTGCGCCGGGTCGAGCGCGAGCAAGCTCTGCTGCTGGAGCGACAGCGGCTGATGCGCGACATGCACGATGGCCTGGGCTCGACCCTGATGTCGTCCTTGGTGCTGGCCGAGCAGGGCCGGCTGGACGGACAGGCGGTCGCCGGGATGCTGCGCGAGTGCGTGGACGACCTGCGCCTGGTGATCGACTCGCTTGAGCCGATCGGCCACGACCTGGTGACCCTGCTGGCCTCGCTGCGCCACCGCCTGGGGCGCCGGTTGGAGGCCGCCGGCCTGCGCATCGTCTGGGACGTGCAGGACCTTCCGCCCCTGGAGTGGCTGCAGCCGCCGGATGCGCTGCAGGTGCTGCGAATCGTCCAGGAGGTCATGACCAACGTGCTGCGGCATGCCGGCGCGACCCAGGTGCGGCTGTCCACCGCGCTGGAGGGCGATGGGGTGGTGGTGCGGATCGACGACGACGGCCGCGGCTTCGACCATGGCCAGGTCGTGCACGGTCGCGGCCTGCGCCACCTGGGCCAGCGCGCCGCGCGGCTGGGGGGGGCGCTGCGGGTGGACAGTCGGGCGGGCGCCGGCACCCAGGTGCGCCTGGATCTCCCGCTGCAGCGCGGGCCGGCGTCTTGAAGGACAATGCCGGCTGCGCCGGGTCGGCGGCACCGCTGCGGTGACCGGGCCCCAGGCGCCACCCCCTTCATGCTGCAGCAACGCACCCTCAAGACCATCACCCGTGCCGTCGGCGTCGGCCTGCACAGCGGCCAGCGCGTCGAGCTGACCCTGCGACCGGCCGCGCCCGACACCGGCATCGTCTTCCGCCGGGTCGACCTGCCGGTGCCGGTGGACATCCCGGTGCGTTTCGACTCGGTCAGCGACACCCGCATGGCCAGCACGATCACCCCCGGCGGCGATCCGGGCGGCCCCAAGGTGCAGACGATCGAGCACCTGATGTCGGCCTGTTGCGGCCTGGGCCTGGACAACCTGTACATCGACATCACGGCCGACGAGGTGCCCATCCTGGACGGTTCCTCGGCCAGCTTCGTCTTTCTGCTGCAGAGCGCCGGCGTCGTGTTGCAGAACGCGCCCAAGAAGTTCATCCGCGTCAAGAAGGCGGTCGAGGTGCGCGAAGGCGAGGGTGCACGCCTGATGTGGGCCCGCCTCGAGCCGCACCACGGCTTCAAGCTGAGCTTCCAGATCGAGTTCAACCACCCGGCGCTCGACGCCACCGGGCAGCAGGTCAGCTTCGACATGGGCAGCGGCAGCTATGCCCGAGACATTGCGCGGGCCCGCACCTTCGGTTTCACCCGCGACGTCGAGGCCATGCGCTCGCGCGGCCTGACCCTGGGCGGCAGCATGGACAACGCGATCGTCATCGACGACTACCGCGTGCTCAATGCCGACGGCCTGCGCTACGACGACGAGTTCGCCAAGCACAAGATCCTCGACGCCATCGGCGACCTGTATGTCGCCGGCCACCCGCTGCTGGCGGCCTACACCTCGTTCAAGGGCGGCCACGCCCTGAACAACAAGCTGCTGCGCGCGCTGCTGGCCGACGAGACGGCCTGGGAAATGGTCACCTTCGAGGACAAGGGCAAGGCGCCGCTGGGCTTTGCCGAGCCGGCCCCGGCCTGGTGAGGCAGCGATGCTGATCTTCCGCCTGGTCTTCGGCCTGCTGCTGGTGGCGGGCCTGCTGTGCTTTGCCGCCTACATCGCCACCGGCGACGTCCGCTGGCGCGGCCGCGGCCTGGTGATCGTCAAGTGGACGGTGCTGGCCGGGCTGGGCTTTTTCGCGGTGCTGGTGCTGGAGCGGCTGGCGCTGCTGCTTTGACGCCGCCCAGGTAGGCGCCCACGCAGGCGTCGCCCACGGCCAGCAGGTCGAAGCCCTCGGGACGTGCCGTCCACTGGCGCATCAGCCCGTCGATCAGCGCGAACAGCCCCAGCGCGGCCGCACGGCTGCGCTCGGCGGGCAGCAGGCGCTCGAACAGGCCCTGCATCTGGCCCACGAACTCGCCGATCGCCTCCTCGTGGCGCTCAGCCACCGGCGTCAGCTCACCCGTGTACTCGGTCAGGTGCATCGCGATGCGGAAGACCCGGCGCGTCTGCTCGTCGCGCGTCAGCGCCTGCAGCGGGGCCATGGCCATGCGGTGCAGGGCGTCGCGGGGTTCGTCGGTGGCGGCCAGGGCCTGTTCCAGCGCGCACTCGCAAGGCAGCGTGACGCGGTTCATCATGGCGATGAACAGGTCGGCCTTGTCCTGGAAGTGCCAGTAGATCGCGCCGCGGGTCAGGCCGGCCTCGCCGGCGATCTGTTGCAGCGAGGTGGCGGCCACGCCCTGGCGCAGGAACACCTGCTCGGCGGCGTCGAGCAACTGGGCACGGGTGGCCTGGGCTTCGGCCTTGGATTTGCGGACCATGGTCTGGAAAAGGGCTGGCGGCTGAGGAGGGGATCTCCAGTGCCGTCGTCAACATACATTCACGATTGTATGTATACTGCCTCGCTTCGGCAAGCTGCGTACCACGCGGTCGTGCCCATTGCCCTCACAGGAACGATCTCCATGGCCCTGCCCGACACCCCTGACCTGTTCAAGTCCCCCTCGCGCCCGGCCGGGCGTCTGATCCCCGCGGCCCTGGTGCTGGGCGCGCTGGCCGCCTGTGGCGGTGGTGCTGGTGGCCAGCAGGGCGGAGGCGGCCAGATGCCGCCGGCCGCCGTGGGCGTGGTCCAGGCCCAGCCGTCCGAGGTGCAGCTGCGCGCCGAGCTGCCCGGCCGCCTCGAGGCCGTGCGCACCGCCCAGGTCCGCGCCCGGGTGACCGGCATCGTCAAGAAGCGGCTGTTCACCGAGGGTGGGCTGGTCAAGGCCGGCCAGCCCCTGTTCGAGATCGAGAGCGACAACTACCGCGCGCTGCTGGACAGCGCCCTGGCCACCCAGGCCAAGGCGGAAGCCGCCCTGGCCAACGCCCGCGCGACCCTGGACCGCAACCAGCCGCTCGCCGAGGCCAAGGCCATCAGCCAGCAGGAATGGGTCAGCACCCAGACCGCCCACCAGCAGGCCGTGGCCGACGTGGCCGCCGCCAAGGCCGCCGTGTCCCAGGCCCGCCTGAACCTGCAGTACACCCAGGTGCTGGCGCCGATCAGCGGCCGCATCGGCCGTGCCGGCGTGTCCGAGGGCGCGCTGGTCAGCCCGTCCGACACCACGCTGCTGGCCACGATCCAGCAGGTCGACACCCTCTATGTCAACGTCACCCAGTCGGCCACCGACGTGATGCGCCTGAAGCGCGCGCTGGGCAACGGCCAGCTCAAGGCCGGCGGTGCCCAGGCCCAGGTGCTGCTGGAGGACGGCAGCGTTCACCCGCAGCCTGCCCGCCTGCTGTTCACCGACCTCAGCGTCGACCCGACCAGCGGCCAGGTGGCCTTGCGCGCCGAGGTGCCCAACCCCAAGGGTGACCTTCTGCCGGGCCTGTTCGTTCGGGTGCGCCTGGACCAGGGCAGCACCGCGGGCGCGATGCTGCTGCCGCAGCAGGCGGTCAGCCGCGGCGCGGCTGGCGACACCGTGCTGGTCGTCGCCGCCGATGGGCAGGTGGCCCAGCGCGCGGTCCGCCTGGGCGGCGCCCAGGGCAGCCAGTGGATCGTGCTGGACGGCCTGAAGGCCGGCGAGCAGGTGGTGGTCGACGGCTTCCAGAAGATCCGACCCAAGGCCCCGGTCAAGCCGGTGCCCTGGACACCGGTGGGGCAGGGCGAGGCCGCCCCGGGCGCGCCCGCCGCGGCGTCGGCCCCGGCCCCGGCGGCCAGCCGCTGAGCCAGAGGCAGGAGCCCCGCATGAATTCCCGTTTCTTCATCGACCGGCCCATCTTCGCGTGGGTCATCGCGCTGTTCATCGTCGTCATCGGTGCCGCGGCCATCACCCGGCTGCCGGTGGCGCAATACCCCACGGTGGCGCCGCCGTCCATCGTCATCTCGGCCGCCTACCCCGGCGCCTCTGCCAAGGTGATGGAGGAATCGGTGCTGTCCGTCATCGAGCAGGAGCTCAACGGCGCCCCGGGCCTGATCTACATGGAGTCCGCCGCCGACACCACCGGCGCCGGCTCGATCACCGCCACCTTCGAGCCCGGCGCCGATGTCTCGATCGCCCAGATCGAGGTGCAGAACCGCCTGTCGCGCGCCACCCCGCGCCTGCCCAGCGCGGTGACGCAGCAGGGCGTTCGCGTGGACAAGGCCCGTTCCAACTTCCTGCTCTTCGTCTCGCTGATCTCCAGCAACCCGGCCTATGACCCGGTGGCGCTGGGCGATTACGCGGCGCGCAACATCCAGCCCGAGCTGCTGCGCATCGCCGGGGTCGGCCAGGCCCAGCTGTTCGGCACCGAGCGCGCGATGCGGGTGTGGATCGACCCGGTCAAGCTGCAGGGCTACGGCCTGTCCACGGCCGAGGTCAACGCCGCGATCCGGGCCCAGAACGCCCAGGTCTCGGCGGGCTCGATCGGCGCCCTGCCCAACGGCAGCGGCCAGACGGTCTACGCCACCATCAGCGTCAACGGCCAGCTCGCCAGCACCGAGCAGTTCGGCGCCATCCTGCTGCGGACCAACGCCGACGGCTCCAGCGTGCGCCTGCGTGACGTGGCCCGCCTCGAGCTGGGCGCGCAGACCTACGCCAGCCGCTCGCGCCTGAACGGCAAGGACGCCTCGGGCATCGGCATCCAGCTCTCGCCCACCGGCAACGCGCTGGCCACCGCCACTGCGGTCAAGGAGCGCATGGCCGAGCTGCAGAAGTTCATGCCTGAAGGCGTGAGCTACGAGATCCCCTACGACAGCTCCAAGTTCGTCCGCATCTCGATCCACGAGGTGGTCAAGACCCTGGTCGAGGCGGTCGCGCTGGTGTTCGTCGTGATGCTGCTGTTCCTGCAGAACATCCGCTACACCCTGATCCCCACCATCGTCGTGCCGGTGGCCCTGACGGGCACCTTCGCGGTGATGCTGATGCTGGGCTTCTCGATCAACGTGCTGACGCTGTTCGGCATGGTGCTGGCCATCGGTATCCTGGTGGACGACGCCATCGTGGTGGTCGAGAACGTCGAGCGCATCATGGCCGAAGAGGGCCTGGGCCCGCGCGAGGCCACCATCAAGGCCATGGGCCAGATCACCGGCGCCATCGTCGGCATCACCGTGGTGCTGGTCTCGGTCTTCGTGCCGATGGCCTTCTTCAGCGGCTCGGTGGGCAACATCTACCGCCAGTTCTCGCTGGCGATGGTGGCCTCGATGCTGTTCTCGGCCTTCATGGCCCTGTCGCTGACCCCCGCGCTGTGTGCCACGCTGCTCAAGCCGGTGCCGGCCGACCACCACGAGAAGAAGGGCTTCTTCGGCTGGTTCAACCGCAGCTTCAAGCGCACCGCCAAGACCTACGAGGGCATGATCGGCCGCGTGCTGCCCAAGGCCGGCCGCTACCTGGTGATCTACGGCGCCATCCTGGCCGCCGTGGGCCTGATGTACCGCCAGCTGCCCACCTCCTTCCTGCCCAACGAGGACCAGGGCTACCTGATCGTCAACGTGCAGCTGCCGCCGGGCGCCGCCCAGGACCGCACCCTGGCCGTGATCCAGCAGGTCGAGGGCTTCCTGCAGGCCCAGCCCGAGGTGGACAAGGTGGTCAGCGTGCTGGGCTTCTCGTTCTCGGGCTCGGGTCAGAACGCCGCGCTGGTGTTCGTGCCGCTCAAGCCCTGGGAGGAGCGCAGCGGCCCGCAGCACAGCGCGCAGGCCGTCGCCGGCCGCGCCTTCGGCTACTTCATGGGCAACATCCGCGACGCCTTCATCTTCCCGCTCTCGCCCCCGCCCATCCCCGAACTGGGCACCGCCACCGGCTTCAACTTCCGCCTGCAGGACCGCGCCGGCAACGGCCACGAGGCCCTGCTGGCCGCCCGCAACCAGCTGCTTGGCATGGCCTCGCAGAGCCAGGTGCTGCAGGGCGTGCGCCCGGACGGCCTGGAAGACGCGCCGCAGCTGCAGCTCGACATCGACCGCGAGAAGGCCGCGGCCATGGGGGTGTCCTTCGACACCATCGGCTCGGTGCTGGCCACCGCGTTGGGCTCGACCTATGTCAACGACTTCCCCAACGCCGGCCGCCTGCAGCGCGTGATCGTGCAGGCCGAGGCCGCCGCCCGCATGCAGCCCGAGGACGTGCTGCGCCTGTACGTGCCCAACACCAAGGGTCAGCAGGTGCCGCTGTCGGCCTTCGCCAGCACCCGCTGGGTGACCGGCCCGGTGCAGACCGTGCGCTACAACGGCTACCCCGCCATGAAGCTGGCCGGCGACGCCGCCGCGGGCTACTCCACCGGTGACGCGATGGCCGAGATTGAGCGCCTGGCCGGCCAACTGCCCCCGGGCTTCGGCTTCGAGTGGACCGGTCAGTCGCGCGAGGAAAAGCTCTCGGGCTCGCAGGCCACCATCCTGCTGGCCTTCTCGATGCTGGCCGTCTTCCTGTGCCTGTCGGCGCTCTACGAGAGCTGGTCCATCCCGGTGGCGGTGCTGCTGGTGGTGCCTCTGGGCATCCTGGGTGCGCTGGCCGGCGTCTGGCTGCGCGGCATGCCCAACGACGTCTACTTCAAGGTCGGCCTGATCACCATCATCGGCCTGTCGGCGAAGAACGCGATCCTGATCATCGAGTTCGCCAAGGACCTGCAGGCCGAGGGCAAGGGCCTGATCGAGGCCACGCTGGAGGCCTGCCACCTGCGTTTCCGCCCGATCCTGATGACCTCGTTCGCCTTCATCCTGGGCGTGCTGCCGCTGGCCATCGCCACCGGTGCAGGCTCGGCCAGCCAGCGCGCCATCGGCACCGGCGTGATGGGCGGCATGATCACCGCCACGGTCCTGGCCGTGCTGCTGGTGCCGGTGTTCTTCGTCGTCATCCGCCGCCTGTTCCCGCCCACCGGCCATGAAGCGCCGCACGGCACCACCATCGGCTCCGCCGCCACCGACGCGGCCGCGGCCCAAGCCCTGACCAAGGAGGCCCGCTGATGCGCCGCCTGCTCTCCACCCTGACCCCGCTGGCCCTGGCGCTGGCCCTGTCGGGCTGCATCAGCCTGGCGCCCGAGTACCAGCGCCCGGCGGCGCCGCTGCCGGCGGCCCTGCCGACCGCCGACGCGGCCGCCAGCCAGCCCGCGCTGCGCAGCCTGCTGCGCGACGAGCGCCTGTACCGCGTGGTGCAGCTGGCGCTGCAGAACAACCGCGACCTGCGGGTGTCCCTGCTCAACGTCGAAAAGAGCCAGGCCCAGCTGCGTCTGGCCGACGCCGACCGCTGGCCCACGGTGTCGGCCGCGCTGATCGGCACCCGCGCCCCCAACACCGCAGGCCAGCAGGTCAACACCTTCCAGGGCGGCCTGCAGCTCTCCAGTTACGAGCTGGACCTGTTCGGCCGGGTGCGCAACGCGTCCGAGGCCGCGTCCGCCACCCTGCTGGGCACCGAGGCCGGCGCCCGCTCGGCCCGGCTGTCGCTGGCCACCCAGACCGCCTCGGCCTGGTTGACCCTGGCCGCCGACACCGAGCAGCTGGCCCTGGCCCGCGCCACCCAGGCCAGTCGCGCCGAGACGCTGCGCCTGACCGCGCTGCGCGAACGCGTGGGCGCGGCCAGCGCGTTGGAGCTGCGCGCCGCCCAGGGCCTGCTGGCCTCGGCCCAGGCCAGCGTCGCCCAGCTCGAGCGCCAGCAGGCCCAGGACCGCAATGCCCTGGAGCTGCTGGTGGGGGCCGCGGTGCCCGCCGATGTGCTGCCTGCCGCCGACACCACCCTGGCCGGCGCCGACTGGCTGGCCGCGGTGCCCGCCGGCCTGAGTGCCGAGGTGCTGCTGGCCCGCCCCGACGTGGTCCAGGCCGAGCAGGCGCTGCGCGCCGCCAACGCCAACATCGGCGTGGCCCGCGCGGCGATGTTCCCCCGCATCACCCTCAGCGGCAGCGCCGGTGAGGTCAGCGACAGCCTGGCCGGGGTCTTCAGCGCCGGCCACTTCGCCTACACCCTCACCAGCAGTGCGCTGCTGACGCTGTTCGACGCCGGCCGCAACCAGGCCAACGTCCGGGTCTCGGAGATCAACCGCGACCAGGCCGTGGCCAGCTACGAGAAGGCGGTGCAGACCGCCTACCGCGAGGCCGCGGATGCGCTGGTGGCGCAGGACGCCTGGCGCCGCCAGGTGACGGCCCAGCAGGCCCTGCTGACGGCCGAGCAGGAGCGCCTGCGCCTGACCCGCCTGAAGCACGAGGCCGGTGTCGCCAGCCTGGGTGACCTGCTGGACGCCGAGCGCTCGCTGGCCAGCACCCAGCAAGCCTTGGTGCAGGTGCGGCTGGCCGAGTGGCTCAACCGCCTGTCGCTGCACAAGGCCCTGGGCGGCGGCGAGTTCCCCGCCTGAGGCGGACGGGTCGGCCTCAGGCCGACTCGCTCCACTGCAGGCCGACGATGCCCACCACCACCAGGGCGAAGAACATCGCCTTCAGGGGCGTCAGGGCTTCGCCGTACAGCCAGGTGGCCATCACCGCGGTGCCCAGGGTGCCGATGCCGGCCCACACCGCATAGGCCGGCCCCAGGGCCACCCCGCGCAGGGCCACCGACATCAACCAGATGCTGACCAGGCCAAAGCCCACCGCGGCTGCGGTGGGGGCGGGCCGGGTGAAACCGTCGGCCGCCTTGAGCAGCACCGAGAAGACGATCTCGCACAGGCCCGAGGCGACCACCAGGGCCCAGGCGAAGGCCGGCGTGGGGGAGGAAAGCGACCAGTTCATCGCCCCAGTATCCCGCAGCCGCTACCATCGCCGCCCATGACTCGCGCCGAATTCGTCGGGCAGCTGCTGGCCTTCGTGGCCCGCCTGATCACCGGGGCCCAGGGCCACTGGAAGGGCTGCGCGCCGCAGGCGGTGCAGCGCATCTACTTCGCCAACCACCAGAGCCACCTGGACTGGGTGCTGATCTGGGCCGCGCTGCCGCAGGAGCTGCGCAGCCGCACCCGCCCGATCGCCGCGCGCGACTACTGGACCGCCACCCCGCTCAAGCACTGGATCACCCGCGAGGTCTTCCATGCCGTCTACGTCGACCGCCAACGCCAGGGCGACGAAGACCCGCTCGCGCCGCTGCAGGCCGCCTTGGGGCAGGGCGACTCGCTGGTGATCTTTCCCGAGGGCACCCGCGGCAGCCGCGACGAGCCCCAGTCCTTCAAGAGCGGCCTGTTCCACCTGGCGCAGCAGTTCCCGCAGGTCGAGCTGGTGCCCTGCTGGATCGCCAACGTGCAGCGGGTGATGCCCAAGGGCGAGGTGGTGCCGGTGCCCATCCTGTGCAGCGTCAGCTTCGGCGTGCCGCTGGCCCTGGGCGAGGACGAGGACAAGCGCGCGTTCCTGGGCCGCGCCCGCGACGCGGTGCTGGCCCTGCGACCGGCGGGAGGGCGCTGAGTGTTCAACCTTCGCCTGCTCCCGGCCGAACAACAGGTCGCGCTGCTCTTCGTGGCCCTCTTCGGGGGGCTGTTGCTGCTCAGTGGCGCGACGCTGCTGTGGGGCCTGCGCGACCCCATCGACGAGGCCTCCCGGCTGCGCCGGCGTCAGTGGGCCCGCGACCTGCGGGCGCTGTGGCTGGGCGGAGCGCTGTTCTGGCTGGCCTGGGTGTCGGGGCCCGCCGGCGCCACGCTGCTGTTCGGGGCGTTGTCCTTCCTGGCCCTGCGCGAATTCGTCACCCTGATGCACACCCGCCGCAGCGACCACCGCAGCCTGATCGCCGCCTTCTTCGTCATCCTGCCGCTGCAGTACCTGCTGGCGGGCGGGCGCTGGTTCAACCTGTTCTCGGTCTTCATCCCGGTCTACGCCTTCATCGCCCTGCCGGTGGTCAGTGCCCTGGCGGGTGACCCCGAGCGCTTCCTCGAGCGCAATGCCAAGCTGCAGTGGGGCCTGATGGTCTGCGTCTTCGGCCTGTCGCACGCGCCGGCCCTGCTGCTGCTGGACTTTCCCGGCCATGCCGGCCGCGGCGCCTTCCTGGTCTTCTTCCTGGTGGTGGTGGCCGCGCTGGCGCAGCTGGGGCAGGAGCTGGCCAGCCGCTGGCTGCGCCGGCGGCCGCTGGCGCGGGCCATCAGCCGCAGCTTCTCGTGGCGGGCCTGGGGCAGCGGGCTGGCCGTGGGCGCGCTGGCGGGCATGGCGCTGTTCTGGATCACGCCCTTCAAGCCCTGGCAGGCGCTGGCCATGGGCGCGCTGGCAGCCGGCGCCGGCCAGATGGGCGAGCTGGTGATGCGGGCCCTGAAGAAGGACGCCGGCGTACAGTACTGGGGCGCGCAGGCCTCGGTCACCGGGGCCGTGGGCCTGCTGGACCGCATCGCGCCGCTGGCCTTCTCCGCGCCCGTCTTCTTCCACTCCGTCCGCTGGTACTTCAAGCTCCCATGACACGCGTGCTCGGCATCGATCCCGGCCTGGCCACCACCGGCTTCGGCGTCGTCGAGCAGGACGGCTCGCGCCTGCACTACGTGGCCAGCGGCACCATCCGCACCACCGGCAGCGCCGCCGGCGGCGTGGCCATCGGCGACCTGCCCGGCCGCCTGAAGATCATCTTCGAGGGCGTGACCGAGATCGCCCGCCGCTACCAGCCCACCGCGGCCAGCTGCGAGATCGTCTTCGTCAACGTCAACCCGCAGAGCACCCTGCTGCTGGGCCAGGCCCGCGGCGCCGCCCTGGCGGCCCTGGTGATGGCCGGCCTGCCGGTGGCCGAATACACCCCGGCCCAGATGAAGAAGGCGATCGCCGGCGCGGGCCAGGCCCGCAAGGAACAGGTCCAGCTGATGGTGCAGCGCCTGCTCGACCTGCCCGGCCTGCCCGGCCCCGACGCCTCCGACGCCCTGGGCCTGGCCATCACCCACGCACACGCCGGCGCCCACCTGGCCGCACTCGGCCAGGCGACGCCGCTGCAACGACGCCCCTCGGCCGCCTTCAAGGGCAGCCGCGCCTACTGATCCCTGGCCGGCCCTACACCCCATGACCTCTTCCGTGACCACCGCCTGGCTCGACCTGAACGCCGACGGCTTCGGTGGCCACCTGGCCCTGCCGCCCGGCGGCCGCGGGCCGGGCCTGCTGCTGCTGCAGGAGATCTTCGGCGTCAACGCCCACATCCGCGCGGTGGCCCAGCAGTACGCGCTGGACGGCTTCGTGGTGCTGGCACCCGACGTGTTCTGGCGCGACGCCCCTCGGGTGGAGCTGGACTATGCGGGCGAGGACCGCGAGCGGGCCCTGGCCCTGATGAAGGCGCTGCCGCCAGAGGGTGAGCGGGCCGACCTGCAGACCGCGCTGTCGGCCCTGCAGGCCCGCCCCGAGTGCACCGGCCCGGTGGCCGCGCTGGGCTATTGCATGGGCGGTCGGCTGGCGTTCAACGCCGCCACCCTGCCGGGCGTGCGGGCGGCGGTGGCCTATTACGGCGGCGGCATCCAGAACCAGCTCGCGCTGGCCCCGCAGGTGGGTTGCCCGGTGCAGTTCCACTACGCAGGCATCGACGCGGCGATCCCGCCCGAAGCGGTGGCCGCGGTGCAGGCCGCGATGGCCGGCAAGCCGGCCGAGTTCCACCTCTACGAGGGTGCCCAGCACGGCTTCAACTGCTGGGCCCGGGCGGCGCACCAGCCGGCGGCCGCAGCGCTGGCGCACGGGCGCACGCTGCAGTTCCTGTCGGCGCTGTTCTGATCAGTCCAGCCGGCCCTGGCGGCCGGCCTTGATGTCGCTGCGCCGGCTCTTGCCGGCCAGGCGGCGCTGCTGCGAGCCCCAGGTCGGCTTGGTGGCCTTGCGCGCCTTGGGCACATGGGCCGCGGCGTCCACCAGGGCCTGCAGGCGCGCCAGCGCGTCGGCCTGGTTCATCGGCAGGCTGCGGTGCTCCTGCGCCTTGATGACGACCACGCCGTCGCTGCCGATGCGTCCGTCGGGCCAGGCCCGCAGCCGTGCCTTGAGCGCCTCGGGCAGCGAGCTGGCGCTGATGTCGAAACGCAGGTGGGCCGCGTTCGACACCTTGTTGACGTTCTGGCCGCCCGCGCCCTGGGCGCGGATGGCCGTGAACTGCACCTCGGCCGGGTCGACCTGCGGGGCGCGGCTCACGGCAGGCGACCGCTCAGTGGCGGAAGTGGCGGGTGCCGGTCAGCACCATGGCGATGCCGCGCTCGTCCGCGGCGGCGATCACCTCGTCGTCGCGCATCGAGCCACCCGGGTGGATGACGCAGGTGGCACCCGCGTCGACCACCACGTCCAGACCGTCACGGAACGGGAAGAAGGCGTCGCTGGCCACCGCGGTGCCCGACAGGCTCAGCCCGGCGGCCTGGGCCTTGATGCTGGCGATGCGGGCCGAGTCCAGGCGGCTCATCTGACCGGCGCCGACGCCGAAGGTCATGCCGTCCTTGCAGAAGACGATGGCGTTGGACTTGACGAAGCGCGCCACGGTCCAGGCGAAGGTCAGGTCTTCCAGCTGCTGGGCGGTGGGTTGCACCTTGGTGACCACCTTCAGCTCGCCGACGATGTCGAGGTTGTCGGCCGACTGCAGCAGCATGCCGCCGCCCACGCGCTTGAAGTCCAGCGCGTTGACGGCCTTGCTGACCGGCACTTCCAGCAGGCGCACATTGACCTTGCTGGCGTAGGCCGCGCGGGCCGCCGGGGTGATGACCGGGGCGATGGCCACTTCGACGAAGTGCTTGTTGGCGTTGATCTTCTCGACCACGTCGGCGTCGAGCGGGCGGTTGAAGGCGATGATGCCGCCGAAGGCCGAGGTCGGGTCGGTCTTCAGGGCCTTTTCGTAGGCTTCGAGCAGGGTCGCGCCCACGGCCACGCCGCAGGGGTTGGCGTGCTTGACGATCACGCAGGCCGGGGCGTCAAAGGCCTTGACGCATTCCCAGGCCGCGTCGGCGTCGGCGATGTTGTTGAAGCTCAGCTCCTTGCCCTGGATCTGGGTCCAGCCCGAGAGCAGGCCGGCGGCCGGGGCGGCCTCCTTGTAGAAGGCGGCCGACTGGTGCGGGTTCTCGCCGTAGCGCATGCCCTGCACCTTGTGCAGCTGCAGGTTGAAGACGCTGGGGTATTCCTCGCGCGTGGGGACCTCGGCGGTCTTCTCTTCCGAGCCGGCAACGAGGGCGGTCAGGTAGTTGCTGATCATGCCGTCGTAGGCGGCGGTGTGCGAGAACACCTTCTTGGCCAGCATGAACTTGGTGGCGCGGGTCAGCGACTGGCCCTGCGAGGCGGCCAGCTCGCCCAGCACCTGGGGGTAGTCGGTGGGGTCGATCACCACGCCCACGTCCTGCCAGTTCTTGGCGGCGGCGCGCAGCATGGCGGGGCCGCCGATGTCGATGTTCTCGATCGCGTCTTCAAACGTGCAGTCGGCCTTGGCGGTGGCCTGGGCGAACGGGTACAGGTTGATGATCAGCAGGTCGATGGTGCCGATACCGTGCTCCTTGAGCGCGGCCATGTGCTCGGGCAGGTCGCGGCGGGCCAGCAGGCCCCCATGCACGCGCGGGTGCAGGGTCTTGACGCGGCCGTCCAGCATCTCGGGGAAGCCGGTGATCTCGGAGACCTCGGTGACCGGCAGGCCGGCCTGGGCCAGCAGCTTGGCGGTGCCGCCGGTGGACAGCAATTTGATGCCGTGGCCATGCAGGGCCTGGGCGAATTCGACGATGCCGGTCTTGTCGGAGACCGAGAGCAGGGCGGTGAGTTGGCTCATGGTGGGGCTCGATGGTGAAAAAGGGGTGGACCGGCTCACTTGATGAGGTGGTGCTCGATCAGCTTGCGGCGCAGGGTGTTGCGGTTGATGCCCAGCCACTCGGCAGCCTTGCTCTGGTTGCCGTCGGCCTGGCGCATCACCACGTCCAGCAGCGGCTTCTCGACGGTGGCCATCACCATGTCGTGCAGCGCGTGCGGCTCGGTGCCGTGCAGGTCCTTGAAATACTGGTCCAGCGTCTCTCGGACGCACTCCTCGATGTTCTTCTTGCTCATGGGGTCGGGTACAGCGGAATCGGTGGACTCAGGCGCGTTGTGCGAGCCGGTCCTGGTTCGCGGCCGGCAGGGGGAGGCGCTCGTGGGCGTCCGCCAGCTCGTCGAAGAAGGTCGTGACGGCGCGCAGCTGGGCCTGGGCGTCGTCGAGGGTGTTCATCACGGCGCGGAAGGCCTCGCCGCCCGGCAGCGCGCGCACGGCCCAGCCGATGTGCTTGCGGGCGCTGCGCACGCCGGCGTGCTCGCCGTACAGGCCGTAGTGGTCGGCCAGGTGTTCGGTCAGCCAGGCCATGACCTCGCGGGTGGGCGGCGGCGGCAGGTGGGTGCCGGTGGCCAGGAAGTGGGCGATCTCGCGGAAGATCCAGGGGCGGCCCTGGGCGGCGCGGCCGATCATCACCGCGTCGGCGCCGGTGCGGGCCAACACCGCGGCGGCGGCCTCGGGCGAGTCGATGTCGCCATTGGCCACCACCGGGATCGCCAGCGCGGCCTTCACCGCGGCCACGGTGTCGTGCTCGGCGTGGCCGGTGTAGCCTTGTTCGCGGGTGCGGCCATGCACCGTCACCATGGACACGCCGGCCGATTCGGCCGCCCGGGCCAGGCGCAGCGCGTTGCGTTCGGTGTCGCACCAGCCGGTGCGCATCTTCAGGGTGACCGGTACGCCGCGGGGAGCGCAGGCGGCCACCACGGCCTCGATGATCTCCAGTGCCAGCGGCTCCTCGCGCATCAGCGCCGAGCCCGCCCACTTGTTGCAGACCTTCTTGGCCGGGCAACCCATGTTGATGTCGATGATCTGGGCGCCACGGTCGATGTTGTAGGCCGCGGCCTCCGCCATCATGGCCGCCTCGGTGCCGGCGATCTGCACCGCGATCGGCCCGGGTTCGCCGGTGTGGTCGGCGCGGCGCGAGGTCTTCAGCGAGTGCCAGAGGTCCTTGCGCGAGGTGACCATCTCGCTGACCGCGTAGCCCGCCCCCAGGCGCCGGCACAGCTGCCGGAACGGGCGGTCGGTCACCCCGGCCATCGGGGCGACAAACAGCCGGTTCGGCAGTTCATGGGGGCCGATGCGCATGGGGTGGGGTGGGTGCTGAAAAAGGAGGCAGGAGTATAGCCGCCAGCCCCCCTTGAACGGGGGACAATCCTCCGCGATGGAAGCCTGGATGTCCTCGGTGCTGAGCGCGCTGGCCCTGCCGGCAGTGGGCCTGCCCACGGTGTTCGTGGTGGCGCTGGTCTCTGCCACCCTGCTGCCGCTGGGCTCCGAGCCGGCGGTGGCGGCCCTGGTGCTGTCAGACCCCTCGCTGTTCTGGCCCGCGGTGGCGGTGGCCACGTTGGGCAACACCGCCGGCGGCGCGATCAGCTGGTGGATGGGCTGGGGCGCCGAGCGGGCCTACGAGCAGGTGCGCCACCAGCCGCCCCGCGAGCAGCGCCTGCTGGTCTGGCTGCGCCGTTTCGGCCCCAAGGCCTGTGTGCTGAGCTGGCTGCCGGTGGTGGGCGATCCCTTGTGCCTGCTGGCGGGCTGGCTGCGCCTGCCGTTCTGGCCCTGCGTCGCCTGGATGGCGCTGGGCAAGGCCCTGCGCTACACCACCATGACCGCGCTCACGCTGTGGATCTGGCCGTGGCTGTCGCCGTGGCTGGCCGGGCTGGCCTCCCGCTTCTGAGGGGGAGCCCGGGGCAGGGCAGGGACTTCCGGCCGCGACAATCGGGCCCATGAGCCTTTCCCGAACCCCTGCCTACGACCGCCTGGCGACCGCCTTCGGTCGCATCCACCGTTTCAGCCACATCCAGGGCATGCTGGGGTGGGACCAGGCGGCCATGATGCCGCCCAAGGGCCACGAGGCCCGCGCCGGTGCGATGGCCGAACTGGCCGCGCTGCTGCACCGCCAGCGCACCGACCCTGCGATCGGCACCGCGATCGACGCTGCGGCCCAGGAGCCCCTGGACGAGCTGCAGCAGGCCAACCTGCGCGAGATCCGCCGGCAATGGCGCCGCGCCACGGCGCTGCCCGAATCCCTGGTGGAGCGCCGTGCGATGGCGGGTGCCCGCTGCGAGCACGCCTGGCGCCGCCAGCGCCCGGCCAACGATTGGGCCGGCTTTGCCGAGAACCTGCGCCCGGTGCTGGCCATCGCCCGCGAGGAGGCCGCGTGCCTGGCCGACGCGTCGGGCCTGGGCCTGTACGACGCGCTGCTCGACCAGTACGAGCCGGGCATGCGCGCGGCCGAGGTCGAACGCCTGTTCGGGGACCTGCGCACCTGGCTGCCGGGTTTGATCCGCGAAGCCGTCGAGCGCCAGTCGCGTGAGCCGCTGCTGCAACCCGTCGGGCCCTTCCCGATCCCGGCGCAGCGCGCGCTGTGCCGCGAGATGGTCACCCGCCTGGGCTTCGACTTCGAGGCCGGCCGGCTCGACGAGAGTGCCCACCCTTTCTCGGGCGGCGCCCCTGAGGACGTTCGCCTGACCACCCGCTTCGCCGAGGACGAGTTCCTGGGCGCGCTGATGGGCACGGTCCACGAGACCGGCCACGGCTGCTATGAGCAGAACCTGCCGCGCGAGTGGCTGGGCCAGCCCATGGGCGAGGCCCGCTCGATGGCCCTGCACGAGAGCCAGAGCCTTTCTTTCGAGATGCAGCTGGGCGGCCACCGCGGCTTCGCGCGGCTGCTGGCCCCCCGCCTGGCGCAGGCCTTCGGCGACCAGCCCGCCTTCGTGCCCGAGAACCTGCAGCGCCTGATGACCCGGGTCCACCCCGGCCTGATCCGCATCGAGGCCGATGAGGTGACCTACCCGGCCCATGTCATCCTGCGCTTCGAGATCGAGCGCGCCCTGATCGAGGGCGGTGCCGAGGTGGACGACATCCCGGCGATGTGGGACGAGCGCATGCAGTCGCTGCTGGGCCTGGACACCCGCGGCAACTTCCGTGACGGCCCGATGCAGGACATCCACTGGACCGACGGCGCCTTCGGCTACTTCCCCTGCTACAGCCTGGGCGCGATGTACGCGGCCCAGTGGTTCTCCGCGATGCGGCGCGAGCTGCCCTCGCTGGATGCCCGGCTGGACGAGGGCGATTTCCAGCCGGCCTTCGACTGGCTGCGCGGGCGGATCTGGCAGCAGGCCAGCCGCTGGCCCACCGACGAACTGGCGCGGCGCGCCAGCGGCGAGTCGCTCAACCCGGCGCACTTCCGCGCCCATCTCGAGCGCCGCTACCTGGGCCGCTGAGGCGCCGTCGGCTCAGCGCGGCTGGCGGGCCAGCCAGCGCTCGAGCCGGTCCAGGGTGCGGTGGGTGCGCCCCACCAACGCCTCGGCTGGCGTGGGCCGCGGCCCCAGCGGAATCAGCTGGTGCGGCTCATGCAGCCATTCCTCGCGCAGCGCCAGGCCGTGGCGCGCCAGCGTGGGCGCGAACGAGGCCTGCCGCTCACGCAGCATGCGCCGGGTCTGCTGGAAGGCGTGGTTGGCCAGGCGCCGGCGCATCGCGTAGCTGAAGGTGCCGGCGTGGAACATCTCGGCGTCACCGTGGTCGGGCTCGAAGAGCACGATGTCGCAGTCCGGGTGGCTGCGCTCGTAGCCCTTCATGCCCAGCTCGAGGCGGGAGTGGATGAGCGAGCGGAAGGTCTGGCTCAGCAGGGTGGGCAGACCGGCCGCGTCCAGGCGCGGGATGCCCTGGGCTTCGGACGGGTACGAGGCCGCGCCCTCGCGGCTGGCGTCGAACGGGACCAGCGGGTTGAGACAGAACAACAGGTCCAGTCCCTGGTCCAGCAGCACCGAGGCGTGCACCGTCTTCTTCAGCGCGCCATCGACATAGTCGCGGCCATGGACCTTGACCGGTGGGTACAGGCCGGGCAGGGCGGCGCTGGCGATCACCGCGCGCGAGATCGGCACGTCGTCCCAGCCGGGCATGCCGAAGGGTGCCGCCTCGCCCGTGTCCAGGTCGGTGGCCACCACCACCAGGCGGCGCTGCAGCGCGCGGAAGTCGTCGCTGCGGCCCGGTCTCGAGAACAGCTGGTGCAGGTGCTGCTCGAGCGGGGCGTTGTCGAAGAAGCCGTTGGGCAGCAGGCGGCCGGTCTCGGCCATCCAGGCGGCCAGGGACCCGCGCCCGCGCAGCGCCTGCCAGGCGGTGCGGGCGGCCACGCCCGGTGCCATCGACAGGCGGCGGGCGTACTCGCTCCAGGCCGGCTGGGTGAACAGGCCGGGGTCGATGACGTTCTCGTCACCGCCGACGTTCTCGATGAAGGCCGAGCACATCGCCCGCGGCGTCAGCCCGTTGGCCAGCGCGGCGGCGATGAAGGCCCCGGCGGACACGCCCACGTAGTCGTGCAGCGCGCAGAAGTCCAGGCCCTCGATCGAGTCTTCCAGCGCGCACAGCGCGCCGATCTCGTAGATCGCCCCGATCGGCCCGCCGCCGGCCAGGGCCAGCCCGATGCGGGGCGCGGAGGGACGGCGGCGTGGGGTACGGCTCATGGGCGGTCAGGGGGCACGGCGCCCGCGCCGCGGGCGCCGTGCGGAGGCGATCAGGCCTCGGGGGTGGCCGGGGCTTCGGCCGGCTTGGCGGCGGCGGCCTTCGGCGCGCGCTTGACCGCGGCCTTCTTGGGGGCGGCGACCTTCACCGCAGGCTTGGCAGCGGGCTTGGTCTCCGCCTTGGCCACGGCCTTCTTGGGCGCCGCCTTCTTCGGGGCAGCGGCCTTCTTCGGGGCCACGGCCTTGGGGGCTGCCGCGGCGGGCTTGGCGGCCGCCTTCTTGGGGGCCGCCTTGCGGGCCGGGGCACCGCCCAGTCGGGCCACGGCGGCGGCCAGCGCGTCCACCCGCTCGGCCAGGTCGGCCACGTCCTTGGCGGTGGGCACACCCAGCTTGGCCATGGCCTTGGCGGTGCGCGCCTCGAAGATCGATTCCAGCTTGTCCCACGAGGTGCCGGCCTTCTGGGTGACCTCGCCGGCCATCGCGCTCATCTTGCCGGTGACCTCGCCCAGGCGCTCCTCGGCCACGGCCTGGGTCTTGCGCTGCAGGCTCACGCCTTCCTTGACCAGGGCCTCGAAGACCTTGCCGCCTTCTTCCTGGGCCTTGGCGAAGGCGCCCATGCCGGCCAGCCAGATCTGCTGGGCCGAGGCCTTGACCGATGCGGCCAGCTGGCTGTCCAGCAGGCCGGCGGGGGCAGCGGCCTTGCGGTCGGCCATCTTCTTGAGCTTCTTGACCATGGTGTTTCCTTCTCTGAGGGCTCGCGTGGCCGGATTGTCAGGGGATCGCGGGGGCCACGCCGGCTCGCGATCCTGTTCAAGGCCAGTGTAGGAGCCGTGTCTGGAGCCGGCATCCTAATTCCCTAGGGCCGGGCCTCTATCCCGGGGTGTTCCCGGGTAAGCCTGTGGGCCACGCCCGGTGGGCAGCGCCACAATCGGCGCATCACGTTCATTCAGCACGGGAGCAACAGGCATGCGGTATTTCGTCACCGGCGCCACCGGTTTCATCGGCAAGCGACTCGTCAAGAAGCTGCTGTCGCGGCGAGGCAGCACGGTGCACTTCCTGGTGCGGCCGGGCAGCGAGGGCAAGGTGGTCGAGCTGCTGTCCTACTGGGGCGTCTCCAAGGCCCGGGCCATCGCCGTCACCGGCGACCTGACGCAGCGCAAGCTGGGGGTGGCCGCTGACCAGATCAAAGCGCTCAAGGGCCAGATCGACGCGGTGTATCACCTGGCCGCCGTCTACGACCTCGAGGCCGATGCCGAACAGCAGATCCGCGTCAACGTCGACGGCACCCGCCACCTGGTCGAGTTCGCCAAGGCGGTCGACGCCGGCCACCTGCACCATGTCAGCTCCATCGCGGCCGCCGGCCTGTACGAAGGCGTGTTCCGCGAGGACATGTTCGACGAGGCCGAGAACCTCGACCACCCGTACTTCAGCACCAAGCACGAGAGCGAGAAGATCGTCCGCACCGAGTGCAAGGTGCCCTGGACCGTGTACCGGCCGGCCGCGGTGGTGGGCGACTCGCGCACCGGCGAGATGGACAAGGTCGACGGCCCGTACTACTTCTTCAAGCTGATCCAGCGCATGCGCCAGATCCTGCCGCCCTGGATGCCGGCGGTCGGCCTGGAGGGTGGGCGCATCAACATCGTGCCGGTGGATTTCGTGGTCGATGCGCTGGAGCACATCAGCCACGGTCGCCACGTGATCAAGGGCAAGTGCTTCCACCTGGTCGACCCGATGGGCTACCGCGTGGGGGATGTGCTGGACATCCTGTCCAAGGCCGCGCACGCGCCGAAGATGAACCTCTTCGTCAACGCCGCCTTGCTGGGCTTCATCCCGCGCAGCGTGACCAAGGGCCTGATGGCGCTGGCACCGGTGCGCCGCATCCACCACGCGGTGATGAAGGACCTGGGTCTGCCCGACGACATCCTGACCTTCGTCAACTACCCGACCCGCTTCGACTGCCGCGAGACCCAGGCCGCGCTCAAGGGCTCGGGCATCGAGTGCCCCAACCTGCACGATTACGCGTGGCGCCTGTGGGACTACTGGGAGCGCCACCTCGACCCTGACCTCTTCATCGACCGCTCGCTCAAGGGGGCGGTGGGCGGCAAGGTGGTCCTGGTCACCGGCGGCTCGTCGGGCATCGGCCTGGCCGCGGCGGTCAAGTTCGCCGAGGCGGGCGCCACCACGGTGATCTGCGCCCGTGACGAGGTCAAGCTCAAGGAAGCCGTGGCCGAGATCCGCGCCAAGGCCGGCGCTGACGCCAAGGTCCACAGCTTCAGCGCCGACATCGCCAACGAGCAGAGTTGCGGCGAGTTGCTGGCCTGGCTGGAGCGGGAGTTCGGCGGAGTGGACGTGCTGGTCAACAACGCCGGGCGCTCGATCCGGCGCGCGATCGAGTCCAGCTACGACCGCTTCCACGACTACCAGCGCACGATGGACCTGAACTATTTCGGGTGCCTGCGGGTGACCATGGGCCTGCTGCCGGGCATGGTGGCCAAGCGCAAGGGCCACGTGGTCAACATCAGCTCGATCGGCGTGCTGACCAACGCGCCACGCTTCTCGGCCTATGTGGCCAGCAAGGCGGCGCTGGATGCCTGGACCCGTTGCGCGTCCAGCGAATTCGCCGACCAGGGCATTAGCTTCACCACCATCAACATGCCGCTGGTGCGCACGCCCATGATCGCGCCAACCAAGATTTACAACAACGTGCCCACGCTGTCGCCCGAGCAGGCCGCCGACATGATCGCCGAGGCCTGCATCCACAAGCCGGTGCGCATCGCGACGCGCCTGGGCATCTTCGGCCAGGTGCTGCACGCGCTGGTGCCGCGGGTGGCCCATATCGTGATGAACACCAGCTTCCGGATGTTCCCCGACTCCGAGGCCGCGGCCCACGAGGCCGGAGGCAAGCCGGCCAAGCCCAAGCTGTCGGCCGAGGCGGTGGCGCTGCAGCAGATGATGCGCGGCATCCACTTCTGAGGCCGGCGGGCCGGGCGGCGGCCCGGCCCAGGCGCCTTGCTCAGCGCTTGCGGATCGCGGTGACGACGTAGGCGCCGTCGGCCTTGTCGGCCTCGAAGACCACCAGGTCGCCCACGGCCAGGCCGTCGAGCAGCGAGGCCGGGCGGGCCTTGAACACCATGGTCATCGGGGGCATGTCGAGGTTCTTGATCTCGCCGTGCTTGAGGGTGACCTTGGCCTGCGCGGTGTCGATCTTGCGGACCTCGCCCTCGGCGGCCGCAGCCAGACCGGCGCAGAGCAGCAGCACGGCGGCCCCGGCAGCGCGGACGAGGGTCAGGGGGCGGATGGCGTTCATGTCGAGGACTCCTGTGCGGGTTCAACGCGGGGCCGGGTCCGGGGGATGACGCGGCGCCGCAGCATGCCGCGCATCATGCCGCAGCGCGGCGGCACGGGCTCTCTACAATCCCGCCATCCCCGACACCCCTTCCGGTTCCACGCCATGAGCTCCACCGCCACTCCCGTCACCGTCGACCACAT
The DNA here is from genome assembly GCA_943371055.1 of Hydrogenophaga intermedia. Lineage (GTDB taxonomy): Bacteria > Pseudomonadota > Gammaproteobacteria > Burkholderiales > Burkholderiaceae_C > Ideonella > Ideonella intermedia_A. The sequence continues at coordinate 22,464 of CALRTJ020000015.1, read as the reverse complement.
CCAGCCGCGCGAGAAGGCCGAGATCCTGGCCCAGGCGCTGCCCTACATCCGCAAGTTCCACGGCAAGACCCTGGTCATCAAATACGGCGGCAACGCCATGACCGACCCGGCCCTGCAGCAGGACTTCGCCGAGGACATCGTGCTGCTCAAGCTGGTGGGCATGAACCCGGTGGTGGTGCATGGTGGTGGCCCGCAGATCGACGCGGCGCTCAACAAGATCGGCAAGAAGGGCACCTTCGTCCAGGGCATGCGTGTCACCGACGAAGAGACCATGGACGTGGTCGAGTGGGTGCTGGGCGGCGAGGTGCAGCAGGACATCGTCGGCCTGATCAACGCCGCCGGCGGCAAGGCCGTGGGCCTGACCGGCCGCGACGGGGGCATGATCCGCGCCAAGAAGCTCAAGCTGGTGGACAAGGACGACCCCAGCAAGGAACACGACGTCGGCCAGGTCGGTGACATCGAATCGATCGACCCCAGCGTGGTCAAGGCCCTGCAGGACGACGCCTTCATCCCCGTCATCAGCCCGATCGGCTTCGGCGAGCACAACGAGAGCTACAACATCAACGCCGACGTGGTGGCCGCCAAGCTGGCCACGGTGCTGAAGGCCGAGAAGCTGCTGATGCTGACCAACATCAGCGGCGTGCTGGACAAGTCGGGCCAACTGCTGACCGACCTGACCGCACGCCGCATCGACGAGCTCTTCGCCGACGGCACGATCAGCGGTGGCATGCTGCCCAAGATCGCCGGCGCGCTGGACGCCGCCAAGAGCGGCGTCAACGCCGTCCACATCGTCGACGGCCGCGTGCCGCACGTGCTGCTGCTGGAGATCCTGACGGATCAGGCCTTCGGCACCATGATTCGCAGCCACTGAAGCCCGCCGAGTTGTCGCGGCGCACCGTCACCGCTCCTCGCGGCGGCCTCGTCTCATCGGGGGCGGCCAGGCCGTCGGCGCCTTCGCGGGGCGATGCCGTTCCGGGTCGGACCGCCAAGGTCTGGCTGTTCGACCTCGACAACACCCTGCACAACGCCGGTGCCTCGGCGTTCCGCCATTTCGACACGACGATGAACCGCTACATCGTCGAGCACCTGGGTGTGGAGGAGGCCGAAGCCGATCGGCTGCGCCGGGACTACTGGCGTCGCTATGGGTCCACCCTGCTCGGCCTGGTGCGCCACCATGGCGTGCGGCCGGCCCACTTCGTGCGGCACACCCACGAGTTTCCCGGGCTGGAAGCCACCCTGGTCGCGCACGCGCACGACCTCGCGGCGCTGCGCCGCCTGCCCGGGCGCAAGGTGGTGCTGACCAACGCAGGGCGCGACTACGCCCTGCGCGTCCTGCGTGCGCTGGGCCTGGATGGCCTGTTCGACCAGGTCATCGGCATCGAGCAGATGACCCTGTTCGGCCAGTTGCGCCCCAAGCCCGACGGGCGCCTGTTCCGCGCCCTGGCGGCCCGCCTGGGGGTGCACCCGTCGCGCTGCGTGCTGGTCGAAGACACCCTGCTGCACCAGAAGGCGGCACGTGCCCAGGGCCTGCGCACCGTGTGGATGCAGCGCTGGCTCAAGCGGCACGCGCACGGGCCGGAGGTCGGTGTTTACCTGCACCGGCGGCCCGCCTACGTGTGTGCAAGAATCTCCACGCTGCAACAGTTGCGCCGTTTGCCCTGATGTCCGACCTGCCTCCATCCGCCAACCCGGTCGTCACCGAGGCAGGCCCTGGCCCCGATTCCGCCGCCCCGGCCCGCAAGCGGCCCAAGCCCGGCGAGCGCCGGGTGCAGATCCTCCAGACCCTGGCCGAGATGCTTGAGCAGCCCGGTGCCGACCGCATCACCACGGCCGCGCTGGCGGGCCGCCTGTCGGTCAGCGAGGCCGCGCTCTACCGCCACTTCGCCAGCAAGGCGCAGATGTTCGAGGGCCTGATCGAGTTCATCGAATCCAGCGTCTTCACCCTGGTCAACCAGATCACCGAGCGCGAGCCCGCCGGCGCTGCCCAGGTCCAGCGCATCGTGCAGATGCTGCTGCAGTTCGGCGAGAAGAACCCCGGCATGACCCGCGTGATGGTCGGTGACGCTCTGGTCTTCGAGAACGAGCGCCTGACCACGCGCATGAACCAGTTCTTCGACCGCATCGAGGCCCAGCTGCGCCAGAGCCTGCGCCTGGCCGCCGAGGCGCGGGGGTCGGCCACGCCCACGGTGGAGGCTGCCGGGCAGGCCTCGGCGATCACCGCCTTCGTCGTCGGCCGGCTGCAGCGCTTCGCGCGTTCGGGCTTCCGCCGCGCGCCCACCGAGCACCTCGACATCGCCCTGGCGCTGCTGACCTGATCCGCCCGGTGTCGCCCCGCGGCACCACTACACTGGCGGGATGTTCGACGCCCCCAAGCTGGTCTCCCTGCTCGACCGTGCCGAGGCCGTGCTGGCCCGCCTCGAGTCCCTGCTGCCCCGACCGATGGACGACCCCGACTGGTCGGCCTCGATCGCCTTCCGCTACCGCAAGCGCAACGGCGCCGGCTGGCTCGAGCCGGTGCGCCACGTGGCCGTGGTGCGGGTGGAGGACCTGAAGGAGGTCGATGCCCAGCGCGACCGCCTGCTGCGCAACACGGCCCAGTTCGTCGCGGGTCGGCCGGCGAACAACGTGCTGCTCACCGGCGCCCGCGGCACCGGCAAGAGCTCGCTCATCAAAGCCTGCCTGCACGCCTTCGCGGCGCAGGGCCTGCGCCTGATCGAGGTGGACAAGGCCGACCTGACCGACCTGCCCGACATCGTCGAGCGCGTGGCCGGTCGTCCCGAGCGCTTCATCATCTTCAGCGACGACCTCAGCTTCGAGGAAGGCGAGGCCGGCTACAAGGCCCTGAAGTCCATCCTGGACGGCTCGGTCTCGGCCAGCACCGACAACGTGCTGATCTACGCCACCAGCAACCGCCGCCACCTGCTGCCCGAGCGCATGGCGGACAACCTGGCCGCGCGCCACGATGACAACGGCGAGCTGCATCCGGGCGAGGCGATCGAGGAAAAGATCTCGCTGTCCGAGCGCTTCGGCCTGTGGATCAGCTTCTACCCCTTCAGCCAGCAGGAATACCTGGCGATCGTGCGCCAGTGGCTGGCCCACTACGGCGTGCCCGACAGCGCCTTCGAGGCGGCGCGCCCCGAGGCTCTGGTCTTCGCGCTGGAGCGCGGCTCGCGCTCGGGTCGGGTGGCGCACCAGTTCGCCCGTGACTGGGCCGGTCGCGAGCACCGAGACGACGTCCCTCCGCCGGCGGCTTCCGACGCCCCCGCCCCGGAGGGCCTGGACCTTGTCTGAGTCGACCGTTCTGTCCGCCGATGGCATCGACCGTCCCGAGCGGCCGCCGGTCGAGGTGGCCGTGGGCGTGTTGGTGCGCCACGGCCCGGACGGCCGCGAGTGCGGCTTCCTGCTCACCTCGCGCCCGCCGGGCAAGGTGTATGCCGGCTACTGGGAGTTCCCGGGCGGCAAGCTCGAGGCCGGCGAGACGGTGCACCAGGCGCTGGCGCGGGAACTGCACGAGGAACTGGGCATCACCATCGGCGCCAGCGAGCGTTGGCGCGAGCTGGTGATGGACTACGCCCACGCCCGGGTACGCCTGCATTTCCGCAAGGTCCGCGAGTGGTCGGGCGAGCTGCAGATGCGCGAGGGCCAGTCCATGGCCTGGGAACGCCTGCCGGTGGCCAGCGTGCCCGTGTTGCCGGGCACCATTCCGGTGCTGCAGTGGTTCGCCCAGGAATGGGCCCATGTGGGTCCCACGCACGCGGGGTGAGGGTGGGCTTCGCTACACTGACCGGCATGAACGATTGGTTGGATCGGGTCCGCTGGGACCGCGACGGGCTCGTGCCCGTGATCGCCCAGGAGGCGGCCACGGGGGACGTGCTGATGTTCGCCTGGATGAACCGCGAGGCGCTGGCCCTGACGGCCGAGCGCCGCCAGGCCGTCTACTTCAGCCGCTCGCGCCAGAAGCTCTGGCACAAGGGCGAGGAGTCCGGCCACTTCCAGGACGTGCACGAGATCCGCATCGACTGCGACCAGGACGTGGTGCTCCTGAAGATCACCCAGCGCGGCCACGAGCCGGGCATCGCCTGCCACACCGGCCGTCACAGCTGCTTCTACGAGCGCCTCGAGGGCGACCGCTGGCTTGCCGTCGACCCGGTGCTGAAGGACCCCGAGACCATCTACAAATGAGTTCCAACGACACCCTGCAGCGCCTGGCCGAGGTCATCGAGACCCGCCGCCAGGGCGACCCCGACAAGAGCTATGTCGCCCGCCTGTTCCACAAGGGCACCGACGCGATCCTGAAGAAGGTGGGCGAAGAAGCCACCGAAGCGGTGATGGCCGGCAAGGACGGCGACCGCCAGAAGATCGTCTACGAGGTGGCCGATCTGTGGTTCCACTCAATGATCGCGCTGGCGCAGTTCGGGCTGACGCCGGCCGACGTGCTGAAGGAACTGGAGCGCCGCGAGGGGCTCTCAGGTCTGGAGGAGTTCGCGGCGCGCAAGGCACAGGCCCGCGAACAATCGGGCGACTGAGCCCCGACCGGCCCTGCGGGGCCCTGGAGGACGAGATGGACGAGACGACGGTGGTGCTGGACTCCGAGCGCGAGGCCTCGTTGCGTGGCATCGGGCAGCTCAGCTACGCGCTGCATGCCATCGTGGCGGTGGGCGCGGTGCTGCCGTCGCTGCAGCCCAGCGTGCTGCTGCTGCTCGTCGCCTTCCTGCTCGATCTCTTCAAGCGAGACGGCGCGCGTGGCACTTGGCAGGACAGCCATTTCGGCTGGCGCATCCGCAGCGTCGTCTGGGCCATGGTGCTGTACCTGGTCACGGCCCCGCTGTGGGTGCTGTTTCTGGTGCCGGGATGGATCGCCTGGAGCCTGATCTCCCTGTGGTTCCTGTACCGGGTGGTGCGGGGCTGGCTGGCCCTGAGCGACCGCCGCCCGATGCCTGTCTGAAACCCTCTTTCCACGAACCCACACGCATCCATGAGTGCCGATCCGAACTGCATCTTCTGCAAGATCGTCGCCGGGCAGATCCCGGCCAAGAAGGTCCACGAGGATGACCACGTCCTGGTCTTCCACGACATCGCCCCCTGGGCGCCGGTGCACCTGCTGCTGATCCCCAAGCGCCACATCGCCTCGATGGCCGAGGTGACGCCGGCCGACGCCGCGCTGCTGGGCCACATGAACGCGCTGGTGCCGGAGCTCATGCGGCAGCAGGGCGTGACCAACGGTTTCCGCCAAGTCATCAACACCGGGCATGACGGTGGTCAAGAAGTCCACCACCTGCACATGCACGTGATGGGCGGTCCGCGCCCCTGGTCCAAGGGTTGACACACTCGTCAGCCTAGAATCCACCCCTCATTCTTCTGGAGAACTAGACATGGGATCGTTCAGCATCTGGCATTGGCTGATCGTGCTGCTGATCGTGGTGATGGTCTTCGGCACCAAGAAGCTGAAGAACCTGGGTTCCGACCTGGGCTCCGCTGTCAAGGGCTTCAAGGACGGTGTCAAGGGCGCAGGCGAGGCTGACCCGGCCCCCGCCGCCGCGCCGGTGCCGCCGGCCCAGCAGGTCACCACCGCCAAGGCCGACGCCAACACGGTGGACGTCGAAGCCAAGACCAAGTCCTGACCCGTCCGGACTGAGCCCGCATGATCGATTTCGGCTTCGACAAGCTGGCCCTGATCGGGGCGGTGGCGCTGATCGTCATCGGCCCCGAGAAACTGCCCAAGGTCGCCCGCACCGTGGGCCACCTGGTGGGCAAGGCGCAGCGCTACGTCGCTGACGTCAAGGCCGAGGTCAACCGCTCGATCGAACTGGAGGAGCTTCAGAAGATGAAGTCCCAGTTCGAGACCGCGGCGCGCGACGTCGAGCAGTCGGTCCAGCGGGAGGTGGGCGAGGCGTCCAGCACCTTCCAGAGCAGCTGGAACGAGGCTTCGGCCGCGGCACTGGGTGATGGCTCGGGGGAGACGGCGGGGCAGACCGCCTGGGAGCCACCTGCTCCGAGCTTCCAGCCGGTGAAGAAGAACTGGCGCGTCAAGCGCACCGCGGTGCCAAGTTGGTACAAGCAGCGGGCCGGTGTGCGCAGCCATGTGCAGTCGGGTGCCGCTCGCGTGGCCCGTTTCCGTCCGCGTCCGTCCACCGGGCGCTGATCTCCCCTTTCCAGCGGACGTCCCGTGTGGACGCCTGAGCATGAGCACTGAGCCGCGCGACGAACTCGAAGGCACCGAAGCGCCGTTCGTCTCCCACCTGATCGAGCTGCGTGATCGCCTGATCCGGTCGATGATCGCCGTCGGCATCGCCTTCGGACTGCTGTTCGCCTGGCCCAGCCCCAGCGGGCTCTACGACCTGCTGGCGGCACCTCTGGTGGCTCACCTGCCGCAGGGCGCGACGATGATCGCGACCAACGTCATCTCGCCCTTCATGGTGCCGCTGAAGATCACCTTGATGGCGGCCTTCCTGCTCGCCCTGCCGGTGGTCCTCTATCAGGTCTGGGCCTTCGTGGCGCCCGGCCTGTACAGCCACGAGAAGCGCCTGGTGCTGCCGCTGGTGGTGTCCAGCACCGTGCTGTTCTTCGCCGGGGTGGCCTTCTGCTACTTCTTCGTCTTCGGCAAGGTCTTCACCTTCATCCAGAGCTTCGCGCCCAAGAGCATCACCGCCGCACCGGACATCGAGGCTTACCTGAGTTTCGTGCTCAGCATGTTCATCGCCTTCGGCGCCGCCTTCGAGGTGCCGGTGGTGGTGGTGGTGCTGGCCCGGCTGGGCATGGTCAGCGTCGAGAAGCTCCGCGAATGGCGCGGCTACTTCGTCGTCGTGGCCTTCGTGATCGCGGCGATCATCACGCCGCCCGATGTGGTGTCGCAGCTGGCCCTGGCGATCCCGATGTGCCTGCTCTATGAGCTGGGCATTCTGGCGGCCGGCCTCTTCATCCGGCACACCAAGGCACCCGAACAGGCCGACTGAGGCGGGTTCGCCCGCCGTCAGCGCGCCGTGGTGGCCTGGGGTTTGGGTCGCTGGGCCACCAGCACGTTCAGCTGCAGCGCCTCCTTGCCGCGCTGAACCCCGATCTGGGCCTGGCTTTGGGGCTTGAGCGAGGCCACGGCAAGCAGCAGTTGCGCGGTGTTGTGCACCGGCTGCCCGGCGATCGTGAGCACCACATCGCCGGGCTTCATGCCCGCCTGCGCTGCCGGGCCGTTCTGCAGCACGCCGGTGATCAGCACGCCATCCTTGACGGGCAGCTCGAAACTCTGCGCGAACTCGGGGTCCAGGTCGCGCGGTTGCACGCCGATCCAGCCGCGGGTGACCTGGCCATCGCGCACCAATCCATCCATGACCTGTCGGGCCAGGTCGATCGGGATGGCGAAGCCGATGCCCATGCTCCCTCCGGATTGCGAGTAGATGGCGGTGTTGATGCCCACCAGGTTGCCTTGGGCGTCGATCAGCGCGCCGCCCGAGTTGCCCGGGTTGATCGCGGCGTCGGTCTGGATGAAGTTCTCGAAGGTGGACAGGCCCAGGCCATTGCGGCCGAGCGCGCTGACGATGCCCGAGGTCACCGTCTGCCCGACGTTGAACGGGTTGCCGATGGCCAGAACCTGGTCTCCGACCTGGAGCGGTTGCTGGGAGGCCAGGGTGACGACGGGCAAGCGGTCAAGCTCGATCTTGAGCACCGCGATGTCGGTCTCGGAATCGGTCCCGATCAGTCGGGCCTGGGCTTCGCGGCCATCGGCCAGCCGAACGCTGATCTGGTCGGCGCCCTCGATGACGTGGTTGTTGGTGAGCAGGTAGCCGTCGGCACTGACGATGACCCCCGAGCCGAGGCCGACCTGCGGCTCCTGCTGCTGGCCAGGCTGGCCAAAGAAGAAGCGGAACCAGGGGTCCTGGCTGTGCGGGCCGCTGCCGCGGCGCGCGGGAGCCTTGCTGGCGGTGACACTGACCACGGCGGGGGAGGCACGCTTGGCAGCGGCGGCGAGCGGCTGCAGCGGCTGTGCCACACCACTGGACGCCACACTGAGCTGGGGAGGCGTCAGCACGCCGGACGCACCCGGGGGAGGCATGACCAGCCCGCCGGGCGCGCCGGCCAGCCAGTGGGGCTTGAACGTGCCGAGCACGAACAGGACGGCCACCGCGACGGTGACGGCCTGGGAGAAAATCAGCCAGGTTCTGCGCATGAGATTCTGAAAGGACCGACCGTGGCCCAACGTGGCGAGATCGACGCCTACCTCCACCAGTCACTGCAGGTGGACCGCTTCAAAGATTATGGGCCGAACGGTCTGCAAGTTGAGGGCAAACCCGAGATTCGCAAGATCGTCAGCGGCGTCACCGCAAGCCTTGCGCTGATCGAGGCGGCCGTGGACCGGGAGGCGGATGCCTTGCTGGTGCACCATGGGCTGTTCTGGCGGGGGCAGGATGGCCGGTTGACCGGTTGGCTCAAGGCCCGGGTCGAGCGTCTGATGGCGTCGGGCATCAACCTGTTTGCCTACCACCTGCCACTGGACGCCCATCCTGAGTGGGGCAACAACGCCACTTTCGGCGGGCGCATGGGTTGGCAGTCCGATGCCCGCTTCGGCGAACAGGACCTGGGCTTTCTGGCGCCCGCGACCCATGACCGGGTCGAGGCGCTGGCTGCAGCCGTCACGTCGGCGTTGGCTCGGGTGCCGGTGCTACTGCCCGGCGATGGTCGGCCGCTGCGTCGGGTGGCCTGGTGCACCGGCGGCGCGCAGGGATGGTTCGAGGCCGCGATCGCCGCGGGAGCGGATGTGTTCCTGACCGGAGAGTTGTCCGAGCCGCAGGCCCACCTCTCGCGCGAGACCGGCGTGGCCTTCCTGGCCTGCGGCCACCACGCCACCGAGCGCTACGGAGTCCAGGCCTTGGGTGCGCACCTGGCCCGGCAATTCGGCTTGGCCCATGAATTCATCGAGATCGACAACCCCGCATGAGCACCCCACCGCTGCTGCTGACCATGGGCGACCCTGCGGGGATCGGCCCCGAGACGATCGCCAAGGCCCATCGGCAATCGGCGCTGGCGGACACCGTGGTCGTGGGGGACGCAGGGGTGTTGCGCCGGGCGCTGGCGCTGACCGGTGCCGCCTGCCCCGTGGCGCTGCTGGACGATCCGGCGGATCGGGGCCTGGTGCCGCCCGGTGCATTGGCACTGTGGCAGCCACCGGGCCTGCCGCCCGGACTGGCCAGATTGCCCTGGGGGGTGGTGGATGCCCGTGCCGGCGCCGCCGCAGCGGCCTGCGTCGTGGCGGCCGCCCGTTGCGTGCTGTCGCGCCGCGCGCGCGCCTTGGTGACGGCACCCGTCCACAAGGAGGCGCTGTCTGCGGCTGGCGTGTCGTATCCGGGCCACACCGAATTGCTCCAGGCCGAGGCCAGTGCCCATGCGGGTCTGGCGCTGCCGGTGCGCATGATGCTCGCCAACGACGAGCTGCGGGTGGTGCTGGTGACCATCCATGTGTCGCTGCGACGGGCCATCGAGGCGCTGGACCAGCCGGGGATCCTCGAGACCCTTCGGATCACCGATGCCGCGCTGCGTCGATTCGGTCTGGCTGCACCGCGCATCGGGGTGGCCGGGCTGAACCCCCATGCGGGCGAGGGTGGGCTGTTCGGGGATGAGGAGATCCGCTTGATCGCGCCGGCGATCGCGGCGGCGCAAGCGCAGGGCATTGACGCCCGCGGGCCCTTCGCGCCGGACACGGTGTTCATGCGTGCCCGGGACGCGGTGGGGCACCCGGGGGAGTTCGATGCGGTGGTGGCAATGACCCACGACCACGGCCTGATCCCGGTGAAGTACCTGGGGGTGGAGCAGGGCGTGAACGTCACCCTGGGCCTGCCGCTGGTGCGCACCAGCCCGGACCATGGGACCGCCTTCGACATCGCAGGTCGCGGGCTGGCGGACCCTTCCAGTCTGCTGGCGGCCATGAAAATGGCCCGACGCCTGTCGGCGGCGGGCCACGGCGACTGACGGGAAGCCAGTCGGGGCGTCGGGTTCAGCTCACTTGCGGGCCAGCGCGTCGCGGATCTCGCGCAGCAGCACGATGTCTTCGGGGGTGGGCGCCGGGGCGGCCGGGGCGGCCGGGGCCGGGGCCTCGGCCTTCTTCAGGCGGTTGATCTGCTTGATCATCATGAAGATGATGAAGGCCAGGATCAGGAAGTTCAGCGCCACGGTGATGAAGCTGCCGTAGGCGAACACCGCGCCGGCCTTCTTGGCATCGGCCAGGTTGGTGGCGGCCGGCCCCGAGAGCTGGATGAAGTAGTTGCTGAAGTCCAGCCCGCCAAACAGGAAGCCGACCAGCGGCATGATCAGGTCGCCGACGATCGAGTCCACGATCTTGCCGAAGGCGCCGCCGATGATCACACCGACCGCCAGGTCGACGACGTTGCCCTTGATGGCGAATTCCTTGAATTCCGAGACAAAGCTCATTTCACTCACTCCTGTAATGGGTCATTGCTGAGAGGTCCGGTCGACGCCGGATGCGCTTCGCAAGTGTCGCTTTCAGGGCTGTGAAGTCAACGACTTGCACGAGCCTGACGTGAGCAGTTGCGCGCGGACAGTCGGAAGGTGTTGCGGCTCCGCTAAAATGGCTGATTGGCCGAGATCCGTATTTCCCCGTCTTTCGTCTTCCCAAAGCTCCTCAAATTCCAGAAGGACCTCCATGAGTGATAACGCTGTGGACCAAGGCAAGCGCACCTGGCTGATCGCCACCGGTGCAGCAGGTGCCGTGGGTGGCGTGGCAACCGCCGTGCCGTTCGTCAGTACCTTCACGCCCTCCGAGCGCGCCAAGGCCGCCGGCGCGGCCGTGGAGGCCGACATCTCCGCCCTCAAGCCGGGCGAGAAGATGACCGTGGAGTGGCGTGGCAAGCCGGTGTGGGTCGTGCGCCGTACTCCCGAGCAGCTGGCTGCCCTGGACAAGATCAATGACCAGTTGGCCGACCCCCACAACGGCCGCACCGCGTACCCGATCCCCGAGTACGCCAAGAACGACTGGCGCTCCATCAAGAAGGAGTACCTGGTCGTCATCGGCATCTGCTCGCACTTGGGTTGCTCGCCGTCGGACAAGTTCCAGTCCGGCGCCCAGCCTTCGCTGCCGAACGACTGGCCGGGCGGCTTCCTCTGCCCCTGCCACGGCTCGACCTTCGACATGGCCGGCCGCGTGTTCAAGAACAAGCCCGCCCCCGACAACCTCGAAGTCCCGCCGCACATGTACCTCAGCGACACCCGTCTGCTGATCGGCGAAGACAAGAAGGCCTGATCCGGCGCCACAGAACATTTGAAAGGCAACCATGGCTGAATTCAAAGTCGCGCCGGCAAACGCCTCCGCGGGCGAGAAGCTGATGACCTGGGTCGACAACCGCTTCCCGGCCAGCAAGCTCTACAAAGAGCACATGTCGGAGTACTACGCTCCGAAGAACTTCAACTGGTGGTACATCTTCGGCTCGCTGGCCCTGCTGGTGCTGGTGATCCAGATCGTCACCGGCATCTTCCTGGTGATGCACTACAAGCCGGACGCCACGGTGGCGTTCGCCTCGGTCGAGTACATCATGCGCGATGTGCCCTGGGGTTGGCTGATCCGCTACATGCACTCCACCGGGGCCTCGGCGTTCTTCGTCGTGGTCTACCTGCACATGTTCCGGGGCCTGCTGTACGGTTCGTACCGCAAGCCGCGCGAGCTGGTGTGGGTGTTCGGCTGCGCGATTTTCCTGGCGCTGATGGCCGAAGCCTTCATGGGCTACCTGCTGCCCTGGGGCCAGATGTCCTACTGGGGCGCCCAGGTGATCGTGAACCTGTTCGCCGCCGTGCCTTTCGTCGGCCCGGACCTGGCCCTGCTGATCCGCGGTGACTACGTGGTGAGCGACGCCACCCTGAACCGCTTCTTCAGCTTCCACGTGATCGCCGTCCCCCTGGTCCTGCTGGGTCTGGTGGTGGCGCACATCATCGCGCTGCACGAAGTCGGCTCGAACAACCCCGACGGTGTCGAGATCAAGGGCCCGAACGCCCCGAAGGACGCGCAAGGCCATCCGCTGGACGGCATCCCCTTCCACCCGTACTACTCGGTCCACGACATCTTCGGCGTCTGCCTGTTCCTGATCGTCTTCACCGCGATCATCTTCTTCGCGCCGGAACTGGGTGGCTACTTCCTCGAGTACAACAACTTCATCCCGGCTGACCCGCTGAAGACCCCGCCGCACATCGCGCCGGTGTGGTACTTCACGCCCTTCTACTCGATGCTGCGCGCCACGACCGACGTCATGGTCAACGTGCTGTGCGTGATCATCGGCCTGGGTGCCGTCGGTGCCCTGGTCAAGGGCAAGTTCGCCGGCACCGCCAAGGTGGCCGTGCTGGTCGCGGCGGTCGTCGCCATCGGCCTGCTCAAGACCTTCGATGCCAAGTTCTGGGGCGTCGTGGTCATGGGTGGTGCGGTCATCATCCTGTTCTTCCTGCCCTGGCTGGACCACAGCCCGGTCAAGTCGATCCGCTACCGTCCGACCTGGCACCGCAACCTGTACATCGTGTTCGTCATCTTCTTCGTCGTGCTGGCCTACCTGGGCATCCAGCCGCCGTCGGATGTCGGCACCCTGATCGCACAGGTCGGTACGCTGTTCTACTTCGGCTTCTTCCTGCTGATGCCCTGGTGGAGCCAGCTCGGGACCTTCAAGAAGGTGCCGGACCGCGTCACCTTCAAGCCGCACTGAGCACGACGCAGGAGCACAACCCATCATGATCAAGAAACTGATTGCCGGCCTTGCCGCCGCGCTGTGCCTGGTCTCCGGTGCCGTCGCCTCTTCGGGTGGCGCGGCCTGGGACAAGTTCCCCACCGAGAAGATGAACAGCACGGCGTCGCTGCAGAACGGTGCCAAGCTCTTCGTCAACTACTGCCTGAACTGCCACGCCGCCGCCTTCATGCGCTACAACCGCATGGGGGACATCGGTCTGACCGATGAGCAGATCAAGGCCAACCTGCTGTTCGCGGGCGACAAGGTCGGTGACCTGATGAAGGTCTCGATGGACGCCCGCCAGGCCAAGGAATGGTTTGGCGCCACCCCGCCCGACCTGACCCTGGTGGCGCGCTCGCGCGCCGGCTCGCAGGGCACCGGTGCGGACTACCTGTACACCTACCTGCGTGGCTTCTACCGTGACGAGGCGAAGGCCACTGGCTGGAACAACACCGCGTTCCCCAGCGTCGCCATGCCCCATGTCCTGTGGGAGCTGCAGGGCGAGCAGGCCCTGGTTGACCACAAGCTGACGCTGGTCAAGCCCGGCACCATGGATGCCAAGGCCTACGACGACGCCGTCGGTGACCTGGTGGCGTTCCTGCAGTGGATGGGCGAGCCCGTCCAGGGCGTTCGCACCAAGCTGGGTCTGGCCGTGCTGGCCTTCCTGCTGGTTCTGACCTTCTTCGCCTACCGACTCAACGCGTCCTTCTGGAAGGACGTCAAGTAAAGTCGAGAGGCTGGCCCGGCCACGGCCGGGCCCCGCGCGCAGTGTGCGCCCCTGCCGGGCCCACTGCGTTTTTCCGTTTTTCGGCCTGACCGAATCCGCTCACCGAATCGATCAAGGAGCCCACCGCCATGATGGTGCTTTACTCTGGTACCACCTGTCCCTACTCGCACCGCTGCCGCTTCGTGCTGTTCGAGAAGGGCATGGACTTCGAGATCCGCGACGTCGACCTCTTCGCCAAGCCCGAAGACATCGCGCTGATGAACCCGTACAACGAGGTGCCGATCCTGGTCGAGCGCGACCTCATCCTGTACGAATCGCACATCATCAACGAGTACATCGACGAGCGCTTTCCGCACCCGCAGCTGATGCCGGGTGACCCGGTTGCCCGTGCACGGGTGCGCCTGTTCCTGTTCAACTTCGAGAAGGAACTCTTCGCGAACGTGAACATCCTGGAAGGCCGCGGCATCAAGGGCAACGACAAGCAGCTGGAGAAGGCCCGCGCCCAGATCCGCGACCGCCTGACCCAGCTTGCCCCGATCTTCCTGAAGAACAAGTACATGCTGGGCGATGACTTCAGCATGCTCGACGTCGCCATCGCGCCGCTGCTGTGGCGTCTGGACTACTACGGCATCGACCTCTCGAAGAACGCGGCTCCGCTGCTGAAGTACGCCGAGCGCATCTTCTCGCGCCCGGCCTACATCGAGGCGCTGACGCCTTCCGAGAAGGTCATGCGCAAGTGATCGGGCGTCGGCCATGACCACCCCCACCCAGACCACGGACGGCCAGGGCAGCTCCACGCGGCCCTATCTGATCCGTGCCCTGCACGACTGGTGCACCGACAACGGCTTCACGCCTTACGTGGCCGTGTTCGTGGACGCCACCGTGCAGGTGCCCGTCGAGTACGTCAAGAACAACGAGATCGTCCTGAATGTCGGGTTCGAGGCCACCAGCGGCCTCAAGCTCGGCAATGACTTCATCGAGTTCAAGGCGCGCTTTGGCGGTGTGGCCCGTGAGATCCAGGTGCCGGTGGACCATGTCGTGGCCATCTATGCCCGCGAGAATGGCCAGGGCATGGCCTTTCCCATGCCGTCGGCGGAAGCGGGTGCGGAGGTAGCCCCTCCGGCCCCGCGGGCGCCGGTGGGTCTGCGCCTGGCCGCCGTCGAGTCGACCGATGGCGAGGAGGCCGAGGTCCCGGGCGAGTCCCCGACCGATGAACCTCCGCCGGTGTCACCCACGCCGAGGCCCGCGCTCAAGCGCATCAAGTGACCGGGGTGGGGCCTAGAATCCCCACCTCGCAGCGCACGCCGGCTTAGCTCAGTTGGTAGAGCAACGGTCTTGTAAACCGTAGGTCATCCGTTCGATTCGGATAGCCGGCACCATGTCACCGCCGTCACCGGCTGTGCAAACCTCGCGTGCAATAATTCCGCGGCAGCCTGCCGCGGCCGTCACCCAAGAATGCCCGGATTCAGCCGCGGCCGCCCTGGACCCTGACCCGAAGCGGCAGGCGAGGCCAGCCTGCCTCGAGCAACAAGGCTTCGAGGTGAGGCACGCTGTGGCGCAGCTTGGCCGCCACCGCGGCATTGGGAACCATCAGGCTCCAGCCCTCGTCATCCAGCACCCCGGTCTTCACCCACGGGCGCATGGCTGGGGGCAGGGCCGGTCGGATCACCGCCATGCGGGCCTCGGACTCCTTCAGCCGCTCCATCAGGCGGCCCAGCGAATGGCTGGCGTCCAAGGCCTCGTGGACCGGGCGGGTGTGGGCTTGATGAGGCAACGGACGGGACATGCCCGGGGAGTGTAGACGCGATGCAGATCCTGATCACCGGCGATGGAGCGGCCCGCACCCGGGTTGTCCAGCTCAGTGCCGTGCGCCTGGCGGGGCTGGCGTCCGGCCTGCTGTGTCTGCTGCTCGCGCTTTCCGGCACGGTCTATCACTTCATCTTCCTGACGGCGGCCCGCGACGGCTGGCCGGTCGTCAGCCAGCTGGTCAAGCTGGTGGTGCGGGACGAGTTCGCCCAGCGCGACCGCTTCATGCGGGAGAACCTCGACGCCATGGCCGTGAAGGTGGGCGACATGCAGGCTCGCATGATCCGGCTGGAGGCCATGGGTGACCGGCTGACCGGCCTGGCCGGCGTCAAGGCCGAGGAGTTGCAGCCGCGCAGCACCGTCCCGGTGACGCCCTCGCCAGCGGCCTCCGCCGGGGCGGTCACTCGGCCTGGCGCGCCGGCGGTGGCGCCGGTCGGACCACGCTCGACCATGGGGGTGTCGTCCGGCCAGGTCGCCAGCCCCTTGCCCCGCGCCAGCGGTGCCGCCGGCGGGCCATACCTGCCGCTGGAGCGACCGACCTTGCAGACCCTGCAGCTCGCGGTGGAGCGGTTGGAGCAGCAGGCGGACCTGCGTGCCGACGTGTTCCTGCTCACCGAGTCGCGGCTGTTCGAGAAGCGTCTGGCCTCGCTCATGCAGCCCAGCACCCGACCCATCGCGGCGCCGATGGCCTCCGGCTTCGGCTTCCGCAGCGACCCCTTCACAGGCCGTGCGGCCCTGCACACGGGCCTGGACTTCCAAGCCAATCCGGGGGCGTCCATCGTGGCGGCCGCCGGCGGTGTGGTGGTGGGCGCCGAATGGCACCCGCAGTACGGTCAGCTGCTCGAGATCGACCACGGCAACGGGCTCAGCACGCGCTACGCCCACACCTCCAAGATCCTGGTCACCAAGGGCGACCTGGTCAAGCGTGGTCAACCGGTGGCCCTGGTCGGCAACACCGGCCGCTCCACCGGACCGCATCTGCACTTCGAGGTGCTGATCGACGGTGTGCCCCAGAACCCCGCGCGTTTCCTGGGTCCCGAGGCCCTTCGCTGACCCGCCTGCAGGGCCTGGAGGCACCCGTACCCGGGTGCTAAACTCGACCGTTTGCGACGCTTGCACTTGCAAGCCGTGCCGGTGCCCTCACCTGGGGCGGCTGGCGCTGCCGGTGCGTGGCGCATCGCCCGTTGCCGCCGGCCCAAGAGGCCGTTCGGCAGCGCCCCCGCATCCATTGGCCCCGCCGCATGTTGCCCAAGCTCCTCACCCAGATTTTCGGCAGTCGCAACGACCGCCTGCTCAAGCAGTACCGTCGCGTCGTCGAGAAGATCAACGCCCTTGAGACCGAGTACGCGGCGCTCGACGAGGCCACGCTGCGCGGCCGCACCGGGCTGTTCAAGGAGCGCCTCGCCAAGGGTGAGACCCTGGACGACCTGTTGCCCGAAGCTTTCGCCACCGTGCGGGAGGCCGGCAAGCGAGCGCTCAAGATGCGCCACTTCGACGTGCAGCTGCTGGGCGGCATGACGCTGCACAACGGCAAGATCGCCGAGATGCGCACCGGCGAGGGCAAGACCCTGATGGCGACCCTGCCGGTCTACCTCAACGCCCTGTCCGGCAAGGGCGTGCATGTGGTGACGGTCAACGATTACCTCGCCAGTCGCGATGCCGAATGGATGGGCCGCCTCTACAACTGGCTGGGCTTGTCCGTGGGTGTGAACGTGCCGGGCATGGACCGTGCCCAGAAGCAGGCCGCCTATGCCGCCGACATCACCTACGGCACCAATAACGAGTTCGGTTTCGACTACCTGCGCGACAACATGGTCTACGAGACCGCCGATCGCGTCCAGCGGGGCCTGAACTTCGCCATCGTCGACGAGGTGGACTCGATCCTGATCGACGAGGCCCGCACCCCGCTGATCATCTCCGGCCAGGCCGAGGACAACACCGACCTGTACGTTCGCATCAACGCCGTCGCGCCGGGCCTGAAGAAGCAGATCGGCGAAGCCGACCCGCGCACCGGCGAAGGCGTGATCGAGCCGGGCGACTTCACCGTCGACGAGAAGACGCATCAGGTCTTCCTGACCGAGGCTGGCCACGAGAACGCCGAGCGCATCCTGGCCCAGGCCGGCCTGCTGCCCGAGGGCGCCAGCCTGTACGACCCGTCCAACATCGCCTTGATGCACCACGTGTACGCGGCGCTGCGGGCCAACCACCTGTACCACCGTGACCAGCACTACGTCGTCCAGAACGGCGAAGTGGTGATCGTGGACGAGTTCACCGGTCGACTCATGACCGGCCGCCGCTGGAGCGACGGGCTGCACCAGGCCGTCGAGGCCAAGGAAGGCGTGCAGATCCAGAGCGAGAACCAGACGATGGCCTCGATCACCTTCCAGAACTACTTCCGGATGTACGGCAAGCTGGGCGGCATGACCGGCACGGCCGACACCGAGGCCTACGAGTTCCAGGAGATCTACGGCCTCGAGACCGTCGTCATCCCGCCGAACCGGCCGACGGTCCGCAAGGACGAGAACGACCTGGTCTACAAGACCGCCCGAGAAAAGTTCAACGCCGTCATCGAGGACATCCGTGACTGCCACACCCGCGGCCAGCCGGTGCTGGTGGGCACCACCTCGATCGAGAACTCCGAGCTGATCTCGAGCCTGCTCCAGAAGGCTGGCCTGCCGCACCAGGTGCTCAACGCCAAGCAGCACGCCCGCGAGGCCGAGATCGTCGCGCAGGCCGGTCGTCCCGGCATGATCACCATCGCCACCAACATGGCGGGCCGCGGCACCGACATCGTGCTGGGCGGCAACGTCGAAAAGCAGGTCCAGTTCCTGGAGGCCGACGAGGCCGTGCCGGCGGACGAGAAGGGTGCGCGCATCCAGCAGCTCAAGGACGAGTGGGCCGGCCTGCACGCCAAGGTCAAGGCGGAGGGTGGCCTGCGCATCATCGCCACCGAGCGACACGAGAGCCGCCGGATCGACAACCAGCTGCGCGGCCGCTCGGGCCGCCAGGGCGACCCGGGCTCCTCGCGCTTCTACCTGTCCCTGGACGATCCGCTGATGCGCATCTTCGCGGGCGACCGCGTGCGCGCCATCATGGACCGCCTGAAGATGCCCGAGGGAGAAGCCATCGAAGCCGGCATCGTCAGCCGCTCGATCGAGTCGGCCCAGCGCAAGGTCGAGGCCCGCAACTTCGACATCCGCAAGCAGCTGCTGGAGTACGACGACGTCTCCAACGACCAGCGCAAGGTCATCTACCAGCAGCGCAACGACATCCTGGAGGCGCCGTCGCTGGTGGCCCAGATCGGCAACCTGCGCAGCTCCACCATGACCGACGTGGTCCGCACCTACGTGGCGGCCGAGTCGGTCGAGGAGCAGTGGGACCTGGCCGGCCTGGAGCAGGTGCTGAAGGACGAGTGGCAGCTCGACCTGCCGCTGCGCCAGATCATCGAGGGCGCCGATTCGGTGACCGACGAGGACATCGTCGAGAAGGTGGTGGCCGCCGCCGCGGCCGCCTTCCAGGTCAAGCTCGACCTGGTCGGCGACGAGCAGTTCTCGCCCTTCATGCGCATGGTGCTGCTGCAGTCGCTCGACACCCACTGGCGCGAGCATCTGGCGGCGCTGGACTACCTGCGCCAGGGCATCCACCTGCGTGGCTACGCCCAGAAGAACCCCAAGCAGGAGTACAAGCGCGAAGCGTTCGAGCTGTTTGCACAACTGCTGGACGTGGTCAAGATGGAAGTCACCCGCCAGCTGATGCTGGTGCAGGTGCGGACCCAGGAGCAGGTGGCCGAAGCCGCCGAAGCGCTGGAAGAGCGTGCCGAGGCCGTTCGCAACGTCACCTACACCCACCCCAACGAGGATG
Source organism: Hydrogenophaga intermedia (assembly GCA_943371055.1). Lineage (GTDB taxonomy): Bacteria > Pseudomonadota > Gammaproteobacteria > Burkholderiales > Burkholderiaceae_C > Ideonella > Ideonella intermedia_A. The sequence continues at coordinate 3,366 of CALRTJ020000015.1, read as the reverse complement.
GCAGCGTCAGCGCCGAGACCGATCCGGCCACCCTGGCCGACGAGGTGCCGCGCGTCGGCCGCAACGACCCCTGCCCCTGTGGCAGCGGCAAGAAGTACAAGTCCTGCCACGGCCGACTGGCCTGAGGTGGGCCGGCGGTTCCACCGTCCGTCCAGGACATCGACGGGGCCTGCGGGCCCCGTTTTTCATGGGGCGTTCGGGCGATCGACCGAGGGCAGGGTATAGCGCGTGGCGGGCCCCTTTCCGCTTTGTTGGAGCAAACCTCGCGCACTCAGCATCACCAGATGCTTGCTGGCGGTGGCCAATCCCAGTCCGCTGAGTTCTGCGTAGTGCCGCTTCTGCAGCGACCCGTGCCGCGCCAGGTGCTCGATCACCCGGGCGCTGCGGGCGCGGTCCAGCAGGTCGGAAGCGTCGACTTCCCAACGGGCCAGGCGCTGCTCCTCCTCGCTCAGGGCGCGGTCGAAGACGGTGCGCAGCTGGGCCAGGGCCAACGCCAGGTCCTTCGGGTGGCCGTGCGTCCGGGCCAGGACCAGCGCGGCCTCCCTTTCGCGCACGGCGATGGCCAGGTAGGCCTGGGCGATCTGCAGGCGGGCGTCGATCTGATCGGCGGCCGGGAGGTCGGGCATCGCGAGTCGCCTGCGTTGCTGGCGGACGGTGCTCATCGCCTCGAAGTGCTCGGCGAACTCCTCGGGCAAGAGCCGGTCGGGCAGGTTGTCGGTGCCCAGCACGCTCGACTTCAAACCCTCCACGCTCTCGGCCCAGCCCTGGCGTTGGTCCAGTTGTCCCAGCCGCAGCGCGATGCCGGCGTGGTGGTCGCCTTGCCGCTCGTCCTCCGGCCGCTGGTCGCGAGCGAAGCGGTGGAAATAGGCCTCGGCCAGGTTGAAGTGGCAGACGCTCAAGCGGCTGGAGATGCCCGCGCGCTCGTAAACCTGCATCGCGGCCTGGTAGTGGCGGACGGCGAGGTCGTAGTGGCCGCGGTAGAAATGCGCGATGCCGACGTGGAGCTCGGCGCCGCCCAGCACCTCGGGCTCCAGGGTGTGGTTCAGGGCGGCATCCAGGACCCGATGGCCGTAATGCAGCGCACGCTCCAGGTCGCGGGCCTCGCCGTAGATCAGGCTGAGGTTGTTGCAGGTGGACAGCGCCGAGCGCTGGTCACCCAGCCGCTCATAGATGTTCAGCGCGCGCTGCTTGTGGGCCAGGGCCTTGGGCAACTGACCGGCGCAACGCCAGTACTCCCCCCAGGTCTGCTCCACCTCGGCCACGACCTCGTCCGGCAGCGGTCGTTCGCGGTGCAATTCGTCGACCTGGTCCAGCAAGGGTCGTGACTTGGGGTCGTTTCGGCGCAGGTGGATCCAGGCCAGGTGCACCAGCGCCCGGGCGAGTTCCTCGCGGGCCCGCCAGGTGTCGGCCTCGGCTGCCGGGCCGCCGGTGGCCACTCTGAGGTGGCGCAACGCGTCGTCATAGCAGGCCAGGGTGCGGTCGTGGTCCCGAGCCATGTGAAAGCGACCCAATGCCGCATAGGCCCGGCCGCACAGCAGGGGCAGGCCGGTCGCATCGGCGATGCGCAAGGCCTGCTGCAGGCAGTCGTTCTCACGCAGGGGTTCGTGTCGATGGCGCCACAGCGTGGCTTGGTCCAGCGCGAGTTCGAACGCCACCCGCCGTTCCCGCCGGGGGCGCGACCAGGACTCGAGCATCGCGTCGGCCTCTTCGGTGGCGGCCAGGGCGAGGGAGTGCCGACGAAAGGTCTGGAGCACCACCGAGGGCTCGTCTGCGGCCACCCCGTGCCACAGCGCATCGCCTGCGCGTGCCTCGGCCAGGGCCTGTTCCGCCTGAAGCCTGTGCCACTGTGGCAAAGGCATGGTGGTGAAGGACAGGTGATCCACCGCACTCCACGCCGCCTGCCTCAATCCCAGCAACCAATCACCTGGGGGATCGCGCTGCAGCAAGGACTGGCCCAGCTGCTGCCGGCCCTTGTCCATGTAGCGGTACAGCGTGCTGGGCACGACCGACCACAGTCCGCACAGGTTGTCCACCGCCGATTCGTTCTCCCGGCGCCGGTAGTGCGACGGAAAGGCCGGGACTGCCAGGAAGCCGTGGTGGCAGGCCAGGGCCAGCAGTGGCCGCCAACTGGTGCTTTGGAGCCAGGCGTGGGGCGGAATGTCGTCCAGGCCGGGTTTGCGGTCGGGTCGCAGCTGAGACAGGCACCAGACCAGCAGGATGCGCAGTGCCGCGGCCCGGCGTTGAGGGGCCGGCAGCGCGCCAGCCAGCGTCCCGAGCACCGGAGGCAGCCACCGCCGCTCCAGCCACGCTGCCAAGCGCGGGTGTCGCGGGCCGGGTCCCTCACGCAGCAGCCCCGTCCGGTGGGCCTGCAGCCCGGCGTTGAGCAGCGCGTCGAAGGCTCGGGGCGAAAGGGGACGCTGGGGCGAAGACATGGCGAGAACGCGGGGTGGGTGCAGATATCGTCCACCGATCGTACATCGCGCCCGTCAGTCGCCTGGCACCACCGCGTGGCGGTGCGGGGCTTCGTCGCCTAACGTAACACAGGCAACATGCCCCCGGTTCGCCCGCGGGGGCGCCATTCGACACAGGAGCCAACATGAACCTCAGCGACACCCCGGCGCCGCTGCACGCCCGGGACCTCTGCCTCGTGGTCTACGCACCGTTTGGAGATGACTACTCGCTCAGCCGCTATCCCGGAGACAACGCGCACTGGCGCACCCATCCCTTGGTGGGCTCGCTCGCGGATGTGGCCGCGAGCGGTGTGCCCGTCATGGCGATGCTGGACCTGCCGGGCGAACCCACGCGGCTGTTGCAGATCGATCCGTCCGCCCCCGCCGAGGTGAAGGAAGAGGCCTGCTGGAAGCTGGACATGGCCGCGGCACCGACCTTGGCTGGCTTGTTGCAGACTGCACGGGCGCGCCACCCCGGTCGACGTCTGGTTCTGTGCCTGGAAGGGCATGGCAGCGGCTACCTGCCCGCCATCGACAAGGCCGGGCTGCTCCGCTTGCATGAGCAGGGACAACTTGGAGACTGGCAGCGAGCCGGGAATGAGCAGGCCCCATTCGATGCCTCGGGCCAGCCGATCTATCAGCGGGGGGTGCCCACGCTCCCCGGCGGTGGCCCGACCCTGCCGGGCGGTGGCCCGACCCTGCCGGGTGGTGGCCCGACCCTGCCGGGTGGTGGCCCGACCCTGCCGGGTGGTGGCCCGACCCTGCCGGGTGGTGGCACGACCCTGCCGGGCGGTGGCCCGACCCTGCCGGGCGGTGGCCCGACCCTGCCGGGCGGTGGCCCGACCCTGCCGGGCGGTGGCCCGACCCTGCCGGGCGGTGGCCCGACCCTGCCGGGCGGTGGCCCGACCCTGCCGGG
>CALRTJ020000014.1:0-134224 GCA_943371055.1 Hydrogenophaga intermedia | reverse complement strand
CCGCGGGGCAGCGGGCCGGGCGCAATGCGAGGGGCGCCGAGGAGCACAGCCGCCTGGGGGCCTGACCGCAGGTCAGGCGTCGTGAACATGCTTGGGCTCGGCTGTTCGACCACAGCGAGGCGAAGCCGAGCGGAGGGAGTTCCGAGCCCCCCCAGGCGGCGAGCACCGCAGGGGAGTCGGCACGCCAGTGCCGACCGCCCCGCGCGCGCCCAGCCTGCTGCCCCGCGACCGGAGCCACGCCACAAACCTCAGCAGAACTCAGCACCGCAAGACGCCACCAGCACCCCGAAACCCGCCCCAGCCTCCCCCATAGCGGCGACAATCCGCCAGGCCCCTTCAGCACCCGATTCCCACATGTCCCGCATCTTCTGCATCGCCAACCAAAAGGGCGGCGTCGGCAAGACGACCACCTGCGTCAACCTGGCGGCCGGCCTGGCCAAGGTGGGGCAGCGCGTGCTGCTGGTCGATCTGGACCCGCAGGGCAACGCCACCATGGGCTCGGGCGTCGACAAGCGCACCCTGCCGTCCAGCGTGTACGACGTGCTGCTCGAGACCGCCAGCGTGGCCGAGGCCCGGGCACGGGCCGAGAAGGGCGGCTACGACGTTCTGGGGGCCAACCGCGAGCTGGCCGGCGCCGAAGTCGAGCTGGTGGCCCTGGAGCACCGCAACGAGCGCCTGCGCCGCGCCCTGCAGGCCGCCGACGCCGACTATGACTTCGTGCTGATCGATTGCCCGCCCTCGCTCAGCCTGCTCACCCTCAACGGCCTGTGCAGCGCCCACGGCGTCATCGTGCCCATGCAGTGCGAATACTTCGCGCTCGAAGGCCTGACCGACCTGGTCAACACGATCAAGCAGGTCCACGCCAACCTCAACCGCGAGCTGCAGCTCATCGGCCTGCTGCGCGTGATGTTCGACCCCCGCATCACCCTGCAGACCCAGGTCAGCGACCAGCTCAAGGTGCATTTTGGTGACAAGGTGTTCAACACCGTCATCCCCCGCAACGTGCGCCTGGCCGAAGCGCCCAGCTACGGCCTGCCGGGCGTCGTCTTCGACCCGGCGTCCAAGGGCGCCCAGGCCTTCGTCGAGTTCGCGCGCGAGATGGTCGCCCGCGTCGGCGCCAGCGCCACCGTCAAAGCCTGACCACCGCCGCTCCCGGTGCCAGAATCGGCACCAACCCGAACCGGTTCACCAGGGAGCAACAATTGAACAGCACGCGCGATGGCGCGGGCGCACGTCTGGCGCGCCTGCACACCCTCTTCTGGCTCACTGCCGGCCTGTCGGCCTGCGGCGGCGGCGGCCCCAACACCGGCGACTCGCCGTTCCCGGTGCCCGCGCCGTCTCCGGCCCCGGCCAGCGCCACCGCCCAGTCCTGCGCCCCCTCCAACCCCTACCGCGCCGACGCCCTGCAGGCCACCACCAGCGGCAGCCTGGCCAACGAAAAGGCCTGGCTGCGCCGCTACATGGACGCGGCCTACCTGTGGACCACGCAGATCCCCTCGGTCAATGCTGGGGCGGCGGCCTACAGCGACACCGGTGATGTCCCCGGCTCGCTCGACCGCTACTTCGAGGCCCTGAAGACCCCCTCGCTCACCGCCAGCGGCAAGCGCCTGGACCAGTTCAGCTTCACCTACCCCACCAAGGCCTGGAACGACCTCTTCCAGGCCGGCGAAGAGGCTGGCTATGGGGCGCTGTGGGCGATCGGCTCCGACACCCCGCCGCGCAGCATCCGCATCGTCCGCGTCGAGGCCGGCTCCCCCGCCGCCCTGGCCGGCCTGCGCCGCGGCGACACCCTGGTGTCGGTGGACGGCGTCTCGGCCGACACCCTGGACAGCGCCGGCATCGACACCCTCAACAGCGGCCTTTACCCGACGGCCGCCGGCGAGAGCCACCGCTTCGTCGTCAGCCGTGGCGCCGGCAGCGTGGACGTGACCCTGCGCAGCGCGGTCATCACCCAGAACCCGGTGCCGCTGACCACCGTGTTCCAGCAGGGCGGCCACCGGGTCGGCTACCTGGTGTTCAACGACCACATCGCCCCGGCCGAGACCGCGCTGATCGCCGCGGTGCGCCAGCTGCAGGCGGCGGGCGTGGACCAGCTGGTGCTGGACCTGCGCTACAACGGCGGCGGCTACCTCTACATCGCCTCCGAGCTGGCCTACATGATCGCCGGCGGCACCCGCACCCAGGGCCAGGTCTTCGAGGCCCTGCACTACAACAGCCGGCGCGCCGCCGAGAACAGCAGCACGCCGTTCTACGACACCGCCTGCGTGCCCGACGCCCAGTTCAACTGCACCGACACCCAGGCCCTGCCCACGCTGGCCCTGTCCAAGCTCACCGTGCTGACCAGCGGCAGCACCTGCTCGGCCAGCGAGGCCATCGTCAACGGCCTGCGCGGCGTGGACGTCGAGGTCACGCTGATCGGCGACACCACCTGCGGCAAGCCCTACGGCTTCACCGGCCAGGACAACTGCGGCATCAGCTACTTCCCGATCGAGTTCCAGGGCGTGAACGCCAAGGGCTTCGGCGACTATGCCGACGGCTTCAGCGCCACCTGCGCCGCCGCCGACGACCTGGAACACGCGCTGGGCGATCCGGCCGAGGGCCAGCTGGCGGCCGCGCTGACGCAGCTGGCCACCGGCAACTGCCCGGCCGTGGCCAAGGGAAAACAAGCCCGCCCGGACAAGCGAGCGGTCACTCACCGACTGATCCGCGGGCCCCAGCGCGAGGCCCGCATCGTCACGCCCGTGCGCCGCTGAGGCGGCCGCACCGGCCCACCGCCGCGCCCTCCCGGGCCGGCGGGGGCGGGCCTCACAGGCCCAGCGATTCCTCGCAGCCCAGGTGCACGTTCATGGCCTGCACCGCGGCGCCGCTGGCGCCCTTGCCCAGGTTGTCCAGGCGGGCGATGACCACCGCCTGCTCGGCGCTGGCGAAGACGAACAGGTCGACCCGGTTGCTGTCGTTGCAGGCCTGCACATCAAAGAAGCCGCCGGCCAGGGTCTCGGGGTCGGACAGCGGCATCACGCGGATGTAGCGCTCGCCCGCGTAGCGCGCGGCCAGCGCCGCCTGCAGGTCGGCGCCGGTGGTGCCCGCGCGCAGCTGCGACAGGTGCAGCGGCACGGTCACGGCCAGACCCTTGTAGAACGGGCCCACCACCGGCATGAACACCGGCGCGTGCTGCAGGCCGGTGTGGGCCTTCATCTCGGGCAGGTGCTTGTGGCCCAGGCCCAGCGCGTAGGGGCGCGGCGCCATCAGGGTGGCGTCGCCGCCGGCCTCGTACTGGGCGATCATGGACTTGCCGCCACCCGAGTAGCCGGTGAGCGAGGTGGCGCTGACCGGCAGCGCCGCCGGCACCAAGCCGGCATCGACCAGCGGGCGCAGCGCCAGGATGAAGGCACTGGCGTGGCAGCCCGGGTTGGCGATGCGCTTGGCGCCGCGGATGGCCTCGCGCTGGCCCGGGGCCAGCTCGGGCATGCCGTAGGTCCAGCCCGGCACGGTGCGGTGCGCGGTGGAGGCGTCGATCAGGCAGGTGCGGGGGTTGTCCACCATCGCCGCCGCCTCGCGCGAGGCGGCATCGGGCAGGCACAGGAAGGTGATGTCCGAGGCGTTGATCAGGCGCGCGCGCTCGGCGGCGTCCTTGCGCTTGTCCGCGTCGATCTTCAGCACCTCGAGGTCCGGGCGGCCTGCGAGGTACTCGTGGATCCGCAAGCCGGTGGTGCCTTCCTGGCCGTCCACGAACACCTTGTACGTCATGTCGATCTGCCTTCTTGTCGCTGGGGGTGGCGCACGCGCTGCGCCAGAATCCGGGGGAGAACCCCGCATCCTAAGGGAGAAACCCTGACCATGACCGACGCCCCCCGCATCCTCCTGCTGCCCGGCTGGCAGGACTCCGGCCCCGCCCACTGGCAAAGCCGCTGGGAGGCCCTGCACGGCGACACCCGCGTGCAGCAGCACGACTGGGTGTGGCCCAAGCGCGGCGACTGGATGATGCAGCTCGAAGAAGCGGTGCTGGCCGACCGCCGCCCCGCGGTGCTGGTGGCCCACAGCCTGGGCTGCCAGCTGGTGGCGGCATGGGCCTCGCACAGCCGCCACACCGCCCGCGTGGTCGGTGCGCTGCTGGTGGCCCCGCCCGACATCGAACGCGCCGACGCCCCGCCCCAGGTCGCCACCTGGGCCCCGATCGCGCGCCAGCCGCTGCCCTTCCCGGCGATCGCGGTCTACAGCGGCGACGACCCCTTCTGCAGCGCCGAGCGCGCCGCGCAGATGGCCGCCGATTGGGGCGCCGCCGGCCTGGCCGTGGGCCCGCTGGGGCACCTCAACGCCGACTCGGGCCTGGGCGACTGGCCCGAAGGCCGGGCGCTGCTGCGCAGCCTGGTCGAGCCGGTGGACGACGACGGGGCCTGAGCCCCGGGGCCGCGCTCAGCGCGGTGCGCGCCGGCTCAGCCGCGCCAGCAGCTCAAGCAGAAAGGCCGGCTCGACCTCGTCGCGGGCCTGGCCCGGCTCGCCCTCGGGCAGGCCGGGGTCGAAGACCACGCCATGCTGGCGCTCCAGCGCACGCGCATCCTCGGCGCAGGCCTGCAGCAGGCGGCGGCGCTCGTCGGAACCCAACACCTCGCGCCAGGGCGGAAAGCGGCCCTCGTCGATCAGGGCCCCCGCCGCCTCGGTCAAGGCGCCCGACTGGTGCGGCAGCCCGGCCGCGTGCAGGCGCCGCAGCACCAGGCTCAGGCGCATGTCGGGCGAGCCGTTGCTGCGCCGCTCGGGCAGCGGCACCTCGGCCGGCAGGCCGGCCGCCTCGGCAAAGCCCCGCAGCAGGCCGCCGCCGCGCTGCAGCGCGTCGAAGTCGCGCACCACCAGGGTGGCGCCCAGCCCCTCCTGCCAGTGGCGCAGCATGGCGCCGTAGTCCAGCCGCGCCCGCACCGCGGCGCTGCGCGCGAACGCCAGCGGGGCGCGGGCCTCGCGCCGGGCCGGCTCGCGGGTGAACTGGTTGTAGAGCGACTCGACGAAGCGGTCGTGGCGGCGCAACAGGCACACCACCTGGATGTCGAAGCGCTCGCGCCAGGGCTCGAAGAAGGCCACGGGCCGGGGGTCGGGCTCGGACAGCCCCTCCTCGCTCAGCAGCAGGGTGTGGGCGCCGCTGGCGCTGAACTCCTGCCACAGCGCCGCGCGCTCGGCCTCGCGCGCGGCCGCGTCGCCAACCCAGGCGGCGTGAAAGACCGAGGTGTGCTTGGGCAGCTCGGGCCAGGGCGGGCGTCCGGTGTCGGCCAGCAGCACGCCCCGGGCCCGCAGCGCGTCGCGCTGCTGGTGCAGGGCCTGCTGGATCGAGGTGGTGCCGGTCTTGTGGGTGCCGATGTGCAGCAGCAGCCGGGGTCGACGGGTCATGCCGCGCCTCATGCCGGCCGGTAGCGGCGGCCTTCGAGGCGGCCGTAGCGCAGGTAGTGGCGGGCCGGGTCGACGCCGGAGCGCGCCACGTCGGCGTTGAGCGCCAGATAGGTCGGCGGATCGAAGTCCGGCGGCAACCGCGAAGGCGTGTCCGCCGCCGCGGCCCGCCGGCCCGGCCACCAGCGGTGCCACAGGGCTGGGCGCGGCGCGGCCGGCGCGGCCGCCGGTGCGGCCACCACGGGCGCCACCGGCAGGCGCCGCCAGGCGACCTCGCATGGCGGCGGTGGCGCCACCCAGTCGGCCTGTCTCAGGGGCCGCCAGGCGTCGGCGTGCTCCGCGTGCCGGGCCCGCCAGAAGCCGCGCTCGCCGCTGGCGCGCAAGCGGGCCTGCCAGCGGCTGCGGCAGGCCTCCAGCCCGGCCCCCAGCCCCAGCAGCGCCTCGATGGCCGACTGCAGCGCCTGCAGGCGCTCGCGGGCCGAGACCTCGGGCAACGGCCGCGCCCGGCCGGCGTCCTCTTGCCACAGCACGGTGGGGCGCTCGTCCCCCGCGGCCACCGGCCCCGGGTACAGCCAGGGCAACAAGCGCAGCTGGCCCTCGCGGGCTCGGGCGCGCAAGCGCTCCAGCTCGGCCGCGGGCAGCACCGGCATCGGCGCGCCCACCGCCGGCAGCCGGGCCAGGTAGTGGCGCTCGAAGCCGCCCTCGAGCAGGGGCAGCTCAGGATCGAGCAGGTCCTCGACCACCTGCCGGTACAGGCCCAGGCCGGCCAGGTCGCCCAGGGCGGCGTGCTCGCGCAGCCGCGCCTCGAAGAAGCCCAGAAACTCGTCGGGCCCATTGGCGCTGTAGACCAGGTTGATCACCGCGCCGTGCAGGATCGCCATGTACTCCTGCGCGTAGCCATGGCCGGGCTCGTGCCAGGCCGCCAGGTTGGGGTTGGTGTAGACCGGCACGCCCAGCGCCCCGGCCCGCAGCGACCACTCGATGTCGTCGCCGCGCAGGAAGAGGGCCGCCGGCAGGCCCAGGCGCCGCAGCAGCGAGACCGGCAGGCCGAAGAAGATGAAGGTGGCGTACTCCACCCGGTTGAGCGGCGCGAAGGCGTCCAGGTGCGCAAAGCCCTCAAGCAACAGGCCGTGGCGCACCAGCGTCGGCGCCAGGGTACGGCGCGGCCGCTCCGGCACCGCGGACAGCGCCTCGCGGCCCCAGAAGCCGCCGTCCTCCCAGACCCGCAGCGGCTGGCTGCGCATCAGCACCGGCAGGCTCATCACGTGATCCTCCCGGCGCCAGGCGCACAGGGCCAGGTGCCGCGCCAGGGTCTCGGCGCTGAGCACGCCGTCGTCGTCCAGCAGCAGCACCTCGTCGGCCTGCCGCTCGGGGGCCAGCGTGTCCTCGCGGGCCAGGAAGGCTTCCAGCAGCATCGAGGCGTTGCCCCCGCCGCCCAGGTTGGGGCCCTGCAGCACCCGCAGGTCCAGCCCGGGCAGGGGCTCGTCCGCCCATTGCGCCGCGGCATCGGTGCTGGTGTCCAGCACCCAGAACGCGCAGCGCTGCAGGCAGGCCGCGTGGGCCGGCGACTGCGTCCGGGCCTGATCGAAGCGCTGCAACTGCTGCTGCACGTCGCGGCTGCGGCCGTGGGTGCGTTGCAGCACCGCCAGGCGCGGCCGCACGAGCGGCGGGGTCGAGGTCGCCCACTGGGCCTCATGCAGGTGCAGCTCGGTGCGGGCCTCCAGGTGCCAGAACAGGCGGCCGTCAGCCGGCAGGTCCGCCAGCAGCCCCAGCGGCACCGCCTGCGCGCCGCGGTCCGGCCCACCCACCAGGCACTCCCGCAGCACCCGCGGGGCCTGGCCGGGACCGGCGCACATCAGGCGCAGCACCGCCTCGCCCTGCAGCTCCAGGTGCAGCCACAGGTCGGCCACCCGACTCAGGGCCCGCCAGGGCGCCAGGTACAGGCTGTTGCGAAAAGTGCCCGAGCCCAGCCACTCGCCGGTGGACAGCACCACCGGCCCCGCGGGCGGCAAGGGTGAAGCGCCCGCACTGGCCAGCACCGGCGGCCCCAGTTCCAGGCGCTCCAGGCCCTGGAGGCGGTACAGGCCAGGCGCATCGGACGAAGGGCTGCAGGGAATGGGCATGGGGCGGGGTGGGGCAGGGGGGCAGGGGGGCGCCGCATGTTGGGCGCGGGGCATGACCCCGCCATGACAGCCCGCCAGGCCCCGGGGCATCAGCCGCGGTCACGCGCCGGTCACGCCGCGCTCCTATGGTCGCGCGCTCGCCGGCAAACAAACTTTGCCTTCCCTTCATGCGCTGCACACGCGCAGACCGGAAACACCCCGATGCTGGACAAATTGCCGTACGTCTCCTTCGAGCGTGATGCCTTCCTGCGCACCGCCGAAGCCGCCACCCTGGTCCAGAACAAGCGCGAGCTCTTCCTGTGGCTGCGCCTGCACCTGCACCGCTTCGTGCCCCACGACGTCGCCACCTGCCACCTCGAACGCTGTGGCGAGGCCGGCACCCAAAGCCATGTCTTCGACAGCGTGGCACTGCCCGAGGACGCGTTGCGCGTGCTGGGCGCCGCGCAAGGGCCGCTGTGGACCACGCTGCGCCAATGCTGGCTGCGGGCGGGCCGGCAGGCGACCGCGGTGGACCTGGCGCAGGACCTGCCCAAACCCCTGGCCGCGCCGCTGCGCCAAGCCGGCGTGCACGCCCTGCTGGTGCACGGCAGTGACGCCACCGCGCGCCTGCGGCCCGAGGCCCTCTACGCCTTCGGCCGGGTCGGCGAGGCCCCGGCCGAGGCCGCCACCGCCAGCCTGCAGCTGTGGCTGGCGCACCTGCACGCCAGCGCGGTGCGCGCCCTGGGCGAGGACAGCGCGGGCGCCAGCCGCACCGACGCCCGCTCGGGCCGCCCCCACGGCCTGACGGCCCGCGAGCTGCAGATCCTGCGCGCCGTGCGCGAGGACCGCCGCACCCAGGAGATCGCCGAGACCTTCGGCATCAGCCCGCTGACGGTCAAGAACCACCTGCGCAAGGTGATGGCCAAGCTGGGCGCCCGCAGCCGCGTGCACGCGGTGGCCGAGGCCATGGCACGCCAGATCATTTCGTGACGGTTCGGTGGCCGCCGCGGTGCCGAGGCGGCCACGAAAGCGCGACGTCGCCCCCGTCACGGCGTCATCCCCGGCCGCCACAGTTCGCTCCGTTTCCTCGATGAAACCGCGTTGACCTGGTGACACCCGTCCCGGGGTTGCCCGACCAGGGCGATGGCGCGATTCCACCCCAACTCCGGAGCTCCCATGCAAATCCGTCTCATCGCCCTGGCCGCCCTGATGGCCGCTGGTTCCGCCCACGCCCTGTCCCCCGCCGACATCGCCGGCTACCGCGCCGCGGGCACCTTGAAGGAAATCAAGGTCGGTGGCGCCTCGGCCCAGCGCCTGTTCATCGCCTCCTACGCCCAGTCGATCTGCAACGCCGGCAACTTCGACGTCCACCACGACGCCAACGGCACCAAGATCGGCAACGACTACCGCGCTTACAGCTGCACCCTGTCGACCACCGTCGGCGCCTGGGCCGCCGGCACCCCGGTCGTGATCTACAAGACCGACAAGGGCGGCTCGGCCAACGGCGTGTTCCCGATCCTGGACGCCGCCGCCCCCGGCACCGTGCCCTTCCTGAACGTGGAAGACGCCAGCTGCGTGCGCACCGCCAACCCGACCCCGGCGGTGGACATCCTCAAGCCCAGCTACACCTGCGCCAACGCCAGCGCCGTCGCCGCCACCCCGCACGCCGGCGTGTCGGACGTCGAGCCGGCCATCGTCGTCAAGCCGGTCAACGGCGGCGCCACCCAGTCGACCGCCCAGCTCGACGTCAAGGCCGTCAACCTGAGCCTGTTCGGCATCGCCGTCACCAAGACGCTGTACCGCGCCCTGCAGGAACAGCAAGGCATCATCGGCACCGGCGCCGCGATGGTCGACGTGCCGGCCGACCAGTCCACCTGGGACGCCTCGACCTTCGCCACCATCCCCAGCCTGCCGTCGTCCTTCGTGACCCAGGCCCTGGCCGGCAAGGTCCAGGGCGGCTCCACCACCGTGCCGGGCTGGAACGCCGTGATCGGCGCCGCCGTGGACCCCGCCGTGGCCAGCAAGCAGGTCAACGTCTGCCGCCGTGAAGTCGGCTCGGGCACCCAGGCCGCGGCCCAGCTGCACTTCCTGAACAACCCGATCGCCGCCGGCACCGGCGCCATCGCCCCGGCCGCCGACAACGCCGTCGCCATCGCCCAGGTCGGCGCCCTGGCCGTCAAGGCCGACAGCAGCACCGGCAACATGGTCGCCAACTGCCTGACCCCGGCCGAGAACGCCGCCGCCTACGCCCTGGGCATCGTCAGCCGCGAGAACAACCCGCGCGCCAACAACGGCAATGCCACCTGGCGCTTCGTGAAGATCGACGGTGCCGCCCCGCACCCGAGCGTGGCCCGTGACGGCACCTACAGCTACCTGTACGCCGCCACCATGCAGTTCAACAAGACGCTGGTGACCACCACCTCGCCGGAAGGCAAGTTCATCGCCGCCATGCGCACCAACGCCGGCAAGCCCTCGTCGATGAACAAGTTCGACCTCGACAACCAGTACGGCTACCTGTCGCTGCCCAGCACCTACACCGGCCTGTACAGCAACCTGGCCGACCCGGTCGCGATCAAGTTCGGTTCGCGCGTCGAGCGCACTTCCACCCCGACCGCCAACAGCGCCACCCCGCTGCGCCTGGTCAAGTGATCGGCTGACGGGCCCCGCCAGGGTCCCGTCCACCCCACCCGGGAGCGGGCGCCTCGGCGCCCGCTTTTTCTTTTTCCCGAGCCGGGGCCACGCCGCATGGCACGAACGGCCCATGCCCGGGGCCTGACGGTGTCATGCCGCGCCCTCACCATCGCCGCCCGTGATGAAGTCCCCCCGCCCGACCCCGATCCCCCGGCTGCTGACCGCGCTGGCCCTGGCCGCTGCAGGCGCCGCCGCCTTCGCCCAACCTACCGACACCGCTGCCCAGGCCTTCGACATCTGGGAATACGAGGTCGAGGGCAACAGCGTGCTGGACATCCCCCGCATCGAGCGCGCGCTGCAGGCCCACCTGGGCCCGGACCGCGCGATGGCCGACATCGAAGCCGCCCGCGCCGCGCTCGAGCAGGCCTACCAGGCCGCCGGCTACCTGACCGTGGGCGTCGACATCCCCGAGCAGGACATCAGCACCGGCGTGGTCCGGCTGCAGGTCGTCGAGGGCCGCGTGGCCAACCTCTGGGTCAGCGGCTCGCGCTGGCACGACCAGGGCCGCATCCGCGCCACCGTGGCCGAGTTCAGCCCCGGCCAGGTGCCCGAATTCAACCGCGCCCAGCAGCAGCTGGCCCAGGTCAACGCCGAACCCGGCCAGCGCGTGCAGCCGGTGCTGCGCCCCGGCCGGCTGCCCGGCACCGTGGACATCGACCTGCAGGTCAACGACGAGCTGCCGCTCAGCGGCACGCTCGAGCTGAACAACCAGCACGCCAGCGGCACCGCGCGCGAGCGGCTGCAGGCCGGCCTGCGCTACGCCAACCTGTTCCAGCTCGGCCACTCGCTGTCGGTCAACCTGGTCACCGCCCCCGCCGCCCCGCGCCAGTCCACCGCCTGGATCACCCAGTACCAGGTCCCGCTGGCGGCCGGCGGCAGCCTCAGCCTGGGCTGGACCCATTCCTCCAGCGACCTCGAGACCCTGGGCGGCACCCAGGTCCTGGGCCGCGGCAACACCTGGACGCTGCGCCGCGGCTGGGCGCTCAACACCGCCGACCTGGCGGCCACCCTCAGCCTGGGCGCCGACCTCAAGCGCCTCGACGAGACCACCCGTTTCGGCAGCGACGCCGTCGCCACCCCGCTGCGCTACGCCCCGCTGCAGGTCTCGGGCAGCCTGGCCTGGAGCGGCGAGCACGCCCGCTGGCAGCTGCAGAGCGGCCTGACGCTGAACCCCCGCACCGTGCTGCAGCGCCGCGTGCCCTGTCCGATCGCCGACGGCAGCGACGGCCACGACGACCAGTTCGCCTGCAAGCGCCAGGGCGGCGACGGCGGCTTCGGCGTCTGGCGCGTCGACGCCCGCGGCCTGCTGCCGCTGGCCCCGCTGGCCCTGCACCTGCGCGCCAGCGGCCAGGCCGCCACCGGCGCCCTGGTCAGCGCCGAGCAGTTCACCCTGGGCGGCGCCGACAGCGTGCGCGGCCACGCCGAGAGCAGCGCCAGCGGCGACCACGGCTGGCTGACCTCGGCCGAGCTGCACAGCCCCAACCTGGCCCGCCTGATCCACGAGGGCTGGCAGGAGGTCACCGCGCTGGGCTTTGCCGACCTGGGCCGGGTGATGACCGACCAGGCCGCCGCCGGACAGACCAGCCGCCGCGCGCTGGCCGGGGTCGGCCTGGGCCTGCGCGCCCGCGCCGCCAGCCTCGAGACCTCGATCGACCTGGCCTGGCCGGTCAGCCCCATCCGCCGTCCCCGCCTGGGCGACGACCCCCGCCTGCACGCGCGCCTGCAGCTGCGCTTCTGAGCGGCGCCCCGCCCCCCACCGATGTCCGCCATGACCCGACGTCTCCACGCCCCCCTGTCTGCCCGCGCGCCGCAGCGCCTGCGCCCGCTGAGCCTGGCCCTGCTGGCCGCCTTTCCGCTGGGCCTGGCGGCCCAGGGCGTGCCCGCGCCGGGCGCGGTGCCGGTGCCGGCGCAGACCTGGCGCGTGCAGGGCAGCGGCAGCGCCGCACCCACCCAGAGCGGCAACGCCAAGGGCGGCACCGACCAGGTCATCCGCCAGACCAGCCAGCGCGCGGTCTACCAGTGGAACAGCTTCGACATCGGGGCCGACAGCAGCGTCACCTTCGACATGGCGCTCAAGGGCGCCGCCGCGCTCAACCGCGTGGTCGGCGGTGACAGCCCCAGCCGGATCTTCGGCCGCCTGTCCGCCAGCAACGAAGGCCAGGTCTTCCTGATCAACCGCAACGGCATCCTGTTCGGCAAGGGCGCGCAGGTCGACACCGGCGGCCTGGTCGCCTCCACCCTGGCGATCAGCGACGCCGAGTTCAACAGCGGCTTCGCCAACGCGCTCAGCGGCGGCACCGCGGCCTTCCGCTGGGACGGCCGGGCCCAGGACTTCATCGACGACAAGGCCTTCGTGCGGGTGGACGCCGGGGCCCACCTGCGCACCACCGAGGGCGGCCGCGTGATGCTGTTCGCCCGCCGGGTGGACAACGCCGGCCAGATCAGCACCCCGGGCGGCCAGACCGTGCTGGCCGGCGGCGCCGAGGTCTACCTCAAGCTGCCCAGCGACGAGTCCGCGCTGTACGCCGCCGAGCGCAACGACAAGGTCAGCACCGTGCGCGGCCTGCTGGTCGAGGTCGGCCGCGCCGGCCTGGGCCGCGCCGGCGACGGCAGCGCCACCAACGCCCTCGGCGGCCGGATCGCCACCGCCCGCGGCAACACCACCCTGGTGGGCATGGCCGTCAACCAGATGGGCCGCATCAGCGCCACCACCAGCGTCACCGAGAACGGCTCGGTGATCCTGCGCGCCCAGGGCGCCGCCGAGCCGGTGCTGGGCAAGCCCCGCGCCGCCGAGAGCGGGGCCCTGGTGCTGGGCGCCGGCAGCGAGGTCCTGATCAGCCCCGAGGCCGTCACCGACGCCAGCGGCGCCGAGCGCCGCACCAACGCCAACGCCGGCTTCGTCGCCAGCCGCATCGACCTGGCCGGCCAGTCGATCGAGATGGGCGCCAACGCCCGCATCGTCGCCCCCGGCGCCACGGTCCACCTGCGCGCCGAGAACACCCCGACCTACTTCGCCCGCACCGACCAGTCCGAGGCCGACGCCCTGAGCGCCGGCAGCCCGGTCAACCGCATCGTGCTGGGCGACGGCGCCACCATCGACGTCTCGGGCACCACCGACACCGTCGAGAGCGTGGCCCGGCACTACGTCACCACCGCCCTGCTGGGCAGCAACGACCTGGCCGGCGCCCCGGTGCAGAAGGACGGCCTGCTCTACCAGAGCAAGGTCACCGTGGACACCCGCGGCGGCTCGCCCATCCTGGGCGACCTCTCCGGCTACCGCGCCTCGATCGAGCGCGGCGTGGGCGAATGGCTGTCGGCCGGCGGCACCGTCAACGCCCGCGCCTCGGGCGCCATCGTCACCCACGCCAACGCCCGGGTGGACGTCTCCGGCGGCCAGGTCCGCTACACCACCGACACGGTGCGCGAGACCCGCCTGATCGGCGAGGACGGCCTGGTCTACACCCTCAACAGCGCCCCGGCCGACCTGCGCTTCACCAGCGCCACCGACCTGACCCGCCCGAGCGGCGCCGGCCACGACCGCTGGGGCGCGCGCACCGCCTGGGGCAGCCGCGGCGCCGGCCGCCAGGAGCTGGGCTACACCGAAGGCCGCGCCGCCGGCCAGGTGCGCCTGATCGGCAGCGCGCTGGCCCTGCAGGGCGAGCTGCGGGCCACCACGGTGCAGGGCGAGCGCCAGCAGCGCGGCCAGGACGCCGCCGCCGCCACCGGCACCCTGTGGCTGGGCGCGGTCAAGAACGGCAACGTCGACCTCGACAGCAGCGGCTACGCCAGCGCGGTGCTGGACCACCTCAACATCAGCCGCGGCGGCCCGCTGCTGGCCACCGACTTCTGGGAACACCCGCTCCAGGCCTCGCTGCGCGGCGCCTCCGGCGTCTCGATCGACCGCCTCAACGGCAGCGGCTTCGGCACCATCGCGGTGGCCGCCGACGGCGACGTGCGGGTGGCCCCGGCCAGCGGCAGCGACCGCCCGGTGCTGAGCCTGGGCGAGGACGGCCGCCTGGTGCTGCGCTCGGTGAACGGCCAGGTCGCACTGGGCGCCGACGTGCAGGCCGCCAGCGGCGCGGTCGAGCTGCGCAGCCGCCAGGGCGGCGTGTCGGTGGCCGACGGCGTGCAGGTCAGCCTGGCCGGCAGCTGGGTCAACCAGGCCCTGGACGGCCCCCGCACCACCACCGCCACCACCGGCGGCAGCTTCAGCGCCCGCGGCGCCGGCGTCACCCTGGGCCAGGGCTCGGTGGTCGACGTCTCGGGCGGCGGCTCGGTCAGCACCGCCGGCAGCGCCAGCGCCTCAGCGGCCGGCAGCATCGCCCTGACCGACGACGCCATCACCCCCGCCGACCACGCCACCCTGGTGCTGCACGGCGACCTGCGCGGCTTCTCGGCCGCCAGCAGCGGCGGCGGCAGCCTGTCGCTGCGCACCGGCCGCGTCGCCATCGGCGACACCGCCGCGGACCCGGTCGGGGGCGAATCGGTGCTCACCCTGGCGCCGGCCCGCTTCAGCCAGGGCGGCTTCGGCAGCGTGTCGGTGGGCGCGGTGCGCTCGCTCGAGGTCCAGGACGGCACCCTGCTGGCCCCCGTGCGCGCGATGTGGCAGCTGCCCGCCAGCGCCACCACCCAGGCCAGCGGCACCCCGATCGCCGACGTGGCCCTGCCCGGCCGCGCCTGGAACCAGCTGCCCGGCGCGGTGCAGCTCTCGCTGTCGGTCAGCGGTGACAGCGCCACCCGCGAAGGCCGCCTGAGCGTGGGCGAGGGCGCCCGCATCGAGCTGCAGCCCCAGGCCCGCCTGAGCCTGTCGTCCAGCCAGCAGCTCGACGTCAACGGCACCCTGGTCAGCCACGGCGGCAGCATCGGCCTGTCCACCCAGGCCACCGACCCCTCCCGGCCCGCCTGGCTGTGGCTGGGCGACCAGGCCCGGCTGGATGTCTCGGGCCAGCTGCTGCAGACCCCCACCACCAACGGCCTGGTCCAGGGCCAGGTGCTGTCCGGAGGCAGCATCGCGCTGAGCGCGGGCGGCGTCGCCGGCAGCCTGGTGGTGGGGCAGGGCGCGGTGCTGGACGCCTCGGGCGCCCAGGCCACCGTCGACCGCAGCGTGCTCACCACCGCCGGCCTGCGCACCGAGCGCAGCACCCTGTCCAGCGAAGGCGGCCAGATCAGCCTGTTGGCCAACCGCGACCTGCGGCTCGGCGGCACGCTGGACCTGCACGCCGGCGGTGCCGGCGTGGCCGGCGGCGCGCTGACCGTGCGCCTGCGCTCGGCCGACGAAGGCGCGGCCGACGGCAGCCGCCAGGCGCGCGACCTGCACCTGAGCGCCGACACCCCGGCCCTGCCCACGCCCACCCTGGCCAGCCTGACCGCGGTCGGGCTGGGCGGCCAGGCCTCGGTCTCGGCCGCGCAGGTCCGCGCCTCGGGCGCGGCCGACCTCACGCTTGGCGCCGCCGACCGCCTGGTCATCGACGACAGCCTGCAGCTGGACCTGGCCCGCCGCCTGCAGCTCGACACCCCGGCGCTGGCCGTCGCCGCCGGCCGCCAGGCCACGCTCTCGGCCGCCACCGTGGTGGCCGGTGACCGCCTGGTCGACCGCGCCGAAGGTCTGGCCGGCAACGCCCCCCCCGCCGCCGTCGCCACCACCGGCGACGCCCGGCTCACGCTGCAATCGCGCCTGGGCACCGTGCTGCAGGGTCATCTGGTGAGCCAGGGCGTGGGCCAGCTCACCGTGGCCAGTGCCGGTGACCTGCAGCTGCAGGGCGGCAACACCCTCAGCGGCACCCGCTACGCGGGCGGCCTGGCCACCGGCGCCGACCTGACCCTGCGCGCCGCCCAGGTCTACCCCGCCACCAGCCAGTCCTTCACCATCGACGCCAGCGGCCACACCGTGCGCATCGAGCGCGCCGGGGACGTGCCCACCGCGCCACTGTCGGCCGACGGCCGTCTCGAAGTCCGTGCCGCCCGCATCGAGCAGGCCGGCGTGCTGCGCGCCCCCCAGGGCACCCTGGTGCTGGGCGCCACCGAATCGATCACCCTGGCCCCCGGCAGCGTCACCTCGGTCAGCGCCGACGGCCTGACCATCCCCTTCGGCAGCACCTCGGGCGGGGCCTGGAAGAGCGGCGTCGACAGCAGCCTGACCCTGAGCGCGGGCCCGACCAAGTCGGTCGCGCTGGACGGCCCCGAGGTCAGCGTCGCCCAGGGCGCCCGCATCGAGGCCCAGGGCGGCGGCGACCTGGTCGCCACCGAGTTCGTGCCCGGCCCCGGCGGCGCCACCGACGTCTTCGCCGGCACCGACGGCGCCTACGCCGTGGTGCCCGGCGTCCACGGCCTGGCCCCCAGCGACCGCGGCTTCAGCGGCGCGGCCGCGCTGGGCCGCCAGATCGAGTTCGGCGCCGGCGCGCCGGTGCCGGCCGGCGTCTACACCCTGCTGCCGGCCCGCTACGCGCTGCAGCCGGGCGCCTTCCTGGTGCGGCCGGTCAAGACCCCCGCCACCCTGGCGCTGGGCACCGCGGTGCAGCAGAGCGACGGCTCGGCCGTGGTCGGGGCCCGCCTGCGCGACGGCGGCACCGCGCTGGCCGACGCCAGCACCAGCAGCTGGCAGGTCCTGCCGCAGGCCGTGGCCCGCCGCTACAGCGAGATCACCCGCACCCTGGCCAGTCAGCACTTCGCCGCGCTGGCCGCGCAGGACGGCCGCAGCGCCCCTGAATCCCCGCGCGACGGCGGCAGCCTGACCGTCAGCGCCACCCGGGCGGCGCTGCAGGGCAGCGTGTCGCTGCAAGGCGCCACCGCCGCGGCCGGCACCGCCGCCGGCCGTGGCGGCCAGGCCGCCTTCGTCGCCAGCCGCATCCAGGTCGACGCCAGCGCCGACGCCGCCGCCGACGACGGTGCGCTGCACCTGGGCGCCGACACCCTCAACCGCCTGCAGGCCGCCACCGTGGTGCTGGGCGGCGTGGCCGCCGGCCGCGCCAGCGACGGCACCCTGCAGCTGCAGACCCGCGCCGACGAAGTCACCCTGGCCAACGGGTCCACCGCGCTGACGCTGCCCGACCTGGTGGTGCTGGGCCGCGACCGCGTGCAGGTGGCCGAGGGCAGCGTGCTGCAGGCCACCCCCGCCACCGGCACCCAGGCCCTGCAGGTGCTGGGCTCGGGCGCCGCGCTGCGCCTGAGCGGCGCCCGCGGCGCGGCCCTGGGCCGCACGCTCGACCCCGCCGCCGCGGCCACCGACGACCCGGCCCGTCTGGTCGTCGGCCGCGGCACCACGCTGGACGCCCAGGGCGGCACCGCGGTGCTCGACAGCAGCGCCCGCCAGCAGATCGCCGGCAACGCCCGGCTGGACGCCGCCGACCTGACGCTGGCCGCCCAGGTCGTCGCCGTCGGGGGCGCCCCCTCGCCGCAGGCCCTGGCCATCGGCGAGCGCCTGGCCACCCAACTCTCCGGCGCCACCCAGCTCACGCTGCGCGCCTACCAGCACCTGCAACTGGCCGACGGCAGCGTGCTGGGCGACACCGCCTTGCAGCGCCTGGTGCTGGACACGCCGCGCCTGCGGGTGGCCGATGCCAGCGGACAGGGCGCCACCGTGCGCGCCGGCGAGGTGGTGCTGACCAACCTCAGCGGCCAGGCCGCCGGCGGCGCACAAAGCGGCCAAGGCGTGCTGCACATCCAGGCCAGCGACGCCCAGGGCGGCAGCGGCCGCATCCTGCTGGCCACCGGCGAACAGGCCATCCACGGCGCCGCCCGCGTCGAGCTCGACGCCAGCCGCAGCATCGCCCTGGCCGGCGATGCCCGGCTGTCCACCGCCGGTGACCTGCAACTCACCAGCGCCGGCCTCGTCGCCAGCCAGGCCGGCGCCACCGCGGTGCTGCAGGCCGGCGGCGAGGCCCGCCTGGTCGACCGCGCCGGCACCCTGCCGGCCCTGGCCGACGGCGCCTCGCTCACGGTGCAGGCCGACCGCCTGGTCAGCGACGCCCGCGTGGTGCTGCCCTCGGGCGCCGTGGGCTTCAGCGCCCGGGGCGACGTGCGGGTGGACGGCGGCCGCCTGGACGTGGCGGGCCGCACCCGCGCGGTGGGCTCGACCACCGTCGAGCAGGCCGGCGGCTCGGTGCAGCTCGACAGCCACGCCGGCGACATCCGCCTGGCCCAGGGCAGCACCGTCACCGTCGAGGGCGGCGGCAGCGCCACGCTGTCCGCCCCCACCGGCACCCTGGAACTCTCGGGCCGGCTGATGGGCCGCGGCAGCGGCGACGCCCACGGCGCCACCCTGGTGCTCGATGCCGCGCAGCTGCCCAGCCTCAACCGCCTGGCCGACACCCTGGCCGCCGACGCCACGGACGACACCACCGCCTTCGGCGCCCGGATCGCGCTGCGCCAGCGCCAGGGCGACCTGGTGCTGGGCAGCGGCCACCGCCTGGCCGCGCAACAGATCGAGCTGCAGACCGACGAGGGCGGGCTGCGCGTGCAAGGCACGCTGGACGCCCGCGGCGCCGACGGCGGCCGCCTGACCCTGGCCGCCGGCAGCGACCTGCAGCTCGGCGCCGACGCCCGCCTGCTGGCCCAGGCCCGCGCCGACGACGGCCAGGGCGGCCGGGTCTGGCTGGGCAGCCGCGACGGCCGCCTCCAGGTCCAGACCGGTGCCCGCATCGAGGTCGCCGGCGGCCACGCCGGCGAGGACGGCCACGTCACACTGCAGGCCCGCCGCACCGGCGCCGGCGCCAGCGGCAGCGAGGTCGCCATCTCGTCCATTGCCGGCCTGATCGGCGGTGCCGAGCGCATCGACGTCGAGGCCCTGCGGACCTGGGAGGGCATCGAGCGCATCGGCACCCTGCCGGACGCCACCACCCTGGCCACCTGGCAGATCAACCAGGACAGCGCCGCCTTCCTGGGCGCCCGGGGCGTGCAGGCCGAGGCCATCGCCAGCCGCCTGGCCGGCGCCGACACCGCCACCCTGGACGCGCTCCGGGTGCACGCCGCCGCCGAGGTCCGCTCCAGCGGCGACCTGGTGGTGGACCCCGGCGGTGCCTGGACCCTGCCGGCCGACGGCCTCGTCACCGGCGCCGCCCACGTGGGCGACACCTCGCTGGTGCTGCGCGCGGCCGGCGCCCTGAGCGTGCCCTACGGCGTGCAGTCCGGCGCCTCGGACTTCCTCCCCGGCAGCCGCGCCAGCGGCAGCCTGACCCTGACCGCCGGTGCCGACCTGGGGGCCGCCCGCGCCACCGCGGTGCAGCGCGACCGCAGCGCCCACCTGACCATCGGCCACGACGGCCGCTGGGCCCTGGACGGCAACGCCGCCGCCATCGCCACCAGCACCGGCGACATCCGCCTGTCCGCGGCCGGCGACGTCGACCTCCGGCGCGGCCGCACCGTGGTCTACAGCACCGGCCGCAGCGACCCCTCGGACGCCGCGGTCGCCGCCCGCGCCGCCCTGGGCCTGGGCGACGAGGTCTTCACCCGCGGGTCCGGTGACATCGAGATCCAGGCCGGGCGCGACGTTCGCGGCCGCGCCGTGGTCAACGTCGACGGCCTGGGCAACCGCGACTACAACTTCGCCGTCAGCCCGGCGCAGTGGCTGGCCTCGCTCTCGCTGGACGGCCACGGCGCCTGGTACGCCCGCCCGGTGCTGCTGGAGAACTTCCAGCACGGCGTGCTCAACCTGGGCGGCGGCGCGCTGCGCGTGCGCGCCGGACGCGACATCCAGCAACTGGTCGCCGGCACGCCCGACAGCGGCCACTGGCAGGACGGCGACCGCAGCGCCACCCGCCTGGCCGGGGGCGACCTGCAGTGGCAAGCCGGCCGCGACATCGTCGGCGGCCTGGCCGTCGCCGGTGGCCGCCACCTGCAGCTGCAGGCCGGCCGCGACATCGCCTGGCAGGCCCAGGCCGAGCTGGGCGCGCAGGTCACGCCGGGCCTGCAGGTGGTGACCGCCACCACCGACGCCCAGCTCATCGCCCGGCGCGACCTCGACCTGGGCGACCTGCAGAGCAGCGCCGGCGTCGGCGGCGTCTGGCTGGCCGGCGTCTCGGGCCAGGACCGCCTGCGCGCCCAGGCCCTGGGCGGTGACCTGACCGTGCGCGGCGTGGCCGACAACGACGTCGCCGGCAGCAGCTATGCCGTCACCGAGCACCTGACCCCGGCCCGCATCGAGCTGCTGGCCGCCGCCGGCCGGATCGACACCGCGGGCGACGGCAGCGCGCTGCGCCCGGGCGTGTCCTGGGTCCTCCAGCCCGGCCTGCAGGGCGGCCTGCGCGCGGTCGCCGCCGGTGACCTGGCGCTGGGCAGCGTGCAGCTCAACGCCGGCCGGGCCGACCCCACGCCCAGCCGCCACGACCTGTCCTTCACCGACCAGCTGCAGTCCAGCGACCTGCACCTGGGCGACCTGCGCCGCGCCGACGGCCAGGCGCTCGACCCCAGCGACCGCACGCCGGTGCAGCTGGTGGCGGGCCAGGGCGACCTGAGCATCCGCCGCCTGACCAGCGCCCGCAGCGCCGCGCTCGAGGCCGGCCGCGACATCGTCTTCACCGGCGAGCAGGCCAGCATCGTCCAGCTGCAGCCCCAGCGCCTGGCCGCCGACGGCACCTGGCAGACCACCGCCGAGCAGCTGACCGTGCAGGCCGGCCGCGACCTGCGCCTGGGCAACGCCAGCCTGTGGGTGGAGGGCCCGGGCAGCGCCGTGCTCACCACCGGCCGCCACGCCGACCTGGGCCAGGGCGACCGCAACCCCGAGTCCGGCTACACCGGCCTGGTGGCCCAGGGCAACGCCCAGAACGGCCTGCTGCCCGCCGGCCGGGGCGCCGACCTGCAGCTGGTCATCGGCTTGCGCGCGGACGGCGCCGACTACCGCGCCGCGGTGCGCCAGGGCCTGGCCGCGCTGGGCCTGGAGGGCCTGTCCGGCCAGGCCGGCGAGCTCTGGGCCCTGCTCAGCGGCAGCGGCAGCCCCGCCCTGGGCTCGACCACCGCGCGCGACTTCGCCGCCCTGGCCCCGGCCACCCAGCTGGGCCGGCTGCGGCAGTGGATGGGCGCCAGCGCCTTCGACACCGCACTGGGCCCCCTGGTGCGCGCCATCCCCGGCCAGTCCGGCGTCAGCGACGCCCGCGCGTCCGCCGTGCTGGCCACGCTCGACGGCACCCGCCAGCGCGCGGCGGTCAGCACCCTGCTGGCGCAGCGCCTGGCCGCCCTGGACGACGGCCGCCGGCTGGACTTCCTGCAGCGCCTGGCCCAGTCCGATGCCGACCACCGCGCCGCCCTGCAGCGCCTGGCCACCTACGTCAGCGGCCAGACCGGTCAGGCGGTCGACGGCGCCCAGGCCCTGGCCGCCTTCGAGGCCCTGCCCCTGAGCCGCCAGCTGCCCTGGATCAACGGCCTGCTGGTCGACACCGTGCGCAGCGCCGGCCGCGAGGCCGCCAACGCCAGCGGCGCCGACAAGGTCGCCGCCTACGACCGCGCCTACCGCGCGATCGAGACGGTCTTCCCGTCCGAGGGCCGCCCCGAGGCCGACCTCAGCCTGGCCAGCGCTCAGGTCAAGACGCTGCAGTCGGCCGGCATCACCTTCATGGTGCCGGGCGGCGCGGTGGACGCCGGCCGCCTCAGCGGCAACAGCGCGCTGGCCAACGTGCAGGGCGTGGTGACCGTGGCCGGGGGCGACATCGCCTCGATCAGCCGCGACGACTTCACCGTCAACCGCTCGCGCGTGTTCACCCTGGCCGAGGGCGACATCCTGCTGTGGTCCTCGCAGGGCTCGATCGATGCCGGCCGCGGCGCCAAGACCGTGGTCGGCGCGCCGGCCCCGGTGCTGCGCCTGGACCGCGCCACCGGCCGCCTGTACCTGGACACCTCGGGCTCCTTCACCGGCAGCGGCATCGCCGTGCTCAGCGAAGGCTCCGACCTGGACCTGTACGCCCCGGCCGGCGCCATCGACGCCGGCGAGGCCGGCATCCGCGCCCGCGGCAACGTCTACCTCGGCGCGCAGGTGATCCACAACGCCGTCGAGTTCAACGTCGGCGGCAGCGTCAGCGGCGCCAGCCTGGCCGCCCCCGCCGTGGGCGCCACGGTGTCGATGGCCAACGCCGCCGGCACCGCCGCCAACGCCAGCGCCACCACCCCGGACGACGAGGACGAGCGCCGCAAGCGCCGCCGCAGCCGCCGCCAGCTGCTGCTGGACTTCCTCGGCTTCGGCCGCGGCTGAGTTCCCCCTGTTCACGAACCCATGCCCCTTCAGAGACCCGCCATGATCCGACCCCTGCTCAGCGGCCTGCTGCTGGCCGCCGCCCTCACCACCCCGGCCCACGCCTGGTGGAACGACGCCTGGACCCAGCGCACCCGCATCACCCTCGACACCACCGACAAGGGCCTGAGCCTTCCCAGCGCCCAGGCCGACGTGGTGGTGCCGGTGCGCCTGCACTCGGGCAACTTCGACTTCGCCGCCGCCGCGGCCGACGGCGCCGACCTGCGCGTCGTCGGGGCCGACGACAAGAGCCCGCTGCCCTTCGAGGTCGAGCGCTTCGACGGCGTCAACGAGCTCGCCGTGCTGTGGGTGCGCGTGCCCGCCGTGGCCCAGGGCAGCGACAAGAACCTGGTGCACGTCTACGCCGGCAACGCCCAGGCCGCCGCCGAGACCGCCGCCAAGCCCTTCGCCAGCGGCCACGCCCTGGTGCTGCACTTCAGCGAAAGCGCCGGCCCGGCGCAGGACCTGGTGGCCGGCGTGCGCAGCGCCACCACCCCGGCGCGCGAGGCCAACGGCCTGCTCGGCGGCGCCTGGAAGGCCGACGGCCAGGCCCTGGAGCTGCCGCTGGCGGGCCGGCTGGAGCTGCGCCCCGACGCCGCCCTGACCCTGGCCCTGTGGGTGCGCCCCGAGCCGGGCTCCGGCCCGTCCACCCTGGCCGCGCTGGGCGGCCTGCGCCTGGTGCGCGCGGTCGACGAGGTCGAACTGCAGCTCGACGGCAAGAAGCTCAGCGCCGCGGCGCTGCCGGCCTCGGCCTGGACCCATGTGGCCGTCAGCGTCGGCGCCGGCAAGGCCACGCTGTACGTCAACGGCAAGGCCGCGGCCCAGGCCGATGCGCTGCTCTCGGCCGGCGGCGCCACGCTGCGCCTGGGCGAGCGCTTCAACGGCCTGGTCGACGAGGTCCAGCTGCTGCCGGTGGCCAAGGACGAGGGCTGGGTGCGCCTGCAGGCCGCCGCCCAGGGCACCGAAGGCACCGGGGTGCACGCCCTGCGCGAGGCCCATGGCGAGGAAGGCGGCGGCGAGCCCGGCTACTTCGGCATCCTGGTCAAGAACCTCACCGTCGACGCCTGGGTCGTCATCGGCATCCTGAGCGTGATGTTCGCCGTCGCCGCCTGGGTGATGGTCAGCAAGGCCCTGCACGTCAGCCGCGTCGGCAAGGCCGATGACGCCTTCATGGCGCGCTTCCGCGACAGCGACGCCGCCGACGAGCTGGCCGCCGACGAGCGCTGGGCCGCGTCGGGTCTGTGGGCCCTGTACCAGGTCGGCCAGCACGAGATCGCCAAGCGCCGCGCCAAGGGCGTGACCCGCCTGACCGGCGCCTCGCTCGACGCGATCAAGGCCGCGATGGACGCCACCCAGGTGCGCCAGAACCACCGCCTGAACGCCCGCATGGTGCTGCTGACCATCGCCATCTCGGGCGGCCCCTTCCTGGGCCTGCTGGGCACGGTGGTGGGCGTGATGATCACCTTCGCGGCCATCGCGGCGGCCGGCGACGTCAACGTCAACGCCATCGCCCCGGGCATCGCCGCGGCGCTGCTGGCCACGGTGGCCGGCCTGGGCGTCGCGATCCCGGCGCTGTTCGGCTACAACTGGCTGGCCTCGCGCGTGAAGACCCTGTCGGCCGACATGCAGATCTTCGTCGACGAGTACGTGACCCGCGCCGCCGAGCGCCTGGGCGCGGACTGAAGCGGGGCGTGCGATGGCTGCCGACGTCAAGGACGACAACGCCCCCTACGACGACATCAACATCACGCCGATGCTGGACCTGGCCTATGTGCTGCTGGTCACCTTCATCATCCTGACCACCGCCTCGGTGCAGGGCGTGAAGGTGGACTCGCCCCGCACCCAGGCCGCCAACCCGCTCGCCAAGCCCCAGACCCGCGCCATCACCATCACCCGCGACGGCGCGGTCTACCTCGACGCCTACCCGGTGAGCGTGGAGGAACTGTCACAGAGGCTTGCCACCATGAAGGCCGCGAACCCCGCGCTGCCGGTGGTGCTCAAGGCCGACGCCCGCACCGCGTACCGCCAGGTCACCGAGGTGCTGGAGATCGCCAAGCGCCTGGACATCACCGAGATCGGCCTGGTCACCCAGCGCGCCGCCCCCTGAACCCTGCCCGAGAGAGTCCGCCATGGCCGCCCAGGTCAGCACCGAGACCAAGCCCTACGACACCATCAACGTCACGCCCATGCTGGACCTGGCGTACGTGCTGCTGGTCGTCTTCATCCTGATGACCACCGCCTCGGTCCAGGGCCTGTCGATCCAGTTGCCCAAGCCCTCGAACAAGCCGGCCACCGAGAAGCACGAACTGCTGGTGGTGCAGGTGGCCGAAGGCGGCGGCCTGCTGCTCAACGGCGCCCGCGTGGCCCTGCCCGAACTCGAGCAGGCGCTGGGCCGCGCCAAGGCCCGCGACCCCAAGATGACCGTCGCCATCAAGGGCGCCGACGGCACCGCCTACGAGGACGTGGTGCAGGTCATCGACCTGTGCAACCGCCTGGCCGTGGACATGGGCCTGGTCACCGCCCGCATCGGCAGCTGAGGACGCCTCATGCACCACACCACCCAGCTCATCGCCGACCGCGTGCGCGGCTGCCCGCCGCGCCGGCAGCAACGCGGCGCCCTGCACCCCTGGCTGTGGCGCCGGGTGCTGCCGGCGGTGGCGGTGCTGGCCCTGCTGGGCCTGGCGGTCTGGGCCGTGCGCCAGATCGGCCACGACAGCCCCGGCCCCAAGCGCCAGGTCGCCCGCATCGCGGTGCTGCCCGACACCCCGCCGCCGCCGCCCCCGCCGCCGCCCAAGGAGCGCAAGGAAGAGCCCCCCAAGCCCGAGGCCCGGCCCCAGCCCACGCCCGACCCCAGCCCCAAGCCGCCCGCCCCGGCCGACGCGCCCCTGAAGATGGAGGGCGCCGCCGGCAACGGCCCCAGCGCCTTCGCCGCCGGCAGCGTCAGCCAGGACTACAAGGGCGGCGCCGTGGGCAGCGGTGGCGCCGCCTCGGCCGCCACCAGCGCCGCCGACCGCGCCGCCGAGCGCCTGTACGCCGGCAGCCTGCGCCAGCAGCTGCGCGACGCCATCGAACAGCACCTGCCCGCCGAGGCCGGCGAGCTGCAGGCCGGCATCTCGGTCTGGCTGCAGCCCGACGGCCGCATCCAGCGCTGGGAGCTGGACGCGCCCCAACGCCCGCAGGACCTGCAGCTGGCGATGGACCGCAGCGCCGCCCAGCTGCGCCTGCCGCCGCCGCCCGGCCTGACCCAGCCCCTTCGGTTCCGCCTGACCGTGCGCGCCGGCGGCTGACGCCCGCGCCCGTGCACGCCCCCCTTTCCTGGAGAGACCCGTGAAGCACCCCGCCCTGCCGCCGCTGCGGCCCCTGGCCTGCCTGATCGCCGCCCTGCTGGCCACCCCCGCCTGGGCCCAGGCCCCCGCCGCCGCCGCCCCGGAACAGGCCGCGCTGCAAGAGCTGCGCGCCACCACCCTGGCCCTGATCGACGCCCTGGTCGAGCAGGGCCTGCTCAGCCGCGCCCGCGCCGACGAGCTGCTGCAGAAGTCCCGCGACGCCGCCCGCCGCCAGGCCGCCGCCCCCGCCGCCACCCCGGCCTGGGGCGCCCCGCCCGCGGCCACCGCCGCCGCCAAGCCGGTGGTGCGCGTGCCCTACCTGCCCGAGACCGCGCGCACCCAGATGAAGGAGGACATCCGCAACGAGATCCTCGCCACCGCCCGCGACGAGGGCTGGACCGACGGCCGCGTGCTGCCGGCCTGGACCCGCGCGATCAAGATCGAGGGCGACGTGCGCGTGCGCGCCCAGGCCGACCTGCTGGCCGACGACAACCTGGCGCCCGAGGTCTTCCGCGCCCAGTCCGACTCGCCCGCCTGGGCCCCGGACCTGAGCAACACCCGCGTCGACCGCGGCCGCATGACCCTGCGCGCCCGCCTGGGCGCCAGCATCAAGGCCAGCGACAGCCTGACCGCCGGCGTGCGGGTGGCCACCGGCTCCACCACCTCGGGCGCCACGTCCGAGTCGGTCACCATGGGCAACGGCACCCAGCGCATCGCCATCGGCCTGGACCGCGCCTGGCTGCGCTGGGAGCCGCAGCAGGGCACCAGCTTGGAAGGCGGCCGCATGGCCGTGCCCTTCGAACGCACCGACCTGCTGTTCCCCGAGGACCTCTCGCTCGACGGCGTCGCCGCCCGCGGCGAGCTGGACCTGTCCACCGGCCTGTACGGCTTCGCCAGCGCCGGCTACTTCGCGCTCGAGGAGTTCGCCAACGGCCCGCGCGACAAGGCCCTGCTGGGCGCGCAACTGGGCCTGGACTGGGCCCCCGACGGCGACTGGAACCTGCGCGGCGCGCTGGGCTACTACCAATTCCGAAACGTCGAGGGCGTGCGCGAGTCCGAGCTGCCGCCCAGCGGCGCCCTGGCCGGCACCACCGCCTACCAGTCCAGCGCCTACCCGGCGGGCCTGCGCCTGAAGGGCAACACCCTGATCAACCTCAACGCCCCGGCCAGCACCGCCTCGCCGGTGTGGGGCCTGGCCTCGCGCTTCCGCCCGGTCAACCTGACCCTGGGCCTGGTCTCGCACCACCTGCGCCCGATCGACCTGGGCCTGTCGCTGGACCTGGTGCGCAACACCGGCTTCGAGATCGCCGACATCGTGCGCCGCGCCGGCACCAACAGCGTGTCCGACCTGCGCGCCAAGACCAACGGCGTGCAGGCCCGCTTCATGGTCGGCCACCCGCACCTGGACGAGGCCGGCCAGTGGCAGGGCTCGCTGGCCTGGCGCCGCTTCGGCCGCGACGCCTGGATCGACGGCCTGACCGACACCAGCTGGCACGGCGGCGGCACCAACTACCAGGGCTTCAGCCTGGGCGCGCAATACGCCTTCGACCGCCGCGCCACGCTGGGCGCGCGCTTCATCAGCACCCGCAACCTGGACGACGGCGTGCGCTACACCGACGGCGCCGGCAACGTCAGCGGCAACCTCAGCAGCGCCCCGCTGCGCATCGAGACCGTGCAGCTCGAAGCCACGCTGAAGTTCTGACCCCACGCCCCGGAGCCCTTTCATGCAAGCCCCCTCGAACCGCCTCCGCACCCTGGTGCTGGCCCTGCTGGGCATCGGCCTGGCCGGCAGCGGCAGCGCCGCCGACACCAAGGCTGCCGACGCCGCCCGCCAGCAGGCCCGCCGCCAGCAGCTGCAGCTGCAGCAGGCCCAGCAAAGCCTGGAACAGACCCGCGGCCAGCTGCAGGCCGCCGAGCAGGCCCGCGAGCAGGCCGAGGCCGGTCTGCGCCTGGCCCGCCAGCAGGGCGAAGGCCGGCTGCGCCTGGCCCAGGCCGAGCAACGCCGGCTGGAGGACGAGCGCCTGCGCCTGCAGCAGGCCCTGGACGCGCAGCAGGCCGAGCTGGGCCGCGAGCGCCGGGCCCGCGAGCAGACCGAGCAGGCCCGAGCCCAGGCCGACCTGCGCCTGGCCGAGCAGCTGCAGCTGACCGCCCGCCTGCGCGAGCTGATGACCCGCCAGGGCCAGGAGCTGGCACAAGCTCAGGCGGTGAACCTGCGCTTGCACGAGGCCGCCGAGCGCGTGCGCCAGGCCTATCTGCAGGCCACCCCCGAAGCACAGCGCGCCAGTGACGGCCTGCTGCTGGGCCTGGACCGCGTGCGCCTGCAGGAACACGGCGACCAGCTGGCGCGCGGCCTGGAAGACGCATGGCGCAGCCACGGGAGCGTCACACAGCGCTGAGCCCAAAGGGGCAGCGGGCCACAGAGCGGGGCCATATTCGATCGGCAACATGGCAGATGCGTCATTCGCGCAAGCCCTGTTGACCCTCGGAGCCCCCACATGAACGTCAAGCAACTCGTGGACGCGGTCCTCGCCGCCCACCCGCACATCCCCCGCCCCCACGCCGCCCACGCCGTGCGAGCCACCCTGGCGGTGCTGCGCAGCGAGCTCGAGGGCCACGAGGAAGGCCGCCTGGCGGTCCCCGGCCTGGGCGTCTTCAACGCCCGCCGCCGGGAAGTCGAGCGCGATGGCGTGACCCAGAGCGTGCGCGTGACCGGCTTCCGGCTGTCGCCGGTGCGTGAAGTCGCCGCCGCGGACGACACCGAGGCCACCGACCCCACCGCCGCCGCCCGCGGCCGCCGCGCCGCCTGAGTCGCGCCGAGCTGAAGGCGACTGGCCATGCAGACCCTGACCCTTGCAGCGGCACGCGACACCGCGCCGGTGCCCGCCCGCCACCCGGGCGTCGACAACGCCCGACTGGTCGGCGTGCGCGGCACGTCCGCCCTGCAGGCCGAGGCCTTCCGTGGCCAGATCGACGCCTTCTCGCCCACCGAAGGCGTGCGCGGCTGGCTGATCGACCTGCGCGACCCCGATGCCCGCTTCGAGCTGGAGCTGGTGCTGGGCGACCAGGTCCACCCCTGCGAGGTCCACTGGCTGCACCGCCCCGACATCTGGGTCACGGACGACGTCTGCGTCGCCCCGGGCTTCACCGTCCAGCCCGAAAGCCTGCTGGCCCTGGCCGGCGCCGAGCTGGACCCGGAGAGCACCGTCGGCCTGCGCCTGGCCGGCCAGGACCTGTTCCTGCAGACCCAGGCCGCACGCCCGCAGCTGCAGGAGCTGCGCCGCTGGGCCGAGGACCGCATGGGCGGCAACCACCCCACCGAGGCCCTGCCCCTGCCGCTGGCCCTGGACCGCCACCACCGCGTCGCCCAGTCGGCCCAGCGCGGCCCGCTGCGCGCGGCCGAAAGCCGCTTCCTGGGGTACATCGAACGCGTGGTCCACATCGACAGCCAGCACACCATCCTGTTCGGCTGGACCCGCCAGCCGGTGCAGCGCGAGCAGGCCGCGGTGATGGTGCATGGCGGCCGCCGCAGCGCCTCGGCCCTGGTGCTGGTGCCCTTCGCCCGCGACGACCTGCCCGCCGGGGCCCAGGCCTTCGTGGGCATCTTGCAGGGCGGCTGGCGCGCCAGCGGTCCGCAGGACCAGAGCTTCCTGTTCCTGCTGCAGGAAGACGGCGGCTGGCTGCGCACCCACCAGCCCCTGACGCTGGAGAGCCTGGGCAGCCTGCGCCCGACGCTGCAGGACCTGATGTCGCGCCTGCACGAGCGCCGCCTGGACGAGATCCAGCGCCTGCTCGACCGCAGCGACCGCTGGGCCCCCTCCGCCGAGCGCGCCCAAAGCGCCGGCGTGCAGTTCTGGCTCGACCAGGTGCTGCTGCTGCCCGGCTTCGGCGCCCTGGTCGACGGCTGGATCCTGGCCGCCGGCGCCCAGCTCGAGCAGCTGCAGCTGCGCGTGGGCGACAGCATGCTGGTGCTCGACCCTGCCACCCTGCAGACCCGCGCCCGGCCCGACCTGGCCGAGCCCTTTCCGCAGCACCGCGACCGCACCGGACAGGCCGGCTTCAGCGCCGTGCTGCGCGGCCCGCTGGCGGCATCCGACTGGGACCAGCCCGCCGTGTGCGTGACCCTGGACGACGGCCTGGAGCTGACCCTGCCGCTGCAGGCCACCCAGCTGCGCCGCATCGACACCCGCTTCGACTTCGACCGCCTGGAGCGCCCCTTCCCCGCCATCGAGCACGAGCCCTGGCTGGACGACTTCGGCCGCGCCCTGCGCGAGCAGCTGGTGCAGGGCGTGGGCGGCCGCGCCCAGCAGCTGGAGCGCCTGCGCGCCGAACGCATGCTGTGGCTGGCCCTGCCCACCGACCCCGCCACCATGGGCCTGGTGCTCAGCGGCCTGCTGGAGCACGGCGCCCGCCTGCCCGCCGGCGTGGGCGTGACCCTGCTGTGCGACCCGGGCCACGACCGCGCCCGCCTGCTGCGCTGGTGCGCCGCCATCCGCGCCCGCTGGGCCCACCGCCGCCTGGGTCTGGTGCTGCTGCCCGACGTGCAGGCCGCCTTCTACGCCCTGCCGCGCCTGCGCCACCCGCAAGGGGTGCAGCACTTCACCTTCCTGGGGCCGCAGGCCGTGCTGTCCGACGAGGGCTGGGCCCTGCTGGCCGACCCCTGGCACTGGCAGGCCCCCGGCGTGCAGGCGCTGTCGTGCACCCACATCGCGCTGGGCCTGCCGCGCCAGCGCGCCGAGGCCCAGGCCTTCAGCGCCGAGGTCACCGCCTTCGAGGCCCAGTTCCGCCGCCTGCCCGGCATGGCCGGCGGCTTCCACGGCCGCAACGGCCTGCTGATGGACCCCGCCCCGCCCGGCCACCACGCCTGCCGGCTGGCCGGCGCCCGCGAGACCGGCGTGGCCGCCCGTCTGAACCAGGCCCTGCTGCGCCGCGTGGAGTCGGCATGATCGTCGTCCTGGCCCACACCCACCCCTCGGTCACCTCGGGGGGTGCCGAGATCAGCGCCTACACCCTCTACCGCGGCCTGCTGGCCCAGGGCCGCAAGGCCGCCTTCGTCGCCATGTGCCCCGAAGCCGACCTGCCCCGGGCCCACGCCAAGACCGCCGACGAGCACCTGGTCCCCTTCAGCCACGAGCGCTACGACAGCCACTTCCACCTCGCGGACCCCGAGGTCGCCGACCGCGTGATGGACCTGCTGGGCGAGCTGGGCACCACCACCGTGGTGTTCCACCACTTCCTGTTCTTCGGCATCAACACCGTGCGCCGCGCCGCGCTGGACCCGCGCTGGAAGACCCTGCTGGTCCTGCACGAGTTCCTGGCCATCTGCCACCACCACGGCCAGATGGTCACCCGCCCGGCGCTGCGCCTGTGCAACGCGGCCTCGCCTGCGGCCTGCGGCAAGTGCTTCCCCGAGCGCTCGCCCGAGCACTTCATGGTCCGGCGCGCCGCGCTGCTCGAGCACTTCCGCAGCGTCGACGCCTTCGTCTCGCCCAGCCAGTTCCTGAAGGACCGCTTCGCCGACTGGGGCATCGCCCCGGACCGCATCGCGGTGATCGAGAACGGCGTGCCCCACCTGCCCGGCCCCGAGGTCCCGGTGCGCGAACCCGCCGACGGCGACCCGGTGGTCATCGGCTTCTTCGGCCAGATCAACCCCTTCAAGGGCGTGGACCTGATCCTCGACGCGCTGGAGCTGCTGGCGCGCGACAAGGAGCTGTCGCAGCGGGTGCGCCTGCGCGTGCACGGGCCGATGGTGGGCCTGACGCCCGAGTTCACCGCCCGCTTTGAAAAGCTGGCCACCGGCAGCCCGGTGCTGGACTACCGCGGCCCCTACCAGAACGACCGCGTGTTCGAGCTCATGCGCGGCTGCGACTGCGTGCTGATGGCCAGCAAGTGGTGGGAGAACTCGCCGGTGGTCATCCAGGAGGCCTACGCCTGCGGCCGCCCGCTGATCGTGCCCGGCATCGGCGGCATGGCCGAGAAGATCCACGACGGCCGCACCGGCCTTCATTTCCAGATCGGTGACGCCCGCGACCTGCTGCGCGCCTGGGCCCTGGCGGCCCAGCCCGGCATGGCCGCGCGGCTTCGCCAGCACCTGCCCGCCGTGTCCACCGGAGAAGACATGGCCCGCCATTACCTCGCCCTGATCGAGCGCTGTCCGGCCGTTCAGTCCCCACCTGAAGTCCTTACCGCAGAACGAGCTCCAACATGATCCGTGGTTGCATCGAAAACGTCTCCCCCCGCGCCGTGCGCGGCTGGATCCACGCCGACGGCCGGTCGCTGCGCGACGCCCCGCTGCTCGCCTTCGTCGGCCCCGAATGCATCGGCGCCGGCCAGGTCAGCCACTTCCGCCAGGACCTGGCCGACGCCGGCCTGGGCGACGGCTACCTGGGCTTCGAGATCCCCATCGCCGGCGAACGCGCCCCCGACCTGGCCAGCGTCGTCGTGCGCCTGGACGGCAGCGACGCGGTGCTGGTGCAGCCGCAGGCGCGGATCGTGGGGCTCGACCTGGAGGACCTGCTGAGCCCGCAGCAGCTGCAGCGTGACCTGGCGCAGTACCGGTTCATGCTGAGCCAGGGCTGGATCGAGCAGACCGACTACGACTTCCTGAAGACCGTCACCCGCCGCGGCTGGCACGAGCAGGCCCTGCCCAAGGGCCAGCGGGACGGTGCCGCCGCCGAGGCCGGCTTCGCCACGCTGGCGCAGCGCGCACTGTCGGTGCTGCACCGGCGCGAGGTGCGGCTGGACCGCCAGACGGTGGCTTCGGCCGCCGAACTGGAGCAGCTGATCGAGCGCCTGCCGCGTGTCGGCGAGCGCCCGGTGATCGCGCTGCACGGCGAAGGCTTCACCCTTCGCCTGGCCGAGGGCAGCCATGTCAGCGACAGCACCGGTGCGCCGCAGATGGGCATCGACGCCGTGGTCGGGCGCCACCAGCTGCTGCTGATCGACACGCGCTGCGAGCGCCTGGAACTCTCGTTCCACGGCGATGCCGGCCTGACCGTGCTGAGCGCCTTCAGCCCCACCGAATCCTGAGCCCCGAGAGCCTCCCCATGCGTTGGATCTTCCACATCGGCGCCGGCAAGACCGGCACCAGCTCGCTGCAGTTCACCCTGCGCGACAGCCGGCCTGCCCTGGCCCAGGCCGGGGTCTGGTACCTCGGCCTGATGCTGGAACACGCCCCGGTGCGGCATTTCGAGTGGCAGGTCTTCGGCGGCACCGAGCTGTTCCACCGCCTGCCCCAGGCCGAGGGCGAACGCCAACTGCGGGTCGTGATCGACGACACCGTGCAGCGTGCCCAGGCCGCCGGCATCCACACCCTGGTGTGGAGCAGCGAGTCCTTCTTCGACCGCTACGACAAGGCCATCCCGCCGCTGCAGTCGCTGGCGGCGCGTGGCCACACGGTGGACATCGTGGCCTATGTCCGGCGCCACGACGCCTGGGTCCGCTCGGCCTATGTCCAGTGGGGCATCAAGCACAAGACCACCCCGGGACCGGTGCTGCCCTTCCGGGAGTGGGTGGCCCGCCGCCGCCCCTTCTTCGCGCCCACGCTGCAGGACTACGAACGGGCCTTCCCGGGCCACCTGCACGTGCGCAACCTGGACCAGGCCGGCGACGCCGTGGGCGACTTCCTGACCTGGGCCGGTCTGGACCACCTGTCCCTGCCCCATGTGCGCGACAACGTCACCCCCGACAACGCCGAGGTGCTGCTGCGCGCGGTGTTCAACACCGGCATCCGCGAGCCCGCGCTGCCGATGCTGTTCCAGCGCGTGATCGGGCGCCATGCCAGCTTCGACCAGACCCCCGACGAGTACCTGGCGGCGCTGCTGCCGGATGCGGCCGACCTGCGCCAGGTCCGGCAGGACTGTGTCGAGGACCGGGCGGCGATCAATCGCTGGCTGGCCGGTTCGGGCCAGCAGCCCCTGGCCAGCGACGACCTGGCGCTGCGGCCCAGCAGCGTGTCCACCGAGCGCCTGGTGATGGGCCTGGCTCAGCTGTGCGTGTTCCAGACCCGCCGCATGGAAGCGCTGGAGCGCCGGCTCACCGCCCTGGAAGGCGCTGCCGAAGAGCGCCCGGCCGCCACCGGCGGCTGAGCACGGAACACCCGGCTCAGGCCGGGTCGCCCGCCGCGGGATCCAGTCCCCGAAGTGTCTGCAGCACCGCTTCGCGGTCCTGCGCACGGACCTCGGGCTGGCGGGTCCAGCTCACGCCTTCGCGCAGCACCTTCGCCGGCACACCCACCGACAGGCTGCGCGGGGGCACCGAAGCGCTCACCAGTGCGCGGGCACCGACGATGGCGCCGGCCCCGATCTCCGCACCCTTGAGGACGATGACTTCCTCGCCCAGCCAGACGTGCGGTCCGATGCACACGCTCTCGGCAGGGTTGAGCTGTTCACCCGTCTCGACGTCGAAGATGCCATGCATGTCACTGCAACGGACCTTGATGTCGAACGAGAGCATGGATCCCTCGCCGATCAGGATGGAGCGCCGCTGGCTGCGCATCACGAAGTGACCGGTGTTGCAGGTCGCCCCGACCCCGGCGTGGAACAGGTTGTCGCGCCCAGCCACCGTGATGCGTCCGGCGAACTTTCGCCCGCCCCCGATCCAGACCACGTTGCCGGATCCCTGCACGGTGATGAGCAGGCGCGCCACCTCGATCGACCCGACCACGACCAGGTTGTCCCGCGCGCCCTCGTCCATCTGAACGGAGACGCCGGACGGCACACGGATGAAGTTGCGGTCACGGCGGCGCACGCCACCCAGCAGTGCGGGCGACCATCCGTGGCCCGCCTGGCCGACCCGGGCGCGGCCGGCGTCTTCGGACCGAGACAGCGCGGCCTGCCAGAGCGCCAGCGCTGCCTGGGCAGCATCGCCCTCCGGCGGTGCCGGGGGTTGGGGAATTCGGTCAGGAGAAAGCATGAACGCATTGCACCCGCCCCAGGCTTCGTGCCAATGACAGCGCCTGCGCCGCATGCCCGACAATCCCCCCATGGCAACGAAAAAACCCAAGGGCCTGGGCATGGGCCTGGAGGCCCTGCTGGGCCCCAAGGTGGGCGATGGTCCGACCCCCGCGGCGGCGCGCGACGGCGCGCCCGCCACGCTGGCCGTGGCGCAGCTGCAGGCCGGCAAGTACCAGCCGCGCACGCGCATGGACGAGGGCTCGCTCTACGAGCTGGCCGAGTCCATCCGCGGCCAGGGCATCATGCAGCCGATCCTGGTGCGCCCGGTGGGCGACCCGGTGCTGGCGCGCTACGAGATCATCGCCGGCGAGCGCCGCTTCCGCGCCGCGCAGCTGGCCGGCCTGACCGAGGTGCCGGTGCTGGTCAAGGCGGTGCCCGACGAGGCCGCCGCCGTGATGGCCCTGATCGAGAACATCCAGCGCGAGGACCTGAACCCGCTGGAAGAGGCCCAGGGCCTCAAGCGCCTGGTCGACGAGTTCGGCCTGACCCACGAGGCCGCCGCGCAGGCGGTGGGCCGCTCGCGCAGCGCCGCCAGCAACCTGCTGCGCCTGCTGCAGCTGGCCGAGCCGGTGCAGAAGATGCTGATGGCCGGTGACGTGGACATGGGCCACGCCCGCGCCCTGCTGGCCCTGCCGCCGGCCCAGCAGATCCTGGCGGCGAACGAAGTGGTGGCCAGGAAGCTGTCGGTGCGCGACGCCGAGAAGCTGGTCCAGAAGGCCGCCCGCCCCGCCCGCGACGACGACGCCCCCGGCCGAGCCAAGCCCGAGAAATCGCGCGACCTGCTGCGCCTCGAAGAGCGCCTGTCCGACCTGCTGACCGCCGAGGTCGAGATCCGCATCCAGAAGAAGACCCGCCGCGGCGAGCAGGGCGAGGTGGCGATCCGCTTCGCCTCGATCGACGAGCTCAACGGCCTGTTGCAGAAGCTGGGCGCGACCGAGGACTGAGCGTCCTCAGGCCGCGGCGCCGCCCGTGTGCCGGCGCCAGGCCAGCCAGGCCAGCGCCGCGCCCACCGCGCCGATGGGCAGCAGCGAGCCCAGGTTCAGCCAGGTCCAGCCCTGGGTGGTGATCAGCGCCCCCGACGAGAAGGAGGTCAGCGCCATCACCGAGAACATCACCGTGTCCATCGCGCCCTGGGCGCGGTTCTTCTCTTCGGGCCGGTAGGTGGTGGTGAAGAGCGTGGTGGCGCCGGTGAACAGGAAATTCCAGCCCAGGCCCAGCAGCGCCAGCGCCAGCAGGAAGTCCATCACCGCCACGCCCGACAGGGCCAGCGCCACGCAGGCCAGGTTGAGCGCCACGCCCACCCCCATCACCGGCAGTGCGCCGAAGCGGCGGATCAGGCGGCCGGTGAAGAAGCCCGGCACGAACATGCCCAGCACGTGCCACTCCAGCACCAGGGCCGCGGCCGAGAAGGGGTGGCCGCACTGCGCCATCGCGATCGGGGTGGCGGCCATCAGCAGGTTCATCACGCCATAGCCCAGCGCCCCTGCCGCGATGGCCACGACGAAGGCCGGCTCGCGCGCCATCTCGCGCAGGGAGCGGCCCGGGTGGGCGCCAGGCGCCGGGGCGGTGTGCGGCGGGAACTCGATGAAGCTCAGCGCCACCAGGGCCAGCGCCGCCACGCCGATCAGCGCCAGGTAGGCCCCGGCGAAGGGCACCGCCAGCCAGTCGCGCGTGGCGCTGGCCAGGTTGGGGCCGGCGAAGGCCCCCAGGATGCCGCCGGCCAGCACCAGCGAGATCGCCGATTCCTTCTGCGGCGCGGGCACCAGCTCGGGCCCGGCGAAGCGGTAGAGCTGCGCGTTGGCGTTGTAGAAGCCCGCCAGCAAGGTGGCGAAGGTGAGCAGGCCGAACTGGCGCTGCCAGGCGGCCCAGGCACACAGTGCGGCGGTGGCCATGGCCATCCACAGCCCCAGCTGGAACGAGCGCCGCCGGCCCCAGCGCGCCTGCGCCCGCGCCACCAGCGGCGCGCTCAAGGCCCCGCCCACCACATAGGCCGTGACCGGCAGCGTGGCCATCCAGCCCACCGGCGCCAGCGCCAGGCCCACCAGCCCGTTGATCGCGATCAAGCAGACGTTGTTGGTGAGGAAAAGGCCCTGGCAAAGGGCGAGCAGCCACAGCGATCGGTTCATGCCCCTGATGTTCGCACCGACTTGGCGTCAACCCGCATGCGGGCGGTGCGCGTTGAGTCCATCATGGGGCCGAACCCCTCGCACGGAACTTCAGCCCCGCGGCACGGTCCTTGCGAGAACAGGGACGAAAACACCCCGCTTCTTCCGGCATGAAAGGCCCACGCGACACGAGATCCTGAACCCCATGCAGTGACCTGAACGGAAAGCTCTGATGACGCCCGGGTCTGTCCAGCCGGGACGCCATCAGATCTTCCCAGACACCCGACCCCCGGCCCGATCCACGGGCCGCACCCGGCCGGGTGCCACCTGATGCCAACCCCAGGAGGTCTTGCATGGACGTGATCAGCAGCTTCGCCGCGCGCTACGAGCGCACCCGTGAAGAAGAGATGTCCCTCGAGGACTACCTCGCGGAGTGCAAGCGCAACCCGCTGGCCTACGCCACCGCCGCCGAGCGCATGCTCCGCGCGATCGGCGAGCCGCAGATGGTGGACACGCGCAACGACCCGCGCCTGTCGCGCATCTTCGCCAACAAGGTCATCAAGATCTACCCGGCCTTCGCCGAGTTCTACGGCATGGAGGACGCGATCGAGCAGGTCGTGTCCTACTTCCGCCACGCCGCGCAGGGCCTGGAAGAGAAGAAGCAGATCCTCTACCTGCTGGGCCCGGTGGGCGGCGGCAAGAGCAGCATCGCCGAGCGCCTGAAGGCGCTGATGCAGGAGGTGCCGTTCTACGCGATCAAGGGCTCGCCGGTGAACGAGTCGCCCCTGGGCCTGTTCGACGCGGTCGAGGACGGCCCGCTCCTCGAAGAGCAGTTCGGCATCCCGCGGCGCTACCTGCAGCGCATCATGAGCCCCTGGGCGGTCAAGCGCCTCGAGGAGTTCGGCGGCGACATCCGGCAGTTCCGCGTGGTCAAGCGCTACCCCAGCATCCTCAAGCAGGTGGGCATCGCCAAGACCGAGCCGGGCGACGAGAACAACCAGGACATCTCCAGCCTGGTCGGCAAGGTCGACATCCGCAAGCTCGAGAGCTACGCCCAGGACGACCCCGACGCCTACAGCTACAGCGGCGGCCTGTGCCTGGCCAACCAGGGCCTGCTCGAGTTCGTCGAGATGTTCAAGGCGCCGATCAAGGTCCTGCACCCGCTGCTGACCGCTACCCAGGAAGGCAACTTCAAGGGCACCGAAGGCTTTGGCGCCATCCCGTTTGACGGCGTGGTGCTGGCCCACTCCAACGAGAGCGAGTGGAAGGCCTTCCGCAACAACAAGAACAACGAGGCCTTCCTCGACCGCATCTACATCGTCAAGGTGCCGTACTGCCTGCGCGTGAGCGAAGAGGTCAAGATCTACGAGAAGCTGATCAAGAGCAGCTCGCTGGGTGCCGCCGCCTGCGCGCCAGGCACGCTCAAGATGATGAGCCAGTTCGCCATCCTGACCCGCCTGAAGGAGCCCGAGAACAGCTCGCTGTTCAGCAAGATGCAGGTCTACGACGGCGACAACCTCAAGGACACCGACCCGCGCGCCAAGAGCTACCAGGAGTACCGCGACTACGCCGGCGTCGACGAAGGCATGAGCGGCATCTCCACCCGCTTCGCCTACAAGATCCTGTCCAAGGTCTTCAACTTCGACAGCCAGGAGGTCGCCGCCAACCCGGTGCACCTGATGTACGTGCTCGAGCAGCAGATCGAGCGCGAGCAGTTCCCCAAGGAGACCGAGGAAAAGTTCGTCGCCTTCATCAAGGAGCAGCTCAGCCCGCGCTACGCCGAGTTCATCGGCAAGGAGATCCAGACCGCCTACCTCGAGAGCTACTCCGAGTACGGTCAGAACATCTTCGACCGCTACGTCACCTACGCCGACTACTGGATCCAGGACCAGGAGTACCGCGACACCGACACCGGCGAGGTCTTCGACCGCGCGGCGCTCAACGCCGAGCTCGAGAAGATCGAGAAGCCCGCGGGCATCGCCAACCCCAAGGACTTCCGCAACGAGATCGTCAACTTCGTGCTGCGGGCCCGTGCCAACAACCAGGGCAAGAACCCGGTCTGGACCAGCTACGAGAAGCTGCGCTCGGTGATCGAGAAGAAGATGTTCTCCAACACCGAGGAGCTGCTGCCGGTCATCAGCTTCAACGCCAAGGCCAGCGCCGACGAGGCCAAGAAGCACGAGGACTTCGTGCAGCGCATGGTCTCCAAGGGCTACACGCCCAAGCAGGTCCGCCTGCTGTGCGAGTGGTACCTGCGGGTGCGCAAGAGTTCATGACCCACCCCCGGAGCGGCTGACGCCGCTCCCCCTCAAGGGGGCGCCGCTGGCGGCCCGGCAAAGCCGGTTCCGCGGCGGCCCCCGGTCAGGATGGAGGACTGCCTTCCATGGCGCTGCAACAGATCATCGACCGCCGGCTCTCCGGCAAGAACAAGTCGATCGGCAACCGCGAGCGCTTCCTGCGCCGCCACAAGGAACAGATCCGCGAGGCGGTGCGGCGGGCGGTGGACGGGCGCGGCATCCGCGACCTGGAGCGCGGCGAAGAGGTGCGCATTCCCAAGAAGGACCTGTCCGAGCCGGTGTTCCACCACGGCCCCGGCGGCCAGCGCGAGTACGTGCACCCCGGCAACCAGGAGTACATCCAGGGCGACCGCATCGAGCGGCCCAAGGGCGGCCAGGGGCAGGGCAGTGGCCAGGGCCAGGCCAGCGACCAGGGCGAGGGCGAGGACGACTTCGTCTTCGCGCTGAGCAAGGAAGAGTTCATGCAGGTCTTCTTCGAGGACCTGGCGCTGCCCCACCTGATCCGCACCCAGCTCGCCGAGGTGCCCGAGTACAAGACCCACCGCGCCGGCTTCACCACCGACGGCACGCCCAACAACCTGCACGTGGTGCGCTCGATGCGCGGCGCGCTGGGCCGGCGCATCGCGCTGGGCGGTGAGTCCCGGCGCGAGCTGCACGCGCTGGAAGACCGCGCCGCCGAGCTGCGCCGCCACCACGCCGACGAGCCGGTCGCCAAGCGCGAGCTGGCCGAGGTCGAGGCCCGCATCGCGGTGCTCAAGGCCCGCCTGGGCCTGATCCCCTTCCTCGACCCGATCGACCTGAAGTTCCGCAGCCGCGTGAAGACGCCGGTGCCGTCGAGCAAGGCGGTGATGTTCTGCCTGATGGACGTCTCGGGCTCGATGGACGAGCAGCGCAAGGAACTGTCCAAGCGCTTCTTCATCCTGCTCTACCTGTTCCTGACCCGGCACTACGAGAAGATCGACCTGGTCTTCATCCGCCACCACACCCAGGCTCAGGAGGTGAGCGAGCACGACTTCTTCCACGCCCGCGAGACCGGCGGCACCGTGGTCAGCAGCGCACTGGAGCTGATGGACCAGATCATCCGCGCCCGCTACAGCCCCAGCGAGTGGAACATCTACGGCGCCCAGGCCAGCGACGGCGACAACTGGCACCACGACTCGGCCCGCTGCCACGAGCTGCTGGCCCAGCAGCTGCTGCCCGCCTGCCGCTACTTCGCCTACGTGCAGGTGGCCGAGGAAGAGCAGAACCTGTGGGAGGAATACACCCGCCTGTCCGGCGCGCACCCCAACTTCGCGATGCGCAAGGCCCTGGACGCGGCCCAGATCTACCCCGTGTTCCGCGACCTGTTCAAGAAGGAAGGAGCCCCGGCATGAACGACTCCGCCCCGTACTCTCAGGAGCGCCGCTGGCACGACGACCGCGGCAAGATCCCCGACGGACAGGACCGCCGCCGCACGCCCCAGAAGCTGCAGGCCCCGCTGCCCCTGGAGCAGCGCCCCGAGCGCCCGCTGCCCGACCCCAGCGACTGGTCCTTCGAGCTGATCGAGCAGTACCACACGGTGATCGCGGCCACTGCCCGGCGCTTCGGCCTGGACACCTACCCCAACCAGCTCGAGATCATCACCGCCGAGCAGATGATGGACGCCTACGCCAGCGTGGGCATGCCGGTGAACTACCGCCACTGGAGCTACGGCAAGGAGTTCATCGCCACCGAGAAGAACTACCGCCGCGGCCACATGGGCCTGGCCTACGAGATCGTCATCAACTCCAACCCCTGCATCAGCTACCTGATGGAGGAGAACACGATGGCCATGCAGGCGCTGGTCATCGCCCACGCCGCCTACGGCCACAACAGCTTCTTCAAGGGCAACTACCTGTTCCGCATGTGGACCGATGCGGCGTCGATCATCGACTACCTGGTCTACGCCAAGCACTACGTGGCCGAGTGCGAGCAGCGCCACGGCGTCGAGACGGTGGAGCTGTTCCTGGACTCCTGCCACGCGCTGCAGAACCATGGCGTGGACCGCTACCGCCGCCCCAGCAAGAAGACCCTGGCCGAGGAGCTGGCCGCGCGCCAGGACCGCGAGGCCTATGCCCAGCAGCAGGTCAACGACCTGTGGCGCACCCTGCCGCGCAAGGCCGACGCCGCCGAGGAGGCCCAGGCCGCGCGCCGCTTCCCCGCCGACCCCGAGGAGAACCTGCTGTACTTCATCGAGAAGCACGCACCCCTGCTCGAGCCCTGGCAGCGCGAGATCGTGCGCATCGTGCGCAAGATCGCCCAGTACTTCTACCCGCAGCGCCAGAGCCAGGTCATGAACGAGGGCTGGGCCACCTTCTGGCACCACAAGCTGCTCAACCAGATGTACGACGACGGCCACCTCACCGACGGCGTGATGATCGAGTGGCTGACCTCGCACACCAATGTCGTCTACCAGCCCAAGGTGGGCCAGCGCGGCTACAACGGCCTGAACCCCTACGCGCTGGGCTTCGCGATGTACACCGACATCAAGCGCATCTGCGAGGCCCCCACCGACGAGGACCGCGCCTGGTTCCCCGACCTGGCCGGCACGCCCT
Organism: Hydrogenophaga intermedia; assembly: GCA_943371055.1. Classification (GTDB taxonomy): domain Bacteria; phylum Pseudomonadota; class Gammaproteobacteria; order Burkholderiales; family Burkholderiaceae_C; genus Ideonella; species Ideonella intermedia_A. The sequence continues at coordinate 92,595 of CALRTJ020000014.1, read as the reverse complement.
GGCTGCCGGCGCTGGACCACGCGATGCGCAACTACAAGGACGAGAGCTTCATCGGCCAGTACCTCAGCCCCAAGCTGATGCGCGACTTCCGCCTGTTCGCGATCCGCGACGACGACAAGGACAGCGAACTCGAGGTCAGCGCGATCCACGACGAATCGGGCTACCGCCGGGTGCGCGAGGCGCTCAGCCGCCAGTACGACCTGGGCCAGCGCGAGCCCAACATCCAGGTCTGGAACGTCAACCTGCGGGGCGACCGCAGCCTGACGCTGCGCCACACCCAGCACGCCGACCGACCACTCGACGACGGCGCCCACGAGGTGCTGCGCCACGTGGCCCGGCTGTGGGGCTTTGGCGTGCACCTGGAAAGCGTCAACGGCAAGGGCGACACCACCCGGCGCTGGAGCGTGCCGGCCCCCTGAGGCCGACACGGCATGGGGTATCCGAAGAGGGCTTGACGAGGCTCAAGTCCCCTCCCCACATCTAGGGAGGGGACCGCAACGGGGCGCGTCCTACAACAGGGATGCCGGCTGGCCACCACGCCCCTGGCGGGCGGGGTCGGCCCAGGGGCCGGTGTTTCACCCCCAAGGAAGTTCCCCATGTCCGCCAAGACCTTCGCCCTGCACGGGCTCGCCCTCGCGTCCTTGTTCGCCGCCCAGGGCGCCCAGGCGCTTGACCTTGACCCCGCACGCCTGGCAACGCTGGCCCCGGCCCAGCGCGCGGTGCTGCTGCGCCAGGTCGCGCCGGCTGCGGCACTGGGCAAGCTCGACACCACCGTGCCGGTGCTCAAGTCGGTCAAGGCCGCCACGGCGGTGGAGGCCGGCAAGAACCCCAACCAGCTGCTGGTCAACCTGCAGGTCAGCGACGAGCTGTCCGGGATGATGATGGTCTTCGTCACGGCCACCAACCCCAGCCACACGCAGCAGGTCGGTGGTGGGGTCCACCTGGGCAGCTGGCCCGCCTTCAAGGGTGCGGTGGCGCTGCGCTTCGGGCCCTATGCCGAGCCCGGCGTGTGGACCGTGAGCGAGGTCTGGGGCTTCGACGTGGCCTACAACACCTTCTCCTGCACCGCCGACTGCCTGGCCGCGCTGGGCGGCAACCTGCAGTTCACCGCCAGCGGCACCAAGGCCGACACGCAGCCGCCCACCCTGGTCTCGGGCAAGGTGGCCACGCCGGTGGTCTCGCGCTCCACCCCGGCCAAGGGCACCGCCGCCACCAACCCCTTCGTGCGGGTGCAGGTGGGCACCGCCGACACCGGCGGCTCCGGCACCGCCGGCGCCATGGCCACCTTCTGCCTGGCCGACGAGAGCCAGTGCTTCAGCACCTGGAGCGAGAACTGGGTCTACGCCCAGAAGAGCTCCACCCTGTATGGCTACACCAGCGTGTGGCCCGAGATCGCCACCGGCACCTACTGGCTCAAGAGCCTGCAGCTCAACGACCACGGCGGCGCGAGCCAGACCTACACCAGCACCGTGTTCGGCGGCAGCACCGACTTCTCGGTCTTCTTTCCGGCAGGCAGCAGCGTGACCATCGAGCCCTGATCCGCCATCCCGACGCGAGACAGGCTCACGCCATGCGCCTGTGAACCTGGACCATGGGGGCTCCCTGAAGGAGTCCCCATGAAAGTCGACACCACCTCACCGCTGGAACACCTGGCCACCGTCTCCATCGCCTTCGCGATGGGCTTTGCCGCCCACGCGATGATCGCCTGGAGCGAGCGCCGCGCCCGGCGCGAGGCCGAGCGGACCCAGCGACAACCGACCAGGCAGCACTGAACTGCCGCGGCCGATGCGCAGGCGCGCTGATCCGCTCATCCGATGAGCCTTTGAGCCCTCAGGCCGACAGCAGGTCCAGCAGCGTCCGCGCCACCACCTTGGTCGCACGCCGCAGGTCCTCCAGCACCAGGTGCTCGTCGGCGCGCTTGGCGTTGCTCTCGCGCACGGTGCGCGGGCCGGCGCCGTAGATCACCGCCGGCACGCCGTGCGCGCAGTACAGGCGCACGTCGGTGTAGAGCGGGGTGCCGCTCTCGGGGATGGGCTCGCCGAACACGGCTTCGCCGTGGCGCTGCAGGGACTCGACCAGGGGGCGGTTGCCGGGCAGGGGCTGCAGCGCGTGGGCCAGCAGCAGGCGGCGGATGTCCACCGTCACGCCGGGCACGGTGGCGGCGGCCTGCTCGATCACGCGGCGGATGTCGGCCTCGACGGCCACCGGGTCCTCCTCTGGGATCATGCGGCGGTCCAGCTTGAGCACCACCTTGCCCGGCACCACGTTGGTGTTGGTGCCGCCCTCGATGCGGCCCACGTTCAGGTAGGGGTGGGTGATGCCCGGGACCTTCGAGCAGACCTTCTGGTACTCGGTGTTCTGCGCATAGAGCGCCGACAGGACGGCGGTGGCGCCCTGCAGCGCGTCCACCCCGGTGTGCGGGATCGCCGCGTGGGCCATCACGCCGTGCACCGTCACCTCCATCTGCAGGCAGCCGTTGTGCGCGGTGACCACCTGGTAGCTGAAGCCGGCGGCGATCTCGTAGTCGGGTCGGGTGTGGCCGTGCTTCAGCAACCAGCCCGGGCCCAGCTCGCCACCGAACTCCTCGTCGTACGTGAAGTGCAGCTCGATGCCGCCCCGAAGCGGCACGCCCAGCGCCTCGAGCGCGCGGGTGGCGAAGGTGTAGGTGGCGAAGTCGCATTTGCTGACCGCCGAGGCCCGGCCGTAGAGCTTGCCGTCCACCACCTCGCCGCCATAGGGGTCGTGGGTCCAGCCCTCGCCGGGGGGCACCACGTCGCCGTGGGCGTTCAGCGCCACCACCGGGCCGCCGTCGCCGTAGCGGCGGCGGGCGATCAGGTTGGTGATGCTCTGCATGCCATAGGCGCGCACCTCGTCGGCCGGCACCGGGAAACGCTCGGCGGTGATGCCGAAGCCGGCCAGCAGCCCGGCCGTGCGCTCGGCGTGGGGCGCGTTGTCGCCGGGCGGGGTGTCGGTGGGCACCTGCACCAGGGCCTGCAGGAAGCGCACTTCCTCGTCGAAGTGCTGGTCGATCCAGGCGTCGAGGGGGGCGTAGCGGTCGGTCATGGCTGTTCGGCGGCGAGTTGTTCGGTGAGGTGGGTGAAGGCGCGCACCGCCAAGTCGGCGTCGTCGGCGGTGACGCCTTCCAGCGGGTTGTGGCTGATGCCGTCGTTCAGGCCGCGCACGAAGAGCATGGCCTGGGGCATGGCCTGGTGCAGCTTCATGGCGTCGTGGCCGGCACCGCTGGGCAGGGTGAAGGCCGGCAGGCCCAGGGCCTGCACCGCGTCGGCCCAGCGGGCCTGCCACGCCGGGTCGGACGGGGCCGCGGCGGCGCGCAGGGTTTCCTCGAGGCGGATGGAGACGCCGCGGATCTGGGCGATGCGCTCGGCCTCGGCGCGCACGTCGGCCAGGCAGGCGTCGCGCACCGCGTCGGTGGTGGCGCGGATGTCCAGGCTGAAGCGGCAGCGGCCCGGCACCACGTTGATCGAGCCCTCGGGCACCTGCAGCTGGCCCATGGTGCCCACCAGGTCGCCCACCGCGCGGGCGCGGCGTTCCAGGAACAGGCCCAGCTCGGCCACCGCCATGGCGGCGTCGCGGCGCTGGTCCATCGGCGTGGTGCCGGCGTGGCTGGCCAGGCCGGTGCACTCGCCCAGCAGGCGCACGCTGCCGTTGATGCTGCTGACCACGCCCAGGGGCAGGTCGCGGCCGCTCAGCACCGGGCCCTGTTCGATGTGGACCTCGACGAAGCCCCCGTAGCGCGACGGGTCGCGCCGCAGCGCGGGGATTCGGGCAGGGTCCAGGCCGGCGGCACGCATCGCCTCGCGCATGGACACGCCATCGGCGTCGGTCTGGTCCAGCCAGGCGGGGTCGAAGTCGCCCACCAGCGCGCCCGAGGCCAGGAAGGTGGCCTTGTAGCGCTGCCCCTCTTCCTCGGCAAAGCCGATCACCTCCAGGCCGAAGGGCAGGCGCCGGCCGGCCCGGTGCAGCGCACGCACCACCGCCATCGGCACGAAGATGCCCAGGCGGCCGTCGTACTGGCCGCCGTTGCGCACGGTGTCGTAGTGGCTGCCGGTGAGCAGGCGCGGCGCGGCCGGGTCGGTGCCGTGGTACACGCCCACCACGTTGCCCACGGCGTCGATGGATACCTCGTCAAAGCCGCAGTCCTGGCTCATCCACTGAGCCAGGTCACGGGCGCAGGCCTGGTGTGCCGCGGTGAGGTAGGTGACGGTGAGCTCACCGCGCTCGGCGAAGCCGGGGTCCGAGTGCCGGGCCAGCGCCTCGGCCCAGTCCCACACCCGCTCGCCCTCGGTGGGCTGCACCCCGAACTTGTCGTTCAGCCGGATCTCGGCGATGCGGTGGATGTTGCGCAGGCACTCGGCCCGCTCCACGTCCACCGGCAGGGCCAGGCGGCGGGCGAAGGTGTCGATGATGGTGCGGCGGTCCAGGCCGGTGCCACGCGGCCCGCGCACCGCCAGGATGAAGGGAAACCCGAACCGGGCGTTGTAGTCGGCGTTGAGCTGCTGCAGCCGGGCGAACTCCTCGGGCGTGCAGTCGGTCAGGCCGGCCTTGCCTTGTTCGTTGGTGGACTCGGCGGTGAGCGACTTGCTGACCATGGCCTTGCCCGCCAGCTCGGGGTGGGCGCGGATCAGGGCCAGCTGCGCGTCCAGGCCGGCGGCGTCCAGCGCCCGCACCATCGCGTGCTTGAGGTGGGCCAGGCTGCGGAAGGGCCGCTCGGCGCAGGCGCGCTCGGCGATCCAGGGCGAGTGCTCGTAGGTGCCGTCCAGCAGGCGCGCCACTTCGGCGGGGGTGGCGGCGTTGAGTTGTTCGATCGTCAGCGGCACCGTGTTCACTCCCAGACGAAGGCGGTGGCGGCATCGAACGGGTGTTCGGCGCGCCAGTGGTGGGCGATGTCGAGGCGCCGCGTCACCCAGACCCGATCGTGCGACTGCACATGGTCCAGGAAGCGCTGCAGCGCGCGCATGCGGCCCGGCCGGCCCAGCAGGCGGCAGTGCATGCCGATGCTCATCATCGCGGGGCGCTCCTCGCCCTCGGCGTACATCACGTCGAAGGCGTCCTTCAGGTACTGGAAGAACGGGTCGCCGTGGCTGAAGCCCTGTGGCAGCGCGAAGCGCATGTCGTTGCAGTCCAGGGTGTAGGGCACCACCAGGTGCGGCGCCAGCGCGCCGTCGGTCTTGCGCACCTGCAGCCAGAAGGGCAGGTCGTCGCCGTAGTAATCGCTGTCGTAGGCGAAGCCGCCGTGGTCGGCCACCAGGCGACGGGTGTTGGGGCTGTCGCGGCCGGTGTACCAGCCCAGCGGGCGCTCACCCGTCAGGCGCTGCAGGGTCTCCATGGCGCGCTGCAGGTGCTCGCGCTCCTCGCTCTCGGGCAGGGTCTGGTAGTGGATCCATTTCCAGCCGTGGCAGGCGATCTCGTGGCCCAGCTCGACGAAGGCCTGGGTCACCTCGGGACAGCGCTCCAGCGCGGTGGACACGCCAAAGACCGTCAGCGGCAGGCCGCGGCGCTCGAACTCGCGCAGCAGGCGCCACACGCCCACCCGCGAGCCGTACTCGTAGATGCCCTCCATGCTCAGGTGCCGGGCCGGGTAGCTGGCCGGGTTGAACATCTCGGAGAGGAACTGCTCGGAGCCGGCGTCGCCGTGCAGCACCGAGTTCTCGCCGCCCTCTTCGTAGTTCAGCACGAACTGCACGGCGATGCGGGCCTGGCCCGGCCAGCGGGCGTGCGGGGGATGGCGGCCATGGCCGCGCAGGTCACGGGGGTAAGGGTTCATCGGGCGTCCTCGGAGTCGTCGGGCCAGCCGCCCCACCACGGCGAAACGGGTGAGCGCGCACGCCAGTCGACGGGGTAATGGCGGTGGCCGGGCACCAGCCGGGTCCAGACCACGGCACAGGCCGCCAGGGACAGCACCCCCAGCAGCACCGGCGACCACAGGGCGGACCAACCGGCGTGGGCGTACACCATCAGCAAGGGGTTGGCCCCGGCCGGCGGGTGGACCGTCCCGGTGAACAGCATCAGCGACAGGGCCAGGCATTGCGCCAGCGCGTACACCCACAGCGCGTCACCGAAGAGCTGGAAGCAGGCGATGCCGGACAGCGCACCGATCAGGTGGCCACCAAAGAGCGCGCGCGGCTGCGCCGCCGGGGCCTGGGTCAGGCCGAACAGGAACACCGTGGAGCCACCCAGCGACGCCAGCAGGAAGGGGTGCACCCCCGGGCCGACCAGCGACAGCACCAGGGCCACCGAGGGCCCGGCGCCCGCCAGCACCCAGGCCAGGCGCCGCAGGTCTCGGGCCCACGGGCGCGGGGCTGTCCGGGACAGGGCGCGGCCGCTCACCGGGCGGTCTCCGGCCGCAGCACCGACTGCAGGTCGGGCATGCGCGGGTCCAGGCGCAGGTTGCGTTCGACGCTGCCCAGGTGGCGGGTCATCAGGCGCACGGCGGCGCGGGCGTCGCGGGCGGCCAGGGCGTCGACGATCTCGGCGTGCTCCTGCTGCGAGTGCTCGGCCGAGTGGGCCGACTGGTACATCAGCGAGATCAGCGACGAGCGCTTGAGCAGGTCGGACAGCAGCTGGGCCAGCACCTCGTTGCCCAGCTGGCGGGCCAGCACCACGTGGAAGTCGGCCAGCAGGCGGGTGCGGCCGGGGACATCGGTGCGGGCCACGGCCTCGCGCTCGGCCTTCAGGTGCTGGCGCAGTTCGGTGACCTGCGCGTCGGTGATCCGCCCGCACAGCTCGCGCACCATCTGCGATTCGAGCATGGCGCGCACCTCGAAGACCTGGCGTGCCTCTTCGGGGCTGGGCATGGCGACGAAGGCGCCGCGCGCCGGCTCGAGCGTGACCAGGCGGTCGCGGCTGAGCTGGTTCAGGGCCTGGCGCACCAGGGTGCGCGAGACCTGGAAAACGTCGGCGATCTTCTGTTCGGCCAGCTTGGTGCCGGGCATCAGCCGGCGCTCGACGATGGCGGTGGTGATCGACTCGACGATGCGCTCGGTGGCCCCGGCCGGTGCGGCGGGGGCCGCGGCGCGGGCGGGTCTGGCGGTGCGTGAGGGCATGGCGGGATGGAAGGTTTCAAACGAAGTGTATACACTTTGAGCCATCCGACAAGCCAGGAGTCCCCGATGGGAAAGCTCAGCACCCATGTGCTCGACACCATGCACGGCTGCCCCGCCGCCGGCATGGCCGTCACCCTGCAGCGCCTGCACGGCGAGCGCGCCGAGACGCTGGCCACGCTGGTGCTCAACGCAGATGGTCGCCATGACGGCGGCCCGCTGCTCGACGCCAGCACCCTGGTGGCCGGCCGCTACCGCCTGCTGTTCTCGGTGGCCGACTACTTCCGAGCCCGCGGCGTGGCCCTGCCCGATCCGCCCTTCCTGGACCAGGTGCCGCTGGACTTCGGCATCGCCGACCCGGCCGGCCACTACCACGTGCCCCTGCTGGTCAGCCCCTGGGCCTATTCCACCTACAGAGGGTCGTGAGGCCCCCAGGCTCGCTGGCGCTCGCCACCCCCCGAGGGGGCCGCCGTCAGCGGACCGGCCAAGCCGGATCCGCGCCGGGTCCTGGGTTGGCACGCCGCGTGCTCAAGGCGCTGGGGGCGCGGCCCTTGGGTAACTCCGGGGTCTTGCGCGCACCAAGTTGTATACACTTTGCACCACGTCGCCGCGGAGCCCGCACCTTCCTGGCGCTTGCCGGAAGCCGGTCGCGACGTTCACGCCTCACAGAGCCCGCCGTGGTGAGGACCCCCGCAGCGCCCCGGCTGGGCGCGGCGGCGGACTTTGCGTGAGGGCGTGATGGAAGCCTACCTGCTCGACTGGGCCAACCTGCTGCTGCGATGGCTGCATGTGATCACCGCGATCGCGTGGGTCGGCTCCTCGTTCTACTTCGTCTGGCTGGACAACCACCTGATCCGGCCCAAGTCCCCCGACCTGCTCGAGAAGGGCGTCGACGGGGCCCTGTGGGCGGTGCACGGCGGCGGGTTCTACAACCCGCAGAAGTACATGGTGGCGCCCAAGAAGATCCACACCGAGCTGCACTGGTTCTACTGGGAGAGCTACTCCACCTGGCTCTCGGGCTTCGCCCTCTTCACCGTCCTCTACCTCTTCAACGCCAGCACCTACCTGATCGACCAGAGCGTGCACGCCTGGTCCCCGGCCGGCGCGATCGCCGCGGCGCTGGGCTTTCTGGCGGTGTTCTGGGGGGTGTACGACGGCATCTGCCGCGCCTTCGGCGCCGGCCCCGAGGCCGACCGCAAGGTGGGCGTGGGGGTGACCGCGCTGGTGGTGTTCGCGGCCTGGCTGGCCTGCCAGCTGTTCGCCGGACGCGCGGCCTTCCTGCTGGTGGGCGCGATGATGGCCACCGCCATGAGCGCCAACGTGTTCTTCTGGATCATCCCGGGCCAGCGCCAGGTGGTGGCCGCGATGACCGCCGGCCTGCCCACCGACCCGGTGCACGGCAAGCGCGGCAAGCAGCGCAGCGTCCACAACACCTACTTCACCCTGCCGGTGCTGGCGGCCATGCTCAGCAACCACTACGGGATGCTGTACGGCCACCGCTGGAACTGGGTCATCCTGGTGCTGCTGATGCTGGGCGGCGCGCTGATCCGGCACTTCTTCGTGGCCCGCCACAAGACCCACGTCAAGGGCCAGCCCGCCCCTTGGGGCTGGGCCGCCGCCGGCGTGGCCCCGCTGGGGGTCGCCATCGCCCTGGCCGCGCCCTGGGACCGGCTGAACGCCCCCGCACCGCGGGCCGACGCCCCGGCCGCCACCTTCGCCGCGGTGCAGGCCATCGTGCAGCAGCGCTGCGTGGCGTGCCACAACGAGCAGGTCAACCACAAGGGCGTGCGGCTGCACCAGGCCGAACTGCTGCTCAAGCACGCGCCGCAGGTCCACCAGCAGGTGGTGGTGCAGCGCCTGATGCCGCTGAACAACGCCACCGGCATCACCGAGGACGAGCGCGCCCTGATCGGCCGCTGGTTCGCTGCGGGCGCCCGGCCCGACTAGTCCCCCTCCCCACGGTCCGGCGTCACCCGGCCCGGTGACGCCGGCCGCCGGTGTGCCCGATGGCGGCCACCGCTCCCCCCGCAAACGGGCCCGTCCGACCCCCGAGGAGATTTCCCATGAGCTCAAGCGCTGTCCACCCGGTGGACGAACGACTGCCCACCGGTCGCCTGGCCGCCCTGGGCCTGCAGCACGTGCTGGTGATGTACGCCGGCGCGATCGCGGTGCCGCTGATCGTCGGCCGGGCGCTCAAGCTCACGCCCGAGCAGGTGGCGCTGCTGATCTCGGCCGACCTGTTCTGCTGCGGCCTGGTCACGCTGATCCAGTCGCTGGGCGTGACGCGCTGGTTCGGCGTCAAGCTGCCGGTGATGATGGGCGTGACCTTCGCCGCCGTCGGCCCGATGGTGGCGATGGCCAACGCGGTGCCGGGGGTGGAGGGCGCCCGCGCCATCTTCGGCGCCATCATCGGCGCGGGCCTGCTGTCGATGCTGCTCGCGCCGGTGATGGCCGGCTGCTGCGCTTCTTCCCGCCGGTGGTCACCGGCACCATCATCGCGGTCATCGGCATCAGCCTGATGCGGGTCGGCGTGGGCTGGGCCCTGGGCGGCCCGCCCAACCTGGCGCAGAGCGTGGACGTGCCCAAGCTGGTGGCCATGGTCGACGCCGCCAAGGCCGCGGCAGCAGCAGCCTCGGTGGCCCCGGGCGCCTCGGCCCCGGCGCTCAAGCTGGGGCCGGTGCCCATGGTCAACAACCCCGGCTACGGCGCGCTCGACACCCTGGCGGTGTCGGCCTTCGTGCTGGCGGTGGTGCTGGGCCTGGCCAAGTGGGGCCGCGGCTTCGTGGCCAACATCGCGGTGCTGCTGGGCATCGTCGCCGGCTGCGCGGTGGCGGCGGCCATGGGCAAGATGGGCTTCGACAAGGTGGCCAAGGCGGCGTGGTTCGAGTGGGTCACGCCCTTCGCCTTCGGCCTGCCCACCTTCGACCCGGTGATGGTGCTGACCATGACCCTGGTCATGGTGGTCGTGATGATCGAGTCCACCGGCATGTTCCTGGCGCTGTCCGACATCACCGGCAAGCGCCTGAGCCAGGCCGAGCTCACCGCCGGCCTGCGCACCGACGGCCTGGGCACCCTGATCGGCGGCCTGTTCAACACCTTCCCGTACACCAGCTTCTCGCAGAACGTGGGCCTGGTGGGCGTGACCGGCGTGCGCAGCCGCTGGGTCTGCGTGGCCGCCGGGGTGATCATGCTGGTGCTGGGCCTGCTGCCCAAGATGGCGGCCCTGGTCGAGTCGGTGCCCACCTTCGTGCTGGGCGGCGCCGGCCTGGTGATGTTCGGCATGGTCGCCGCCACCGGCGTGCGCATCCTGGGCCGGGTGGACTTCGCCGGCCACCGCCACAACCTCTACATCGTGGCCATCTCCATCGGCATGGGCCTGGTGCCGCTGGTGGCGCCGCGCTGGACGCAGCAGATGCCGCACCAGCTGCACCCGCTGCTGGAGTCCGGCATCTTGCTGGCCGCCCTCAGCGCGGTGCTGCTCAACCTGTTCTTCAACGGCAGCCGCGGCGCCTCCACCACCGAGTCGGTGGAAGCCTCGAAGGCCTTCGACGCGCACTGAGCGTCGGCAGCCCCTGACCCCCCAGCCCCGTGCCGGGGGGCTTCCAGCTCAAGCCGCGGGGCACCAGTGCCGGGCGGCGGGCGCTCCACCTTCAGCGGCGTTCATCGGGCAAGCCCTCCCCTGCGGGCGTGTCACCTGCTGCGGCCGACGCCGCGGGCGCCCGTCGCGGCAGGTGATTCCACGGAAGCAGGCAACTGCGTGCCTCCTCGCGGTCCATCGACTCGCCTTGCGGCGGCTGGCCGCGGCGCAGCCGGAACAACCCCGCACCGCAAGGCACGGCGGGGGTTCCGGCCACCAGCACATAGGCCTGCCCGGGCTCCGGCACGAAGGAGAAGTCACCGGTGCAGGCCCGTTGGTACTTCAGGCGGAACCAGGTGCGCTGCCCGGCGGCGATCGGCACCCCGGCGGTGTTGGACTTGTCGTAGGACTCCATCGACCCGCAGTAGCCCTCCTGGCCGTACAGCGCGCCCGCCCGAAGATCGCCAGGCGGGCCGATGGCGGCTCCTGGGCCACCGCATGGGGGCCGAAGCAGGCGGCCGACAGCAGCGCGACCAGGCCCTGACAGTTTCGGAGTTCAGTGATCCTCATGGCGAAAATGGCTGTCGATGTCGTGAAATGAGAGCCGATGGCGACGAACCGTCCAGCACCTGAGCGAGCCCGGGCGGGATGCGGGGCCCCCCACCGGGCCGTGGCGCCCCTGCCGGCGGCGGTCAACCCAGCGACCACCGGAAGCCGAAGCGCTCGGCACCGGGCTTGGCCCCATGGGGAACGGCGGGGTCGCCCGCGGGCCGTCCCTGGAGGTGCTCGAAGCGGCAGCTGCCCAGGCGGCTCGTCAGCCACTGGTCGAAGGCGGGATCACCCGACGAGGTATCACCGTGGCCTCCAGGGCGCTCTGGTCGCTGGGCGGTTTGTAGGAGACGACCATGAAGGTGGGCGACCGTGCATCCGCGGCCGGGGGGCGAGTCTCCAGTTCGCAGCTGCCCGGCACCACGGTGGGCAGGGATGCCGCAGGCCCGACGCGCTGCGCCTGGGCCGAGGGCAGCCCGCCAAGCCAAAGACCCAGGGCCAGGAGCACCAGGACGCGGGTGATGGACGGTTGGCGGTGGAGCATCGTCGGGACGTCGTGAGGGCCATCGGGGTGATGGCCGCGACGGGCACCCTCAGCGTGCTCCTTCCTGATGATGGGCCGGGTCGAGATGGTTGCCCATCACCACAACGAAGGACGCCGCCAGGGGCTGGCCGCCTTCTTTTCAGGTCTTTCGGTCTCCTCCGCTCCCCTCTTATTCACTCCTCTTCTTCTTGAAGAAGAACTTGGTAGAAGTAGTAGAGGCAGCCTCGTTCTGTGGACAAGCCCGTTTTTCTCAATGCTGACAAGGACCTGCCAGTGGACAGATCCTGTGGGCCGGGCCAGGGACGGGGCCAGGGTCTTCGGCACAACAACTGGGTGTTGACCCCTTTGCCCGGTGGACAAGCCGCAGATCGGTCCTTTCTTGTCCACAGCCTTGTGCCTTGACCGCTGGCGACAATCGGGGCATGAGCCGTCCTGTCCCTGCCTGGCGCCCGCCGCCGCGCGACGGGGTCGGTGCCAGCGCCGTGGCGCTGCCGCACGGCCCCTGGCCCACCGTCCTGGCCTGTCTGGCCTGGCGCCTGCCCAAGGTGTCCGAGGCCGATTGGGCGGCCCGCATGGCCGCGGGCGAGGTGCTGGACGAGCGGGGTGCCCCGGTGCCGCCCGAGGCGCCGCACCGCCCGGGCGAGCGGCTTTGGTACTGGCGCACCCTGCCCGACGAGCCGGTGGTGCCCTTTGCCCACGAGCTGCTGTTCGTCGACGAGCAGCTGGTGGTGGTGGACAAGCCGCACTTTCTGGCCATGACGCCCAAAGGCCGCCACGCCCGCGAGACCCTGCTGGCCCGTCTGCAGCGCGAGCTGGGCGAGGACGCGCTGGTGCCGATCCACCGCCTGGACCGTGAAACCGCCGGGGTGGTGGTGTTCAGCCGCCGGCCGCAGGACCGCGGCGCCTACCAGGCCCTGTTCCGCGAGCGCCGGGTGCGCAAGGTGTACGAAGCGATCGCCCCCTGGCGCTCGGACCTGGCGTTTCCGCTGCGGCGCGAGAGCCGGCTGGCGCCGTGCGAGCGGCAGTTCATGGTGGTGCGCGAGGTGGACGGCCCACCCAACGCGGTCAGCACCATCGACTGCCTGGAGCGCCTGGGCGACCGGGCTCGCTACCGCCTGCAGCCCGAAACCGGCCAGACCCACCAGCTGCGCGTGCACATGGCCGCGCTGGGCCTGCCGCTGGTGGGCGACCGCATCTACCCCACCCTGCTGCCCGAGCCGCCGGCCGGTCAGGCGCCCGACTTCAGCCAGCCGCTGCAGCTGCTGGCGCGCGAGCTGCGCTTTGACGACCCGGTGACGGGCCAGTCGCGCGGCTTTGTCAGCCGCAGAACGCTGGGCGGGTGAAAAAAAGTCGGGGCTGTTGTTCATCTTCGGTATTCAATGAGTCTCTTTGGTAGGAGTAATAGAGCGCGCCGATTTCTGTGGACAAGTGTCTTTTTCCGTTTTTTGACAAGCACTTGCATTGGGATAATTCCTGTGGGCGGGCCCATGGACGGCGCCCGGGTGATCTCGACAACAAGCCGCCGTCCACCCCCGCGGCCTGTGGAAAAGCCACCGCTTGTGCCAAAACTGTCCACAGCTTTGTGCTTTGACAGGCCCGTGCCAGGCTGCGAACCTAGCGTTCCGGCCCCACTTTGGCGTGGCCGGCCTGTGCCCATGACGCTGTCCTTGCCCCTGTCCCTTGCCCGTCGTTCCCTGCCGTTGCTGACCGTGTGGCTGCTCGCGTTCGCCGGGGCGGCCCACGCCACCGGCCAGGGGCCGTTGCTGTGGCCCGAGGCCTGCAGCCGCCTGCCCACCCCGGATGCCCGGGGCGAGTGCGAAAGCCGCCAGCGCCGGGTGCTCGAGTCCTGGGAGCGGGAAGACCAGGCCCGCCACCAGGCGGCGCGCCGGATGCAGCTCAAGCCGCAGCGGGACCGGGGAGACGACCTGTGCTTCACCCGCAGCGGCACCGGCGAGCGGGTCTGTGCCAACTGAAACCGGAGCGCCACGATGTCCGCTGAAGTCCCCTTCACCGTGCGGCCCCTGCAGGCCGTGGACACCCCGGCCTGGCTGCACTTCTTCGACCAGGTGGCCTTTGCCGACAATCCCCGCTGGGCCGGCTGCTTCTGCCAATTCCCCACGGTGGACCACGAGCAGGAAGACTGGGGCGCTCGCCCGGCCGAGGCCAACCGGCAGCGTGCCTGCCAGCGCCTGGACCGCGGCGATCAGACCGGCGTGGTGGCGCTGGACGGCACCGGCGCGGTGGTGGGCTGGTGCCACGCCGGCCCCTGGCAGGCCTGCACCATCATGGACGACGCTTGCCCTGAGCCGCTGGCCCCGCGGCTGGCCGCGGTCACCTGCTTCGTGATCGCGCCGGCCTGGCGCGGGCGTGGCGTGGCCCGGGCGCTGCTGGCCGAGGCCTGCCGCCACCTGCAGGCCCAGGGTTTCGAGGCGGTCGATGGCTGGACCTCGCCCGAGGCGACCACAGTGCAGGACATGCACACCGGCCCGCGGGCGCTCTACGAATCGCTGGGCTTCGAGCGCCTGCGCGAGGTGGGTGGCCGCTGGGTGATGCGGCGGCGGCTGGGTTGAACGCCGGCCGCCCGTCCGGCGGACGACGTCGCGCCGGTGAGGCTCAGGCCTGCAGCAAGAACTCGATCGCCGCGTTCACCGCCACCCGCTGGGCCTCGTTGCACTGCGCGGGCGTGGCCAGCGGGCTGTCGGGGTAGACCTCGGTGGTGGTGACCAGGCGCGCGCCGGTCATGCTGCCGCACAGGCCCAGGGCCTGCTTGGGGTAGGCGATCACGCCGTGGCGCAGCAGCGGGCTGCCGATCAGCCGGCCCTGTGCATCGGGCGGGGCGATGTGGGTGACGCGGGCCACCGCGTCGATCAGCGCGGCCTGGAAGTCCAGCGCCGGGCGCTCGCTGTCGGCCACCAGGTAGAAGCCGTCGGGGATGGTGTCGCCGCCATAGGCCTGGCCGTCGCGGGCGGCCTTGGCGGGGCCGAACTCGCTGCAGTCGGTGTCGGTGGTCTCGTGCAGGTCGATGTGCAGGTCCACCGCCGGCGCGTGCGCGGCCACGCAGGCCATGGCCAGGGCCGATTCGGCGGCCGGGCTGTCGGCCCGGAACTGGCGGTTCGGGTCCAGCGCCAGCGGGTTCCAGCGGTTGATGGTCTCGTAGCCCCAGGGGCTGATGCAGGGCAGCAGCAACAGGTTGACCCGGCCGCAGTGCCGCGCAAAGTCCTGCGCCAGCCACTGCAGCGCGCCCTGCACGCCGCTGGTTTCGTAGCCGTGCACGCCGCCGGTGACCAGCACGGTGGGCCGGTCGGCCTGCCAGTCGCGGCTGCGCACCGCGTGCAGCGGGTACAGCGGCAGGCCCAGTGCGCGGTAGTCCAGATCGCCATAACGCAGGCACTCGGCCTGGGGCGGCAGCGCGGCGGTCAAACGGGCCAGCACCTCGTCGGTGTAGGAGCGCTTCACGGTCTGGCGCTGGCGCCAGGTGCTGCGCTCGGCCTCGCCCCACGGGGTGCCGGGGGTGCCGATGGGGTAGGGGCTGGGCAGGTGGGCGGTGGCAGTCACGGTGGCGGGGTGAAGGAGGCGAAGCCCTTGACCTTACACCGGGGCCGGCGGCCTGTGGCGCCGCGGGGCGTCGTCTGGCGTGGGGAGGCGCTGGCGGGCGGGGCGCCGCAGAATCTGGCCAAGGTCAGTCACCACGAGGGAGTTCCGCATGTTTCCGTGGCTTTGGGTCTGGGCACCGCACCTGCAACTGCCGCTGAGCGGCAACGTCACCCAGGACATCGATCCGGTGGTGGGGCTCTTCAACGGCCAGACCGACCGTGACAGCGGCGATCCGCAGATCGAGCAGCGCGCGTTCCGGGTGGCGTCCTACGGCAAGCAGCTGGGCCTGATCACCGACGTGCTGGTGGCGATGGCCGATGAAGCACCGCCGAAGGGCGAACTTGGCCAGGATTCCCTGCAGCGGCTCAAGACCATCCAGACCGAGATCGCGCGGGCCAAGGACGAGGTGCACCAGGAAGAGGTGCAGCGGCTGCTGCGTTCGGTCCGCTCGGTGTTGCGTCAGGGAGGCGAGCCGGCCAAGGACCTGCGCGACGCGCTGCACCTGGCGCTGGGCACCTGAGCGGCGTCGCCGCGGCTCAGGCCGCGCGGGCCAACGCCTCGCGCACCGCGTGCAGGCTCTCCACCACCGGCACGCCGGCGGCGCGCACGTCATCGGCCGGGGTCAGCAGGTCAGGCACCATCACCACGCAGGCCTGGGCGGCCAGGCCGCCACGCACCCCGGTGTTCGAGTCCTCCAGCACCAGGCAGTCGGTGATCGACAGGCCCAGCAGCCCGGCGGCGGCCTGGTAGATGTCGGGCGCCGGCTTGCCGCGCTCGACCTCGTCACCGCCCACCAGGCCGTGCAGCCGCGGCCACACCCGCACCGCCTCGCCACTGAGCTTGGCGATGGCGCGCAGGCGTCGGGTGGAGGTGGCCACCGCGCGCGGCAGGCCCAGGGTGTCGAGCAGGTCCAGCAGCTCGTGCACGCCGGGCTTGAGCTCGAAGCGGCCGGCGTCGATCGCGGCCTCGTAGCGGCGGCTGAACTCGGCCTGGTGGGCCTCGGCGGGGTAGTCCTCGCCAAAGGCCTCGCGGATCAGGCGGTAGCCGTCGCGCGAGTTCAGGCCGATCATGGCCATCGCCACCTCGTGGCGCCAGGGCAGGCCCAGGTGTTCGCTGGCCTCGCGGCCGATGGCATAGGCCAGGCGCTCGCTGTCGAGCAGCAGGCCGTCCATGTCGAAGACCACGCCGCGCACGCCGCGCAGCCGCTGCTGCAGGTCCATCCGGACGCTCCCGCTCAGGCCAGCGTGGCCGAGGCGATCACGCCCCCGCCCAGGCAGACGTCGCCGTCGTACAGCACCGCCGACTGGCCCGGGGTGACGGCCCACTGCGGCTGCGCGAACCGCAGCGAGAAACCGGCCGGGTCCTGCGCCAGCGCGCACGGCGCGTCGGCCTGGCGGTAGCGGGTCTTGGCACCGTAGCCGCCCGGGCCCGGCGGCGTGCCGGCCACCCAGCTGAGGTCGTCGGCCACCAGGCTGCGGTACTGCAGCCAGGGGTGCTCGTGGCCCTGCACCACCACCAGCGCATTGCGTTCCAGGTCCTTGCGGGCGACGAACCAGGGCAGGTGCTCGCCCCCGCCGCGCGGCGCCTTCTTCTCCTTGACCCCACCGATGCCCAGGCCCTGGCGCTGGCCCAGGGTGTAGAAGCTCAGGCCGACGTGCTCGCCCAGCTTTCGGCCGCGGTCGTCCACGATCGGGCCGGGCGCGTGGCTGAGGTAGCGGTTGAGGAAATCGCGGAACGGCCGCTCGCCGATGAAGCAGATCCCGGTGGAATCCTTCTTCTTGGCGTTGGGCAGGCCGATCTCCTCGGCCAGGCGGCGCACCTCGGTCTTGGGCAGCTCACCCACCGGGAACAGCGTCTTGGACAGCTGTTCGCGGTTCAGGCGGTGCAAGAAGTAGCTCTGGTCCTTCAGCGGATCCAGGCCCTTGAGCAGTTCATGGCGGCCGTCCCGTTCACGCACCCGGGCATAGTGGCCGGTGGCGATCTTCTCGGCGCCCAGCCGCATCGCGTGGTCCAGGAAGGCCTTGAACTTGATCTCGGCGTTGCACAGCACGTCGGGGTTGGGCGTGCGGCCGGCCTGGTACTCGCGCAGGAACTCGGCGAACACCCGGTCCTTGTACTCGGCCGCGAAGTTGACGTGCTCGATGTCGATGCCGATCACGTCGGCCACCGCCGCCGCGTCCAGGAAGTCCTGCCGCGACGAACAGAACTCGCTGTCGTCGTCGTCTTCCCAGTTCTTCATGAAGATGCCGACGACCTCGTGCCCCTGCTGCTTGAGCAGCCAGGCGGAGACGGCCGAATCGACGCCGCCGGACAGGCCGACGACCACGCGTTGCTTGGACATGCCGCGATTGTCGCCGCAGCCCCCGCGGGCACCGGCGCAGCGGGTCTTGCCGTTTCAGGCTGGCCGGGTCGTGTTTCGCATCATGCAACGACCGGGCGGTCGGTGATCATTTGTGCAGCAGCTTCACGCTCTCGTGCATGTGCAGCAGGTCCAGCCCGAAACCGCGGCCGGCGGCGTGGTCCTCGAGGCAGGCCAGCAGCATCGGGCTGCGGTGGCGTTGGGGGCATTGGCGCAGCTCGTCCAGGCTCATCCACAGGGTGCGGACGATGGGGTGGTCATATGCCTGGCCGGGTATCTCGTCGCCCACGGTGCCGGCGATGGCGAAGCGCAGGTAGGTGATGTCCTCGTCGGTGGCCTCGCGGCGCATCCGCCCCAGGTAAACGCCCACCGCGCGGGTGGGGCTGAAGGGGCGGGCGGTTTCCTCGAGGGCCTCGCGCGCCACGGCCTCGACCAGGGACTCGCCCGGGTCCAGGTGACCGGCCGGGTTGTTCAGCCGCAGGCCGTCTGCGGTGTGTTCTTCGACCAGCAGATAGCGCCCGTCCTGCTCGATCACGGCGGCCACCGTGACGCTTGGTTTCCAGCGTTCCATGGGGCCATGTT
Organism: Hydrogenophaga intermedia; assembly: GCA_943371055.1. GTDB lineage: Bacteria > Pseudomonadota > Gammaproteobacteria > Burkholderiales > Burkholderiaceae_C > Ideonella > Ideonella intermedia_A. The sequence goes on along the minus strand of CALRTJ020000014.1, from coordinate 74,329 downwards.
AGGCCCTGCCGGCGACCCCTTCGGCCGGTCAAGGACTTCCATTAAGCTGTCACGCAGCCCACGGGGCTGGTGCGGCCCGTGCCCACGCGGCGCCACCGCCCGTCCAGATTCGAATGTTGGAGAGGAGATCCATGGCTTTGCTCATCGGGGTCCCGCGCGAAACCGCAGCGGGAGAGAAGCGCGTCGCCACCGTGCCGGAGGTGGTCGAGAAACTCATCAAGCTCGGCTTTTCGGTCGCCGTCGAGAGCGGTGCCGGTGAGGCGGCCCACTGCGCCGACGAGGCCTACCGCGCCGCCGGGGCCAGCGTGCTGGGCTCGGCCGCCGAGGTCTTCGCCCGCGCCGACGTCGTGCTCAAGGTGCGCGTGCCCAGCGCCGACGAGGTCGCGCAGCTGCGCCCGGGCATGGTGCTGATCGGCTTCATCTGGCCGGCCCAGAACCCCGAGCTGATGGCCCAGCTGCAGGCCATGAAGGTCACGGTGCTGGCCATCGACTGCCTGCCGCGCCAGCTCAGCCGCGCCCAGAAGATGGACGCGCTGACCTCGCAGGCCGGGGTCAGCGGCTACCGCGCCGTGATCGAGGCGGCCAACGCCTTCGGCCGCTTCTTCAACGGCCAGATCACCGCCGCGGGCAAGGTGCCGCCGGCCAAGGTCTTCATCGCCGGCGCCGGCGTGGCCGGTCTGGCCGCCATCGGCACCGCCGCCAACCTGGGCGCCATCGTGCGCGCCAACGACACCCGCGCCGAGGTGGCCGACCAGGTCGTCTCGCTGGGTGGCGAGTTCGTCAAGGTGGACTTCGAGGAAGAAGGCTCGGGCGGCGGCGGCTACGCCAAGGTCATGAGCGAGGGCTTCCAGGCCGCGCAGCGCGCCATGTACGCGCAGCAGGCCCGCGAGGTCGACATCATCATCACCACCGCGCTGATCCCGGGCAAGCCCGCGCCCAAGCTGATCACGGCCGAGATGGTGCAGACCATGAAGCCCGGCAGCGTGATCGTGGACATGGCCGCCGAGCAGGGCGGCAACTGCGAGCTGACCGTGCCCGGCGAGGCCGTGGTGCGCCACGGCGTGACCATCGTCGGCTACACCGACCTGGCCAGCCGCCTGGCCAAGCAGTCGTCCACCCTGTACGCGACCAACCTGCTGCGCCTGCTCGAGGAGCTGTGCAAGGCCAAGGACGGCACCGTCTCGGTCAACTTCGAGGACGACGCGATCCGCGGCCTGACCGTGGTGAAGGACGGCGAGCTGACCTGGCCCGCCCCGGCGCCCAAGCTGCCGCCGCCCCCGCCGCCCAAGGCCGCCGCCGCGGTGGCCAAGGCCCCGGCCCACGGCCACGGCCCCGGCGAGCCCATGAAGGGCAGCACCCTGGCCATCGTCTTCGCGGTGGGCGCGGTGCTGTTCGCGCTGGTGGGCCTGTACGCGCCCGCGGCCTTCCTGTCGCACTTCACCGTGTTCGTGCTGGCCTGCTTCGTGGGCTACATGGTGGTCTGGAACGTGACGCCCAGCCTGCACACGCCGCTGATGAGCGTGACCAACGCGATCTCCTCGATCATCGCCATCGGCGCGCTGATCCAGGTGGCGCCGCCGCTGGACGCCGCCGGCGCCACCGACCGCCCGCATGCCCTGATCCTGGGCTGTGCCGTGCTCGCGCTGGTGCTGACCGCCATCAACATGTTCGGCGGCTTCGCCGTCACGCGCCGCATGCTGGCGATGTTCAGAAAGTGATGAGCCCCCAACCTCGCTCTCGCTCGGTACCCCCCGAGGGGGCTCCGGCGACGGACCGGCCAAGCCGGATCCGTGCCGGGACCCGACGGGTGGACCCCATGCACCGCGTTGTTGCGCTCATCGCGCCGGAGATTTGAAATGACTTCCAGTTTGGCCACCGTGTCCTACATCGGCGCCACCATCCTCTTCATCCTCAGCCTGGGCGGCCTGTCCAACCCCGAGACCGCGCGCCGCGGCAACCTGTTCGGCATGGTCGGCATGACGCTGGCCGTGCTGGCCACGGTGCTGGGCCCGCGCGTCACGGCCGCGGGCATCCCGTACATCGTCGGCGCCCTCGTGGTGGGCGGCGGCATCGGCCTCTTCGCCGCCAAGAAGGTGCAGATGACGCAGATGCCCGAGCTCGTCGCGCTGATGCACAGCCTGGTCGGCCTGGCCGCCTGCCTGGTGGGCTTCGCCAGTTATGTCGACACCTCCACCGTCTTCGCCACCTCCGCCGAGAAGGCGATCCACGAGGTCGAGATCTACGTCGGCATCCTGATCGGCGCGGTCACCTTCTCGGGCTCGATCGTCGCCTTCGGCAAGCTCTCGGGCCGCATCGGCGGCAAGCCGCTGATGCTGCCGGCGCGCCACTGGCTCAACCTGGCCGGCCTGCTGGTCGTCATCGGGTTCGGCCGCGAGTTCCTGAACGCGCACGACGTGGCCTCGGGCATGACCCCGCTGCTGGTGATGACCGTGGTGGCGCTGCTGTTCGGCGTGCACATGGTCATGGCCATCGGTGGCGCCGACATGCCCGTCGTCGTCTCGATGCTCAACAGCTACTCGGGCTGGGCCGCCGCGGCCACCGGCTTCATGCTCAGCAACGACCTGCTGATCGTGGTCGGCGCGCTGGTGGGCTCCTCGGGCGCCATCCTCAGCTACATCATGTGCCGGGCGATGAACCGCAACTTCATCAGCGTGATCGCCGGCGGCTTCGGTGGCGGCGCCCCCGCCCCCAAGGCCGCGGGCGGCGCGGCCGAGCCCCAGGGCGAGGTGCAGCCGGTCAGCGCGGTCGAGACCGCCGAGCTGCTGCGCGAATCGAAGAGCGTGATCATCGTCCCCGGCTATGGCATGGCCGTGGCCCAGGCCCAGCACACGGTTTTCGAGATCACCAAGCTGCTGCGCGAGAAGGGCGTGAACGTGCGCTTCGGCATCCACCCGGTGGCCGGCCGCATGCCGGGCCACATGAACGTGCTGCTGGCCGAGGCCAAGGTGCCCTATGACGTCGTGCTGGAGATGGACGAGATCAACGAGGACTTCCCCGACACCGACGTGACCATGGTGATCGGCGCCAACGACATCGTGAACCCGGCCGCCCAGGACGACCCGAGCAGCCCGATCGCCGGCATGCCGGTGCTTGAGGTCTGGAAGGCCAAGACCAGCATCGTCATGAAGCGCTCCATGGCCAGCGGCTACGCCGGCGTGGACAACCCGCTCTTCTACAAGGACAACAACCGCATGTTGTTCGGCGACGCCAAGAAGATGCTGGACGAGGTCCTGGCCGCGCTGCGCGCCTGAGGCCCGTCCGCCCGAGCCTCTGGGCCCCGGGAGGGGCGCCGGCACCCGATCCCCGGGTGCCGGCCTCGGGATAACCCGGAAATTTTTTGGCGGTTTCCTTGATCTGGGCTAAGCTCTGCGCCCGCCGCGCAGGCTAGCCACGTTCAGTGGGCCCGCGGTCCGCCCGGCACGCGATGCCGCGCCCGAATGCCCTTTTCCGGAGACTGTCCCGTGACCCTGTCCACCTTCGCCACCGCCACCCTGGAGCTGTTCGCATGACCCCCGCCCACGTCGCCATGCTGGTGGTGGCCGCTGTCGGCCTGTTCAACGCCGCGTTCTTCAGCGTGGTCGCCTACGAACTCAGCGGCCACTCGATGGCCGTCGGCGCCCTGGGCGCCCTGGTGATCCTGGTCGCCGAGGCCATCCTGGTCAAGACCATGGGCCCGAAGATCGCCGCCAAGATCAACGAGGCGATGCACCCCCAGGGCCAGTGAGGCTGCGGTGGCCCCGGCCGCCCAGCCCTGCCCATGAAGGCGCCCCGCGGGGCGCCTTTTTCATGCCCGCGCGGCCTGCACAATCCCCCCATGACCCTCGCCATCCTCTCCGCCCTGCCCGATGAACTGGCCGCCCTGCAGGCGCGCCTGGACGTGGACCAGGTCAGCACCGTCGCCGGCCGCACCCTGCACCGCGGCCGCCTGGCCGGCCACGAGGTGGTGCTGACCCTGTCGGGTGTGGGCAAGGTGGCGGCGGCCACCACCGCGGCCCTGCTGCTGGACCGCTTCGACGCGCGGGCGCTGCTGTTCACCGGCGTGGCCGGCGGCCTGGGGCCGGGCGTGGCGGTGGGCGACGTGGTGGTGGGGCGGCAGTTCCTGCAGCACGACATGGACGCATCGCCGCTGTTCCCGCGCTGGGAGGTGCCGCTGAGCGGCCGCAGCCGCTTCGATGCCGACGCCGGCTGGTCCGACCGCCTGGCGCGCGGCGCGCAGGCCGTGCTGTCGCGGCCGCACCCGGCGCTGGCGTCCTTCGGCATCGGCGCGGCGCGGCTGCACCAGGGGCTGGTCGTCAGCGGCGACCGCTTCGTGTCCTCGGCGGCCGAGTCCTCGGCCCTGCAACGGGACCTGCCCGATGCGCTGGCGGTGGAGATGGAGGGCGCCGCGCTGGCCCAGGTGGCGCACGATTTCGGCCGGCCCTGCGCGGTGCTGCGCACCGTGTCCGACCGCGCCGACGACAGCGCCCATGTCGACTTTCCGCGCTTCCTGCGCGAGGTGGCGGCCGAGTACTCGCGCGACATCGTGCTCGAGGCCCTGGCCGCCTGAACCATGAAAAAGGCCCGCCGGTGGGCGGGCCTGGTCGCTCGAGCGCGGGGCCGCTCAGGGCTTGGGCACCGCCGCGCCGGCGTTGACGATGCCGCTGCCGCACTGGTTGCAGGTGCCCGGGAACGGGCGGGCGGTGGACTGCAGGCGGGCCAGCACCTTGGCCGGCGTCCAGTTCGGGCGGTTGGCCAGGATCAGGGCTGCCACGCCCGCCACGTGCGGCGTGGCCATCGAGGTGCCCTGGTAGTAGGCGTAGCTGTCGTTGCCGGGCTGCGAGACGCCGTCGTTGAGCGTGGACAGCACGCCGTTGGCGCGGTTGCCCGAGGTGTCGCCGCCGGGGGCGGCGATCTCGACCTTGGCGCCGTAGTTCGAGTACCAGGCGCGCGAGCCGCTGCGGTTGACCGAGGCCACGGTGATGACCTGGTTGCAGTTGGCCGGCGCGTAGTTGGCGGCGTTGTCGGCATTGTTGCCGGCCGCCACCACCACCACGGTGCCGCGGGCCACCGCGCCGTTGATCGCCGATTGCAGGCTGGCCGGGCAGGCGCCGCCACCGCTGAGCGACATGTTGATCACCCGCGCCGGGGTCGGGTTGGCGGGCAGGCCGGCGACGGTGCCGCCCGAAGCCCAGGTGATGCCATCGACGATGTCCGAGAAATAGCCACCGCCGCAGCCCAGCACGCGCACCGGCTGCACCTTGGCGCCCGGGGCCACGCCGGCCACGCCCACGCCGTTGTCGCTGACCGCGGCGATGGTGCCGGCCACGTGGGTGCCGTGCCAGGTGCTCTGGCCACCGCAGCCGTCGCCCGGGTCCCGGGCGTCGGCGTCGCGGCCGTCGCCGTCGTTGGACACCGCGGTGTCGATGATCATGTCGTAGCCCGCCACCAGGTTGGCGGCCAGGTCCGCATGGGGGCGGTAACCGGTGTCGAGCACCGCCACCACGACGCCCACGCCGGTGGACTTGTCCAGCGCCTTGGGCAGGCGGATGCCGGCGGTCTTCTCGTGGTAATGCCACTGGTCGGCCCAGCGCGGGTCGTTGGGCACGGCCTGGATCGTGGCCCAGCGGTCGGCATGGATCTCGGCGATGCGCGGGTCGGCACGGCGCAGGGCCTCGGCCAGGCGATCGGCCTCGGCGTGGGGCACGCGGCGGTCCAGGCGCAGCTTGTCGCCGCGCTGGAAGCGCACCGACAGGCCGGACTCGGCCAGCACCGAGGCAGTGGCGGCGGCATCCAGGCCGGCGGCACCGGCCTTCCAGGTGACGACGAACTGGTCGGTGGTGTCGGCCAGCGAGGCCACGGTGCCCAGTTGGGCACCTCCGGCGACGGCCGGGGCCGCCAGGCTGGCCAGCGCGGCCGCGCACAGCAAAGAGCGGTGGATCATGGACATCGGGGTCTCCTGTGGGGATCTGATGGACCGGATCCTAGGCAGCCGGAGTGCCGTTGACAGTCCCTAGGCCCGCCAGTGGAACGCGCCGCGCAGGCCTGCGCCAGATCAATCGGTCACCCCGGCGGTGCCTGCCGGACTAGAGAGCACCATCCAGACACCGCTATCGAATCCCCTGATGCCCCAGGGGCCCGCGGACGGCCAGAATCGAAGGTCAACACGGAGTGAAGATGGACAAGATCTGGCTGAAGCAATACCCCGCGGGGGTTGACGCCAATGTGGACACCGGGCTGTACCCCTCGCTGGTCGCCCTGCTCGAGGAAAGCTTCCGCCAGCACGCTGCCAAGCCGGCGTACAAGTTCATGGGCAAGGCCTTCAGCTTCGCCCAGGTCGACGAGGCCTCGCGCGCCTTCGCCGCCTACCTGCAGGGCCTGGGCCTGCAGCGCGGTGACCGCGTGGCGGTGATGCTGCCCAACGTGCCGCAGTACCCGGTGGCGGTGGCCGGCATCCTGCGCGCCGGCCTGGTGGTGGTCAACGTCAACCCGCTCTACACCCCGCGCGAACTCGAGCACCAGCTCAAGGACTCGGGCGCCAAGGCCATCCTCATCCTCGAGAACTTCGCCGCCACGCTGCAGCAGGTGGTGCGCGAGGTGCCGGTGCAGCACGTGGTGCTGGCCGCCATGGGCGACCTGCTGGGCCTGATCAAGGGCCCGCTGGTCAACCATGTGGTGCGCAAGGTCAAGAAGATGGTGCCGGCCTTCGAGCTGCCCGACGCCGTGTCCTTCAAGGCCGCGCTGGCCCGCGGTCGTGGCCAGCCCCTGGCGCCCGCCGGCACCGGCCCCGACGACATCGCGGTACTGCAGTACACCGGCGGCACCACCGGCGTCAGCAAGGGCGCGGTGCTGCTGCACCGCAACCTGGTGGCGAACGTGCTGCAGTCCGAGGCCTGGTACCAGCCGGCCTTGAAGAAGATCCCGCAGGGCGAGCAGATCGTCACCATCTGCGCCCTGCCGCTTTACCACATCTTCGGCTTCAACACGAACATGATGCTCAGCCTGCGCATGGGCGGCTGCAACATCCTGATCCCCAACCCGCGCGACCTGCCGGCCATGCTGAAGGACCTCTCGCGCGAGCGCTTCCACAGCTTCCCGGCGGTCAACACGCTGTTCAACGCCCTGGCCAACCACCCCGACTTCCACAAGGTGGACTGGAGCCACCTGAAGATCTCGGTGGGCGGCGGCATGGCGGTGCAGCAGGCCACGGCCAAGCTGTGGCTCGAGAAGACCGGCTGCCCGATCTGCGAGGGCTACGGCCTGTCCGAGACCAGCCCTTCGGCGAGCTGCAACCCGGTGGACGCCACCGCCTTCACCGGCACCATCGGCCTGCCGATGCCCAACACCGAGCTGCGCCTGCTGGACGACGACGGCCACGAGGTCGGCCCCGGCCAGGCCGGCGAGATCGCGATCAAGGGTCCGCAGGTGATGGCCGGCTACTGGCAGCGGCCCGACGAGACCGCCAAGGTCATGACCGCCGACGGCTTCTTCCGCACCGGTGACATCGGCATGGTCGACGAGCGCGGCTACTTCCGCATCGTCGACCGCAAGAAGGACATGATCCTGGTCTCGGGCTTCAACGTCTACCCGAACGAGGTCGAGGACGTGATCACCCAGATGCCCGGCGTGCTCGAAGCCGCCGCGGTGGGCGTGCCCGACGAGAAGGCCGGCGAGGCGGTCAAGGTGGTGCTGGTCAAGAAGGACCCGGCGGTCACCGAGGCCGACGTGCGCGCCTGGTGCGAGGCCAACCTCACCGGCTACAAGCGCCCCAAGCTGATCGAGTTCCGCACCGAGCTGCCCAAGACGCCGGTGGGCAAGGTGCTGCGCCGGGAGCTGCGCGACAAGCCGACGCTGCGCTGATATTCTGACCACACAGGGAGCCGCGCCCACGCAGCGCAGGCAGAACAGGAGCGGCCAAGACGCCGCCAAGCGATGGATCCACGCTACGTCCGCACCGCGTTTGGGCAGACCGAAATCCAGCAGCGCACCATGAGCCTGTCCCGGCCCGTGCGCAACCTGCTGCTGGTCATCAACGCCGACAAGCCCGCCAGCTACTGGCTGGAGCATGTCCGGGGCTGCACGCCCGAGGACCTGCAGGGCCTGGTCGAAGCCGGCTTGCTGGCCGTGGCGCCCACCTCGGCGGTGGCCGCCACCGCGCCGGCGGCGCCAGCCCCGGCGGCGGCCGCGGTCCCGCCCGAGGTCGCCGAGCTGCAGGCCTTGGTGCGCGCCAGTGGCTACGCGCCCCTGTACGAGGCCCTGAGCCTCCATGCCAAGGAAGCCCTGGGCCTGGTGGCCGGCTACCGTTTCGTGCTCGAGGTCGAGCGCTGCAGCGGCGTGGACGAGCTGCAGGACGTCGCCCTGCGCTACGTGCAGCTGCTGGCCGACAAGCATGGCCCGGTGGCCATCAAGCGCTTCGCCACCCTGCTCAAGGCGGCGGCCTGAAGTCCTGCGGGGCGTGTCGGGCGGGCCCGTCGCCTTTGGCACACTCTCGCCCATGCTGTCCCGTCACCATGTCGCGCTGCCCCTGGAGGCCGGCGCCGAACTCGACCTGCCGCCCGAGGTGGCCCGCCACGTCCAGGTGCTGCGCCTGCAGCCCGGCATGGCCATCGCCCTGTTCAACGGCGATGGCCGCCAGTGGCGCGCCGAGGTGCTGGCCATGGGCCGCAAGGACGTGCAGGTCCGCGTCACCGGCCCCGACGAGGCCGCGGCGGACCGGGAACTGCCCCGCGCCGTGACCCTGGCCATGGGCATGCCCGCCAACGAGCGCATGGACGCCTTGGTCGAGAAGGCCACCGAGCTGGGCGTGGCCGCGTTGCAGCCGCTGCAGGCCGCGCGCTCGGTGCTGCGCCTGAGCGGCGAGCGGGCCGAGAAGCGCCAGGCCCACTGGCAGGGCGTGGCCGTGGCCGCGGCCGAGCAGTGCGGCCGCCTGCGCGTGCCGGCGGTGGCCCCGGTGCAGGGCCTGCCGGCCTGGCTGGGCGCGCTGGGCGCCCCGGCACCCGGCGCCTTCCGCGGCGTGCTCAGCCTGGCCCCCGATGCCCGGCCGCTGCGCGAGGCCCTGCCCGCCGGCGCCACCGACATCACCTTCCTCAGCGGCCCCGAAGGCGGCCTGGACCCGCAGGAAGAGGCGCTGGCCCGCGCCGCCGGTTTCACCCCCGTGGGCCTGGGCCCGCGCACCCTGCGCGCCGACACCGCGCCCCTGGCCGCGCTGGCCTGGATCGGCCTGGGCGGCTGAGCGGGCCGCGCCCCGCCGCGGGCGCGGTCACGGGCTTTCGGCTACGCTGACGGGCTGGCCTGCGCGGGATGCGCGGGCCGCTCGACAAACCAGGGAGCCCGGCGCGTGTTCGCCTTCTTCGAAAAACTCGTCCACCCCTTTCCCGACCCGGTGCCGCCAGTGCCGCCCACCGGGCTGGCCCGCTTCATCTGGTCCTGCAGCGCCGGCCTGCGCCGCCACGTGCTGGCGATGGCGCTGCTGACCACCGCCATCGGCATCTTCGAGGCGGTGCTGTTCGGCTTCATGGGCCGCATCGTCGACTGGCTGGCCGAGGTGCCGGCGGCGCGCCTGTGGGCCGAGCGCGGGCCCGAGCTGCTCGGGCTGGCCGGCGTGCTGCTGGCCAGCACCCTGCTGGTCGCCGGGCAGGCCCTGGTCAAGTACCAGGCGCTCAATGGCAACTTCGCGATGCGCCTGCGCTGGAACTTCCACCGCCAGATGCTGGCCCAGAGCCTGTCCTTCTTCCAGGACGAGTTCGCCGGCCGCGTGGCCACCAAGGTGATGCAGACCGCGCTGGCGGTGCGCGACGTGGTGATGCTGCTGACCGACATCATGGTCTTCATCGTCATCTACTTCGCGACCATGATGGCGCTGGTGGGCGGCTTCGACGCCCTGCTGCTGCTGCCCTTCGGCGCCTGGCTGCTGTGCTACCTGACGGCGCTGCGCTGGTTCGTGCCGCGCCTGGGCCGGGCGGCCCAGCAGCAGGCCGACGCCCGCTCGCTGATGACCGGCCGCATCACCGACGCGTACACCAACATCGCCACCGTCAAGCTGTTCTCGCACGGCCAGCGCGAGTCCTCGTACGCCCGGGGCGCGATGCAGGACTTCCTGGGCACGGTCTACGGCCAGATGCGCCTGGTGACCGGCTTGGAGATCACCATCCACCTGCTCAGCGTCGGCCTGACCCTGGGCACCACCGGCCTGGCGCTGTGGCTGTGGTCGCAGGGCCAGGTGGGCGTGGGCGCGGTGGCCGCGGCCACCGCGATGGCGCTGCGCCTGAACGGCATCTCGCACTGGATCATGTGGGAGATGGCCAGCCTGTTCGAGAACATCGGCACCGTGCAGGACGGCCTGAACACCCTGACCCGTGCGCCCACCGTGGTCGACGCGCCGCAGGCGCAGCCGCTGCGCGTGACGCGCGGCGAGGTGGTGTTCGAGCGCGTGTCCTTCGGCTACGGCGGCGAGCGCCGCGTGATCGACGACCTGGACTTGGTGATCCGCCCGGGCGAGAAGATCGGCCTGGTCGGCCGCTCGGGGGCCGGCAAGTCCACCCTGGTCAACCTGCTGCTGCGCTTCCACGACCTGGCCGGGGGCCGGGTGCTGGTCGATGGCCAGGACATCGCCGACGTGACCCAGGACAGCCTGCGCGCCCAGGTCGGCATGGTCACGCAGGACACCTCGCTGCTGCACCGCTCGGTGCGCGACAACCTGCTCTACGGCCGCCCCGACGCCGACGACGCCGCGATGGTGGCCGCCGCCACCCGGGCCGAGGCCCACGGCTTCATCCAGGGCCTGAGTGACCCCAAGGGCCGCACCGCCTACGACGCCCACGTGGGCGAGCGCGGCGTCAAGCTCTCGGGCGGCCAGCGCCAGCGCATCGCCATCGCGCGCGTGATGCTCAAGGACGCGCCGATCCTGCTGCTCGACGAGGCCACCAGCGCCCTGGACAGCGAGGTCGAGTCGGCGATCCAGGACAGCCTGTACCGGCTGATGGAAGGCAAGACCGTGGTGGCCATCGCCCACCGCCTGTCCACCATCGCGGCGATGGACCGGCTGGTGGTGATGGACGCCGGGCGCATCGTCGAGCAGGGCAGCCACGCCGAGCTGCTGGCCGCGGGCGGCCTGTACGCCCGGCTGTGGGCGCACCAGAGCGGCGGCTTCCTGGGCGAGGACTGAACCCCGGCTTCAGTCGCGCCGGTCCACCGCCCAGGTGTGCACCGGGGCGTGGCCCGGGCGCTCCCACTCCGGCGGCCCCCACAGGTGCTTCAGGCGCTGCCGCCAGGGGCCCGGCGCGGCCACGTCGCGCCACAGGTCGACGAACTCGTGCAGGTTCAGCACCACCGGGTGGCGCGAGCGCGGCTGGCGGGTGATGCCGTAGTCCACCGCCTCGTCCTCGGGCACCCAGGTGCCGAACAGCCGGTCGAAGACGATCAGCACCCCGCCGTAGTTGCGGTCCCGGTAGCGCGGGTTGCGGCCGTGGTGCACGCGGTGGTGCGACGGCGTGTTGAACACCCATTCGAACCAGGCGGGCAGCCGGCCCACCACCGTGGTGTGGACAAAGAACTGGTAGACCAGGTCCAGCGCCAGCAGCGCCATCACCACCGCCGGCGGCACCCCCAGCCAGACCGGTGGCAGGTAGAACACGAAACTGCCGACCACCGCGTTGAGCACCGACTGCCGGGCCGCGGTCGAGAAGTCCATCTCCTGCCCGCTGTGGTGCGGCACGTGCGCGGCCCAGAACCAGCGCACCCGGTGCGAGCCGCGGTGGAAGGCGTAGTAGCAGGCCTCGACCAGGAGGAAGATCGGCCCCAGGGTCCAGCCGTTGACCGGAACGTCGAACAGCCGGTGCTGCCAGACCCAGGCGAACACCGGGGCCGTCAGCGCCCACCAGGCCAGGCCTTCGGCCGCCTGGTAGGCGGCGCCCAGGCCGAGGTTGGTCCAGACCTCTCGCCGGGGCGGGCCGTCGCGCAGCACCCAGGACTCGGCCAGGAAGGCCAGCAGGAACAGCGGCGTCGCCCCGGCCAGCAGCACCAGCTTCCAGTCCACCTCGCCACCGCTCCAGTGCGCCAGCAGCGCCTGCAGCCCGGCCCATGCCGCGCCCGCCGTCTCCATCGTCTCCTCCTGCCGCGCCCGACCCGGGCGCCGTGGCGGCAGTGTGGTCGGCGCGGGGCGCGCGGCGGTAGACAATCCCGGTCAATTCCTTGACATTTCCGGCCACCCCGGACAAACCCCGCGCCTGTGCCCATGGGCCTGCACGACGTCTACTACGCCAGCCCCTACGTGCGCCTGCTGTTCGACGACCTGCAGGCGCGCGGCCTGGACGCCCGCCGCGTGCTGGGCGAGCCGCCGCCGCCGGCCGAAGGCTTCACGGTCTACCGCGGCAGCCACTGGCGCCGCCTGCTCGAGCGCGCCAGCGCGGCGCTGGACGACCCGGCGCTGGGACTGCACCTGGGCCAGCGCATCCGCCCGGCCCACCTGGGGGCGCTGGGCCAGGCCCTGCACGCCTGCCGCGACCTGGGCGAGGCCCTGCTGCGCTGGCAGCGCCACGAGGCCTTGATCTCCAACGTCGCGCCGCTGCGGGTGCGCGAGCAGGACGGGGCGGTGGAGATCGCCTGGCCCGACACGCCCGAGCCACCCGGCCGGCTGGTGGACGAGACCGCGCTGACCGCGGTGGTGCAGTTCGCTCGCCACCTGACCGGCCAGCGGCTGGCGGTGCTGGGGGTCGATTTCGCCCACCCCGCTCCGGCGGATGCGCGGCCCTACCGGGCCTTCTTCGGCGGCCCGGTGCGTTTTGGCCGGCCGGCACCGGCGCTGCGCCTGCCGCACGCGGCCCTGGCCCTGCCCCTGGTGGCGCCCGACGAGGCCCTGCTGCAGGGCCTGGCCGAGCAGGCCCGGGCCGCGCTGCGCGCGCTGGCCCCGCCTGGCGCCGGCGCGCCCGGCGCCGACGGCGGCCTGGCCGCGCGGGTGCGCGAGGCCATCGCCGCCGCCCCGCCGGAGGCCCCCGCCGATGCCGAGGCGGTGGCGCGCGCGCTGGCGCTGTCGCCCCGCACCCTGCACCGGCGCCTGGCCGCCCAGGGCCTGGGTTTTCGGGCGCTGCGCGAGCAGACCCTGCAGGGCCTGGCCCGGCAGCACCTGGCCGACCCCCGCCTGACCCTGGGCGAGGTGGCCTGGATGCTGGGCTATGCCGAGCACAGCGCCTTCACCCGCGCCTTCCGCCGCTGGACCGGCGAGTCGCCGCTGCAGTGGCGGCTGCGCCGCAGCCTGCGCGTGGCCGACGCCTGAATCCCGGCACCGAGCGGTGCTTTGCCCTGCGCCGCGCAGGGCCATCGCTCAAGCGCGGCCCCGGGCGGCCGAAAGACGCAGGAGGATCAACCCCGTCGGGGGGCGTGTGCCCGCCGTTTTCCAAGGAGCCCCGCATGCCCCCTCGCCTCGCGCTGACCGCGGCCGCCGCCCTGCTGGCCGCCTGCTCGGGGCTGCCGGGGCCCGCCGCCGCCCCGGCCGCGGCCGACCCCGACGCCCCGCGCGAGACGGTCTGGGTGCTGGGCACCGACGGCCGGCTGCAGCAGCTGGCCGCGGCCCGTCCCGAGGCGCCGCTGCGGCGCTGCGCGGTCGACGGCCTGCGCCCCGGCGAGCAGCTGCTGGGCATCGACTTCCGGGTCGCCCGCGGCGTGCTCTACGCGCTGGGCCGCAGCGGCCAGCTCTACACCCTGGACACCCAGGACTGCCGCGCGCAGGCGGTGGGCACGGGCATCGGCTGGCCCCTGCTGGGGGCGGCGGTGGGCATCGACTTCAACCCCACGGTGGACCGCCTGCGCGTGGTCTCCGAGGCCGGCCAGAACCTGCGCGTGCACCCGGACACCGGCACGGTGGTCGACGCCGACCCGGCCACGCCGGGCGTGCAGACCGACACCGTGCTGGGCTACGGCCCGGGCGACCCCCAGGCCGGCCGCGCCCCGCGCGTGGTCGCCGCCGGCTACACCTACAACACCCGCGACGACAGGCTCACCACCAACTACGCGATCGACCTGGCCGCCGGCCAGCTGGTCATGCAGGGCTCGCGCGAGGGCGAGGCGCCGGTGGTCTCGCCCAACACCGGCCGCCTGCGCAGCGTCGGGCCGCTGGGCGTGGAAGGCGTGACCCACGCCGACCTGGACATCTCCGACGTCCGCAACACCGCGCTGGCCGTGCTGCACACCGACCTCAGCCGGCTCTACCGCATCGACCTCGCCAGCGGCCGCGCCACCCTGCTCGGCCGCATCGGCGACGGCGCCCCGGTGCGCAGCCTGGCGATCGAGCCCTGATGCGCCTGGCCACGCCCCTGCTCACCGCCGCACTGGCCCTGTCCGGTGCCGGCGCGGGTGCGGCCACCGTGTCCGTCACCGTGCTCAACGGCGAGGGCACGCGGCTGTCCGATGCGGTGGTGATGCTCGAGCCCGTGGACGCGCGCCGCGCCCCGCGCCCGGCCACCGGGGCCGAGGTGGGCCAGCAGGACAAGCGCTTCGTGCCCCAGGTGGCGGTGGTGCCGGTGGGCACCGCGGTGGACTTTCCCAACCGCGACGTGGTGCGCCACCACGTCTACTCCTTCTCCGAGGCCAAGCGCTTCGAGATCAAGCTCTACGTCGGCAAGCCCGAGAAGCCGGTGGTCTTCGACAAGCCCGGCGTGGTGGTGCTGGGCTGCAACATCCACGACAGCATGGTCGGCTGGATCGTGGTGGCCGACACGCCCTGGTACGGCCGCAGCGGCCCCGACGGCGTGGTGCGGCTGGAGTCGGTGCCGCCAGGCCCCTACCGCCTGCGCACCTGGCACCCGCTGCTGGCCGCGGGCCACCCGGGCCAGCTGCAGCCGGTGACCGTGGCCGAGCCCGGGGCGGCGCTCTCGGTGCGGCTGGGGGCCGGGGCATGAGGCCGCGTCCCTTCCTGCGCAGCCTGGGCGGGCGGATCGTCTTGCTGTTCCTGGGCCTGCTGCTGGCGGTGCAGGCCCTGTCGCTGTGGCGCACCCATGGCGAGGTCCAGCACAACGCCCGCCAGCAGCTGCGCGCCGACCTGTCCCGCAGCGCCCAGGTGCTCGAGCAGCTCATGCGCCAGCGTGGCGAGCTCCTGGCCGCCGCCACCCAGACCCTCAGCGGTGACTACGGCCTGCGCACCGTGCTCGAGGACCATGCCCGCGCCAGCGGCGACGAGCTGCCGCTGCATGCCGACACGGTGCGCTCGCTGCTGGAGGACAAGCTGGCCGATGGCCGCCTGCGCGGCGTCACGCTGCTGGCGGTGCTGGACCGCCAGGGCCGGCTGGTCGCGTCGGTGGGACCGCTGGCGCGCGATCTGCCGGTGCCGCAGGCCGCGGCCTGGACCCCCGGCAACGCCCAGCTGACCCTGCTGGCGGGCCAGCCCCACCAGGCGGTGCGCGTGCTGATCGGCCAGCGCGGGGGGCTGCCCCAGGGCTGGCTGGTGGCCGGGGCGCCGGTGGCGGCGATGCTGCCTGAGCTGGCCGAGCTCAGCCAGTCGGCGCTGACCCTGGTGGATGCCCATGGCCGGCCCCTGGCGAGCACGCTGAAGGCGTCTGCCGCAGGACTGCAGACGCTGGTGGACCTGAAGGACGGGGCCGGTGAGGCGGTGCTCGACGGTGGCGACGAGTGGGCCCTTCGCCGCCTGGCGCTGCCCACGGCCGCGGGGGGCTCGGTGCGGCTGGTCCTGGCGCGCTCGGTGAGCGAGGCCCTCGAGCCCTTCAAGGGCCTGCAGGGCCAGCTGTTGCTCGTCAGCGCGCTGGCGGTGGTGCTGTTCGCGCTGGGCAGCCTGCTGATGGCGCGCCGCGTCACGGCCCCGGTGCAGGGCCTGGTCGACGCGGCCCGCCGCCTGGGCCGCGGCGACCACGACACCCCGCTGCCGCCGCCGCCGCGCGACGACGAACTGGGCGAGCTGGCCCTCGCCTTCGAGGGCATGCGGGTGCAGGTGGCCGAGCGCACCCTGCACATCCAGCGCCTGGCCTTCACCGACACCCTGACCGGTCTGCCCAACCGCGCCCGCTTCGAAGACGTGCTGTCCCGGGGCCTGCGCGCCGCGGCCCCGCTGGCGGTGCTGATGCTGAACCTGGACCGCCTCGAGCGCATCAACCAGGCCCTGGGCCGCAGCGCCGGCGACACCGTGCTGCGGCTGGCGGCCCAGCGCCTGCAGGCCCAGCTGGCGGCGCAACCCGAAGCCCCCGACGCCCTGGTGGCGCGCTTGGGGGGCGACGAGTTCGCGGTGCTGCTGCCGGGGGCCGGCCTGGCACGGGCCCAGGAGGTGGCCCGCCTGCTGGGCCGCGCCTTCACCGAGCACCCGCTGAGCCTGGACGACTCGCTGGTGGACCTGTCGGCGGCCTTCGGCATCGCCCTGGCCCCCACCCACGCCGAGCAGCCCGAGGCGCTGATGGGCCGTGCCCTGCTGGCGCTGGGCGAGGCCAAGCGCCGCATGACCGACGTGATGGTCTACGACCCGGCCCAGGACGCCGGCAGCGCCCAG
Source organism: Hydrogenophaga intermedia (assembly GCA_943371055.1). Classification (GTDB taxonomy): domain Bacteria; phylum Pseudomonadota; class Gammaproteobacteria; order Burkholderiales; family Burkholderiaceae_C; genus Ideonella; species Ideonella intermedia_A. The sequence continues at coordinate 57,849 of CALRTJ020000014.1, read as the reverse complement.
ACCCTGTCGCTGCTGGGCGAGCTGCGCCGGGCCCTGCGCCAGCACGAGCTGCGCCTGTACCTGCAGCCCAAGCTCTCGCTGGCCACGGGCGAGGTCTGCGGTGCCGAGGCCCTGGTGCGCTGGCAGCACCCCGAGCGCGGTCTGGTGCCGCCGGTGCAGTTCATCCCCTTCGCCGAGGAGACCGGCTTCATCCACGAACTCACGCTGTGGGTGGTCGAGGAAGCCGCCCGCCACGCCGCGCTGCTGCGCGAGCACGGCGTGTCCCTGAAGCTCTCGGTCAACCTGTCGGCCCACGACCTGATGAAGCCCGACCTGCTGCCGCGCCTGCAGCATGCCTTGCGGGTCCAGGACCTGCCGCCCGAGGCCCTGTGCCTCGAGATCACCGAGAGCGCGATCGCCCACGACCCGGCGCGCGCCTTGCAGACGCTGGCGGCGATGAAGGCGGCCGGCTTCCCCTTGTCGATCGACGACTTCGGGGCGGGCCAGACCTCGCTGGCCCAGCTGATCGGCCTGCCGGTCGACGAGCTCAAGCTCGACATGCTGTTCGTGCGCGAGATGGACCAGGACCCGCGCAAGGCCTCGATGGTCGGCTCCCTGATCCGGCTGGCCCACGACCGCCAGCTGTCGGTGGTGGCCGAGGGCGTGGAGAACGCCGCCATCCTGGGCTTGCTGCGCGGTCTGGGCTGCGACCAGGCCCAGGGCTGGCACATCGGCAAGCCCATGCCCGCCGTCGAGCTGGCCTCTTGGGTGCAGGCCCGGCGGGTGCTGGCTTCGGTGCGCGGCTGATCAGCCCAGCGCGCCGCTGGCGTCCAGCGCCAGCACCGCCCGCGCCACGCTCTGGCTGGCCGGGTCGCCCAGCGGGGCCAGCGCGCCCTCGCCGGCCTGGGCCAGCAGGCGTTCGGCCACCGCCGCGTGCGGCAGCACGGTGCCGAAGAAGCGCGGCCGCCGGTCCTGCAGCAGCAGCAGGGTCGGGAAGTTCTCGATGTCCGGGGCCTCGCCGCTGCCGTCCTCCAGCGCGTCGGCGTGGTCCTCGATGTCCACCCACACGCAGCGCACGCCGGGGTGGGCCGCGGCCAGCGCGGCGAAGGTGGCGCGGTAGGCGGTGCAGGTGGTGCACCAGCCCGCGCACAGGCAGGCCAGGGTCAGTTCAGCGGGGGCCGTCATGGCCCGGGAGTGTGCCTCAGCCGAAGCTGGGCAACTCGGGCCGGGCCACCGCGCCGCCGGCCGCCACCCAGGCGTCGAAGCCACCAGCGATCGAGCGCACCTCCAGGTAGCCCATGGCCTGCATCGCCTGGGCCGCCAGCGCGGCGCGGCCGCTGGTCTTGCAGTACAGCACCACCTTCAGGTCGCGCGGCTGCAGGGCGGGCGTGGCGCTGAGCTTGAACTCCAGCATCCCGCGCGAGGCGTGCACCGCGCCGGGGATGTGGCCGGCGGCGTACTCGGACTCCTCGCGCACGTCGAGCACCACGTCGGCGGCCTGCACGGCCTGGCGCGCCTGCTCGGCGGGGATCTCGGTGATCGCGGCCTTGGCGGCGGCGACCAGGTCCTGGGCGGTCTTCATCGGGTCTCCTCGGGGTTTCAGGCGCTGGTCACCGGGATGATCGGCGCCACGGGTTCGGGGGCCAGCAGGGTGCCGTCGCGCAGGCCGCGCACGGTGCCCAGCACCAGCCCCAGGATGACGATGCTGGCCAGCGCCAGCGTGACCGGGCCGGCCACCGCCATCGCGCTGCCCGGCGTGGCCAGGCGCAGCGTCAGCGCGGCGAAGGCCGCCAGCGGGAAGCTCATGGCCCAGTGCGGCAGGGCGAAGGGCAGGCTGCGCAGCCGCGCCCCCAGGCCGGCGGCCACCCAGGTCCCCATGAAGGCGGCGATGCCCCAGCACAGCCAGCCGACGGTGTCCGGCGCGCCGAGCGCCAGTGCGCCCAGGCCGGACACGGCCGGCGGCGCGATCAGGATGAAGGCGGTGGGCAGCAGCCGCTCGGGCCAGGGGCCCTGCACCAGCTGCCGCGCCAGCAGCAGCGTCAGCACCACCGGCCAGAACAGCAGCCCGATGCCGAACTGCGCCGCCGCCCACTGCGCATGGCCCAGCGCCACGCCGCCCAGCGGCGACAGGAGGTTGCCCACCACCGGGATGAACAGCGCCGGGGTGAACACCGGCCAGGCCAGGCCCCCCTGGGCGGCCGGGCGCCACCAGCGCGTCATCACCCACAGGGTGGTGGCCAGCTGGCCCAGGGATCCGGCCCACCACAGCGCCTGCAGCAGCGGATGCGCCAGTCCCAGGCCGGCCCCCAGGGTGGCCAGCAGCAGGGCCGCCACCGGCAGGGTGGCCACGAAGACGTGGCGCACCGGGTGGCGCCGGTCTTCGGCCCAGGCCTCGGGGTGGCGCTGCAGACGCACCCAGGTGGCGCCGAGCAGCGCCAGGAAGACGAGCGCCGCCACCGCGCCGATCACCAGTGCCAGGCCGGTGGCCATCTCGCCCATCAGCGGCGTGGCGCGCAGCCAGGCCAGGGCCAGCCCGGTCAGGCCCATGGGCACGGCGAACCAGCCGGGTTGCAGGAATTTCAGCGGGGTGGGGTGGGGCATGGCAGGGCCTGAGGAGCGGGGCGATGCGGCGCATTGTGCGCCGCCGCCAGTGGCCCCGAGGCGTGTCGGGAATATACCCTATTGGGTATGTACTCCCGACAGGGCGGCCTGCACCGCCAGACGCTCAGTGACCGCCGGCGTGGAGCTTGGCGTGCACCCGCTGGGTCGCCTTCCAGACGCCCCACAGCACCACCGGGATCAGGGCCCCGGCGGCCATCTCGGGGTTGATCGGCAGGCCCATCGATTTCAGCGCCTTGCCGCCGTACAGCAGCAGGCTGACCACGTAATACGAGATGGCCGCGATCGACAGGCCCTCCACCGTGGTCTGCAGGCTCAGCTGCAGGTCCTGGCCGCGGGTGAGCTTGGCCAGCAGCTGCTGGTTCTGGGTCTCGGTGGCGATGTCCACCCGCGTGCGCAGCAGGGCGCTGGCGCGCTCGATGCGCTGGCTCAGCGAGGCCAGCCGGCGCGCGCTGGACGCCACCGTGGCCATCGCCGGCGAGAGCCGGCGCTGCATGAACTCGCCCAGGGTCTGGGTGCCGGGGATCGGCGTCTCGCGCAGCTCGGTGATGCGCTGGCGCACCAGGGCGTCATAGGCCTCGGTGGCCGAGAAGCGGTAGCTGTGCTCGGCGTTGGCGCGCTCGATGCGGGCGGCGACGTGGATCAGGTCGTCGAGCAGGGCCTCTTCGGAGACGCCGCGGGCTTCGAGGCGCGCGGTGACGTCGGCCAGGCGCCGCTCGGCCTCGGCCAGCACCGGCCCCAGGGCCTTGGCCACCGGCAGGCCGCGCAGCGCCATCAGGCGGTAGATCTCGAGCTCGAGCAGGCGCTGCGAGATGCGCCCCGCCCGCGTCTCGGAGGTGCCCGGCGGCGCGATCACCAGCATGCGCTCGAAGCCGTCGTCGCCCAGCCGGAAGTTGGTCACCGCGATCGAGTGGCCGCGCCCGGCCGCGCCATTGCCCATCAGCGAGGCCACCACCGTGCGCCCACCGAACCAGCGCTGGCCCAGCGCCAGCGCCGCATACGGGTCGTCGATCGGGTGGTTGACCATCACCAGCTGCACCGCCGCCACCGTGCGGCCGGGGATGGACTGCCACCACTCGGGCGGGATGCGCAGGCCCGGCATCAGCGCCGGTTGCTGCGCGCCCAGCTCGGCGCCTTCGGGCAGCGGCTGGACCAGGGCGTAGCGGGTGAACTCGGTGTGGCGCTCCCACTTCAGCGTGTGGTCGGCGAAGCGCAGGCGCAGGAAGTGGCCGGCCAGGGCCTCGGGGGTGAGGTCGGCATGGCCGGGCAGGCGTTGCAGGTGGGCACACTCGTCCTCTCGCGTGACACCTTCGTTGAGCACGGCGACGAACACCACCAGCGCCGGCAGGCGGATGCGGGCCGAGGGGCGGGCGTGCACCTCGTCGTGCAGCGCGGCACGCCAGGCGTCGTCGGGGGGCAGGGCGCGCGGGGCGCGCTCGTGGGTCTCGCTCATGGGGGGCCGGCTTGCAAGGAATGTTCCGGCGAGTATGGCCGGACAATCCGGCGCTGGATTCGACGTTTCTCCCGAGGCCCCGATGCAAGACCAATGGAACCAGCGCTTCGCCGGACCCGAGCACAAGTACGGCACCTCCCCCAACGCCTTCCTGCGCGCCCAGGCGGCCCGCCTGGCCCCTGGCTCGTCGGTGCTGGTGCCGGGTGACGGCGAGGGCCGCAACGGCGTCTGGCTCGCCACCCAGGGCCACCGGGTGCTGGCCCTGGACTACGCCGAAAACGGTCTGGCCAAGGCCCGCGAGCTGGCCTGTGCGCAGGGCGTGGCCGGGCGCTACCGGGCCGAGTGGGCCGACCTGGCCGACTGGAAAGCGCCTGACCAGGGCTTCGACGCGCTGGTGCTGGTCTACTGCCACCTGCCGTCGGCGGTGCGCCGGGTGGCCTACCCGGCCCTGCTGGGCGCGCTGCGCCCGGGCGGCTGGGTGATCGTCGAGGGCTTCCACCCCCGCCAGCTGCAGGGCTATGCCAGCGGCGGCCCGCGCGACGCCGACCTGCTGCTGACCCTGGACGACCTGCGCGCCGACGCCGCGGGACAGGTCGACGAGTGGCTGGCCGAGGCGCTCGAGGTGCCCCTGGACGAGGGCTCGGGCCACCAGGGGCCGGGCTTCGTCACGCGTTGGGTGGCGCGGCGGCGCTGAGCACCGGGCCGGTCAGAACCCCGCTTCGCGCACCCAGCCAGCCTCGGTCGCCAGCCAGACCCGCTGCCACAGCGAGCGGGCCGGGCCCTCGAAGGCGACATGGCCGCGCCAGGCGCGCGGCGACAGGGGCAGCGCCCCGTCGACCTGCAGCTCGACCCGGTACAGGGCCTGGGCCGGCACCCAGCCGCCCGGGGCCTCCTTGGCCTCGATCGCGCCGCCCAGCGGGCGCACCAGCATCGCCTCGGGGACCACGCTGCTGGGTTGTGCCGCCACGCCCAGCACGGTGGCGCCCACGCGGTCGAAGGGCCGGGCATCGGCCATGAAGGCGGCGGCATCACCGGCGCGCAAGGCCTGGGCGGTGGCCTCGTCGGCATAGGCCACGACCTGCCAGCGGCCGGGGGCGGCCAGGTGCAGCAGGGCCTCGCGCGGGGGCGGCGACACATGGCCGGCGCGCCAGCCCGGGTGCACGTCGACCACCACGCCGTCAAACGGGGCCTCGGGGGCGAAGCGGGCCAGCTCTTCCTGCACCGCCAGGGCCTGCTCGCGGGCGGCCGCCAGCGCGGCCTGCAGCGAGCCCCACTGGCCTTGCGCCTCGCCACCACCCAGTGCGGCGGCGGCCACCTCGCGCTCCAGCTGCTGCACCCGCGCCTGGGCGGCGCTGGCCTGCTGCTGCAGGGCCGGGGGCACGGCCCGCAGCAGCACCTGGCCGGCGCGCACGGACTGGCCGGGGACCGGGGGCGGGGTGTCCAGCACCACCGCCGCGGGCAGGCGCAGCGCCAGGTGCTGCGCCGGCTGCAGCAGGGCGGCGCCCGACTGCTGGACCCGCCAGGGCCAGAAGCCGGCCAGCAGCAGGACCAGCAGGCCGGCCGCGGTCTGGCGGGCGCGGCGCTGGCCGCGCCAGCGCGGCCAGGCCTTCCACCATTGGGCGCCCTCGCGGGCCAGCGGCGCGGCGATGAACCAGCCCAGCTCGACCGCCAGCAGCAGCAGGCCCAGCACCTTGAAGCCGATCTGGTAGACCAGCCAGGCGATGCCCAGGTAGAGGAACAGGCGGTAGACCCAGGTCAGCAGCGCGAAGGCGATCAGGCCGTGGCGCCAGCGCGGCGCCATCTCGGGTTCGGGCTGCAGGCTGTCCCAGCCCAGCACCACCCGGCGCAGCCACCAGCGCGCCAGCGCGAAGGAGCGCTCGTGCAGGTTGGGCAGGTCCAGCGCATCGGACAGCAGGAAGTAGCCGTCGAAGCGCATGAAGGGGCTGAGGTTGATCGCCAGCGTCGCCACCCAGGTCATGGTGGCCACGACGAAGGCCGCGGTGGACAGCGGCCCCGGCGGCAGCAGCGCCCAGGCCAGCGTGGCCCAGGCGGCCAGGGTGAGTTCGGTGCGCACCCCGGCGGCGGCGATGCGCCGGCGCGCGGCGGCGTCGGCCAGGCGCCAGGCCTCGGTGGTGTCGGTGTAGGCCACCGGCCACAGCACCATGAAGGCCACGCCCATGGTCGGCACCCGCAGGCCCTGGGCCTTGGCCACCAGCGCGTGGCCCAGCTCGTGGCAGACCTTGACCCCCACCAGCGTGGCGCCGTAGAGCGCCAGGCCCTGCCAGCTCAGCAGGTCCAGCCACTGGGCCGACAGGCGCTCGTGCTGCTGCAGCACCCCCCACAGACCCATCAGGCCCGCCGCGGCGCTGAGCCGGGTGAAGGCCGGGCTGCCCAGGGCGCGCAGCCAGGGCAGGGCGCGGGCCAGCCAGGCGTCGGGTCGCCACAGCGGGATGCGGAAGAACAGGTAGTGGTGCAGCAGCCACTGCAGCGCGGCCGCCGCGCCGCCGGGGGCGCGGCGCTGGGCGGGGCCGGGGCGCACCGGCAGCACCAGCTCCTCGCGCAGGGCCAGCTCCAGCACCGCCAGCACGTCGCCGGCGTCCAGGTGCAAGGTGGTCTCGGCGTTGACCTGCTGGGCGATCAGGGCGGCGTCGCCCAGCCACCAGCGCCGCAGCACCTCGTGGCTCACCCAGTCCAGCCGCACGAAGCGGTGGCGCACCGGGTCGTGCAAGGTCCAGCTGGGCTGGCCGCGGGCGTCGGAGGGGCCGCGGTACAGGCGCAGCTCCTCGCGCAGGGCGGGCCAGGCGATGGGCGCGGCGCCGGGCAGCGGCGCGTCCAGCGTCGCGGCGGGGGTCACCATGCCAGGGTCTCGCGCAGGGCCGCCAGCGGGCGGCGCAGGGCCCAGTAGGCCAGCGGCACCCAGGGGCCGTCGATGCGCACCGTGCCGCGCGCGCCCAGCCGCGCGTCGCTGGGGGCGTCCAGGGTGCCGCGCAGGCGGTAGCCCAGGCCGTGGTCGGGGCGTTGCTCGGCCTCGTAGGCGTAGCTTTCCAGGCGGCCCTCGATCGCGCCGCCGGGGTGGCTGGCCAGGTGCAGGCGCATCGGCGCCCCCGCGGGCAGGTCGATCGCGTCGCCCACCGCCAGCCAGGCCTCGATCGCCTGGTCACTGGGCTGGGCCAGGCGCATCACCGGCTCGCCCGCGCTGACGGTGCGGCCGGGCCAGCTGCCCGGGTCCTGGATCAGGACCACGCCGTCCTGCGGCGCCACCAGGGTGGTGCGCTGGACCTGCTGCTCCAGGAAGGCGACCTCGGCGCGGCGTTCCTCCACCTTGCCCTGCGCCGCGGCCAGCTGGCCCTTGGCGCGCGGGTCGTTCAGGGCCAGCTGGCTGGTCTGGCGCCACTCGGCGTCGGCGGTGGCCAGGGCCTGGCGCGCCACCTGCAGCCGGCTGGCCCAGGTGGCGTCGTCCAGCTCGGCCAGCACGGTGCCGGCCTTGACCGCCTGGTTGGGCTGCACCCGCAGCGCGCGCACCGTGCCCTCGACCGCGGCGCGCAGCACCACCGGCTCGCGCGGCACCAGCTCGCCCGGGGCGCGCACGGTCAGGCGCACCGGCAGCAGCAGCAGCGCGGCCAGGGCCGCCACGGCCAGGCCGCGTCGGCGCCGCGTGGAGGGCGACAGGCGCTGCCAGCGCTCGCGCCAGCGGCCGCTGGCCACCGGCGTCGCGGCACGGTCGATCGATTGCCACAGGGCCCACCAGCGGGCCAGTTCCAGAACTTCCTCGGCGCCGAAGGGCATGTCGCGCAGCAGCAGCCAGCCGCTGCCCGCCGCCTCGCCCGGCAGCCACAGGGCGTGGCCGGGCCACCACTCGGCCCAGTCGCGGGCCTCGGGGTGGTCCAGCGTGTCCGCGGTCAGCGGGCCGGCCGGCCGCGCCCACAAGGCCGGGGCCAACCGGGCCAGCCACTGGGCGTAGGGGCCCTGGGCGTCGACCGAGCCGGCGCCCGAGTGCGCCTCCAGCGCCCCCTGGCGCCACAGCAGCGCGACCTGGTAGGGCCAGGCCTCGCGGCTGCGGTTGAGCAGCACGAAGGCGCGCTCCGCCGGCCAGCGCTGCGCGCAGCAGGCCTCGGCCAGGGCCAGGGTGGCGTCGGCTTGCATCAGCCCCGTCGAGCGGCCACCGAGCCGCGTTCAAGCTGCCAGCCGCCGCCCTGGGCAGCCCAGGCCTGGCCACGGTGCAGCTGGTCGCTCAGGGCCGCACCGCGTTGGGCGCCCTCACCCCGGCCGACCTTGATGCGGAACATCGTCACGGCCTCGCGGCCCTGGGTGTCCCGGGCGACCACGGTGATGGCCAGGTCGCGCGTCAGGCCCGGGGGCGGCGTGCCCTTGAAGGTGCCGGCCTTGGCGTCGAACATCAGCCAGGCGGGCAGCGGGCGGCCGTCGGCCTGGCGGGCGCTCAGGGTGATGGTCTCGTTGAGCTGCGTGTGCATGAAGGTGTCGGCGGGCAGCTGCAGGTTCAGGGACTGGCCGGCCGGCACCACCTGTTCGTCCACGCCGCGGAACGACGAGAGCATCGGCTCGGGCGCGGGGTTGACCATGATCCGGAAGCCGCTGGCACGGGTGTAGATGTCCTCCACCGGTCGGGGCTCGCTGATGACCAGCATCGGGGTGAGGGTCAGCGAGCCGCGGCTGTCCAGCACCGGTGCCGGCTCGGCGAAGCCGCCCAGCGGGGCGCGGATCGCCGAGTCGAAGACCACCGGCGGGGCCACCAGGGCCGGGGGCGCGGGCGGCTCGGCCGGCGCCGGCATCACCACCGGTTCCACCACGGGCCTCGGCGCCGGCGGCATGACGATCGGGGCCGGGGTGACCTCGACCCTCACCTGCACCGTGGTCAGGCCGCCCTGGCCGTCGCTGATGGTGATGCTGAACTCGTCGGCGCCCGAGTAGCCGCCTGCCGGCACGTAGGTCCAGCGGCCGGTGTCCGGGTCGATCGTGACCGTGCCATGGGCCGGGCCGGTGGCCACGCTGAACCGCGGGTCGTCCAGGTCCAGGTCGGCGGTGTCGACCACGCCCTCGCGCGGGGTGTCCTGCGGCGTCTCGACCGCGTACAGGCCCTCGTCGGCGCGCCAGTCGGGGTTGGCCGGGTCGCCCGCCACCGGCGGGTCGTTGACCGGGGTCACGTCCACCCGCACCTCCACCCGGGTGGTCCCGCCCTGGCCGTCGCCGACCAGCACGGTGAAGCGGTCCGGGCCGTGGTACTGCGGGTCCGGCGTGTAGGTCCAGGCGCCGGTGGCGGGGTCCAACGTCAGCGTGCCATGGGCCGGGCCGGTCGACACGGTGAAGGTCAGGGCGTCGCCCTCCACGTCGCCAGCATCGATGGTGCCCGACTTCGGGGTGTCTTCCGGCGTGCTGACCTCGTAGCGGCCGTCGGTGGCGTCCCAATCCGGGTTGCTCGGGTCGCCGGCGGTGGGCGCGTCGTTGACCGGGGTCACCTCCACCTGGACGGTGACGGTGGTGGTGCCGCCGTGGCCATCGTCGACCAGGACGATGAAGCTGTCGGTGCCGACGTAGTCGGGGTCGGGCGTGTAGGTCCAGGCGCCGGTGGCCGGATCGACCGTGACCGAGCCGTGGGTGGGCGCGGTGTCGGTGGAGAAGGCCAGGGCGTCGCCGTCGAGGTCGGCGGTGTCGAGGGTGCCGGACTTGGGCGTGTCCTCAGGAGTCGTGACCTCGTAGCGGCCGTCGGTGGCGTCCCAGTCCGGGTTGCTCGGGTCGCCCGCGGTGGGCGGGTCGTTGACCGGGGTCACCTCCACCTGGACGGTGACGGTGGTGGTGCCGCCGTGGCCATCGTCGACCAGGACGGTGAAGCTGTCGGTGCCGACGTAGTCGGGGTCCGGGGTGTAGGTCCAGGCACCGGTGGCGGGGTCCACCGTGACCGAGCCGTGGGTGGGCGCGGTGTCGGTGGAGAAGGCCAGGGTGTCGCCGTCGAGGTCGGCGGTGTCGAGGGTGCCGGACTTCGGGGTGTCCTCGGGCGTGGTGACCTCGTAGCGGCCGTCGGTGGCGTCCCAGTCCGGGTTGCTCGGGTCGCCCGCGGTGGGTGCGTCGTTGACGGGCGTGACGGTGACCTGGACGGTGACGGTGGTGGTGCCGCCGTGGCCGTCGTCGACCAGGACGATGAAGCTGTCGGTGCCGACGTAATCGGGGTCGGGCGTGTAGGTCCAGGCGCCGGTGGCCGGATCGACCGTGACCGAGCCATGGGTGGGCGCGGTGTCGGTGGAGAAGGCCAGGGTGTCGCCTTCGGCATCGGTCATGTCGATCGTGCCGGACTTGGGCGTGTCCTCGGGCGTGGTGACCTCGTAGCGGCCGTCGGTGGGGTCCCAATCCGGGTCGCTGGCGTCGTCCACCTCGGGGGCGTCGTTGACCGCCGTCACGTTCACCGTGATGGTGTTGGCCGAGGGGTCCAGGTCGACGCCGCCATGGGCGGTGCCGCCATCGTCCTGCACCTGGAAGGTGAAGCTGCCCTGCCCGTGGCCGTGGGCATTGGTGCCGGGGGTGTACACCAGCCGACCGGCATTGATGTCGGCCACGCTGACCACATCGCCGGCCTGCACCGCCACCCCGTTGAGGGTCAAGGCCCCGTCCAGCGAGGCCGGCAGGGTGGTGATCTTCACGCCGAGCAGGGCGTTGCCATCCACGTCGGAGAAGCCGAAGTCGGACGCGGCAAAGGTGTAGCCGGTGTCCTCCGCGGTGGTCACCGTCTTGTCGGTGCCGGCCGGCGCGTCATTGACCGCCGTCACGTTCACCGTGATGGTGTTGGCCGAGGGGTCCAGGTCGACGCCGCCGTTGGCGGTGCCGCCGTTGTCCTGCACCTGGAAGGTGAAGCTGGCCAGGCCGTTGCCGTGGGCGTTGAGGGCGGGGGTGTAGACCAGCAGGCCGGAGGTGATGTCGGCCAGGCTGACCACGTCACCGGCCTGCACGGCCGTGCCGTTGAGGCTCAGGACCCCGTCGCCCGCACCGGGCACGGTGGTGATGTGGACCGCGGTCAGCGCATCGCCGTCCACGTCGGAGAAGCCGAAGTCGGCGGCGGTGAAGGTGTAGCCGGTGTCCTCCGGCGTCGTCACCGTCTTGTCGGTGCCCGCGGGGGCGTCGTTGACGGCCGTCACCGTCACGCTGCGCGTGGCGAGGTTGCTGCTCAGGCTGCCGTCGCTGAGCTGGTACTGGACCGTCCGCGTGGCGGTGTTGGGCTCCTCGGCGGTGTCGGTGTAGGTCACCGAACGCAGGGCGGCCTGCCACTGGGCCTGCGTGGCCGTGCCGCCCGCCGAGGTCAGGGTCATCACGCCGGTGCCGGCATTGAACGAGGCCACGATGTTGCCCATCGTCGAGCCGTCGTTGGTGAAGGCCAGCACGTCCTCGCCGCTGCGGTAGTTGCCGGTGATGGCCACCGTGGCGCCGCTCAGCGTGGCGCTGTCCACGTCCGACAGGGTCAGGCCCGGGTCCACCGCCACCGGGGTGGAGGTGGTGTTGACCCCCTCGACGAAAGTCGCCGAGCCGCCCGAGGTGTTGACCACGGGCGCCTCGTTGACGTTGGTGACGTTCAGGCTGATGTTGACCGCGCTGGACCAGTTGCCCGCCGCGTCGCCGGCCTGCACGCCCAGGGTGAAGCTGTTGGCCCCGGTCTCGAAGTCGTTGTTCGCCACGCCGGCGGCCACGCCGGCCGCGGTGATGGTGACCTGGCCGTTGCTGGCGATGGTGTAGTAGCCGTCCGCGCTGGTGTTGGTGCCGGTGGCACTGAAGCGGAAGCCGGTCACGCCCACGGCATCGGTGGCGGCCACGGTGGCCACCACGGTGCCGGCCGTGCGGTTCTCCTGGTAGTTGAAGCTCTGGCTGGCGGTGACGACGGGTGCGGTCGTGTCCGGTGCGGTGATGGTCAGCTCGGACGCGGTGCTGTCGGTCAGCGTGTAGTAGGTGCTGAGGTCGACGATGGTGGCGGTGACGCTGTAGGTGCCCACCGACATCGCGCTGGTGATGTCCAGGGTCCAGTTGTTGCCTGTCACCGAGAGGCGGCCGTCGCCGTCGCGGTAGGTCACCCCGTTGACCTGGACCTCCAGGGTCTCGTTGCCGTTGTTGAAGGTGACCGTGCCGGTCAGCGTGGGCGTGGTGTCGGAGGTGGTCAGGGTGTTGACCGTCACCGGGCCATTGGGGTCGTTGGCCCGCACCGTGGCCAGGTAGGCGTTCAACGCATCGAGCAGGCCGGAAGTGGCCGCGTTGCCGCTGAAGCTCTGGCCGTCGGTGTAGCTGTAGCTGGCCCCGATCAGCTCCAGGCCGTAGTTGCTCAGGTTGTCGATGACGTAGCCGCTGGGCAGGGTCATCGTGGGTGCCGTGGGATCCGGGATGAAGCCGAAGGAATACAGCGTCGAGCCCTGGGTGTGGCGCCAGTTGATCGCGCCGCTCACGGTGACCACGGTGCCGTCGGTGAACTGCAGCCGGACCCCGCCCGGGATGTCGTTGCCCTGGGCGGTGAACAGGCCGGTCGACGAGTCCTGGAAGAACGAGGCGTACTCGATCCCCAGGGTGGCGAAGGTCTGCAGGTTGTCGGCCTGGTTGGGGTTGGTGCCCTGGTCGGCGATGAAGCCCATCGAGAAGGGCACTGACAGCTCGGCGAGCTCCACCTGCACCGCGCGCCCGTCGATCACCAGGGTCGTGCGGTCGGCGTCGGCCGCCATCGCGGCGCGCTCCACCGCGTCGGGCGTCCGGCCGCTGGCCAGGGCCGCGAACAGCGCGCCCTCGTCGCCCCGGCTGTCGACCGCGCCATTGAGCCGCTGGTCGAAGGCGTGGCCGATTTCCTCGACCAGGGTCTGCTGCACCAGACCGGCCGGGGCGCCGGTGCGCAGCCAGTCGGCGTTGACGTAGATGCGGGCACCGCCGCCCGGGGCGTCGGCGGCGAAGGCGGCCATCGCGCCCTGCAGCTCGGCGCCGCTGCGCAGCTCGACCTGCAGCCGGAATTCGCCCGACAGCACCGCCTGGGTCAGCTGGGCCACCGCGCGCTCGAAGGCCGCAGCGTCCTGGCTGCCCGAGCCGAAGCTCTCGCGCAGCAGCGCGGCAAAGCCGTCGCCCTGGGCCAGGGCCAGCAGCTGCTGGTTGGCCTGCTCCAGCGCGGCGCTCCACTGCGCCTGCGCGGCCGGGGACAGGGCCTGGGCCTGCGGGCTGGCCGCCTGCACCAGCGGCCGGGGGGCCACCGCCGCGGCGTCCGTGGCGCCGTCGTGGGCGTCGATGGCCTGGGCCACCGCCGCGGCGTCGAACATGATGCGGGCCTCGAGGCCGGCGATGCGCGGCGCGGTGCGCCGGGTCAGGAAGGGGCGGGGGGCTCGGGACATCGGGGGCACCTCTTCGGGTGATGGGTCGGTGGGGTCAGCGCTGGACGACGACGCGTCCGCTCATGCCCGCGACGAGTTCGGCGGGACGGCCGTCGATGGTGGCGACCACCTTGATCGACTGGCTCACGGGGTCGACACGCGCACCCAGGCGCTGGACCTTGGCGGCATAGGCCTTGCCGGTCTCGTCCACCGCGATGCGCACCGCGCTGCCCACCTTGACCTCGGCCAGCCAGCGCGAGGGCATGATGAACTCGACTTCCAGCACGCTGTCGTCGATGACTTCCAGCAGGGCCTGGCCGGCCTGCACGTACTGCTGCTCGCGCACCTTCTGCTCGGCCACGCGGCCGGAGAACGGCGCCGCCACGCTGCACTTGCCCAGCTGCACGCGGATCTGGCTCATCTCGGCGCGGGTCTTGCCGACCTCGGCCTCGGCCAGGTCCAGCTCCTGGCGCCCGGTGGCGTTGAGCTCGGTCAGGCGGCGCTGGGTGGCCAGCTGCTTCTCGGCGGCCCCCAGGGCGGCGTTGGCACGGTCGAGCTGGGCCCGCTGCAGGCTGCAGTCGAAGCTCACCAGGGTCTGGCCGGCGCGGATCGGCTGGCCGTCGCTGACCGCCACGCTCTGCACCCGCGCGCCGATCTCGGCGGCCAGGGTGGTGTAGCGGCGCGGCGCCAGCTGGGCCCGCAGCTCGGGTTCGGCCGGCGCGGCCGCGGCGGGCTTGGCCGCCGCCGGCGCCACGGCCACCACCGGGGTGGCCGGCACCTGCACCGAGGCCACCCGGGTCGGGACGGCGGACTGGGCCAGCAGCGCAGGGCTCGCGGCGACCGCAGCCGCCAGCAGCACGAGGGACTTCATCGCGGACTCCAATGGATTCAGGGCTTGAGCAGGCGCTCGCGCACCTGGCCGCGCAGCGCGTCCAGGCTCAGGTCGTCGGTGCTCTGGGGCATCGGGTCCATGCCCAGCGTGGCCATCAGGCGGCTGGCGGCGGCGTGCCACTGGGCCATGGCCTGGTAGCGGCGCAGCAGGCTGACGATGGAGGTGGTCTGGGCGGCGACCCGGTCGAGCTTGCTGCCGGCGTTGGCCTCCTCGCGCTTGGCGGTCTGCTCGGCGATGCGGCTGTCGAGCTGCCACAGCGAGTCGGCGCGCTCGAACTGGCGCTGGGCGCCGGAGAGCTGTTCGCGCGCCACGTGGACCTGGGCGATCACCGCCACGTGGGCGGCCAGGCGGCGCTGGTCGGCCAGGTCGATCGCGGCCTGGGCGGTGCGCTGCTGGGCCGGCAGGGCCAGCAGGTTCAGCAGGTTCATGCCCAGCTGCAGACCGGCCTCGGCCCAGCTCGGGTTGACCAGGTAGCTGTCGCTGTCGTGGGTGCCGCCCAGGCTCAGGGTCAGGTTGGGGTAGGCGCGGGCGACCACCTTGCGGGCCTCGGTGGCGGCGACGCGGCGCTGGTAGATCTGCTCGCGCAGGTCGGCGTTCTGGGTCAGGGCGCGCAGCTCCAGGGCCTCGGGCGTCTGGCTCAGCAGCGTGGCGGTGCCGGGGCGCTCGTCGGCGTCCAGGGCCAGGGACTGCACCACCGGCACGTTGATCAGCGCGGCCAGCTCGTGGCGGGCGGTGGCCAGCTCCTGCTCGATCGACTCCAGCAGGCGCAGGTTCTCGGTCAGTTGGCGCTGGTAGCGCAGGTTGTCCAGCGGGTTGCGCAGCTTCTCGGCGGCGGCCTGGCGCGAGTCGGCCAGGGCCTCGTCGGCCAGCTTCATGGCCGCGGCCACCTCGCCGCGCAGGCGCTGCGCGCTGGCGGCACGCCACCAGGCCACGCGCACGTCCTGCACCAGCAGGTGGGTGGCCTTGCGGCGGCGCTCGGCGGCGGCGTGCATGCGGTCGCTGGCCTGCTCGGCGTTGTACTGGGCCAGGCCGTAGTCCAGCAGGCTCCAGCTCAGGGTCAGCGAGCTCACCGTGTGGCTGCGGTCCTGGGAGATCGAGGGGTTGGCCAGCGAGGGCAGGCCGGTCACCGAGTCGGTGCTGCGGGCCACGCGGTCGCTGTCGCGGCTGGTGTAGCCGGCCGAGGCCATCAGCTTGGGCAGGGAGTCGTGGCCCAGCTCGTTGAACTGGCGCAGCGCGAAGACCTCTTCCATCTGCTTGGCGCGGCGGTCCAGGTTGTATTTCAGCGCCCGGGCGATCGCCTCGTCGAGCGTCAGCGGGCCGGTCAGCGGCGGGACGTCACGGCGGGCGGCGGTGCGGTCGGCGGCGGTCTGCTCGGCGATGGCCGCGTCGTCCAGCTTCTGGGTGGGCAGCGGCGCGCAGGCCGACAGCGCGGCGATCGCGGCGACGCTCAGGCCGGCGCGCAGGAAGGAGGTGGGGCGCATGGAGTTCCTCGTCAGGTCAGTCGGTCCTGACGGCATGCCGGCGTCTTGCGGACGGACGGGTGTCAGGGTGTAACCGAGGCTACCGAGGCGCCTGGCGGGAAGGCTGTCAATTGCTGACAGACCCCCCCTTCCGGCGTGACATGCTGTGGATTCCGGGCAGGATCGCCGCGGCCAAGGCGCTTCGGCTCGCGACGATGTTCGGCGCGCTCACGCGCCGTGAAGACCCGGAAAAAAGGCCGGACGACCACCCAGCTGGTGGCGGTCCGGCCCTGGGGCGCGGTGGGCGGGGGCTCAGCCGCGGCGGCCGCCGCGGCCGCCTTCGGGGCGGTCGCGCTCGTCGGGGCCCGGGTGGCCGCCCGGGCCCATGCGGTCCAGGGTGGCGCGCTGCTCCGGCGTCAGTGCGTCGTACAGGCCCTTCATCGCGGTGCTCATCACCTCCAGGCTGGCCTGGTGCTGCTTGAGCATCGCCAGGTGCTGGGCCATGCGCTCGGGGGTGGTGGCGGGTGGGGCGGTCTTGGCCTGGGCCTCGCGTTGGGCCTGGGCGGCGCGGGCCTGCTCGCCGGCCTTGGCGGCGAAGGCGGTCCAGGCCGGCTCCTGGGCGGCGCTCAGCTTCAGGTCGGCCTTCAGGCGGGCCAGGTGCTGCTCGGAGAGCAGGCCGGCCCCGCCCCCGTGGGCCCGGCCCATCGTGGTGGGGCGCGGGCCGGGGCCGTCGCAGCGGGCGTCCTGGGCCCAGGTGGCGGCGCTGCCCAGCAGCAGGGTGGCGGCGGCGGTGGCGGCCAGCAGGCGGTGTGCGGTGTGCATCCGGAGTCCTTTCGTCAGACGGGGGTCATCCCCGGGGAAGGCCTCCATTGCAGCGCCGGCGTGTCAAGCGCGCATTGCTGATCGGGCAAGCTGTGTGAGGGCGGGTGTCGGCCGGTGCGGCCCTCAGCGCAGGGCGCGGGCGGCGGCGCGGCGCACCGCGTCGGTCAGGCGCTCCAGCACCGGCAGCTCCAGCTCGGCCACCTGCCAGTGCAGGGCCACGTCCAGCGGGCGATCGGCCACCAGCTCCACCAGGCGGCCGGCGCGCAGGTGCTCGTGCACCAGGGGCTCGGGGTTCAGGCCCCAGCCCACGCCGGCCAGCGTGGCGTCGACGAAGGCATGGGTGGACGGCAGACGGTGCGCCGGCAGGGCCAGGTCGCGCCGCAGCAGGCGCCGCACCCAGCGCGCCTGCAGCTGGTCCTCGTGGCCGAAGCGCAGGCTGGGCGCCGCCGCCAGATGGGCCGCGTCCACCCCCAGCGGGAACCAGCGCGCCATGAAGGCCGGGCTGGCCGTGGCCCGGTAACGCAGCGCCCCCAGGCGCAGCGAGCGGCAGCCCGGCACCGGCTCGGCCTGGGCGGTGACCGCGCCCAGCACCTGGCCGCGGCGCAGCCAGTCGGCGGTCAGGTCCTGGTCGGCGGTGGACAGGTCGACCAGCAGCGCGTCGCCCGGGTCCAGTCCGGCCAGTGCGTCGACGAACCAGGTCGCCAGGCTGTCGGCGTTCACCGCCAGGCGCAGCACCGGGCGGGCGCCGGGCTCGTCGTCGGGCAGGCCGGGCAGCTCCTGGTGCAGCCGCTGCTCGAGCAGGGCCAGGGTCTCGGCGTGGCGGCACAGGCGGGCGCCGGCGTCGGTGGCGCTGCAGGGCTGGCCGCGGCGCACCAGCACCGTGCCGGCGCGCTCCTCGAGCGCCTTGATGCGCTGGGACACCGCCGAGGGCGTGACGTGCAGCAGGGCCGCGGCGCGCTCGAAGCTGCCTTCACGGACCACCGTGGCCAGGGTGCGGAGCTGGATCGGGTCGAGCATGTGGAATGAAGCGTTGCTTCATCAAGATTAGCAGGCTTCACTTCACGCCGGGCCGTCCGCCACCGACACTGGCGCCATGTCGAGCACCGTCTTCCTCACCGCCTTCTTCCTCATGGCCACCCTGATCGTGGCCATCGGCGCCCAGAACGCCTTCGTGCTGCGCCAGGGCCTGCTGCGCCAGCACGTCGGCCTGGTGGTGGCCACCTGCACCGTGCTGGACGTGCTGCTGACCGGCGCCGGGGTCAGCGGCATCGCCGCGCTGCTCACCGATCGCCCGGTCCTGCTGCGCGCCATCGGCTTGGCCGGTGCGGCGGCGCTGGCGGCCTATGCGGTGGCCGCCGCGCGCCGGGCACTGGCCCCGGCCGCACTGCAGGTGGCGACCGATGCGCCACCCCAGCCGCGCCGGGTGGTGCTGGCCCAGGTGCTGGCCCTGACCCTGCTCAACCCGCATGTCTACCTGGACACCGTGCTGCTGGCCGGCAGCGTGGGCGCGCGCCAGCCCGCCGGCACCCAGGGCGCCTTCATCGCCGGCGCCGGGGCGGCCAGCGCGCTGTGGTTCTTCGGCCTGGGCTACGGCGCCCGCTGGCTGCGCCCGCTGTTTGCACGGCCGCTGGCCTGGCGGGTGCTGGACGGTCTGATCGCCCTGACCATGGCCGCCCTGTCGGCCAGCCTGCTGCACGACGCGCTGGGTTGAGCGGCCCGGGGAGGGCGGGGGCCCCGCAGGCCCGATCTGCACACAAACCGAGCGAACGCGGTAAAATACCGGGCTTGACCCCCGCATGGCTCCGGCATGGCCCGGGCTGTCGCAGGGCCTGGCAGGCCAGCAACCCGCCATCCACTCACAGCCCGCACCCGCACCCGCTGCGGACGCCGCCCTTGCCGGGCGCCGTGTCGTGCGGCCCGCGCGCCGAGTCCCGACCCGCCTGCCCGCAGGACGTGCCCGACGCGATGCGCCACCGCTGCGGTGGCCCAGTACCCGCCGCCGATCGGCCCGCCTGCCCGAGCAGGTCGCCGCTCGGCCCGTTCGCATTCACGTCTGCAAGGAGAGCCCGATGGCCAAGGAAGAACTGATCGAGATGCGTGGCGTCGTCAACGAAGTCCTGCCGGACTCGCGCTACCGCGTCACCCTGGAAAACGGCCACAGCCTGGTCGCCTACACCGCCGGCAAGGTCCGCAAGAACCACATCCGCATCCTGGCCGGTGACGCCGTGTCGCTCGAGCTGTCGCCCTACGACCTGAACAAGGGCCGCATCACCTTCCGCCACCTCGAGCGCCGCGGCCCGCCCCAGGGCCGCTGAGCACGCCGCACGGGCCGCACCGGCCCGCCGCCGCGTCAGCCCGGTGCGCGCTCGGCGCGCACCACCAGGGCCAGGCCGGCCAGCACGGCCGCCAGCCCCGCCACCCCGGCCAGGCCGGGGCGCTCGCCCAGCACCGCCACCGCCAGCACGAAGGCCGTCACCGGCTCGGCCAGCGCCAGCACCACGCCGGTGGCCGCCGACACATGCCGCAGCGCATGGCCGAACAGCCAGTAGGCCAGTGCGGTGCTCGCCACCCCCAGCCACAGCACCACGCCGGCCTCGGTGGCCGACAGCCGAGGCAGGCCCGACCAGGCCAGCGCGGCCGGCACCGCGCCCAGCGCCGCCAGCGTGAACACGCCGGTGGTCACCCGCGCCGGGTCGGCCCGCTGCACCAGGCCCTGGTTGACCAGCGCGAACACCGCGTAGGACAGGCCGGTCAGCAGGCACAGGCCGATGCCCACCGCCGAGCCGGCGGCCAGCAGGCCGCCGCCCCAGGCCATGGCCACCACCCCGCTCACCGACACCGCGGTCCCCGCCCACCAGGCCGGGGCCGGCCGCTGGCCGTGCAGCAGGGCCTGCAGCGCGCCGGCCCACAGTGGGCCGCTGCCGATGGCCACCGCGGTGCCCACCGCCACGCCGCAGGCGCGCACCCCGGCGAAGAAGGACAGGTTGTAGACCACCATGCAGGCGCCCGCCGCCGCCATGCCGCGCCAGGGCAGGGCGCGCCAGGGCGTGGGCCCGGGCCGGACCGCCTGCAGCGCCCAGAAGGCCAGCGCCGCCACCGCCAGGCGCAGCGCGCCGACCCAGTCGGCCGGCAGCGACAGCGGCCACAGGCCCTGGGCGGTGCCGGTGGTGCCCCACAGCACCGCCGCGGCCAGCACCATGGCCACCCCGCGCAGCGGGTGTTTCTCTTGAGAAGCGTTCATGCCCCGATCCTCGCCCGCGGCGGGTCGCCGGGATGTCGAGCGACGATGGTCCTGCGGCCTCAGCCGCGCCGCAGCGCCCGGGCGCCCGTGCCGCGCTCGCGCCGCAGCGCGAACAGCAGCGCGCTGGCGTTGGCGTAGCCCACCCGGGCCGCCACCGCGTCGGCCCCCAGGCCGGCGGCCAGCAGCCGGCTGGCCCGGTCCAGGCGCAGCCCGCGCAGCCAGGCCTGCGGGCTCTGCCCGGTCAGCGCCCGCCAGCGGTGGCTGAACTGCGGCGCCGACAGCGCGCAGGCCGCCGCCAGCCGCGCCACCGGCCAGTCCTCGTGCAGGCGCCCGCGCACCAGGGCGGTCAGCGCGTCGGCGTCCAGGGGGCGCCGCGGCTGCGCCCGGGGCGCCGCGCCGGCCAGCGCCAGCAGGTCGGCCGCGTCGGTGGTCGCCAGCCCCGGCGCCGGCAGCCGGAACACCCGCCAACGCTCCAGCCCCGCCGCCTCGGGCGTGTCCAGCACCCACACCCGCGCGCCCCGCCGCGCCAGCGAGGCGTGGCGCGCCCCGGCCGGCACCACCAGCCCGGTCTGCCCATCCACCCGCGCCAGCCGCCCCTCCACCTCGACCTCCAGCTGCCCGTCCAGCCCGAACAGCAGCTGGGCATGGGCGTGCGCGTGCGCGCCGTGGTCGCCGCGGTAGTGGCGCAGCTCGGCGGGGGCGTCGGGGGGCTGGGGGTGGGCGGGCGTGTTCACGGGGACAGGGCGGACCGGGGTCGGGCGACAGAATACCCGGCCGCCCTCAGCCCGGCTGGCACACGCCGAACAGCCGCTCGCGCGCCCAGCGCTGGCCGGCGTCGCGGTGGTGGCGCTCGTGCCAGACCGCGACCTTGGTGAAGCCCGGCACCGCCAGCGGCGGCTCGCAGGTGGCCAGGCCGGCCTCGGCCGCCACCAGGCGCTCGGGGGCGACCGCGATCAGGTCGGTGCGGCGCAGCAGCTCGGGCAGCATCAGGAAGCTGCCCACTGAGGCCACCACGCGGCGGCGGCGGCCCAGCGCGGCCAGGGCGCGGTCGGTGGCGCCCTCGAAGGGATCGCCGCCGTACGAGACCAGCGCGTGGTCCTCGGCGCAGAAGCGCTCCAGCGGACAGAACCCGCCGGCCAGCGCCGGGTGGTCGGCCCGGGCCACGCAGACGTAGCGCTCGTCGAACAGGGGCCGCGCGTGCAGCTCGGGCGGCGCCATGGCCGGGGTGGTCAGGGCCAGGTCCACCTCGCCGCGGGCCAGCTGGGCGGCGATGCGGGTGTCCGAGATCGGCTGCACCGCCACCCGCAGCCCGGGCGCCTGGGCGCGCAACGCGGCCATCCAGGGCAGGACCACCGCGCGCAGCGCGTAGTCGGTGGCGGCCACGGTCAGGGTCCCGGTGGCGGTGGCGGGATCGAAGCCCGGCGGCTGCAGCAGGGACGCCACGTCCTGCAGCAGTTGGCGCACCGCCGGCGCCAGGGCCTCGGCGCGGGCGGTGGGCACCACCCCGCGCGAGGCGCGCACGAACAGCGGATCCCCGAAGGCCTCGCGCAGGCGCACCAGCATGCCGCTGACGGCCGGCTGGGTCAGGGCCAGGCGCTGCGCCGCCCGGGTCACGCTGCGCTCGTCCATCAGCGCGTCGAAGGCCTTCAGCAGGTTCAGGTCCAGGGTTCTGATATCAGCCATTCTGATGATTTTGATACCAAAGCGTGATTGGATTAATCACGCCGGGGTCTCCACCATGGGAACACCGGGCACCGAGACACGGCGGCCCGCCGACTGTTCACCTCACAGAGACCCTGTCCCATGCCACAACCCGCCATCCGCTGGCCCGACGGCTTCGTCCCGGGCTTCACCGAGAACTTCTGCTCCAACGAGGTCATCGCCTCCGGCCTGAGCGCCGCCGACATCTGGCCGCTGCTGGTCACGCCCGCGCGGTGGCCCGGCTATTACGCCAACTCGGCCAACCCGCACTTTCACGACGGGCGTGGCCCGCAGCTGGCCGACGGCGACCGCTTCTACTTCGAGACCTTCGGCTTCCCGGTCGAGGCGCGTTGCAACGAGTTCGTCGCCCCCGCCGACGGCCAGCCCGGCCGCGTGGCCTGGCACGGTTGGGCCGGTGAGCCCGGGGCCGCCGACCGCCTGGACGTGCACCACGCCTGGCTGGTGCAGGACCTGGACGGCGGCCGCGTCCGCATCCTGACCCAGGAAACCCAGAAGGGCGCCCCCGCCGCCGAGCTGGCCCGCGCCAAGCCCAACCCCATGGTCAACGGCCACCAGGACTGGCTGGACGGTCTGGTGGCCGAGGCCCGCCGCCGCCAGGCGGCCTGAGGCGGGAGGCGGGAGGCGGGAGGCGGGAGGCTGACGATGGCGCGCATCGCCTTCCTCGGCATGGGCTCGCGCAGGGCCCTGCACGTGCTGCAGGCCGGCCGCCGCCACGCCGCGCGCGGCCGTGGCCGATGCGCCATTCGTGTTCGCCATGGTGCATGAGGACCTGGCCGCCCGCGAAGGCCTGGGCACCGAAGCATGACCGCCTTGCTGCAGTGCTTCAGCGTGAGTCCCCGCGGCGGTTTCGGAGACTGAAGCCCTGGTCAACCGGCAGACACCGCCGATCGGCACGGCGAAGGTCCGGCCGCTGACACACCCGACATCCTGAACACTCAACCTGTCAGCAGGGCCAGCGCCTGGTTGAGGTCGTGGCGCAGGTCCTGCGGGTCTTCCAGTCCGATGTGGAACCGCACCAGCCGGCCCTCGTCAGGCTGGACCGGCAGGGCGCGAAGGTGATGGGCGATGGCCGGCATGACCAGGCTTTCGTAGCCGCCCCAGCTGGTCCCCAGGCCGAACCACCGCAGGCTGTTGATGAAGCGCTCGAAAGCGGCTTCGCTGCACGCCTGCAGTTCGACCGTGAAGGGCCCCGGCGCCCCGGTGAACTGCTGTCGCCACAGCGCATGGCCCGGGTCCTGGGGAAGCGCGGGGAAGAGCACCCGCTTGATCTGCGGGTGGGTTTGCAGCCAGGTCGCCAGCTCGACGGCGCTGGCGGCGTGCTTCTGCATCCGCAGGTGGAGGGTACGCAGGCCCCGCAGGGCCAGCCAGCACGCATCGGCCGACACGTGCGTTCCCACGCGGTCGCACCAGGCCCGGGTCGATTCCAGCGCCTGGTAGGACCCGGTCACCAAGCCCAGCATCACGTCCGAGTGGCCGTTGATGTATTTGGTGGCCGCGTGAATCGAGAGGTCGATGCCCAGCGCATGCGCATCGAAGAAGACCGGCGTGCCCCAGGTGGAATCGCAGGCGACGGGAATGCCGTGCGCCTTCGCCATGGCACATACCGCGGCAGCGTCGATCATGCGCAGGGTCAACGACGACGGCACCTCGATGAAGATCAGCGAGGTCTCGGGTTTGATCTTGTCCTTCAGCGCAGCCGGGCTGTCGAAGGACTCGACCCGGCCCGACAGCGGCTCGACGACCTGGTCGCACAGCGCCTTGGTCGGGCCGTAGACCGCGTCCTGCACCAGGATGTGGCCGCCAGGCCGGACGTGTGCCCCGACGACGGCCGAGATGGCACTGAGCCCGGAGGGCGTGGCGATGCATGTCTCGGCGCGACAGATCTGCGCCATGGCGCGCTGCAACTCGAAGTTCGTCGACGTGCCTGAACGTCCATAGCGCGGGCTCTCGAACACGACGCCTTGGTATGACTGCTTGAACTCGGCCAGCGTCGCGAAGACCGTCGTCGATGCCCGCACCAGCGGTGGGTTCACCGAGTGGGTCAGGGCGCCGCTCTCCCGGCCCAGGTGCGCGAGCTGGGTGTCGAGACGCCAGCTTGAATCCGAGTGGGCATCGCTCATGGGCTCACCTCGTCGAATGTTGGCGGGTGCTGGGCAGGAAGGCGGTGGCCAGGCCGAGCAAGGGCAGGCACGACGTGACGCCATAGACCCGCACCATGCCGTGCAGGTCCGCCAGCTCGCCCAGGCCTGCGGCGGTGATGCCGCCGATGCCGAACATGAGCCCGAACATCAGGCCCGACACCATGCCGACGCGGCCCGGGACGGCCTCTTGGGCATAGACCGCCAGCGCCGCGAAGGCCGACGACATGACCAGACCGACGACGATGGCCAGCACCGCCGTCCAGAACAGGTTGGCGTGGGGCAGCGCGAGCGCGAAGGGCGCCACGCCGAGGAAGGAGATCCAGATCACCGCCTTGCGGCCGATGCGGTCGCCGACCGGCCCGCCGGCGAAGGTGCCGGCGGCGACGGCCGCCAGGAACATGAACAGGAACATCTGGCTCTGCGGCACGCCCAGGCTGAACCGCTCGATCAGGTAGAAGGTGAAGCAGTTGGTGAAGGACGCGATGTAGACGAACTTCGCGAACATCAGCACGCAGATGACGGCCACGGCCTGCGCCACCTGGCCCCGGCTCAGGCCCTCGCGGTGCCCCTTGGCCAAGCCGGTGGCCTTGGCCAGGCCGTGGCGCATCGCCCAGACGGTCAGGCGGTACAGCACGAAGATGGCCAGCAGCGCGACCAGCATGAACCAGGCCATGGCGCCCTGGCCGAACGGCACCACGATGGCGGCCGCCAGCAGCGGCCCGACGGCACTGCCCGTGTTGCCGCCGACCTGGAACGTCGATTGGGCCGTGCCGAACCTGCCACCCGAGCCGAGCCGGGCGATCCGCGAGGCCTCGGGGTGAAAGGTGGCCGAGCCGACGCCGATGATCGCCGCAGCCACCAGCAGCATCGCGAAGCTGCTGGCGCTGGCCATCAGGCCGATGCCGATCAGCGTCATGACCATGCCGGAGGGCAGCAGGAAGGGCTTGGGGTGCTTGTCGGTGTACAGCCCGATCCACGGCTGCAGCAGCGACGCGGTGACCTGATAGACCAGGCCGATCATCCCGATCTGGCCAAAGCGGAGGGCGAAGTTCGACTTCAGCAGCGGAAAGACCGACGGCAACATGGCCTGGATCAGGTCGTTGAGCAGGTGCGCGAACGCGGCACCGCCCACGACCGGCAGCAAGAAGCCGTGCGTCTGTGGATCGGTGGTGACGGCGGACACCGGGTTGGCCGGCTGCCCGAGCGTGGCGGTCTTGGCGTTCATGCCTTGAAGGCTACGGCCCCGCCATGAGTCCGTCTCGCGCGATCCAGCCGAGACCTGTAGAGTCTCGGCCATGCGGGTTGATCCGTCACAGAAGCACAAGCGGTTCGACAACCTGACCCGGCCAGTGGTGGTGATGGAGAACGCCTGGCCCTCGGGCTCGTCGACCGGCTGGCATTCCCATCCGAAGGGCCAACTGCTCTACGCCACGGACGGCGTCATGGTGGTGCACTCGGACGAAGGCTCCTGGGTCGTGCCGCCCAACCGGGCGCTGTGGATGCTGGCCGGCCTGCGGCACAACGTCGCGATGTCAGGCGACGTGCTGATGCGCACCGCCTACATCGACGCCGACCAGCTCGGCAGCCTGCCGACGCAGAGCTGCGTCATCAACGTCTCGCCGCTGCTGCGCGAGCTGCTGGTCGAAGCGGTCAGGATTTCGCCCTCCCACGCGCTCGCGGGCCGGGACGCCCGCCTCCTGGACCTGCTCATCGACGAGCTGCGGGTTTCCAGCACGATTCCCTTGCACCTGCCCATGCCGCAGGACCCGCGCCTGCAGGCGATCTGCCAAGCGCTGATGGAGCGGCCGTCAGATGCCTCCCGTGCGGCCGCATGGGCCCGGTCGGTGGGCGTGGCCGAGCGAACGCTGCACCGCCTGTTCACGAAGGAGGCGGGGATGACCTTTGCGCAGTGGCGCGAGCAGGCCCGGCTGCTTCATGCGCTGCGCCGCATCGCCATGGGCGACAAGGTCATCGACGTGGCCTTGGACTGCGGCTACGCCAGCCCCAGCGCCTTCGCCGCCATGTTCCGTCGGCACTTCGGCATGACACCCTCGAGTTTCTACCGCTGACCGTGCCCGCTGAAATCACGGCGCCTGGCCACCACTCTTGCCCTGATCAAAGGTCGAAGCCGTAGTCGATCGTCAGCGGCGCGTGGTCGCTGAACTTCTCGCCCTTGTAGACCGCCGCCGTGCGGGCGTGCTCGGCCAGGGCCGGAGTGGCCAGGTGGTAGTCCAGGCGCCAGCCCACGTTCTTGGCATAGGCCTGGCCGCGGTTGCTCCACCACGTGTAGCACTCGTCGGTGGTGTCGGGGTGCAGGCGGCGGTAGACATCGACCAGGCCGCCCCGGGCGGGGTCCAGCAGTGCGGTCATCCAGGCGCGCTCCTCGGGCAGGAAGCCCGAGTTCTTCAGGTTGCCCTTCCAGTTCTTCAGGTCGGCCTCGCGGTGGGCGATGTTGACGTCGCCCACCAGGATGAACTCGCGCGTCGCCTTCAGCGACGCCAGGTGCGGGGCCATCACGTCCAGGAAGCGGAACTTGGCCTGCTGGCGCTCTTCGCCGCTGGAGCCGCTGGGGAAGTAGCAGCTGATGATGGACAGGGCGCGGCCGGGCTTGTCGAAGCGCAGCTCGACCCAGCGGCCCTCGTCGTCGAACTCGGGCACGCCCAGGCCGACGACCACGTCGCTGGGCTCGTGGCGGCTGTAGACGCCGACGCCGGAGTAGCCCTTCTTCTGGGCGTAGTGGAAGTGCCCGCGCAGATCGCCCACGGTGTCGAAGACCCCGTCGACGTCGGCGGCCTGGGCCTTGACCTCCTGCACCCCCATACAATCCGGGGCCTGCTGCCGCGTCCACTCGCGGAAGCCCTTTGTCGCCGCCGAACGGATGCCGTTCAGGTTGAGCGAAACCAGTCTGAAACCCACCGTCTTTCCTTCCATGTCGAACACGCCCACCACCGACGCCCTGGCGCAGGATTTCGTCAAGTTCTCGGTGGAGGCTGGGGTGCTGCGCTTCGGCGATTTCACCACCAAGGCCGGTCGCCAGTCACCGTACTTCTTCAACACCGGCCTGTTCGACGATGGCGCCAAGCTGATGCGCCTGGGCGAGTTCTACGCCCGCCGCCTGATCGCCTCGGGCCTCGAGTTCGACATGCTGTTCGGCCCGGCCTACAAGGGCATCACCCTGGCCGCCGCGGTGGCCATCGGCCTGGCGAAAGAGGGCAAGAGCGTGCCCTACGCCTACAACCGCAAGGAAGCCAAGGACCACGGCGAGGGCGGCACCCTGGTGGGCGCACCGGTCCGGGGCCGGGTGCTGATCATCGACGACGTCATCACCGACGGCGCCTCCAAGCGCGAGGCCGCCGACCTGATCCGCGCCGCCGGCGCCACCCCGGTGGGCGTGGCCATCACCATGGACCGCCAGGAGCGCGCCAAGGACGACCCGGCCAACCGCCGCTCGGGCGTGCAGTACGTCGAGCAGGAGCTGGGCCTGCGCGTGGTGTCCATCGCCACCCTGGCCGACCTGATGGCCTTTCTGCAGACCACCGGCGACACCGCCCTGGCCGCCAACCTCGAGCGCGTCGCGGCCTACCGCGCCCGCTACGGCATCGACGCCTGATGGCCCGCGTCGCCGCCGCCCTGCTGGCCCTGCTGCCGCTGGCCGCCGCCGCCGCCCCGGCCACCTACCGCTGCGAGGACGGCCAGGTCATGACCATGACCTCGACCCCTTTCGTCGCCCACGTCAAGCGTGGCGAGCAGCAGTGGAAGGGCCAGCGCGTGCGCGAGTCCCGCGAGGCCGTCTACCTGGGGCCCCAGAAATCCCGCCTGGAGCTGCGCGGCAGCCGCCTGGAGTGGAGCGTCGGCGGCGAGACCGCCCGCTGCCGCCTGGTGCCCCAGAGCATCGCGGCCCAGAACGTCTACGTGCCGCCGTCGGCCTCGGCCCCGGCGCGCTGAGTCCGCGCCCATGAGCGGCCTGGCCTGGCTGGGCGCCGCCTTGCTGGTGCTGCTCCTGTGGGCCGCGCTGGGCGGCTGGCTGGCCGGCGTGCTGCTGCGGCCGGTCTGGGCGCTGGCCGCCCGCCATGGCCGCCCCCCGCCCGCCGCCGCGATCCGCCTGACCCGCTGGGCCCTGGCCGCGGCCCTGGTGCTGGGCGGCCCCTGGGCCGCCTTCGAGGCCCTGCAGCGCCAGGCCTACCGCGACGCGCTGCCGCCCGTGCTGGGCCAGGGCACCCTGCTGTGGCACCAGACCCAATCCGGCTTTCGCGAGGGCTGCGGCGTGGCGATCTACCGCCTGGACGATGCCGCCCTGCAGGCGCTGCGCGGCCCCGGCGCCGCCGACTGGCTGGCCCGGGCCCGCCAGGGCCGCGACGGCCGGCCCTACCACGCCTACGCGCCCTGGCGCGAGACCCCGGCACCGCCTGAAGGCGCCGGTGCGCCGGCCCTGCTGCGCGGATGGCCCTGCACCCCGGACGCCCCGCCCGAGCTGGCAGCGGTGTCGGTGGCGCTGGCGCGGCCGGGCAGCCACTACACCACCGGTCCCGAGCACGACCTGGTGGTCGTGCCCGCGCTGGGCCTGCTCGTCTTCTCCTACTTCGGCTGATCGCATCCCCGTCATGCCCACCCCCGACACCCTGCTGGCCTTCCTGCTGACCGCGGTCGTGCTGACCGCCACGCCCGGCCCCGACAACCTGATGGTGCTGTCGGTGGGCATGTCGCGCGGCCGCCTGGCGGGCATGGTCTTCGGCCTGGGCTGTGCGCTGGGCTGCCTCAGCCACACCGCGCTGGCGGCGCTGGGCCTGGGGGCGCTGATCGCGGCCTCGCCCGCCGCCTTCACCGCCCTGCGCTGGGCCGGCGGGGCCTACCTGCTGTGGCTGGGCGTGCAGGCCTGGCGCCATGCCGGCGGCGGCGTTGCTCCCGGCGCCGCCACGGCCCCGGCCGGCCTGGGCCGGCTGTTCGCCAAGGGCCTGCTGGCCAACGCGGTCAACCCCAAGGTGGTGCTGTTCTTCCTGTCCCTGCTGCCGCAGTTCGTCCACCCCGAGCAGGGCCCGGTGGCCGCGCAGATGGCGGTGCTGGGCACGCTGTTCACGCTGCAGGCGGCGGTGCTCTTCGGCCTGCTGGGCGCGGCCTCGGGCGCGATCGGGCAGGGGCTGCAGCGCCGCCCGCGCGCGGGCTTCTGGCTGGACCGCCTGGCCGCCACGGTCTTCATCGGCCTGGGCCTGCGGCTGATGGTGGCACGCTGAGCATGGCGCTGATCGCCCTGGGATCCACCGCCCGCCGCGTGCTGCAGGCGGTGCTCTACGAGGCCTTCGCGATCGCCGCGGTGGGCCCGGCGATGGCCTGGTTCTTCAACGCGCCGCTGGGCTCCTCGCTGGCGCTGAGCGTGCTGCTGTCGAGCATCGCGCTGGCCTGGAACTATGTCTTCAACGGCTTGTTCGAGCGCTGGGAGGCGCGCCAGCCGGTCAAGGGCCGCTCGTGGCGCCGGCGCCTGGCGCACGGCCTCGGCTTCGAGGGCGGGCTGGTGGTGTTCATGGTGCCGGTGATGGCCTGGTGGCTGCAGACCTCGCTGTGGCTGGCCCTGGTGGCCGACCTGGGCCTGCTGGCCTTCTTCTTCGTCTACGCGGTGGGCTTCACCTGGGCCTTCGACCGCGTCTTCGGCCTGCCCGACTCGGCGCGCTGAGCGCCGGGCCTCAGGCGGCGCGCGCCTGCATCGCGGTGGCCCCCGCGCCGTCCTCGGCCCACAGCAGCACGCCGTCGGCGCCCGGCGCCGCCGCGCACAGGCCGACGCCCTGGCCCAGCGTCACCGGCCGCCGCGCGCGGTACTCGAAGCGCGCCAGCGGCCGGCCCAGCACCCGCTCGCCCAGGCCCGCCAGGCGGGTGGCGATCAGCGGGCCGTGCACCACCGGAGCGTCGTAGCCCTCCACCGCCCGGCAGTAGTCGGCGTCGTAGTGGATGCGGTGGCCGTTGAAGGTCAGGGCCGAGTAGCGGAACAGCTCGGTGCTGTCCGGGCGCCAGTCCTGGCGCAGGGCGGCCGGTGGCCGGGCCTCGTCGGCCGGGGCCGGGCCGCGCACCGCTTCCTTGAAGACGATGTCGTGTGCCTCGCGCAGACACACCTCGCCCCCGCTCTCCACCACGTGCTCGACGGTGACGAAGACCAGCGGCCCGCTGCGGCCGGTCTTGGCGTCCACCGACCGCACCCGCGAGCGCCGCGTCATCGGCGCGCCCAGGCGCAGCGGCGCCAGCCAGGCGACCTGGCCGCCGGCCCACATCCGGTTGGGCAGCGGCACCGGGGGCAGGAAGCCGCCGCGCGCGGGGTGGCCGTCGCGGCCCAGCGCCGGGCGCGGCGCCGCGTCCAGGAAGTACAGCCAGTGCCACAGCGGCGGCAGCGGATCGCCCTCGGCCAGCGCGCGCGGCACGTCGTCCACGGTGGCGGCCATGCGCTGCGCGGCGCCCGGGTCGGCGCGGTCCTCGCGCACCGCCTCTCGCAGCAGCCACTGGCGCAGGTGGTCCAGGTCGATCGGGTTTGTGTCCATGGCGCGCTCCGGGGGCGTGGGCATACTGCGCCGCCATCATGCCGCACCCCCTGCTGAACCCTTCCGCCCTGGCCTGCATGGCCGCCTGCCTGGCCTGCGTGGCGGGCCTGCTGCGGGCCGACCGGGCCGGCTCGGCCTGGGGCCGGGCGCTGTGCAAGACCGGCGCCGCCAGCGCCTTCGTCGCGCTGGCGGTGGTGCTGGATGCCAACGCCACCGCCTACGGCCGCACGGTGCTGATCGCCTTGGCCCTGGGCTGGCTGGGCGACGTGCTGCTGCTGTCGCGCCGCGAGGCCGCCTTCCTCGCCGGCCTGGGCGCCTTCCTGCTGTCGCACGCGGCCTATGCGGCGGCGTTCTGGGGCGCGGGGGTGGACGCCCGGGCCGCGGCCCTGGCCCTGCTCCCCGCGCTGGCGGTGGGCGCGGCGGTGTGGCGCTGGCTGTCGCCCCACCTGCAGGGGCCGATGCACCCGGCGGTGGCGCTGTACGTGGCGGTGATCCTGGCGATGTGCGCGGCCGCCACCGGCCACGTGGCCGCGGGCGGGCCGGGCCTGGCCCTGGCGGGGGCGCTGCTGTTCGCGCTGTCGGACCTGTCGGTGGCGCGCGACCGCTTCATCGCCCCGGGCTTCGCCAACCGCCTGTGGGGCTGGCCGACCTACTTCGGGGCGCAGCTGCTGCTGGCGGCCACGGTGGCCGCCGGTCCGGCCTGATCAGCCCAGCTCGCCCGGCGCGCGGGCGACGTCGTTGTTGCCCTGCACCAGGGCCATCAGCATGCCCATGAAGGCCGGCCGTTCCTCGGGCGGCAGGGGGGCCAGCATGCGGTGCTGGGCGCGCTGCATCGGGGCGACGATCAAGGTCAGCAGGCGGCGGCCCTCGGCGGTCAGCGTCAGCTGGCGCACCCGGCGGTCGGTGGGCGAGGCCTGGCGCTGCAGCAGGCCTCGCTTTTCCAGGCGGTCGACCACGCCGCCGATGGTGGAGGTGTCGTAGCCGATGCTGCGCGCCAGCGAGCGCTGGTCCAGGCCGGGCTGGGTGGCCACGGCCTGCAGCGCGGCGAACTGCACCGGGGTGATGCCGAACTCGGCGGTCTCCTCCAGGAACAGCGCCACCGCGATCTGCTGCAGCCGCCGGATGTAGTGGCCCGGCAGGGCGTCGAGCGGGAAGTCGCTCACGGCGGGGCGGATCAGCGGGCCAGCTCGGCGCGCATCTGGTCGATCACGGCCTTGTAGTCGGGCTTGCCGAAGATGGCGCTGCCGGCCACGAAGGTGTCGGCACCGGCGTCGGCGATGCGGCGGATGTTGTCGCCCTTGACGCCGCCGTCGATCTCCAGGCGGATGTCGCGGCCCGAGGCGTCGATCAGCTTGCGCACCTGCTCGGCCTTGCGCAGCGTGCTCTCGATGAAGCTCTGGCCGCCGAAGCCGGGGTTCACGCTCATCAGCAGCACCACGTCGACCTTGTCGATCGTCCACTCCAGCACGTCGATCGGCATGGCCGGGTTGAACACCAGGCCGGCCTGGCAGCCCGCGCCCTGGATCAGCTGCAGGGTGCGGTCGACGTGGGTGGAGGCGTCGGGGTGGAAGGTGATGATGTCGGCGCCGGCCTTGGCGAACTCCAGCGCCAGCGCGTCCACCGGCTGCACCATCAGGTGCACGTCGATCGGGGCCGGGGTGCCGTCGGGCTTGACCGCGTGCTTCTTCAGGGCCTGGCAGACCATCGGGCCGAAGGTCAGGTTGGGCACGTAATGGTTGTCCATCACGTCGAAGTGGATCCAGTCGGCGCCGGCGGCCAGCACGTTGCGCACCTCCTCGCCCAGGCGGGCGAAATCGGCGGAGAGGATGCTGGGGGCGATGCGGTAGGTGGACATGGCGGCGTCGGCGACGTTGGGGCCCGGATCCCCGGTGCAAGGGCTTTGGGCGTGGACGAAACCGCCATTTTACGGAGGGGCGCTAGGATGCCGCCATGACGACTCCCCGCTTTGCCTGCTCGGTCGTCACGCAGTACCTGCCCGAGCAATCGTCGGCCGCGGACCATGTCTGGGCCTTTTCCTACACCATCACCGTGCGCAACACGGGCGACATCGCCGCCCAGCTGATCGCGCGCCACTGGGTCATCACCGACGCCACCGGCCACACCGAAGAGGTGCGCGGCCTGGCCGTGGTCGGCCACCAGCCGCTGCTGCAGCCGGGCGAGACCTTCGAATACACCAGCTGGACCCGCCTGGCCACGCCGCGCGGCCGCATGCGGGGCACCTTCTTCTGCATGACCGAGGACGCGCACCCGTTCGAGACCCCGATCGAGCCCTTCGAGCTGGCCCAGGCCAGCGCGCTGCATTGACGGCGGCACCGATCCCCGACCGCCTGGCCGCGCTGCTGGCCCAGGCCGACCTGGCGGCCCCGGCCGTCGAGCGCCACCTGTGGCTGGTGCGCCTGCTGGCCTGGGTGCGCGCCGACGGCCCGCCGGTCGATGAGGCCGACCCGGCCCGCGCCACCCCCTGGCCGGTGCGCCGCCTGCAGCACCTGCTGGCGGCATTGCAGGCCGACCCCGCCGCCCGCGAGCGGGTCGGCGGCCTGCTGCGCGCCACCTTGGCGCCGCTGGACGCGGCGGGCCTGCTGGCCGACTTCGGCTTCGCGCCGCGCCAGGGCTTCGTCAGCGAGTTCGCCGAGCGCCTGCGCCTGATGCTGCTGCCGGGCACGCCCCAGACCGGCGACCTGGGCGAGCTGTTCCAGCTGGTCTTCGCCGACGGCGACCAGGCCTGGATCGAGGCCCTGGACGATGCCACCGTGCGCGGCCTGCTGGCCCTGTGCACCGACACCCCGCAGCAGGTGCCCGAGGCCCTGCTGATCGAGGCCATCCAGCTGCTGTCCAGCCAGATGCGCGCCGCCGGCCTGGCCGGCGCGATGCGCCAGCGCATCGACCGCTCGGCGCTGGCGCAGCGGCCCTTCCACGAACTCTCCCGCGTGGCCGAGGCCCTGCACGCCCACCAGCGCGACGGCGGCGACCCGGCCGACCGCCTGCAGCAGGTGCAGTACCTGCGCGCGCTGCTGCAGGCCTGCCACGCCGCCGCCGCCAGCGTGCGCCAGCACCTGGACGAGCATGGCATCTCGGTGGACCTGGTGTTCCAGGTCGACCAGCTGATGGGCCGCGGCGAGCGCATCGACGACCTGCTGGCCCTGCTGGTGGCGCCCGACCCGGCGCCCGAGTGGCGCCGCCTGTGGGCCCGCCTGGCCGAGGCCGCCGCCGAGCGCCGCGGCCTGCGCCGCCTGTTCGCCCGCCACTACGCGCTGCTGGCCCGCAAGGTCACCGAGCGCAGCGCCGAGACCGGCGAGCACTACATCACCCGCGACCGCGCCGGCTGGCTGCAGATGCTGCGCCACGCCGCCGGCGGCGGCGCGGTCATCGGCGGCACCACGCTGGCCAAGTTCGCCCTGGGGGCGCTGGCGCTGCCGGTGTTCTGGGCCGGCCTGGCCGCGGGCCTGAACTACGCGCTGAGCTTCGTGCTGGTGCAGCTGCTGCACTGGACCGTGGCCACCAAGCAGCCGGCGATGACCGCGCCCAGCCTGGCGGCGCGGCTCGAGGGCACCGGCCGTGACGACGCCGCGGTCGAGGGCTTCGTCGACGAGGTGGCGCACCTGCTGCGCTCGCAGATGGCCGGCATCGTCGGCAACCTGGCCCTGGTGGTGCCGGTGGTGCTGGCGGCCCAAGGGCTGGCCTGGTGGTGGCGCGGCGCGCCGCTGGTGGGCGAGCACGATGCCCATTACGTGCTGCACTCGCTGGACGTGCTGGGCCCGACCGCGCTGTTCGCCGCCTTCACCGGCGTGCTGCTGTTCGCCAGCAGCCTGATCGCCGGCTGGGTCGAGAACTGGTTCGTCTTCCACCGCCTGGACAGCGCCATCGCCTGGAACCCGCGCAGCCGCGCCCTGCTCGGCCCCGAGCGGGCGCAGCGCTGGTCGCGCTGGTGGCGCCAGAACATCTCCGGCCTGGCCGCCAACACCTCGCTGGGCCTGCTGCTGGGCCTGGTGCCGGCGCTGGGCAGCTTCTTCGGCCTGCCGCTGGAGGTGCGCCACGTCACCCTGGCGATGGGCCAGCTGGCCGCCGCGCTGGGCGCCCTGGGCCCCGAGCTGCTGCGCGACCCCGCCTTCTGGCGCTGCCTGGCCGCGATCCCGCTGATCGGCGCGCTCAACCTGGGCGTGAGCTTCACCCTGGCGTTCCGGGTGGCGCTGGCCTCGCGGGCGCTGCGGGTGCGCGAGCGCGGACGCATCAACCGCGCGATCCGGTCGCGCTTCACGCGGGACCCGCTGAGCTTCTTCTGGCCGCCGGCCGAAGGCCCCCGCGCCTGACCTACCATCGCGGCTGCATGCCTTCGTCGTTCCCGTCCCTGTCCACGCCCCGTTCGCGGGGCCGCCTGCTGTCCCTGGCCCTGGTGGCCCTGCTGGCCGCCTGTGCGCAGGCGCCCAAGGCGCCCGAGCCGGCCGCCCCCGAGGAGCGCCGTCCCCCCGAGCCGCGCCTGAGCACCGAGCCCGGCCCGCTGCCGCCCGGCGCGATCGCCCGGGCCCGGGCCCGGTGGATGCCCGCCGGCTGGGGCGAGCTGCCCGGCTGGGGAGCCGACCGCCTGACCGAGGCCCTGCCCGCGCTGCGCCAGTCCTGCAGCGTGCCCACCGAGCCCTGGCGCGCCTTCTGCGCCCAGCTCGCCACCCTGCGCCCGACCGACGACGCCGCGCTGCGCCGCTGGCTGGAAGAGCGGCTGCAGGTCTTCCGCCTCGAGGCCCTGGATGGTGCCACCGAGGGGCTGCTCACCGGCTACTACGAGCCCCTGGTGGCCGCCAGCCGCCAGCCCACCGCCAGCCGCCGCGTGCCGCTGCACCAGGTGCCCGCCGACCTGGCCCAGCGCAAGCCCTGGTACAGCCGCCAGCAGATCGAGACCCCGGGCCCGGCCGCCATCGCCCTCAAGGGCCGCGAGATCGCCTGGCTCGAGGACCCGCTGGACGCCCTGGTGCTGCAGATCCAGGGTTCGGGCCGGCTGCGCCTGACCGAGCCCGATGGCCGCGAGCGCCTGGTGCGCGTGGCCTTCGCCGGCCACAACGACCTGCCCTACCGCTCGGTCGGCCGCTGGCTGATCGACCAGGGCGAGCTCAAGCCCTCCGAGGCCAGCTGGCCCGGCATCAAGGACTGGGCCCGCCGCAACCCCAAGCGGGTGCAGGAAATGCTGTGGCAGAACCCGCGCTACGTCTTCTTCCGCGAAGAGCCGCTGCCCGACCCCTCGCTGGGCCCCAAGGGCGCGCAAGGCGTGCCGCTGACCCCCGCGCGCTCGGTGGCGGTCGACCCGCAGAGCGTGCCCTACGGCACCCCGCTGTGGATCGACAGCACCGAGCCCCTGTCCACCCGGCCGCTGCAGCGCCTGGTGGTGGCCCAGGACACCGGCAGCGCCATCGTCGGCGCGGTCCGCGCCGACTTCTTCTGGGGCTGGGGCGACGACGCCGAGGCCCAGGCCGGCCGCATGAAGCAATCGCTCAGGAGCTGGGCGCTGTGGCCGCGCTGACCCCCCACGCGCCCGCCCAGGCCCGGCCGCGCACCCCGTCGAACGAAGCCCCCCCCCGGGCCGAGCGCCGGGCCGCTCCCAAGCCGGCCCGGATCCCCTTGGGGGATCGACCGGCGTACTCGCCGGGCGAGGGGCTCCCATTCCACCGGGCCGCTCCCAAGCCGGCCCGGATCCCCTTGGGGGATCGACCGGCGTATTCGCCGGGCGAGGGGCTCCCATGAACGGGGTGCTGCAGGTCCTGGGCGTCACCACGCCCTTCTTCGCCCTGGTCGGTCTGGGCTGGGTGGGTTGGCGCCGGGGCTGGATGCCGATGACGGCCATCCCCGGCATGAACACCTTCGTGCTGTGGGCGGCGCTGCCGGCCATGCTCTACCGCTTCGGCGCCGGCACGCCGATCCAGCGCCTGCTGGACCCGGCGGTGGCCCTGACCTGGGGCGGGGCGGCGGCGCTGATCGTCACCCTGGCCCTGCTCACCACCCGCCGGGGCGCGGTGGGTTGGAACGACGCCTCCTTCGGCGCCCTGGTGGCGGCCTTTCCCAACTCAGGCTTCGTCGGCGTGCCGGTGCTGGTGGCGCTGCTGGGCGCGCAGGCCGCGGGCCCGGTCATCGTCACCGTGGCGGTGGACATGGTGGTCACCACCTCGGTGTGCATCGCGCTGTCGCGCATCGGCGCCGGCCATGCCGGCGAGGCGGTGGGCCGCATGTTCAAGGGCATGGTCACCAACCCGCTGCCCTGGGCCATCGTGCTGGGCGTGGCGGCCTCGGCCGCCGAGTTCACGCTGCCGGCGCCGCTGCAGCGCCTGGTGGGCCTGCTGGCCGACGCCGCCAGCCCGGTCGCGCTGTTCACCCTGGGCGGCGTGCTGGCCCGCTCGGCCGCCGCGCCGGCCGCGCCCCATGGCGCCGCCGACGAGGGCTGGATCGTGGCCATGAAGCTGGGCCTGCACCCGCTGGCCGTCTGGGGCGTGAGCCTGGGCGTGGCCGCGCTGGGCCTGCCGCTGGACCCGGCCACCCTGGGGGTGCTGGTGCTGGCGGCCACGCTGCCCTCGGCCAGCAACGTCACCATGCTGGCCGAGCGCTACGAGGCCGACAGCGGCCGCATCGCCTGGATCGTGCTGATGTCCACCGCGCTGGCGGTGCTGAGCGTGCCCCTGCTGGCCGCGGTCTGGGTGCCCAAGGTGGCCGGATGAACTCGCCCCTGGACACCCGCCCCGCCATCCCCGCCACCGGCGAGGTCTTCGAGCCGCCGCTGCCGCCGGCCGCACTGCTGCGCGCCTACCAGGAGCACGGCGCCCTGACCGACTGCTTCGCGGTCGAGTTGCCGCGCCGGCTGGACCTGACCGATTACCTGCTGGCCTTCTGCCACAGCCGCCTGTTCCGCCTGGAGCGGCGCCTGCTGGGCCTGTTCGGCCGGCCCACCCGCGCCGCCGACGTGCAGGCGCTGGCCATGGGCAGCGCGCACGGCTTCGCGGTCTGGCGGGTCGAGGCCCGGGTGCGCGACCAGCTGATGATGGTGGTCGAGGGCGACCGCATCCACACCTGGTGGATGGTCGAGCCCGCGCCCACCGGCGGCACCCGGCTGCTGTTCGGCTCGGCGCTGATGCCCGTCACCGAGCCTTCCGGCCGCAGCCGCCGCGGCGTGGCCGCGCCGATGCTGGCCCTGCACCGCTGGTATTCGCGCGCCCTGCTGCGCTCGACCGTGGCCCGGCTGGGCTGACGCGGCTCAGTGCCGTCGCACGCCCGCGGCGTGCCGGGCCGACCACCTGGCGGCCGGGCCGTCCCGCCTCGCGGGCGACGAAGGGGTCCTGCGGCGCCCAGGCGACGGTGATGGGGCGCTTCGGAGGCGTCATCGGGGTTGAGAACGCCTGCCCCTGCCGGATACCGCCCTGATTTGGGTTATGGTGACCGGATCTTCCACCACCTTGCAGGCGCGCCATGGCCACCAAGCCCAATTACCAGTTCGAGAAGCGCCAGCGGGAGCTGGCCAAGAAGCAGAAGCGCGAGGAAAAGGCCCAGAAGAAGACCGCTCCGGCCACCCCTGGCGAAGCCCCCAAGGACACCCCCGAGGCCGGCTGAGCCGGACCTCGCCCGCCGGTCGCCACCCAGGGTGGCGCACCGGT
The DNA here is from genome assembly GCA_943371055.1 of Hydrogenophaga intermedia. Classification (GTDB taxonomy): domain Bacteria; phylum Pseudomonadota; class Gammaproteobacteria; order Burkholderiales; family Burkholderiaceae_C; genus Ideonella; species Ideonella intermedia_A. The sequence goes on along the minus strand of CALRTJ020000014.1, from coordinate 20,027 downwards.
CGGCCCACCGTCGGATACCCGCTCTGGTACACTGACGGCCTGGGCGATGCGGTCTGGCTGACCTCCGCATCGCCACACAGGGCGTCGTTGCGCATCCTCCCGCACCGCCCCCGCTGCCCCGACCGCTCCCTGGCGGCAGCCCGCCTCACAGGCAAGCCACCCTTGGCTCATTGACCCCGGAACGCGCTCACTGCGGCGCGCCGTGACACCGGGTCCTGACCTGACCTCTTGCGCCTTCTCCGGCGCCGCGCATGTGTCGCGGCCGCCCCCTTGGCGCATGCCTTGGCCCGTCCGGTGCGCAGTGCGCCGGGCGCGGCTGCATCCGCATGGAAATCCTTCAAATGAACGCACCGCGACAAGTGGGCCGCTACCTGCTGGCCCCCGTCACCCGCCGCACCGACGGCGGCCGCTACACCGCCACCCTGTCCATCCGCAGCGGCTCCGGCTCGTCTTCCCACGACCGGGTCTTCCGCTTCACCCCCACCTTCCGCTCCGCCGGCGCCGCCGAGCGCTACGCCCTGGCCCAGGGCCTGGAGATGGTCGCGCAGCCGATGCTGCCGGCCTGAGGGCTTCCCCTGGCGGGGGCCTCAGGCCCCCGAGGTCAGGGGGCCCGCTCGCCGCCGCGCCGGTCCCTGCACCACGCTCACCCCGTCGGCCGCGCGGGCGCGCAGCTGACCGCAGCCGCCGTCCACGTCCTGACCGGCCGAGTGGCGCAGCTTGGTGAGGATGCCGCGGCGGTGCAGGCGGCGGGCGATCTCGGCCGCGGCCTCCCAGCTCGGGCGCTCGAAGGGCAGCTCGGGCACGGTGTTGTACGGGATCATGTTCAGCACCATGAACTTGCCGTGCATCAGGCGCACGAGGCCGTCGAGCTCGTCGTCGCCGTCGTTCACCCCTTGCAACAGGGTCCACTGCACCTGCACCGGGTAGCCGGTGGCGCGGCCGTAGGCCTCGGCGCGCTCGATCAGGGCCTCGGGGCTCAGGCGCGGGGCGCGCGGCAACAGGCGCTCGCGCAGCTCGGCCTTGGTGGTGTGCAGCGACAGCGCCAGCGCCGGCTTGACCCGGCCCTGGGGCAGGGCCTCGAAGGCGCGCTCGTCGCCCACGGTGGAGAAGACCAGGTTCTTGTGGGCGATCTGGCCCACCGTGCCCAGCAGCTCGATCGCCTCGAGCACATGCTCCAGGTTGTGGGCCGGCTCGCCCATGCCCATGAACACCACCTTCTTGACCGGCCGCTGCTGGCGCGCCAGCACCACCTGGGCCACGATCTCGGCGCTGCCGATCTGGCGCACCAGACCGCCGGTGCCGGTCATGCAGAAGGCGCAGCCCACGGCGCAGCCGATCTGGCTGGACACGCACACCCCGTCGCGCGGCAGCAGCACGGCCTCGGCCGCCTGGCCATCGTGCAGGCCCACCAGCAGGCGCTCGGAGCCGTCCTCGCCGGGGTGGCGCGAGCGCAGCGTGGCCAGGCCGGCCAGCTCGGCGCGCAGGCCAGGCAGCGCCTGGCGCAGCGCCAGTGGCAGGAAATCGTCGTTCTTGCGGCGGTGGCTGTCCGGCGCCAGCGCGTGGGTCCACTCGCGCAGCACGCGCTGCTCGTGCAGCGGGCCGGCGCCCAGGGCGCGCAGGCGTTGGCGCAGGTCGGCCACGCGCAGCGGCGGGCCGGAAGGGGTGGCGGGGGCGGGGGCGTCGGTCATGGCGGGCAGGGCCCGGATTGTCCACGCCCGGCGCCCGGGGCGCCCGCCGGGGCCGCGATCAGCCGATGCGGCGCAGGCCCTTGGCGTAGCGGCGGGCGTTGTGCACGTAGTGCGTGGCGCTCAGGGCCAGGCGGGCCTGCTGCTCGGGGCTGAGCTGGCGCTTGACCACCGCGGGGGCGCCCACCACCAGCGAGCCGTCGGGGATCTGCTGGCCCTCGGTGACCAGCGCACCGGCGCCGATCAGGCAGCCCTTGCCGATCACCGCGCCGTTGAGCACCACCGCGCCCATGCCGATCAGGCTGCCGTCGCCCACGGTGCAGCCGTGCAGGATGACGTTGTGGCCGACGGTGACGTCGGCGCCGATGTGCAGCGGCACGCCAGCGTCGGCGTGCAGCACGCTGCCGTCCTGGATGTTGCTGCGCGCGCCGATGGTGATCGGCTCGGGCTGGTCGCCACGGACCACCGCGCCGAACCACACGCTGGCGTCGGCGTCCAGGTGGACATGGCCGACCACTTCGGCCGAGTCGGCGACCCAGCAGCCCTCGGCCAGGGTGGGGGCGGTGCCGTCGAGTTCGTAGAGGGCCATCTGGGGTGGGGCGGCCAGGCCGCGGTCACAGGTTGAAACGGGAGCCGACATGGTAAGCCGAGGCGTGCCGGGGCGTTTAAGATCCGCCCCCTTGCCGCCAGTGCCTGACCCCGGAGGACCCCCGATGAACCTGCTCAAGCGTGCCTTTCTGCTGGGTGCCGCCGCCGCCGTGGCGTCGCTGCCGGCCCGCGCCAAGCCGGTCGTCAAGGCCCAGGCCCGCCCGGCGCCCAAGGCCGCGCCCAAGGCGCCGGCCCGCGCCCCGGTGCGGGGCCGTGCTCCCGCACCGGCCCCGGCCCGCGCGCCCGCCCCGCCGCCGCTGCGCTCGCCGGTGCTGCTGACCGTCAGCGGCGCCATCAAGCGCCACAACCGCGGCGCGCTGGACCCGGTGGTCGACCAGATGGCCCACAAGCACGGCCTGGCCTTCGAGCAGGCCTTCGGCTTTGACGCCGCGGCCCTGGCCAACCTGCCCACCGAGACCATCCAGCCCACGCTGGAGTACGACGGCAAGCCCCACACCCTGGTCGGCCCGACCCTGGAGATGGTGCTGGCCTCGGTCGGCATCGCCCCCGGCCAGCCCGGCGTGCAGCTGACGCTGTACGCGGTGGACGGCTACCGGGTCGAGATCAGCCTGGCCGAGGTGCGCGAGCAGCGCATGATCCTGGCCACCCGCATCGACGGCCAGACCATGGCGCTGGGCGGCTTCGGCCCGGTCTGGGCGGTGGTGGACGCCGACCGCGTGGCCGCGCTCAAGGACAAGCCCCTGGCCGAGCGCTTCCAGCGCTGCCCCTGGGGCCTGTACCACGTGGACGTGCGGCTGGCCTGAGGCCGGCCCCGGACCGTTCTCAGGCCGGCGGCTGCCGGCGCGCCATCCAGTCGGTCGCGCCCTGCGGGCCGTAGCGTTCGTCGTGCGGCACGCCTGCCCCCAGCGTGAAGCGCTGGCCCGCCACCACCCAGGCCTCGACCGCGAAGGGGTGGGTGTGGGTGGGCAGCACCTTGCCAGGGGGCGCTGGCGCCGTGAATGTTGTCAGCGAGGCACAAGTCCCCCTGTCGCATGGGGCCATCGGCCTCAGCCGTTCCCATAATGGTCCGGCAGGCGCCCCGCCGGATCGAGGGCCGCCGCTCACTTCCCGAAAGAAGCCCATGCGTACCCTCTCCCTCCTGTCGTCCCTGGCCGCCGTCGCCCTGTCGATGGCCCTGACCCCGACGCACGCCCAGCAGGCGGTGGCCCCGGCGGCCGCCCCGGTCGTGCAGGCCCCGGTGGCCCCGGCCATGCAGCCCGCGGCGCAGCCGGTCGCCCAGCCGAAAAAGGCCAAGAAGGCCAAGAAGGACGCGGCCCACAAGACGGCCAAGGCCAAGAAGGCCAAGGCCTCGGCCCACGCCGCCCACAAGGGGGGCAAGGCCAAGAAGGCGAAGAAGGCCAAGAAGGCGCACAAGGCGGTCTGATCGCCGGCCCGGCGCCGGGCGGTCCCCTCACCGGGTCGCCACCGGCGCCGGCATTGCCGCACCGTCCCGGACGCGGGGCGGCGCGTGGTCGACCCGCATCCGGGGCCGACCCTTGCACCGGTGCCACCGGATGGCCCGGGGCCCTGGATCCCTGGTGCGGTCCGGGTGGATCCTGAAGACCTTGTGGCCCAGGACTCTTGATGACAGTGGGCGATCGCTCACTTGATGTATCGCCAGAGTCGGTTACAAGTTTTTTCAAATTGAGGGCGAAAAGCCCCTCAACTTTCGCTGCGGTCGGTCGACAGATCGGGCATGTCGCTGTCTCCGCTCAACTCCCTGGCCTCGATGAGTGCCGCGCTGACCCAGGCGCGCCAGGAGACCTTGACGCCCCAGCGCGCCCCCGAGGCCGCCGTGCCCGCCGCCACCCGCATGCCGCCGACGCCGACGCCCTCGGTGCGCGACGCCGAATACCTCAGCCGCGAAGCCGAGGCCGAACTGGCCTCGCAGCGCCGCATGCTCGAGCGCCTGCAGGCCAGCCTGGCCAGCCTGCCGCGCCACGACCCGGTGCTGGGCTCGCTGCTCGACGTCTCGGCCTGAGCCGGCGCCGGGCCACCGGCCCGGCAGCCGCCCATCACTTGCGGCGGATCAGCGTGTTCTGCGTGCCGCTGTGGTCGGTCGCGTTGGCGTTGACGCCGGTGATCACCATGTTGTCGGCGCTGATGAAGAACTTCTTGCCGTCGATGCGCAGGGTGTTGTCGTCCACCACCGACCAGTGGCCGCGGTCCTTGAAAGCCTCGGTGGTGTAGGTGGCCGAGGCGGCGCCGGCCTCGATCATGTTGCCGTGGTCGGTGCCCGAGGCGACGAAGGTGCCGTCGGCGGCCAGCTTGACCACCCCGGTCGTGACGCGCTGGCGCAGGCGCCAAAAGCCGTCGAGCTGGTACATCTCGCTGGAGACGCTGGTCAGGCTGTAGCTGCCGGCGACCTCGGCCAGGGTCAGGGCCTGGGCGGAGAGGGACAGGGCGGCGGTGGCGGCCGCGACGGCGGCCAGGCGAACGAAAGACAGGGACACGGGACAACTCCTTGGGTTTTCGAGGCGCAGGGCCTCTGCCCTTGGCAGGGCCCCGCGCACCCTCCCGGACCGGTCAGGGCGCTCAATCCAGCGCGCTGTGCAGCACCCGTCCCTGGCCGTAGAAGGCGGCCAGATTCTCCAGCACCCGCTCGGCCATGGCCTGGCGGGTGTCACGGGTGGCGCTGGCGATGTGCGGGCACAGCACCACCTGCTCCATCGACCGCAGGGCCTCGGGCACCCGCGGCTCGTCGGCGTACACGTCCAGGCCCGCACCGGCGAGGCGGCCGTCCTGCAGCGCCCGCACCAGCGCGTCCTCGTCGACCACGCTGCCGCGCGCCACGTTGACCAGGAAGCCCTCGGGGCCCAGCGCGTCCAACACCGCGGCGTCGATCAGGTGGCGCGTGCCCTCGCCGCCGCTGGTGATCACCACCAGCACGTCGGCCCAGGCCGCCAGCGCGCTCAGCGAGGGCTCGTGGGCCCAGGCCACGCCGTCCACCGGGCGGCGGCTGTGGTAACGCACGTCCATGCGAAAGCCGCTGGAGCGCTCGGCGATGGTGCGGCCGATGCGACCCAGCCCCACCAGGCCCAGCCGCGCGCCGCTGACCCGCCGGCCCAGCGGAAAACTGCCGCGCAGCCAGTCGCCACGCCGCACGAAACGGTCGGCGGCCGGGGTGGCGCGCATGGTGTCGAGCACCAGCGCGAAGGCCAGGTCGGCCACGCAGTCGTTGAGCACGTCGGGCGTGTAGCCCACGGCCACGCCCCGGGCGCGCAGCGCCGCCAGGTCCAGCGCGTCCAGGCCGACGCCGAACTGCGACACCACCCGCAGCTTCGGCAGCGCCGCCAGCGTGGCCGCCGGCAGGCCGGTGGCGGCCCCGGCCACGTAGCCGCTGAAGCGGTGGCCCTGTTCGGCCAGGAAGGCGGCCGGGTCGGGCTGGTCCACCAGCCGGGTCAGGGCGTAGCGCTCGGCCAGCGCGGCCTCGAGCGCGGGCAGCAGCCGGCCGCCTTGCAGGACCTCGGGGCGCTCGGCCATCAGTCGGCCTTCACGCCGCCCTGGGCCACCACCTGCGCCCAATGCTTGCGCTCCTTCTCGAAGAAGGCGGCGGTGTCGGCCGAACCCATCGTGTGGACCTCGGCGCCCTGCGCCACCAGGCGCTCGCGCACCTCGGGCGATCGGATGATGCGGGTCAGCTCGGCGTGCAGCTTCTGCACCGCCGCCGCCGGCATGGCGGCCGGCACCATCACGCCCTGCCAGGTGCCGGACTCGAAGCCCTTGAGGCCCTGCTCGGCGATGGTGGGCACGTTCGGCAGCAGGGCCACGCGGGTGGCCTTGGACACGCCCAGCACCTTGAGCTTGCCCGACTGCACGTGCGGCAGGGTGGCCAGCATGCCGTTCATCACCATCTGGGTCTGGCCGGCGATGGTGTCCTGCAGCGCCTGCGAGCCGCCCTTGTAGGGGATGTAGGCCCACTGCGCGCCGGTGGCCTTCTCGACCGCGATCGCCGCCAGGTGCGGCGCGCTGCCGATGGCGGTGACCGCCACGTTCAGCGGCTGCTTCTTGGACAGCGCCACCAGCTCGGCCAGGTTGTTGGCCGGCACCGAGGGGTGCACCACCAGCAGGTGCGGCGAGTAGGCCAGCATGGTCACCGGCTTGAGGTCGCGCGTGGCGTCAAAGGGCAGCTGCTTGTAGAGCGAGGTGCTGATCGCCAGCGCGCCCAGGTCGCACAGCAGCAGGGTGTGGCCGTCGTTGGACTTGGCCACCGCGTCGGTGCCGGTGTTGCCGTTGGCGCCGGCCTTGTTCTCGACGATCACCGTCTGGCCCAGCGCCTGCTGCAGCGGCGTGGCGATGGCGCGGGCGATGATGTCCGACGAGCCGCCGGGCGAGTAGGGCACGACGATGCGGATCGGCTTGGTCGGCCAGGCGGCGGCCTGGGCCTGGGCGGACAGCGGCAGCGCGGCGGTGGCGGCCAGGGCCAGCAGGGTGCGGCGGGCAAGGGTCATCGGGTCTCCTTCGGGCAGGGTGCTGATGCGGATCTGAACAGGGCCGCGCCCGTCGCCGGGGCGGCCCTGGCGGGGCTCAGAGCGGGCGGCCCTGGCGCTCGGTCAGCCAGGCCGGGGCGTCCTGCAGGCACACCGGCCGCAGGAAGCGGCCCAACGCCGCGTCACCCACCGAGGTGCTCTCGGGCCGGGTGCTGCTGGGCCAGGGGCCGCCGTGCTGCTGCGCGGCGGTCACCGCCACGCCGGTGGGCACGCCGGCGAACAGCACGCGGCCGGCGATGGCCATGGCGCCGCGCACCAGGGCGCGCACGGTGTCGCCCTCGGCTTGCGCGCCCCAGACGGTGACGGTCAGCGAGCCGCCCACCGCCTGCAGCACCTGCAGCGCCTGGTCGGGGCTGGCGGCGCGCACCACCAGGCTGCTGGGGCCGAAGACCTCTTCACGCAGCGCGGCCTTGGCCACGAACTCCAGTGCGCTGACCTGGGCCAGCACCGGGCGCGGCGGCTGGCCGGCGGGGGCCGACTCGCGCTGCAGGAACGCGGCGCCGGCCTGGGCCCAGTGCTCGACGCCGGCCTCGAAGGCGCCGCGCATCGCGGTGGTCAGCATGGCGTGGGGCTGCTGGGCCTTCAGGGCCTCGGCCAGCTGGGCCACGAAGGCGTCGTTGACCGCCTGCGCGTCCAGGCCCGGCTGCACATGGTCGATCAGCACCACCACGCCGGGGTTGGTGCAGAACTGGCCGCAGCCCAGCGCGATCGAGCCCGCCAGCGTGGTGGCCAGCGCGGCGCCGTTCGCCGCCAGCTCGGCCGGCAGCGCGATCACCGGGTTGACCGAGCCCAACTCGCCGAAGAAGGGGATCGGGCGCGGCCGCGCGGCGGCCTCGGCGGCCAGCGCCGCACCGCCCTGGGTGGAGCCGGTGAAGGCGCCGGCGGCGATCGCCGGGTGGCGCACCAGGCGCACGCCCACGTCACGGCCGCCGCCCTGCACCAGGCCGACCAGGCCGGCCGGCAGGCCTTGCGCCGCCAGCACCTGCTGCACCAGCGCGAACACCGCCTGCGACAGCTGCAGGTGGCCGGTGTGGGCCTTGACCACCACCGGGCAACCGGCGGCCAGCGCCGAGGCGGTGTCGCCGCCCAGCACCGAGAAGGCGAAGGGGAAGTTGCTGGCGCTGAACATGGCCACCGGGCCCAGCGGCACGCTCCAGCGCTGCATGGCCGGGTGGCCGGCCGGCGGCGCGCCGGCCACGGCCGGGTCGTCCACGAACGCGAAGGGCTCGCCGCGCTCGGCGATGTCCGCGAAGCGGCGCAGCTGGAAGGCGGTGCGGTCGAGCTCGCCGTTCAGGCGCACCGGGCCCAGCGCGGTCTCGCGGTCGGCCAGCGGCACCAGGGCCTCGCGGGCGCCTTCCAGCGCCTCGGCCAGGCCACGCAGCAGGCGGGCGCGGGCGGCGCCATCGCTGCCCTGCCATTGGGCGAAGGCGGCGGCGGCGGCGTCACAGGCGGCATCCACCGCGCCGGGGGTGGTGGCGGGCAGCTCGGCCAGCACCTCACCGGTGCGGGCATCAAAGGAAGACAGGAGGGTGCTCATGGTCGGTCAGGCAGGTGAAAAGGGGAAGGGTCAGGTGGCGCCGTGCGCCTCGAAGTGCATCGCGTAGAGCGAGTGGCAGCTGGCCATGTACAGGCGGTTGTTCTTGGGCCCACCCCAGCACAGGTTGGCGCAGCGCTCGGGCAGGCGGATGTGGGCGAGCGGCTTGCCGGCGGGGCTGAAGACCATCACGCCGTCCAGGTCCGCCGAGGCGCCCTTGAGCTGGTAGACCTTGCGGCCGCCCACGTCGCTGGGCTCGGCCTGCAGGGCGCCGTTGCTGCCCCAGCCGCACCACAGGTTGCCGTCGCGGTCGACCCGGAAGCCATCCAGCGCGCCCTGGTCGGCGGCGTCGATCAGCTTGGTCTTGTTGCTGAGCGTGCGGCCATCGGCGCCGACGTCGTAGGCCCAGAGGCTGCGGTTGGGCGTGCCCTTCCACTCCACCACGTAGAGCTTCTTCTCGTCGGGGCTGAAGGCCAGGCCGTTGGGGTTGACCAGGTCGGTGAGGACCGCGCTGAGGGTGCCGTCGGCGTCGATGCGGTAGACGTTGGTGGTGGCCTGCTCGGGCTTGGCGCGGCTGCCTTCCCACTCGCCGTTGATGCCGAACAGCGGGTCGGTGAACCACACGCTGTCGTCGCTCTTGACGACCACGTCGTTGGGCGCGTTCAGGCGCTTGCCTTCAAAGCGGTCGGCCAGCACGGTCACGCGGCCGTCCTTCTCGGTGCGCACCACCCGGCGGGTGACCGAGTGCTCGCAGCTGATCAGGCGGCCCTGGCGGTCGCGGGTGTTGCCGTTGGCGTGGTTCGACGGGCTCTTGAAGACGGTGAAGGCCCCGGTCTTCTCGTCGAACTTCATGATCCGGTTGTTCGGGATGTCGCTGACCAGCACGTGGCCCGGGCCGCCGGCCTCGCCCGGAAAGTACACCGGGCCCTCGGCCCAGCGCATGCCGGTGCCCACCTGCTCCAGCGTGCTGCTGTAGATGCGGTACTTGGCGAAGGACGGGTCCAGGATCTGCACGGCCGGGTCGGGGTAGCGCTGGGCCGGGCTGAAGGCGAAGGCCTGGGCCAGGGCCTGGCCGCCGAGCGCGGCGCCCGCGGTGGCGGCGCCGGCTTGCAGGAGTTGGCGGCGGGTGAAGGGGGTGGTCATCGCGGTGTCTCCTCGCGGGGGTGGATGGGGCCGGGCGCCTCTGTCGGGCGTCCTCGGCCAGGGAACTCAACGCACCAGGCAGGGCTTCTTGGGGTCGAAGGTCCAGCCGGGGATCAGGAACTGCATGGCCATGGCGTCGTCGCGCGCGCCCAGGCCGTGCTGCAGGTACAGCTGGTGGGCCTTCTCGACCTCGGCCATGTCCAGCGCCACGCCCAGGCCCGGGGCCTTGGGCACCTCGACGTGGCCGTCGATGATCTGCAGCGGGTCCTTGGTCAGGCGCTGGCCGTCCTGCCAGATCCAGTGGGTGTCGATGGCGGTGACCTTGCCCGGCGCGGCGGCGCCCACATGCGTGAACATGGCCAGCGACACATCGAAGTGGTTGTTCGAGTGGCTGCCCCAGGTCAGGCCCCAGTCGCGGCAGGTCTGGGCCACGCGGACCGAGCCGGCCATGGTCCAGAAGTGCGGGTCGGCCAGCGGGATGTCCACGCTCTGCAGGCTCAGCGCGTGGGTGAACTGGCGCCAGTCGGTGGCCACCATGTTGGTGGCCGTGGGCAGGCCGGTGGCGCGGCGGAACTCGGCCATCACCTCGCGGCCCGAGAAGCCGCCCTCGGCGCCGCAAGGGTCCTCGGCATAGGCCACCACGCCGCACATGCGCTGGCCCAGGCGGACGGCGTCCTTCAGCAGCCAGCCGCCGTTGGGGTCCAGGGTGACGCGGGCCTCGGGGAAGCGCTCGTGGATCGCGGTGACCGCGTCCACCTCGGCGTCGCCGGCCAGCACGCCGCCCTTGAGCTTGAAGTCGTTGAAGCCGTAGCGGGCGCGGGCGGCCTCGGCCAGGCGCACCACCGACTCGGGCGTCATCGCGGCCTCGTGGCGCAGGCGGCACCAGTCGTCGGCGTCATCGGCCTCGTCCGCCGGGCTGGCGTAGGGCAGGTCGGTCTTGGTGCGGTCGCCGACGAAGAACAGGTAGCCCAGCATCTCCACCCGGTCGCGCTGGCGGCCTTCGCCCAGCAGGTCGCACACCGGCAGGCCCACGTGCTGGCCCAGCAGGTCCAGCATGGCCGACTCGATCGCGGCCACGGCGTGGATGGTGATGCGCAGGTCGAAGGTCTGCAGGCCGCGGCCGCCGCTGTCGCGGTCGGCAAAGGCCTGCTGCACCCGCTGCAGCACGTTCAGGCGGTTGCCCACCAGCTGGCCCACCACGTGCGGCGCGGCGTCCTCCAGCGTCTGGCGGATCTTCTCGCCACCCGGCACCTCGCCCACGCCGGTGCGCCCGGCGCTGTCGGTCAGGATCAGCAGGTTGCGGGTGAAAAAGGGCGCATGCGCGCCCGACAGGTTCAGCAGCATGCCGTCACGCCCGGCAACCGGGATGACGCGCAGCGACGCGATGCGAGGGGTATCAGTCATGGCAACACAAGAAGAAGGAAGAGACGAACGCACTGGCAGAACCCAACCGAGCGGCCACCGCGGATCTGGCTCCGCCAGGCCGCTGGTGGCGCCCCCTTGAGGGGGGGCGCCGTCAGGCGCTCACGGGGGTGGTCAATCCGCGGTGATCTTGCGGGCCTCGATCAGCTGCTTCCAGCGCGCGTTCTCCTTGGCCTGGAAGGCGCTGAACTGCTCGGGCGTGCTGCCCACGATCTCCAGCCCCACCGAGGTGAACTGCTGGCGGATCTTGGGGTCGGCCAGCGCGGCCTGCAGGCCCTCGCCCATCTTGGCCTTCACGTCGGCGGGCAGGCCCTTGGGCGCGACGATGGCCTGCCACGAGTACACGTCCACGCCCTTCACGCCCGCCTCGGCCAGCGTCGGCACGTTGGGCAGCACCGGCGAGCGCTTGTCACCGGTCACCGCCAGCGCCTTGAGCTTGCCGGCGTTGATGTGCTGCAGCACCGCGTTGACGTTCTGGAACGAGGCGTCCACCTGGCCGCCCAGCAGGTCGGAGATCGCCGGGGCGCCGCCCTTGTAGGGGATGTGCAGGCCGCTGGTGCCGGTCTGCAGCCAGAACAGCTCGACCGTCAGGTGGTCCGACGAGCCGTTGCCCGAGGACGCGAAGCTCAGCTTGTCGGGGTTGGCCTTGAGCGCCGCCAGCAGCTCGGGCACGCCCTTGTGGGCCGAGGCCGCCGGCACCACCAGCACGTTGGGCGCCTGCACCAGCACGCTCAGCAGCTCGAAGTCCTTGCCGGCGTCGTAGGGCACGTTCTTCAGCAGGTGCGGGGCCACCACCAGCGGGCCCAGCGAGGTGACCATGAAGGTCTGGCCATCGGCCGGCGCCCGCTTGACCTGGGTGGCGCCGATGGTGCCGGTGGCCCCGGCCTTGTTGTCCACCAGAAAGGTCTGGCCAAAGCGCTCCTGCAGCTTGGGGCCGAGGGCGCGCGCGATGGTGTCGGTGGAGCCGCCGGGCGGGAAGGGCACCAGCAGCGTCACCGGCTTGTCGGGCCAGGCGAGGGCGGCGGTGCTGGCGGCGGCCAGCGCGGCGGCGGCGATCAGGCGACGGATCATGGCGTGTCTCCTTCTGGTGTTCGGGCGGGGCCGGGCCGGGCGCTTACTGCGGGCCCAGGCGGGCGATCAGCGCGGCCAGTTCCTCGCGCTCGGCGGCCTTCAGGTCCGACAGCGGCGGGCGCACCGGGCCGGCGCCGTGGCCGACCAGGTCGGCACCGGCCTTGACGATGCTCACCGCATAGCCGTGGCCGCGGTTGCGCAGCGCGATGTAGGGCATGAAGAAGGTGTCGATCAGGCGGTCGCAGGTGGCCTGGTCGCCCTGGTCCAGCGCGTGATAGAACTCCATCGCGGTCTTCGGGATGAAGTTGAAGACGGCCGACGAGTACACGTGGCAGCCCATGGCGTAGTAGGGCGCGGCGTAGAACTCGGCGGTGGGCAGGCCGCCCAGGTAGGTCACGCGCTCGCCCAGGGTGCGGCGCATCTGCACGAAGTGCTCGATGTCGCCCACGCCGTCCTTGTAGCCGATCAGGTTGGGGTTGCGCTCGACCAGCTGGGCCACGGTGTCGGGCGCGTAGCGGGCGCCGCCGCGGTTGTAGAGCACCACGCCGATCTTCACGCTCTTGCAGATCGCGTCCACGTGGGCCAGCAGGCCTTCCTGGCTGGCTTCGGTCAGGTAGTGCGGCATCAGCAGGATGCCCTGGGCGCCGCGGCGCTCGGCCTCTTGCGCGTACTGGATGGCCACGCGGGTGGGGCCGCCGGCGCCGGCGATGATCGGGGTGTGGCCCTTGCAGGTGTCCACCGCCACGCCGATCACCTCGCCGAACTCCTGCTGCTCCAGCGAGAAGAACTCGCCGGTGCCGCCGGCCGCGAACAGCACGGTGGCGCCGTAGGGCATCAGCCATTCCAGGCGCTGGCGGTAGCCCACCGGGTCGAAGTTCAGCTGCGCGTCGAAGTCGGTCAGCGGGAAGGACAGCAGGCCGTGGGACATCGCCTGCTTGAGTTCTTGAGGATGCATCGCGGGGGCTCCGGGTGGGGGTGTGAGGGGGGGGGCGCCGGGGCCGCAGGGCGCCCGATCAACCGTGTTTGTTGTCAGTCATCGTACAACTAGACCGGCGCCGCGCCAAGGGGGTGGGCATTCGGGAGATCACGTAGAGGCCGGGCGGCGTGGCCGGCGGCGCGGCGCGGGCCGGCCGCACCCAGGCCCGCGGCGGCCGGGCATGGCGGGCCGAACGGGCCGAAGGGGCCGAAGGGGCCGGGTGGGGGGCTGTCCGGGCCGGGCAGCGCCCGGCGGGCGCGTCAGTCGGCGCCCAGGCTGGCGCGGCGGCGGCGCTCGCGGCTGTTGGCCAGGTGGGTGCGCATCGCGGCGCGGGCGCCGTCGGCGTCGCCGGCCGCGATCGCGTCCAGGATGTTCTCGTGCTCGGCGTTGACCCGCTTCAGGTAGGCCCGCCGCTCCTCGGTCATCGCGTCCTCGCCCTCGAGTCGGGCGCGCGGGATGATGCGGGCCCCCAGGGTGGCGACCAGCTCGGCGAAATGCGGGTTCTGGGTGGCCCGGGCGATCGCCAGATGGAATTGAAAGTCAGCGCTCACTGCGTCTTTTCCCGCGTCCAGAGCAGCCATCACCGCGTCCAGGGCCACCCGCATCTGGGCCAGGTCCTCGTCGGTGCGGCGCTGGGCGGCCAGGGCGGCGCCCTCGGTCTCGATGCCGATGCGCAGCTCCAGCACCGCGATCACGTCGCGCAGCGTGGCCATCTGCTCGGGCGCGATCCGAAAGCCGCCGGCGTCGCCCACGCCCACCACGAAGGTGCCGATGCCGTGCCGCGTCTCGACCAGGCCGGCGGCCTGCAGCTTGGAGATCGCCTCGCGCACCACCGTGCGGCTGACGCCGAACTCGGCCATCACCGCCGCCTCGGTGGGCAGCTTGTCGCCGGTGGCCAGGCGGCCGTCGCGGATGCGGTCACCCAGCGCCTGGACCAGCTCCAGGGCCAGGGTGCGGGGACGGCGGCGTTCGGCGAGGGGGGCGGTGCTCATGGCTGGGGTAATCCCGGGGGTGGGCGACGTTGACAGGCGCGCGGGCCCGGATGGATGATTGTTGTACGACAACCGACAACTGATGACAAGCCGGTCTCTCACTGTAGCCGACCGGCCACTCACCTCCGCCAAGACCGATGGCCCACCGCCTGCCCTGCGCCGCCCGCGCCCCCCGCCCATGAAGATCGTCGAGATGCGCGTCACGCCGATCGCCATCGGTGACCCCCCGCTGCTCAACGCCGCCGGCCTGCACGCCCCCTACGCGCTGCGCACCATCGTCGAGCTGGTCACCGACGACGGCCTGACCGGCCTGGGCGAGATCCCCGGCGGCTCGGCCACTCTGGCCCTGCTGCGCCAGATGGCCGAGGTGGTGGTGGACCACGACCCCTGGCAGCTCAACGCGATCAAGGCCGCCCTGGTGGCCAGGATGGGCGACGGCGGCACCAGCACCCTCAAGAACGTGCGCCCCTGGGAGACCCCGCGCATCAACCACGTCTGGAGCGCGATCGAGGTCGCCTGCTTCGACCTGATGGGCCAGTCGGTGGACCGCCCGGTGGTCGACCTGCTGGGCGGCGTGGTGCGCGAGCGCGTGCCCTACTCGGCCTACCTCTTCTTCAAGTACGCCGGTGCCGGTGGCGCCCTGGGCTTTGAGGTCGACCCCGCCGCCAGCGGCTGGGACGCTGCCCGCCAGGCCGAGGCCCTGACCCCCGAGGGCATCGTGGCCCAGGCCCGCGGCATGATCGACGCCTTCGGCTTCGAGAGCGTCAAGCTCAAGGCCGGCATCCTCGACCCCGACCTGGAAACCGACAGCATCCTGGCCCTGCGCGCCGCCCTGGGCCCCGACGTGCCGCTGCGCATCGACCCCAACGGCGCCTGGACCCACGAGACCGCGCTGCGCTGCGGCCAGCGCATGGCCGGCGCGCTGGAGTACTACGAGGACCCGGTGCGCGGCCAGGACGGCATGGCCCGCCTGCGCGCCGCCATGCCCGGCATGCCCTTTGCCACCAACATGTGCACCACCAGCTACGCCGACATCCCCGGCGCGGTGGCCCGCGGCAGCGAGGACATCATCCTCACCGACCACCACTTCTGGGGTGGCCTGCGCAGCACGCTGGAGCTCAACCGCGTGGCCAGCACCTTCGGCCGCGGCCTGTCCATGCACAGCAACAGCCACGCCGGCGTCAGCCTGGCGGCCATGACCCACCTGGCCGCCGCCACGCCCATGCTGACCTACGCCTGCGACACCCACTACCCGTGGCAGTCCGACGAGCTGATCGTCGGCGGCAAGCTGGCGATCGAGGACGGCTGCGTGCGCGTCAGCCGCGAGCCCGGCCTGGGCATCCGCCTGGACCGCGACGCCCTTGAGCGCCTGCACCAGCAGTACCTGGCCTGCGGCCTGACCGACCGCGACGACGAGGTCGAGATGCGCAAGGTCGAGCCCGACTGGCGCTTCATGCCCGTGCGCTACTGAACCCGGCCCCAAGAAGAACCCCTGGAGACAAGCCATGCAACGCCGCCACCTGCTCGCTGCCGCCGCCGGCAGCCTCGCCGCCCCCGTCTTCGCCCAAGGCCCCGAGTGGCCCGGCGCCAAGCCGGTCACCTATGTCGTGCCCTTCACCGCCGGCGGCTCCACCGATGTCGTCGGCCGCACCCTGACCGAAAAGCTGCAGGCCGCCCTCAAGCAGACCTTCGTGGTCGACAACCGCCCCGGCCAGGGCGGTGGCCTGGGCGCCGCCGCGGTGGCCAAGGCCCCGGCCGACGGCTACACCCTGTTCGGCGGCACCATCAGCACCCACGCGATCAACGCCAGCCTGTACAAGAACCTGGCCTACGACCCGGTCAAGGACTTCGAGCCGGTGTGCCTGGTGGCCACCCTGCCCAACGTGCTGCTGGTCGACCCCAAGCTGGGCGTCAACACCGTGGCCGAGCTGGTGGCGCTGCTCAAGAAGGACGAGAAGCGCCGCACCTTCGCCTCGTCCGGCGCCGGCACCTCCACCCACCTGGCGGGCGAGCTCTTCGCCGACCTGATCGGCGTCGAGCTGACCCACATCCCCTACAAGGGCACGCCGCCGGCCATGGTGGACGTGTCCTCGGGCCAGGTCACCTTCATGTTCGACCAGATGACCGCCGCGCTGCCGCTGCTGCAGTCGGGCAAGCTCAAGCTGCTGGCCGTCACCACCCGCCAGCGCATCGCGCTGTCGCCCCACACGCCCACCATGATCGAGTCCGGCATCGCCGACTTCGACATGGCCTCGTGGCAGGCGGTGTACGCCCCCAAGGGCACGCCCAAGGCCATCGTGCAGCGCCTGCACGCCGAGATCGCCAAGGCCCTCAAGCAGCCCGACGTGGTCGCCAAGCTGCACGACCAGATGGGCATGCAGCTGGTCGGGGGCTCACCCGATGAACTGGCCGCCCTGATGGCCCGCGAAATCCCGCGCTGGGCCGCCCTGGTCAAGAAGTCCGGCGCCAGCGCCACCTGATGTCCCCGGGGGCGCCGGCCCCCGCACCGCAAGAGAGTTCCCCATGCAACGCCGCACCCTGCTCACCGCCGCCGCCCTGCTGCCGCTGGCCGCCCGCGCCCAGTCCTGGCCCGCCAAGCCCATCCGCTACGTCGTGCCCTTCGCGGCCGGTGGCACCACCGACATCCTGGCCCGCCTGATCGCCCCCAAGCTGGGCCCGGTGCTGGGCCAGACCCTGGTGGTGGACAACAAGGCCGGCGCCGGTGGCGTGCTGGGCGCCGACAGCGTGGCCAAGAGCCCCGCCGACGGCTACACCCTGCTGGGCAGCACCATCGCCACCCAGGCGATCAACCCGGCGCTCAACCCCAAGATCGCCTACAACGCGGCCAAGGACTTCGTGCCGGTGACCCTGATCGGCGCCACCAGCAACTGCGTCATCGTCCCCGCCGCCAGCCCCTTCAAGACCATCCAGGACCTGCTGGCCCACGCCCGCAAGCACCCGGGCAAGCTCAGCTTCGCGTCGGCCGGCACCGGCACCAGCCAGCACATGAGCGGCGAGCTGCTCAAGCAGATGGCCGGCACCTTCATCCTGCACATCCCCTACCGCGGCAGCGGCCCGGCGGTGCAGGACGTGCTCGCCGGCCAGGTGGACTTCGGCATCGAGACCCTGGTCACCGCCGCCGCCCACATCAAGAGCGGCTCGCTGCGCGTGCTGGCCGTGACCAGCGCCAAGCGGGTCAAGGGCTTTGAATCCGTGCCCACCCTGGCCGAGTCCGGCGTGCCCGGCTACGACGTGCTGAGCTGGCAGGCGGTGCACGCCCCGGCGGGTACGCCCAAGGACATCGTCACCCGCCTGCAGACCGAGATCGCCAAGATCCTGCAGCAGCCCGACACCCGCCAGCGCCTGGACGCGCTGGGCCTGGAGCCCTCGGGCATTTCCAGCGACGAGCTGGCCGCCTTCGAGGCCAAGGAACGCGAGAAGTGGCTGAAGGTCGTCAAGACCGGCGGCCTGAAGCCCGAATGAGCGCCGCGCCCCACAGCCGCCCGGTGCTGGTCCGCATGCGGGCCGAGGACAACGTGGCCATCGTCGGCAACGAGGGCGGCCTGCCCGCCGGCACCACCCTGGACGGCGGCGTGGTCCTGCGCGAGGCCGTGCCCCAGGCCCACAAGGTCTCGCTGGTCGACATCCCCGCCGGCGCGCCGATCACCCGCTACGGCGTCACCATCGGCACCGCGCTGCAAGACCTGCCCGCCGGCAGCTGGGTGCACGAGCGGCGCCTGGCCATGCCCGCCGCGCGCGAGCTGCAGGGCCTGCCCATGGCCACCGTGCCCCCGCCCGCGCACGAGCCGCTGACCGGCCACACCTTCCTGGGCTACCGCAACGCCAACGGCTCGGTCGGCACCCGCAACCTGCTGGCCATCACCACCACCGTGCAGTGCGTGGCCGGCGTGCTGGCCCATGCGGTGCGCCGCATCGAGACCGAGCTGCTGCCGCGCTACCCGAACGTGGACGGCGTGGTCGGCCTGGAGCACGGCTACGGCTGCGGCGTGGCCATCGACGCGCCCGACGCCGTCATCCCCATCCGCACCCTGCGCCACATCAGCCAGAACCCCAACTTCGGCGGTGAGGTGCTGGTGCTCAGCCTGGGCTGCGAAAAGCTGCAGCCCGCCCGCCTGCTGCCCCCCGGCAGCTTCCCGATCACCGACGGCCGCCGCCCCGAAGACGGCCCCGAGACCGTCTGCCTGCAAGACAGCGCCCACGTCGGCTTTGCGTCCATGCTGGACGACATCCTGCAGCGCGCCGAGCCCATGCTGGCCCGCCTGAACGCCCGCCGCCGCCAGCCCATCCCCGCCAGCGAGCTGGTGGTGGGCGTGCAGTGCGGCGGCTCCGACGCCTTCTCGGGTGCCACCGCCAACCCGGCCGTGGGCCACTGCGCCGACCTGCTGGTGCGCGCCGGCGCCACCGTCATGTTCAGCGAGAACACCGAGGTGCGCGACGCGGTGGAACAGCTCACCAGCCGCGCCGCCACCCCCGAGGTGGCCCAGGCCATCGTGCGCGAACTCGCCTGGTACGACGCCTACCTGGACCGCGGCCGGGTCGACCGCTCGGCCAACACCACCCCCGGCAACAAGGCCGGCGGCCTGTCCAACATCACCGAAAAGGCGATGGGCTCCATCGTCAAGAGCGGCAGCAGCGCCATCGCCCACGTGCTGTCCCCCGGCGAAAAACTGCGCCCCGACCAGCGCGGCCTGGTCTTTGCCGCCACCCCCGCCAGCGACTTCATCTGCGGCACCCTGCAACTGGCCGCCGGCATGAACCTGCACGTCTTCACCACCGGCCGCGGCACCCCCTACGGCCTGGCCGAATGCCCGGTGGTCAAGGTGGCCACCCGCACCGAACTGGCCCGCCGCTGGCACGACCTGATGGACCTCAACGCCGGCCGCATCGCCGACGGCGAACAGACCGTCGAAGAAGCCGGCTGGGCCCTGTTCCACCAGCTGCTGGCCGTGGCCAGCGGCGAGCGCACCTGGGCCGAAAAGCACCGCCTGCACAACGCCCTGGTGCTGTTCAACCCGGCGCCGGTGACCTGAGGTTGGGCGCATCCCCCGCTGGTGGGTGGGGGATCCGGGGCCCGCGGCAGGCTCGGCCGATTCGGTAGCCCGCCCGTGCCCGTGCGCGGGGCATCCACGTCGGGTGTTGATGGCCTGCGCCCGCGCCCACACCGGCTGGCTCATCCCACCCGTGCGGTGATAGCGTGCCCACCATGTTCACGCTCCGCCCCCGGTCAGACGCCGCCCTGGCCGCGCTCTACGCCCGCATGCCCCGCGACGAGCTCGAGGCCAAGCTGCGCGCCGGCGCCCTGGTCCCCCAGGCCCGCGCCGTGGCCCAGGCCGAGCTGCAGCGCCGCCAGGCGGCCGACGCCGCGCACCCTGCCAGCGCCGCCGCCCCCGTGTCCGCCGAGGTGGCCACCAAAGACCGCGACGCCCGCCAAACCCTGCTCATCGCCGCCGGCTTCATGGCCGCGCTGCTGGTGCTGCTGTGGTTCGTCATCCCCAGCGGCACCTACTTCCTCATCCTGGCCCTGTTCATCCCCACGGTGCTGGCCCCGCTGGGCAAACGCTTCCCCACCTGGGGCAAGGTCCTCTCAGCCCTGCTCATCGTCGCCCCCGTCGGCTTCGGCCTGTGGCTGTGGCAACGCGGCGACCTGGCCTGGCAATCCGGCGAATACCGGCCCATCGGCACCCTCATCTCATGGGGCGTGCTGCTGACCCTGCTGGCCGCCTGCTGGGCCATCGCCGGCAGCCTGCTGTTCGGGGCCAGGCACCGGGGGAGCTGGGGGGAGTTGGCGGAGGAGTTGGAGAGGAGGCAGGGGGAGGGGATGGAGGAGGTGCGGAGGAAGGCCTAAACCTGTATGGGCGGCTGGTGACCGCTACAGACATAGACCTGTCAATCGCCGTAGCTGTCGTGTCCCGGATGAATGGCTCCTGGGCGGTCGGTATGCGATCCTTGCGGGCCGGGAGGTCTTGAAGGGCCTTCTGGCAGACTTGAACCAGCGGAGGCCGCGATGCTGATCAGCTTGCACAAGAACGCCACGACCACGCCGGC
>CALRTJ020000013.1:0-137504 GCA_943371055.1 Hydrogenophaga intermedia | reverse complement strand
CCCTCGCCCAGCATGTCGTACGAGAAACGCAGGTTGGCGTGGCCGCCGCGCTGGCGGTCGGCCTCGTCCTGGGCCTCGGCGATCGAGCGGCCCAGCACGAACTGGCGGCCCAGCAGCTGGATGGCGCGCAGCGTGGCGGCCACCACGGTGCGCGCGCCCAGGCGCTGTACCAGCCCCGGCTCGGCGGCGCCCTGGGCATCGGGCAGGAAGTGCTTGCTCAGGCCGATGGCGGTGGCCGACAGGCGCGCCAACAGGCCTTGGGAGCCGTCCGCGGCGTCGAACTCGGCGAGGCCGAGCTGGTCGGCGGTCAGGGCGATCGCGGTCTCGACATCGGGCACCCGCAGCAGGGCCTCGGCCAGGCGCATCAGGGCCAGGCCCTCGGCGCTGCTGATCGGGTACTCCTTGAGCAGGGACTCCATCGCCCAGAACGGCGCCGGGTGTTCACGGACCGACTGCACCCAGGGCCGGGCGCGGGCGATCACCACCGACCAGTCCAGGCCGCGGCCCAGGCGCTCGCGGGCGTCGGCCAGCGCCCGCGCCTCAGGGCGGTACGGAACATGCAAGCGGGCCCGCGGAGCGGGGGCGGGGAAGGGGCTGTCGGTGGGCTGGTCCATGGCGGCGGGGCAGGGTTAGAACTACTGCAAGGATTCGCAGCTTATTGACACAATGCCAGCGAAAGATTCGGAATTTTCTGCGCACCACGGAGTTTTCACCGGATGAAACCCCAGCCCGAAGTCCTCCCCACCGGCGAACGCGGCCTCGACAAGATCGACCTGCGCATCTTGCGGGTGCTGCAGAAGGACGGCCGCATCAGCAACCTCAAGCTCGCCGAAGAGGTGCACCTGTCCCCCACCGCGGTGCTCGAGCGCGTCAAGCGCCTGACCCGCGAGAACTACATCCTGGGCTACGAGGCCCGCCTCAACCCCACCAAGCTGGGCGCCGGCCTGATGGTCTTCGTCGAGGTGCTGCTCGACCGCACGGTGCATGACGTGATGGACAGCTTCCGCGCCGCGGTGCAGGTGCGCCCCGAGATCCTCGAATGCCACCTGGTGGCCGGCGGCTTCGACTACCTGCTCAAGACCCGGGTGTCGGACATGGCGGCCTACCGCAGCTTCGTGGGCGACGTGATCTGGTCCCTGCCCGGCGTGCGCGAGACCCGCACCTACGCGGTGATGGAAGAGGTCAAGAACACCACCGAGCTGAGTTTCTGACGGCCCCCTCGCCCTGGGGGTCGGGGCGCGCGGGCACACCCCCGTCGGGGTGATGGGGCCGGGCGGCCGGGCGCCGCACCATGGCGGCCTTCACCCACCCGACGAGGAGCCCCGCGATGGATGCCCAGCCCGAGCACCCGCCCACCCCCACCGGCCCTGCCCCGGGCGTGGCCGATCCATCCGGGCCGCCCTGGCCCGGCGTGGGTGAATGGCAGGACTCCAGCCTCGACCTGCGGGCCGGGCTGTTGCTGCAGGAATGGCCTGGCACGGCACCGTCGACGGGGGGCACGGCCTGATCGCCTGCCCGCCCGCCGACGCGCGCGCCGCCGGGCGTCAGGCGGGTCGGGGCGCCCGGGCGCCGAACACCGCGGTGCCGATGCGCACCTGGGTCGCTCCCTCCAGCACGGCGGCCTCCAGGTCGGCGCTCATGCCCATCGACAGGGTGTCCAGCGCCAGGCCCTCGGCGCGCAGGCCGTCGGCCAGCTGCCGCAGCACCGCGTGCGGCGCGCGTTGCGCCGCCAGCCCGTCCACCGGCTCGGGGATCGACATCAGCCCGCGCAGCCGCAAGCGGGGCAGCGCCGCCACCGCGCGCGCCAGCGCGGGCAGCTCGGAAGGCGCCACGCCGCTCTTGCTGGCCTCGGCGCTGACATTGACCTGCAAGCAGATGTTCAGCGGCGGCAGGCCCTCGGGGCGCTGCTCGGACAGGCGTTGGGCGGTCTTCAGGCGGTCCACCGAATGCACCCAGTCGAAGGCCTCGGCCACCACCCGGGTCTTGTTGGACTGCAGCGGGCCGATCAGGTGCCAGCACAGGGCGGCGCGCAGGTCGGACAGGGCCTCGATCTTGGCCAGGGCCTCCTGCACGTAGTTCTCGCCAAAGTCGCGCTGGCCGGCGCCGTGGGCCACCCGCACGGCCTCGGCGGGGCAGGTCTTGCTGACCGCCAGCAGTGAAACATCCTGTGGCGAACGGCCCGCAGCGGCGCAGGCCTGAGCGATGCGGGATCGCACCTGGAGCAGATTCTCGGGGATACTGGACATCACCCGCGAGCATAAGCCACCGCCGGCACGCACCGGCCGGTCTCCCGCCCCATGGACATCACCCAGCTGCTGGCCTTTTCCGTCAAGAACAAGGCCTCCGACCTGCACCTTTCGGCCGGTCTTCCGCCGATGATCCGCGTGCACGGCGACGTGCGACGGATCAACATCGACCCGCTGTCGCACAAGCAGGTGCACGCCATGGTGTACGACATCATGAACGACACCCAGCGCAAGGTCTACGAAGACACGCTGGAGTGCGACTTCAGCTTCGAGGTCCAGGGCCTGGCCCGCTTCCGGGTCAACGCCTTCCACCAGCAGCGCGGCGCGTCGGCGGTGTTCCGCACCATCCCGTCCAAGATCCAGACCCTGCAGCAGCTGAACTGCCCCGCGGTGTTCGCCGACCTGGCCCTCAAGCCGCGCGGCCTGGTGCTGGTCACCGGCCCGACCGGCTCGGGCAAGTCGACCACGCTGGCGGCCATGGTGGACCACCTCAACGAAAGCGAGTACGGCCACATCCTCACGCTCGAGGACCCGATCGAATTCGTCCACGAGAGCAAGAAGTGCCTGGTCAACCAGCGCGAGGTCGGCCCGCACACCCTGAGCTTCTCGAACGCGCTGCGCGCCGCGCTGCGCGAAGACCCGGACTGCATCCTGGTCGGTGAGCTGCGCGACCTCGAGACCATCCGCCTGGCCCTGACCGCCGCCGAGACCGGCCACCTGGTCTTCGGTACCCTGCACACCTCGAGCGCCGCCAAGACCGTCGACCGCGTGGTCGACGTCTTCCCGGCCGCCGAAAAGGACATGGTGCGCGCCATGCTGTCGGAGTCGCTGGTGGCGGTGATCTCGCAGTCGCTGTGCAAGACCAAGGACGGCAACGGCCGTGTCGCCGCCCACGAGATCATGCTGGGCACCGCGGCCATCCGCAACCTGATCCGCGAGAACAAGCTGGCCCAGATGTACTCCTCCATCCAGACCGGCCAGAACGTCGGCATGCAGACCCTGGACCAGTGCCTGGCCGACCTGGTGCGGCGCAACCTGATCTCTTCGGCCGAGGCCCGTGCCCGCGCCAAGTTCCCCGAGAACTTCCCCGGCTGACACCCGATGATCGCCCTGCTCAAGCGCCTGTTCGGCGCGGCCCCGGCCCCGGCCCCCCGCCCCGACGACCAGGGCTTCTACGCCACCCAGTTCGTCGAGCGGCCGGCGGACACCCAGCTCTACGTCCACTGGGCCGAGCGGGCCCCCGACCTGAAGGCCGAGCCCTACGACAGCACGCTGGGCGTGCTGTCCCTGGTGCGGCTGCTGGGCGCCGACGCCGGCATGGCCCACCTCGGACCCGAGCAGCTGTCGGTGCTGGGCGGCTACCTCGAGTACGTGCAACTGCCGGCCGCCAAGCAGGTGATCACCCAGGACGAGCAGGGTGACTTCATGATGGTGGTGCTGCAGGGCACCCTGACCGAGACCCGCCTGCAGCCCAGCGGCGAGCGCACCCGCCTGGGCGAGGCCCGCCCTGGCGACCTGATGGGCGATTTCAGCGTGCTCGACGGCGAGCCCCGGGTGGCCGCCTGGACCGCCGTGACCCCGGTCACGCTGGCAGTGCTGTCGGCGGCCACGCTCGAGCGCATGACGCAGGACGATCCTCGCCTGGCCGCGGCATTGACCATCTGGCTGGGCAAGCGGGTGTCCCGCCGCCTGCGCCAGACCAGCGCCCGACTGGGCGCCCAGATCACCCGCGGCACCGCCGACTGACCCCCCGGAGACCGCGATGGAACGCGACCAGGCATCCAAGTTCATCAACGACCTGCTGCGCCTGCTGGTGGCGCGCAACGGCTCGGACCTTTTCCTCACCGCCGACTTCCCGCCCGCGATCAAGGTCGACGGCAAGGTCTCCAAGGTCTCGCCCCAGCCCCTGACCGGTGCCCACACCGTGGCCCTGGCGCGGGCCATCATGAACGACAAGCAGGCCTCGGATTTCGAACGCACCAAGGAGTGCAACTTCGCGATCTCGCCGCAGAGCATCGGCCGCTTCCGCGTCAGCGCCTTCATGCAGCAAGGCCATGTCGGCATGGTGCTGCGGACCATCCCGGCGCACATCCCGACCGTCGACGAGCTCAGCCTGCCCAAGGTGCTCAAGGACATCGCGATGGCCAAGCGTGGCCTGGTCATCCTGGTGGGCGGCACCGGCTCGGGCAAGAGCACCTCGCTGGCGGCGATGATCGACTGGCGCAACGAGAACGCCCACGACCACATCATCACCGTCGAGGACCCGGTGGAGTTCGTGCACCCGCACAAGAACTGCATCGTCACCCAGCGCGAGATCGGCATCGACACCGACGACTGGGACGTCGCCCTGAAGAACTCGCTGCGCCAGGCCCCCGACGTGATCCTGATGGGCGAGGTGCGCGACCGCCGCACCATGGAGCTGGCGATCGCCTTCGCCGAGACGGGCCACCTGTGCATGGCCACGCTGCACGCCAACAGCGCCAACCAGGCGCTGGACCGGATCATCAACTTCTTCCCCGAGGAGCGGCGCGACCAGCTGCTGATGGACGTGTCCCTGAACCTCAAGGGCCTGATCTCGCAGCGCCTGGTGCCGCGCATGGAAGGCCGCGGCCGCGTCGCGGCGGTCGAGATCATGCTCAACACCCCGCTGATGGCCGACCTGATCTTCAAGGGGCAGGTGGGCGAGATCAAGGAGCTGATGAAGCGCTCGCGCGAGCACGGCATGCAGACCTTCGACCAGGCGCTGTTCGACCTCTATGAGGCCCACGCCATCAGCTATGAAGACGCGCTGCGCAACGCCGACTCGGTCAACGACCTGCGCCTGCAGATCAAGCTCGACAGCAAGCGGGCCCGCGTCTCCGACCTGGCCGCCGGCACCGAGAACCTGCAGATCATCTGAGCCCCGACCCGGACCTCACGCCATGAGCAAGACCTACGACCCCGTGACCCCGCAACGCGTGGCCTTCATCGGCCTGGGCGTGATGGGCGGCCCGATGGCCGGCCACCTCCAGGCCGCGGGCCACCAGGTCACGGTCTACAACCGCACCACGGCCAAGGCCCAGGCCTGGGCCGCCGAGCATGGCGGGGCCTGGGCGGCCACGCCGCGCGAGGCCGCCCAGGGCGCCACCATCGTCTTCGCCTGCGTGGGCAACGACGACGACCTGCGCTCGGTCACGCTGGGCGCGGACGGCGCCTTCTCCGGCATGTCGGCGGGTGCCATCTTCGTCGACCACACCACCGCCTCGGCCGAGGTCGCGCGCGAGCTGCACGCCACCGCCGGCCAGCGCGAGCTGCACTTCATCGACGCCCCGGTCTCGGGCGGCCAGGCGGGTGCGGTCAACGGGGTGCTGACCGTGATGTGCGGCGGCGACGCCGCCCCGTTCGAGGCCATGCGGCCGGTGGCCATGGCCTTCTCGCGCGCGGTCACCCGCGTGGGCGAGAGCGGTGCCGGCCAGCTCGCCAAGATGGTCAACCAGATCTGCATCGCCGGCCTGGTCCAGGGCCTGTCCGAGGCCATCGCCTTCGGTCAGAAGTCGGGCCTCGACATGAAGCAGGTGCTGGACGTGATCGGCAAGGGCGCGGCCCAGAGCTGGCAGCTGGACAACCGCGGCAAGACCATGGTCGACGACCAGTTCGACTTCGGCTTCGCCGTCGACTGGATGCGCAAGGACCTGGGCCTGGTGCTGGACGAGGCGCGCCGCAACGGCGCGCGGGTGCCGGTGACCGCCCTGGTCGACCAGTTCTACGCCGACGTGCAGTCGCTGGGCGGCGGCCGCTGGGACACCTCCAGCCTGATCCGCCGTCTCAAGTGAGCGCGGCCCGGGCCTGAGGGGCCGGGGCAGGCCCCGGCAGCGCCTCGTGAAGGCCCGCCGGCTTCACTTCTGGGCCGGCGTCAAGGCCTTGAGTTCGTCCTCGGAGATCAGCTCGAACACGCGCACCACCTTCGAGACGCCGCCCACACCGCGGGCCAGTTCGGCCGCGCGGGCGGCCTCGCGCTCGGTGACGCGGCCCATCAGGTAGACCACGCCGCGCTCGGTGGTCACCTTCACCGCATTGGCCTGCACGTCCTTGGCGTCGAGCAGGCTGGCCTTGACCTTGCCGGTGAGGATCAGGTCACCCGATCGGGCGGTCATCGAGCTGGCGCCGGCCACGGCGGTCTCGTTGACCACCGAGCGCACGTTCTGCACCGCCGTGACCAGGGCCTCCAGGCGGCCGCGGGCGGCCTCGTCGGGCACCTCGCCAGTCAGCAGCACCACGCGGTTGTAGCTGGTGACGTTGACGTGGGCGGCGGCGCCCAGCTGTTCACGCACGCGGGCGGCGGCCTTGAACTCGATGCCCTCGTCCTCGACCTGGGTGCCGGAGGTGCGGCGGTCGGTGAACATCAGCGCGCCGCCGACCGCGGCGCCACCCACCACCAGCGGGGCGCAGGCGCTCAGGGCGCCGGACAGCGCGATCAGGGCCAGCAGCGGACGCAGGCGGGGCAGGGCGGACATCTTCATGGGGAAACTCTCTTGGTGAGCCGGGCTCAGGCCGCGTCGGCCTCGCCCAGCAGTTGCACATCGATCGCGTCGCACAGCGCGTGCAGCGCCAGCAGGTGCAGCTCCATCGCCCGCATCGCGCGGTCGACCGGGGCGGCGATCCAGACATCGGACTCGGCCAGCAGGCCGGCCCAGGGCGCGGCCAGGCCGGCGCCCAGCAGCACCACGGCCATCTCGCGGGCGTGCGCTTCGGCCAAGGCGGCCTGCGCCACCGGGTCTTCGTCGCCCAGGCTGAACAGCACCAGCACGTCACCGGTCTGGCCCAGCGCCGCCACCTGCTGCGCCAGCAGCACGGCCGGATCGGCCACGGCCAGGCCGGCGCCGGGGTAGGGCGGCACGCCAGGGGCCAGCACCAGCGCCGCCAGCGGCGGTCGCTCGCGCTCCAGGCGGGTCTGCAGGGCCACCCCCATCAGCTGCGCCAGCACGGTGGCGCTGCCGCTGCCGGCGATCAGCAGACGGCCACCGGACGTCAGGGCGTGCACCGCCAGCTGGGCGGCGTCGCTGATCGAACGCGAGAGGTGCTCGGCGACCTGGTAACAGAGGTCGGCGTTCTCGAAATAGTGCTGCTGGATGCGCGGTTCAAGCATGGGGCGGGATGATAAGCGGGGCCATCGGCGCTCCGTGATGGGAGGGGCCGTGGGCGGCGAAGTTCCGTGCGCGGGGCCTCAAGCGGCGTCGAAGGCGCCGCGCAGCCACTGCAGGGCCTCGCCATCCAGCGCCACCACGTCGAAGCGGCAACGCGGTGGCCGGGCCAGCCGCAGCAGGTAATGCTGGGCCGCCAGCACCAGTCGGCGTTGCTTGGCCACGGTGACGCTGGCCGCCGCCCCGCCCTGGGCCCGGCCGGCTCGCGAGCGGACCTCGACGAAGACCAGGGTGCCGTCGGGTTCGCGCAGGATCAGGTCGATCTCGCCACCCAGCCGCGACGGCCCGCGCGCCACCCGATAATTGCGCTCCACCAGGCGCAGGCCCTGGGCCTGCAGGTGCGCCAGGGCCCGGTCCTCGGCGTCCTGCCCGCGCGATGGTGCGCCGGCGGCCGGCTGGCTGGAGCCCTTGCTGGAACCACGTCCCGTGAACATCGCCTCTCCTGCGTCTTCCCTGCTGTCGGCCGCGGCCCTGGCCGCCGGCCACCAGCAATTCCCGGCCGCCGCACTGTACGTGGTGGCCACCCCGATCGGCAACCTGGCCGACTTCACGCTGCGCGCCATCCACGCCCTGGCCCTGGCCGATGCGGTGGCCTGCGAGGACACCCGGGTCAGCGGCGGCCTGCTGCGCCACCTGGGCCTGGACAAGCCGCTGCTGTCGGTGCACGAGCACAACGAGCGCGAGGCCGCCGAACGCGTGCTGCAGCGCCTGGCCGCCGGCGAGCGGGTGGCCTATGTCAGCGACGCCGGCACCCCGGCGATCTCGGACCCCGGCGCCTGGCTGGTGGCGCGCGTGCGCGCCGCCGGCCACACCGTGGTGCCCCTGCCCGGCGCCAGCGCGGTGGTGACCGCCCTGAGCGCGGCCGGCGACGGCCCGCTGCCGGGCCAGGCCGGGGGCTTCGTGTTCGCGGGTTTCCTGCCGCCCAAGGGCCAGGACCGCGCCGCCGCGCTGAACGCCGCCGCCGCCGAGCCCCGCGCGCTGGTGCTGTTCGAGGCCCCGCACCGGATCGAGGCCCTGGCCCGCGAGCTGGCCGCGGCCTGCCCGGCCCGCACCCTGACGCTGTGCCGCGAGCTGACCAAGCAGTTCGAGCAATTCCACACCCTGCCGGCGGCCGAGGCGCCGGCCTGGCTGGCGGGCGACCCGCGCCGCTGCAAGGGCGAGTTCGCGCTGGTGCTGCATGCCTTGCCCGTGGCCGACGCCGCCGGCGACGAACTGCCCGCCGACGCGCTGCGCACCCTGCAGGTGCTGCTGCGCGAGCTGCCGCTCAAGCAGGCCGCCGCCTTGGCGGCCGAGCTCAGCGGCCTGCCGCGCAAGCAGCTCTACCAGCGGGCGCTGGCGCTGCGTGACCACGACGCCGACGCCGAAGGCTGAGCTCAGGGCTGCTGACCGCGGGCGTTGTCTTCCTTGCGGTTGATCGCGTGGCGATTGGCCTGGGTGGCGTGGCGGATCTTGCGCGCCTCTTGGCGGGTGACCGTTCCATCGGCCTGGGCGCGGGCCTGGCGCTGGTCCAGCCGGTGCTGACGCTTTTCGAGCCGACGGGTCTCCTGGGCGGTGAGCGAGCCGTTGGCCGCGCCGGTGGCGATGCGCGACTGCTCGAGGGCCTGCCGGTTCTCCAGACGCTCCATCGCCGGCGACGGCGCCGGGTTGGGGCTGGGCGGGGAGGACTGGGCGTGGACCGTCCCGGCGGCGACCATCAGGGCCAGGGCCAGGACCAGGGGCTTGAGGGAATTGCGGCTCATGTGACACTCCATGTCTGAGTTGGTGTGCAGACTCAACGCCGCGGGCCGCCGCGCGGCGCACCACCCCCGTGTAAACAACTGTCAGGATCCGTGCCCATGATCTCGCGCGAACCCACCCTCGAACGCCTGGCCGTCGCCCGCAGCCTGCTGCTCGACCCCTACGGGCTCGACGACGGCGCGATGGCGCGGGCCCTGGGCACCATCGGCGAGCACAAGGTCGACGACGCCGACCTCTACTTCCAGTACACCCGCCACGAGGGCTGGAGCCTGGAGGAGGGCATCGTCAAGAGCGGCAGTTTCTCGATCGACCAGGGCGTGGGCGTGCGCGCGGTGGTGGGCGAGAAGACCGCCTTCGCCTACTCCGACGACCTGTCCGAGGCCGCCCTGCTCGACGCCGCGCGCACCGTGCGCAGCATCGCCGCCGCCGGCCAGAGCCGCCGCGTGAAGGTGGGCAACCCGGTCAAGGTGGCCCCCAGCCGCCTGCTGTACGCGCCGCTGGACCCGATCGCCACCCTGGACAGCACCCAGAAGGTGGCCCTGCTCGAGAAGGTCGAGCGTCTGGCCCGCGCCAAGGACCCGCGTGTGGTGCAGGTGATGGCCGGCGTGGCCGCCGAGTACGACGTGGTGCTGATCGCCCGCGCCGACGGCACCCGCGCCGCCGACGTGCGTCCGCTGGTGCGCCTGTCGGTCACCGTGATCGCCGAGCAGGACGGCCGCCGCGAGGTGGGCTCCGGCGGCGGCGGCGGCCGCTTCGGACTGGGCTATTTCCACGACGGCCGCATCGCCGAATACGTGGACCAGGCGGTGCACGCCGCCCTGACCAACCTGGAATCCCGCCCGGCCCCGGCCGGCGAGATGACCGTGGTGCTGGGCTCGGGCTGGCCGGGCGTGATGCTGCACGAGGCCGTGGGCCATGGCCTGGAGGGCGACTTCAACCGCAAGGGCTCGTCCACCTTCAGCGGCCGCATCGGTGAGCGCGTGGCCGCCAAGGGCGTGACCGTGCTGGACGACGGCACCATCGCCGACCGCCGCGGCTCGCTCAACATCGACGACGAGGGCCACGCCACCCAGCGCAACGTGCTGATCGAGGACGGCATCCTGCGCGGCTACATGCAGGACAGCCTCAACGCCCGGCTGATGGGCGTCAAGCCCACCGGCAACGGCCGCCGCGAGAGCTATGCCCACGTGCCGATGCCGCGCATGACCAACACCTACATGCTGGCGGGCGACAAGCCCAAGGAAGAGATCATCGCCAGCATCCAGCGCGGCCTGTACGCCACCAACTTCGGCGGCGGCCAGGTCGACATCACCAGCGGCAAGTTCGTGTTCTCGGCCTCCGAGGCCTACTGGGTCGAGAACGGCAAGGTCCAGTACCCGGTCAAGGGCGCCACCCTGATCGGCAACGGCCCCGAGGCCATGCGCCGCGTCAGCATGATCGGCAACGACCTGGCGCTGGATTCGGGCGTGGGCACCTGCGGCAAGGACGGTCAGAGCGTGCCGGTGGGGGTGGGCCAGCCCACCCTGCGCATCGACGGCCTGACGGTCGGCGGCACGGCCTGAGTCACCACGGGCGCGGCACCGGGCCGCGCCAGACGCCAGGTCACTTGGCGGGGCCGGCGTAGAGCTCGCTCATGCCGCCACCGATCCAGGAGCGGCGGGTCTCGAACTCGCTGTTGTGGGCTTCCTGCCCGAAAGTGGTCGAGATCAGCGTCCACTTGTCGGTGTTGGCCCAGTCCGCACCCCAGAGCTGCGCCACCTGGGCGTCGGTCACCGCGCTCAGGGCGACGCCCAGGCGCTGGGCGGTCAGCAGGCGCACGGCCACCAGCAGCTCGTCAAAGCTGACCCGGATGTCGAAGGTCAGCGTACCGAAGGTGGTGTGCTGCGAGGTGTAGCCCGCCGAGCGGTACAGCGTCCGACCGTAGGTGCCCTCGGCCGCGCCCTTGCCCGCCGCCGGCACCATGCCGTCGATGATCGGCAGCGAGCCCTGGTCCGCGTCGAACCAGATGTGGGCCGAGGTGGACGGCGACCAGCTTTCCCAGTCGGTGACGCCGGCACGCGCGGCCGCAGTGTTGAAGAGGTACTGCACGTGGCACGGCGCGCCCGCCGACGCGGTGCGCATGCAGGTGGTGTTGATGACCGTGAACATCACCTGCTGCTTGACCTGCGAGACCACGCCCGTGGTGGCGGCGCCCACCTCCATCGCCCCGACGCTCTGGCGCGAGAGGAAGCGCGCCTCGACCGTGTTGCCGCTGCCGTCGCGCCAGGGGCGGACCGCATCGCTGGCGTACCAGGCGTGACGGAAGGCCACGAAGTTGGCGATGCCGTTGGCGTTGTAGCCATTGCCGTCCGAGCCGGCATGGCCGGTGGGCATCATGAAGGGCTGGTTGCCCTGGGCGTCCGGGCCGGTGGCGGTGTAGACGCCCAGGCCGCCCGCGCTGTCGGACGGGTTGAGGTACATCCACTGCGGCCCGGTGCGGCCGGCCTGGCTGTCGCAGCCGGAGGCGGGCGCGGCGGGCGTCCAGCGGCGGGCGTCGGTCAGGGCATCCACCGCGACCCCGGTGCGGGCCCGCACGGCGGCGAACTCGGTGGCGTCGCCGCTGACCACCGGCCCATCCGAGAACTCGGTGCCGCAGCTGGGCGTGCGGCCGAAGAACGCGAGCTTCATGCCGGGGGTCATGGTGCGCTGGATGTCGGCCATGTTCCAGCCGATCTGGGTCGTGCCGCCTGCCTGAGCCTCGATGACCGACGGATCGGCCCAGCTGGCGTCCACCTTGACGTGGAAGGCGCGGGTGCCGGTGGGCAGGGCCTCGATCGTCGGCGTGTTGGCCTGCGGGGTTTCCGGCGTGGCCGCACTGTCCGTGCCCCCTCCACCGCCACCGCCACAGGCGGCCAGCGCCGCCACCGCGAGCGCCTGCAGCGCCCAGCTCAGGGGCCGACCTGCCCGCCCCTTGCGCACATCCCTGACTGAGGTTGAACTTGACATGACCACGCTCCGGAAAGTCCTTGCGGACGCCGGGAGTGGCGCCGCCTGAGAGCCTTTTCGGCAGCGGCCTTGGGGAACCTGACGGTGGATTGGCGCGAAAGACGGCTCATTTCGCGCTCAAGATCCGGCCCCTCCTGCCGACCTCGGCAGGGGAGGGAAGGTGCAGGAGGCCTCACGTAAGATCCCCGCTTGCGGTCTGTCCATCGACCGCCACAGGACCGGACTCCCCATGCCCCTTCTCTCGCTGGAGGCCTCGACGGCCCCGCTGTTGCGCCAACGCCAGGGCCCGGCCATCGCCCAGGCGACCGTCGGCATTCCGCGCCGGGTGATGCAGTTCTGGGACCGTGATCCGCCCGAGCAGATCGGCCGGCTGCTGGCCCGCAACCGCGCGCTGTGTGCGGAGGTCGGGGCCGAGTTCCGCCTGTTCGACGAGCCGGCCGCCAGGGCCTTCATGGCCGAGCATTGCGAGGCCGCGCACCTCGAAGCCTTCGATGCGGCGGTCCACCCGGCGATGAAGTGCGACGTGTTCCGGCTGGCCTACCTGGCGGTGGAGGGCGGGTTCTATGTCGATGCCGACCTGGTGCTGCGCCCCAACCTGCCCGAACTGCTGGCCCTGCCCGGTCGCCTGGTGGTGTTCCA
Source organism: Hydrogenophaga intermedia (assembly GCA_943371055.1). GTDB lineage: Bacteria > Pseudomonadota > Gammaproteobacteria > Burkholderiales > Burkholderiaceae_C > Ideonella > Ideonella intermedia_A. The sequence goes on along the minus strand of CALRTJ020000013.1, from coordinate 124,717 downwards.
GTGGGACAAGCAGGGCCTGAACAACCTGTGCAACTGGCTCATGGGGGCCGCCGCCGGACAGCCGGTGCTGCGGGCGGCCCTGGACGCCACCGCGGCCAGCGTGCGCCAGCACTGCGCCCGGAACCCGGAGCAGGCCCTGAAGAACATCCTTGGCGTCAGCGGGCCGGGGATCTTCACCCAGGCGGTGGCCACGGCGCTGTCGGAGCGCGGCGCAGCCCATGACCCCGAAGTCAATGTGCAGACCGTGAGCCGGGCCCACCAGCTGATCGAGCTCGGCCCGACCTTCCTGGGCGAGCCGCTGGACTACAAGCGCCGCGACGGCGACACCCGCCACTGGCGCACTGCCGGCGGTGGCGCCCCGGTGGCGGCGGCGCCCGCGGCACCCGCCTCAGCGGGCACGCCGGGCCTGGGCGAGCGCCTGGTCGGCTGGCTCTCGGGGCGCAAGCCCGCTTCGGTGGCCGCCCCGGCGGCGGCGGACACCGCAGGCCCCAACCGCTGGCCGTCGCAGGTGACGGTGCGTGACCAGGGCCAGCGCAACCGCATCGACATCGCCGAGGACCTGCAGGGCCCGCTGAACATCGTCATCCACGGCGACGACAACCTGGTGCGCATCGGCCCGGGCTGCCGCTCGCAGAACCTGCGCATCGACGTGCGCGGCCACCACTGCGAGATCGTCGTCGGCGAGCGCTGCGTGCTGGCCGGCGAGTTCACCCAGCGCGACCCGCGCACCCGTCTGCAGGTCGGCGACCAGACCACGATGATGGGCTCGAAGATCACGATGCACGAGGCAGGCCTGATCCGCATCGGCACCGACTGCATGTTCGCCGGCGAGGTCCGCATGGACACCAGCGACATGCACAGCATCCTGGACGCCGACACCGGCGCGCGGCTGAACCCGCCCGGCGACATCGACATCGGCGACCACGTCTGGCTGGGCTTCGGCACCTATGTGCTCAAGGGCGTGAGCATCGGCGCGAACAGCGTCATCGGCGCCTGCGCCGTGGTGGCCCAGGACATCCCAGAAGGCAGCTTGGCCGTGGGCATGCCGGCGCGGGTGGTGCGCGAACGCGTGACCTGGGACCGTCGCCGGCTGGGGCCGGACGGCCAGCCGCGCCGCGACTGAGCCGGCCGCTCAGGCCGGCAGCAGTGCGGCGAGCTGGGCGATCAGGGCGGCTCGGTCCGGATCGCCAGCCAGGTTGACGTGCTCCTCGGGGTCGTTGACCTCGTCATAGAGCTCGTGCTCACCGCTGGCGTAGCGGATGTAGCGCCACTCGGGGGTGCGCACCGCGTGGTGCACGCCGTCCAAGGAGCTGACCACCGGATGGTTCCAGCTGGCGTTGGCATCGGCCAGCAGCGGCCGCAGGCTGTGTCCGTCCATCGCGTAGTCGGGCGTGACCCCGCACAGGTCCAGCATGGTGGGCGTCAGGTCCGCCAGGCTGATGCAGCGGTTCTGGACCACACCGGACCTCTGGCCCGGCACCCGGACCAGGCAGGGCACCCGGGTGCTGCGGTCCCACAGCGCCTCCTTGTGCCAGTGGAACTTCTCGCCCAGGTGAAAGCCATGGTCGCTCCACAGCACGACCACCGTGTTGTTGGCGATGGCCGGGTTGGCGTCCAGCGCGGCGATCAGGCGGGCGATCTGGGAGTCGACCCAGCTGATGCTGGCCAGATAGCCCTGGACCGCGCTGGCCCACAGCGACTGGCCGACGATGCACTGGTGGAAGTTGAACTTCTGCGCGATCGCCTTGCCCGTCGCACCCAGGTCGTCCAGTTCGTCCACCGGCACCCGCGGCACGACCACCTCGTCGATCGGGTACATGTCGAAGAAGCGCGGCGGCACGTACCACCCGACGTGGGTGCGGATGAAGCCGACGCTGAGGCAGAAAGGCGTGGTGGCATCCCGTCCGGACAGGAAGTTGATCCCCTGGTCCGCATAGCGGTGGTCCGGCATCTGGCTGTCGGCGACGTTCACCGGGCCCCAGTCGAAGGCGCCCTCGTCCTTGCGCGCCGGGCATTTCAGGTTGCTGTACGGGATCGGCGTGGGCAGGGGCGAGACGAAGGGCTCGTAGACGTGGTCGATCTTGCCGTAGCGGACGGTGTCGTAGCCGGCGGCGGCGAGCATCTCGTCGAACTGGCGCCAGCTGGGGTGCTGCTGCTTGAAGGTGCTCAGGTTGTCGACCACGCCGGTGGAGGCCACCGACAGGCCCGACAGCACCCCGGCACGCGAGGCCGAACAGACCGGCGCGGTGCAGTAGGCGTGGGTGAAGGCGTGCGAGCGGGCCGCCAGGGCATCGATGGCGGGCGTCTTGACCTGGGGATGACCACCGAGGTAGCCGACCCAGTCGCTGAGGTCGTCCACCGCGATCATCAGGACGTTGGGGCGGCCACTCACCTCGCCGCCACCACCACCACCACCGGAGCCGCCGCAGCCCGTCATGGCGGTGCTCAAGGCGGCCCATTGCAGCCAGTCGCGTCGATTCATCGTGATTTCCCCTGTGGATTTTGCGCCGCAGTATAGAAGTGGCCCCGGAGGCAGCCGCCTTGCGACCGGGGGAGACCCCATGCTAGGATCGGCGCATGCTGTTTCAGCCCGCGTACTTTTTTGCCTATTTTTGGTTCTCGCCCCGTCTGGCGGCTGGAGAGGCAAACGCGCGCACCTGATACACACGCAAGCGAACACCCCCAGAAAACCGCCGGAACCCCCGGCGGTTTTTTTTCGCCGGTCGACAGGCATCACCCCAGGAGCTCACGCCTCATGAACGCCAAAGCCAACCAAGACCGCTGGTCGGGCAACCCGCCCGGAGAGATCACCAGCCAGACCGACGACCAGCGCATCGAGGAGGTGACGCCCTTGCCCCCGCCCGAACACCTGATCCGCTTCTTCCCGATCGCCGGCACGCCGGTCGAGCAACTCGTGAAGAACACCCGCGAGACCGTGCGCCGCATCATGAACGGCAAGGACGACCGCCTGCTGGTGATCGTCGGCCCCTGCTCGATCCACGACCCGGCCGCCGCGATCGAGTACGCCCGCCGCCTGAAGGCCGAGCGCGAGAAGTACATGGACACGCTGGAGATCGTCATGCGCGTGTACTTCGAGAAGCCGCGCACCACGGTGGGCTGGAAGGGCCTGATCAACGACCCGTACCTCGACGAGAGCTACCGCATCGACGAGGGCCTGCGCATCGCCCGCCAGCTGCTGCTGGAGATCAACCGCCAGGGCGTGCCGGCCGGCAGCGAGTTCCTCGACACCATCAGCCCGCAGTACATCGGCGACCTGATCAGCTGGGGCGCGATCGGCGCGCGCACCACCGAAAGCCAGGTCCACCGGGAGCTGTCCTCGGGCCTGTCGGCGCCGGTGGGCTTCAAGAACGGCACCGACGGCAACATCAAGATCGCCACCGACGCGATCCAGGCCGCCAGCAAGCCGCACCACTTCCTGTCGGTGCACAAGAACGGCCAGGTCGCGATCGTCGCCACCAAGGGCAACAAGGACTGCCACGTCATCCTGCGCGGCGGCAAGGCGCCCAACTACGACGCCGCCAGCGTCGCCGCGGCCTGCCAGGAGCTCGAAGCGGCCAAGCTGCCCGCCACCCTGATGGTGGACTGCAGCCACGCCAACTCGAGCAAGCAGCACCAGCGCCAGATCGACGTGGCGCGCGACATCGGCCAGCAGATCGCCGCGGGCAGCCGCCAGGTCTTCGGCCTGATGGTCGAGAGCCACCTGGAGGCCGGCGCCCAGAAGTTCACCCCGGGCAAGGACGACCCGGCCAAGCTTTGCTACGGCCAGAGCATCACCGACGCCTGCATCGGCTGGGACGACTCGGTGGGCGTGCTGCAGACCCTGAGCGAGGCGGTCAAGGCGCGCCGCGGCTGAGCCCCGGGCGGGGCCCTTCAGCCCGCCGCCAGCCGCGCCGCGGCGTCGGCCCAGGGGCGCAGCGGCGGCGGCAGGCCTTCGGCCGGCGGCGCCTGCCGCCACAGGCGCAGCGCCTGCTCGGCGGCGGTGCGGGCCGCGACGGGGTCTCCCGCCGCCCGCGCCAAGCGGGCCCGTTCACCCCAGACCTGGGCGAGCAGCCAGCGGCGCGAGGCGTTGTCGTCGCCGGCCCCGGAGGCCTCCACCAGCGCCTGCGCCTCGTCCAGCAGGGACGCGGCGTCGCGGGCCCCGCCGCGGACCGCCCACAGCAGCGCCTCGGTGCGGGTCTGGCGGGCGCCGAAGGGATCGGCCGGGCCTGCCCGCAGGCGCGACAGCGCGGCCAGCGCCGCCGCACGGGTGCCGGCCGGGTCGCCGGCACGCCAGCGCAGCTCGGCTTGCCACAGCGCGATCGCGTCCAGCCGGCGCGCGGCGCCGGCGTTGCCCGGGTCGGTGGCGGCGGCGGCCTCGACCAGGCGCCGGCCCTCGTCCAGCAGGGCCTGCGCCGCCGCGGCCTGGCCCTGGGCGGCCCGGGCCCGGGCCAGCTGGACCCGGGCCACGCCACGCTGGTAGCGGAATTCGATGTCGTCGGGCATGGCCCGCGCCATGCGGTCGCGCAGCTCGACCTGCCGCAACAGCAGGGGCACCGCCTCGTCGGCCTGGCCCGCCAGCAGGCGGCATTGCGCCTGCTCGCCCAGGGTGAACGCCAGGCTGTCGGGGGCATAGACGTTGCCCGGATCGGCGCGCAGCGTGGCCTCGGCCGCGTCGCGGGCCCGGTCGGCGCTGGCACAGGCGTCCCGCCAGCGGCCCAGGTTGGGGTGGGCCAGGCTGTTGCCCAGCACCCGGGCCATGACCCCGTGGTGGCTGATCGCGGCGGCCAGCGCCCAGGTGTCTTCGGGGGCTTGGGCCAGCGCCCGCTCCAGCAGCGCCTGGCCCCGGCGCAAGGAGGCCTCGGCACGGGCCAGCTGGCCCCGGCGCTGCCAGCGTTCGGCGTCGCTGATGTGGATGTCCACCGCGGCCGCCAGGGTCGGCACCCCGGCCTCGGGCCGGGCGGTGTAGCCCGCGGCCAGGGCCAGGGCCTTGTCCAGGCTGGCCTCGGCCTGGGCGAACGCCCCGGTGTTGATCGAGGCGTCCAGACCCTGCAGCCGGGCGATGCGGTAGTACACCCCGGCCAGTTCCTCGGCCAGCACCGGGTCCTCGCCCAGGTCGGCCCGCAGGCTGTCCTGGAAGGCGGCGGCATCGGCCAGCAGGGCGGTGCGCACCGCGGTGGCCCCGGGCAGGCTCTGGATCTGGTCGTGGTACTTGAAGACCAGCTGGTTGGCCAGCTGCCGCACCTGGGCGCCCCGCTGCTCGGCGCGGGCGCGCTGCTGGTCGGCCACATGGGCCTGCCAGCGCGCCACCCCCAGCCCGGCGACCAGCGACAGCACCGCCAGCCCGGCGGCGGCGCTGGCGGCGCGGTGGCGGCGCACGAAACGGCCGATCAGGTAGCCGGGCCGGGGCGGTCGGGCGCTCACGGGAAAGCCATCGAGGTGAGCGCGCACATCGGACATCAGCGCGTCCACGCTGGGGTAGCGCCGGGTGGCGTCCTTCTCCAAGGCCTTCAACAGGATGTTGTCCAGGTCGCCGGACAGCCGGCGGCGCGTGGCCAGCCACTGCGGATCGGCCACCGGGCCGGGGCTGAGCGCACTGGGTCGGGTGGGCTCTTCCTCGAGCACGCTGCGCACCGCCTCCTGCGGGGTGGTGGCGCCGCGGCCATAGGGGCGCTGGCCGGTCAGCATCACGTAGAGCAGCACACCCAGGCTGTAGAGATCGGTCAGCGTCCCGACGGGCTCGCCGCGCACCTGCTCGGGGCTGGCGTAGTGGGGGGTGAAGGGCCGCTGACCGGCGGCGGTGTGCTCGCCTTCGCCCGGGTCCAGCGCCTTGGCGATGCCGAAGTCCAGCAGCTTGACCCGGCCCTCGCGGGTCACCAGCACGTTGCTGGGCTTGAGGTCGCGGTGCACCAGCAGTTGGCGGTGGGCGAAGGCGACCGCATCGGCCAGCTGCAGGAACAGGCCCAGGCGGTCCGGCAGCGGCAGGCCCTGGCAGGCCTGGTCGATCGGCTGGCCCTCGACCAGCTCCATCACGAAGTAGGGCAGGCCGGCCGCGCTGCGGCCGGCGTCGAGCAGGTGGGCGATGTGCGGATGGTTCAGGCGCGCCAGCGCCCGCTGCTCCAGCGCGAAGCGGGCCAGCACCGTGGCCGAGTCCATGCCGCGCTTGAGCACCTTGACCGCGGCCTCGCCCTCCCAGGCCCCGTCGGCGCGGCGGGCGCGCATGACCTCGGCCATGCCGCCGGCCCCCAGCGGCCCGACGATCTCCCAGGCGCCCAGGCGGGTCCCGGGGGGCAGCAGCGGCCCGGCGGGCAACGGCGGTGGGTCGAGGAAGGCGTCGGCGCCGGTGCGGGTGCTCAGCGAGGCCTCGTGGGCCAGCAGGCTCGCCACCTCGGCGCGGACGGCGCCGTCGGCCGGCTGCGCCGCCAGCCAGGCGGCGCGGTCGGCGGCGGGCTGCTCCAGCGCCCGCTCGAACAGCGCCTTGACGGCGCCCCAGTCGGCCTGCGTCATCCCCCTCCCCCCGGTTGCCGGCGCCAAGGCGCCGGTCCGGGGTCGAGTGTACGCAGGCACCGCGGCCGGCTCACTTCTGGCCGAGGGTGAAGATGGTGTCGCCATCGGCCGGGGACACGCCCCAGGCCTGGCCCAGATCGGCATTGGCCTTGTCGGACACGTCGAGGTGGCCCTTGCCGACGATGAAGTACATCAGCCGGCCGTAGGAGCCGCTGGCCTTGTCCTGGCAGATCGAGCTGACCGGGTAGGCATTGCCCCCGTAGGTGATCGCGCCGTCCGCGGCGATGACCAGGGTGGCGGTGCCGGTCTTGACGAAGGCGAAATTGGCGTCGTAGTGGCCCTCCTGGCCCTGGTAGGTGCCGGCATAGGCCGCGAGGTCGGCCAGCGCGGGCTCGACGACCGCGCCCGCCTGGTAGCCGGCGGTGTTGCAGCCGGCCACCGGGGCGGTGGCGCCGGCGGCGTTGCCGGCCTCGGCCGCACCCTCGCCACCGCCGCAGGCGGCCAGCGACAGGCTCAGGGCGGCGCCGGCCAGGGCGCGGACGAACGATGGGGTGGACGGGTTGACGGACATCGGGATCCTCCTGTGGGCTGTGGATGGGCAGGCCCGGACCCGGGCCTTGTCCGATTACGCCGAAACCCGGGGGCTGACGGCTCATCGGCCGCGCTAGACTTGACCGCAGCCCCTTTCGCCAGCCGCGATGACGACGCCCGACCAGGACCCCTCGCTCACCCAGTGGCTGAGCCAGTTCTCCGGCCCCGACCCTGCCGCCGGGCAGCGCCTGTTCGAGGCGCTCTACGACGAGCTCCGCCGCCTGGCCCGCGGCCACATGCGGCGCGAAGCGCCGGGCCACACCCTCAGCGCCACCGCCCTCACCCACGAGGCCTGGTTCCGCATGGCCGAGCAGCAGCGCACGCAGTGGCGCAACCGCAGCCACTTCATGGCGGTGTGCTCGACGATGATGCGGCGCATCCTGATCAACCACGAGCAGGCCCGCCGGGCCGGCAAGCGCGACGCCGAGCTGACCTTCCTCTCGGTCGAAGGCCTGGACGCGCTGGCCCTGCCCCCCGACCGCGACCTGCTGGCGGTGCACGACGCCCTGAGCGCCTTCGAGCGGATCGACCCGCGCGCCGCCAAGGTGGTCGAGCTGCGTTTCTTCGGCGGCCTGGAGGTCGAGGAGATCGCCCAGGCGCTGGACCTGTCCCCGGCCACGGTCAAGCGCGACTGGACCCTGGCCAAGGCCTGGCTGCACCGCGAGCTCGGCCCGCCCCATTCCCCACCGACCACCCCCGCGACCTGAGGATCCCCCCATGCGCCACGACGTCCTCGTGCAATTCGACGACTCCCTCCAGATCCAGATCACCGTCGACGGCGACGAGCTGCCGGCGGCCGACGCCGCGCGCGCCTGGCTGGACGCCGAGTTCACCCGCCTCGAGTGCGAGCCGCTGCGCCCCAGCGGCAAGCTGCTGACCGCCGACAAGCTGCTGGCGCTGGCCCAGGAAGCCGGCCGCGCCGGCTTCGAGGACCCGGCCTGGCGCCAGGCCTTCGGCCGCGCGGTGGCGGGCCAGCTGCAGCGTCAGACCGTGACGATCGACCTGCGGACGATGAAGGTCAGCCACTGAGGCGCGGCGCGGTCGCCGCTCAGGGGGCCAGCCCGCCCGCGAGGGCCTGCGCGCTACGCGCCAGCTCGGGCAGGGCCGCGGCCTCGAAACGCTCCGGGCTGCTGCGCAACTCCACCTCCTGAGCGCTGGCGTTGACCGCGCGGCCCTTGCCATAGAACGCGGCCGCGACGGTGAAGGCCGTCGTCAGCACATTCGCCGCCTTGGTCGCGGTGCTGGTCACGTCCACCAGCTCGCCCGGCGCCTGGGCCGATGCCAGCGCGCGCTTGAGCGACACCCGGCCGCTGTCCCCGTTGGGGTGGCGCACCAGCAGGCGGTTGGTCCAGGCCGGCAGGACCAGCGCGTTGCGCACCTCCGACTGCGCGCCCAGGGCCCAGGCGCCGCCGCCGGTCTTGACCTGCGCCGCGCTCAGCACCACCCGCCCCCAGACCAGCGGCACGCCGGCCTGCTGGGCCACGGCCTGCAGGGCCGGCGCCAGCTGGACCATGCGGAAGCCGACCGACATCTTGTCGCCCAGGGCCACGTAGGGGTCCTCGACCTTGGCGCCGAACAGGCCCCCCACGGTGCGCGAGAGCCAGGCCGTCTCGTCCAGGTGGATCAACGGCAGGCCGCGGGCCGAGAAGACCGTGCCCTTGCCCCCCTGGGCGTCCAGGGCCAGCGGGGCGGCGTCGGAGGCCACCTTCAGCGCGGCCCAGCCGGGCAGGGCCTCGAGCGCGGCCTGCGGCAGCACCTCGATGCCCCGGGCCTGCAGCGCCTGCACCGTCTGGTCCAGCGCCTGATCGGCCAGGGCCTGCAGACGGGCCGGCTCCAGGCCCACCACCTTCACCGTGCTGTGCACGCTGGCCATGCTGCCGTGGAACGCCGTGCCCGAGGTGATGCCCCCCGAGTCCTCGGTGACCACATAGAGCGCGAAACCCGCGACGCCGACCTTCTTCAGGCCCTGCAGGCGGGCCGGGTGTTCCAGGTCCAGCTCCAGCGGCGCGGCCGCGGCCGGGGCACTGGCCGGGGCGTCCTGGGCACGGGCCGGCGCAGTGGCCACCAGGGCGGGCAGGAGCAGGGTCCAGGCCGCCGCGGCGGCCGACAGGGTGGGGCGGCGCCAGGCGCCAGGACGGGTCAGGGACATGCGGGTAGCTCCGGTGCGGCGCCCCCCCGACACGGGGGGCTTCACCAGAGAACGCAGCGCCGCCGCCGCCGGCGGCTCATGCCCCCGCGGGCCTCGGCCTCAGTCGCCGCTGGCCTCGTCGCCGCCGTCGGCCTGGGCCCGCTGCAGGCGCTCGCTGCGCCAGTAGACATCGTCACCGCCCAGGCCATCGAGGTTGGCGCGGTTGAGCACCCGGGCCAGCACGAACAGCAGGTCCGACAGGCGGTTCAGGTACTGACGCGGGGCGGCGTTGACCGTCTCCACCGCACTCAGCGCCACCACCGCACGCTCCGAGCGGCGGGCGATGGTGCGGCCCACGTGGGCCAGGGCGGCGCTGCGGGTGCCGGCCGGCAGGATGAACTCGGCCAGGCGCGGCAAGCGGGCGTTGTAGGCGGCCAGGGCCTCGTCCAGACGCGCCACCGCGTCGGCTTGCAGCAGGGTGTAGCCGGGGATGGAGAGCTCGCCGCCCAGGTTGAACAGCTCGTGCTGGATGGTCACCAGCAACTCGCGCACATCGTCGGGCAGGGGTTCGCACAGCAGCACGCCGAGCTGGGAGTTGAGCTCGTCCACGTCGCCCATCGCGGCGATGCGCAGGTGGTGCTTGTGCACCCGCTGCCCGTCGCCGAGCCCGGTGGTGCCGTCGTCGCCGGTGCGGGTGGCGATCTGCGTGAGTCGATTGGCCATCGCCCGATTGTGCCCCGCCCCCCAAGGCCCGCCCCCGGTCGGTGGCATCGGCCCGCCAACGCCGGCTCACCCGCTCGGCGGGTGGCTTAGGTCATCCGAAGCCGGGTGCCCCATCCTCATGCCTTGGTGTCGACGTAGACCCCGCGGGCCTTGGGGTCCAGGGACAGCGTCAGCAACTCGCCGTGCACGGTGTAGCCGGGGGTCTGGATGCGGCAGTCGACCACGCGCACCAGGGCCTCGAAGGCGGGCGCCTGCACCCGCATCACCGTGCCCAGGGGCAGGCGCCGGTCCAGGCTGAGCGACAGGCCCGAGAAGGACAGGTCGCGCAGGCGGGCGCTGCGCTCGGCGGCCTCGCCGGGCAGGCGCACCGCGACCACGGTGTCGCGGGCGTAGCGGGGCCCGCGGCGGCGGCCGGTGAGCTCACCGATCGGCCCGCTGCGCGGCGCCGGGGACAACGGGCTGTCGCAGCCGGCGCAGCGGCTGTCGGCGGCGGGCGTGGCGGGCTGCGGGTGGCCGCAGAAGGGACAGGGCACCACCCGCGCCGGCCGGGCGGGCCGGGGCGGCGGCTCGGCCGGGCCGGCGGTCGGGCCCTTGGGCGAGCGGCGCAGGCTCTGGTCGTAGGCGCGGCGGCGCTCGGGGTCGCTCAGCACCTCGTAGGCGGCGTTCAGGCGGGCGGCCACCTGGGGGTCGCCGCCCAGGTCGGGGTGGGCACGCAGCGTGCTCATCAGCGCCCGCCACGCCGCCTTGATGACCTCGGGCGGGGCCTCGGGCTGGACGTGCAGGATGCGGTAGAGGTTGCGGCGTTCGCGGCTCATGGACTGGACTCTGGGGGCCTGTCGTCCTTGTCGGCTGGCGGCGGCGAAACTTGAGTTCAGCCCTGCTCCGGCGCCGGCAGCACCGGCGCCCGCAGCGCCGCGAAACGGGCGTCGAACTCCTGGCGCAGCTGGCGCCGCACCTGGGCCGCGGCGTGGCGCCGGCGCTCGTCGGGCGTGAAGGGTCGCAGCGGCGGCACCGCCACCGGCTTGCCGTCGTCGCCCACCGCCACCATCGTGAAGAAGCAGCTGTTGGCGTGGCGGGTTTCCTGGGTGCGGATGTTCTCGGCCAGCACCTTGACGCCGATCTCCATCGACGAGGTGCCGGTGTGGTTGACCGAGGCCAGGAAGGTGACCAGCTCGCCGACGTGGATCGGCTGGCGGAACATCACCTGGTCGACCGACAAGGTGACCGCATAGCGCCCGGCGTAGCGGCTGGCGCAGGCGTAGGCGACCTGGTCGAGCAGCTTGAGAATGCTGCCGCCGTGGACATTGCCGGCGAAGTTGGCCAGGTCCGGCGTCATCAGCACCGTCATGGTCAGCTGGTGGGCGGGCAGGTTGGAGCTCATGCGGGGACGGGAAAGTCGGCGGATGCCCGCAGCGTACACGCTGGCGGCGCCGGCCGCCGGGGGCGAACACGTAGGCGGTGGCCGCAGGCCCCGTCCCTAGAATCGGCGGATCGCGGGCCCCGCCCGCCGCCCGTTCCGGAGCCGCCATGCACGCCACCGCCCCCCGCCGCCCCATGCCCGCCGACCTGCAGGAGGCGCTGCGCCAGCGCTTCGGCGCCCAGCTCAGCCTGGCGCTGGCGGTGCGCCAGCAGCACGGCCGCGACGAGTCGCCCTTTGACGTCGAGCCGCCCGACGCGGTGGTGTTCTGCGAGTCCACCCAGGACGTGGCCGACGCGGTGAAGCTGGCCGCCGCCCACCAGGTGCCGGTGATCCCCTTCGGGGTGGGCTCCTCGCTCGAGGGCCACCTGCTGGCGGTGCAGGGCGGCATCAGCCTGGACCTGTCGCGCATGAACCGCGTGCTGCGCGCCGAGCCCGAGAACCTCACCGCCACCCTGCAGCCCGGCGTCACCCGCCACCAGCTCAACCGCGAGGTCAAGGACCTGGGCCTGTTCTTCCCGATCGACCCCGGCGCCGACGCCTCGATCGGCGGCATGTGCGCCACCCGCGCCTCGGGCACCAACGCCGTGCGCTACGGCACGATGCGCGAGAACGTGCTGGCACTCGAGGTGGTCACCGCCCGCGGCGAGGTCATCCGCACCGGCACCCAGGCCCGCAAGAGCAGCGCCGGCTACGACCTGACCCGCCTGATGATCGGCTCCGAGGGCACGCTGGGCATCATCACCGAGGTCACCCTCAAGCTGCACCCGCTGCCCGAGAGCGTGGCCGCCGCGGTGTGCTTCTTCCCCGACATCGCCTCGGCCGTGGACACCACCATCCAGATCATCCAGATGGGCGTCCCGATCGCCCGCTGCGAGCTGCTGGACGTCAACGCCGTGCGCGCCGTGAACAACCACGACAAGCTGGGCCTGCGCGAGGCCCCGATGCTGCTGATGGAGTTCCACGGCAGCGAGGCCGGCGTGGCCGAGCAGACCGCCACCGTGCAGGAGATCGCCAAGGACCACGGCGGCGAGGATTTCCAGTGGGCCACCACCCCCGAGGAGCGCACCCGGCTGTGGACCGCGCGCCACCACGCCTACCTGTCGGCGCTGCAGATGCGCCCGGGTTGCCGCGCCGTGACCACCGACACCTGCGTGCCGATCTCGCGCCTGGCCGAGATGGTGGTGGCCGCCGAGGACGAGGCCCGCGACAGCGGTCTGCTCTACTTCATCGTCGGCCACGTGGGCGACGGCAACTTCCACATCGCCTACCTGCTCGACCCCACGCTGCCGGGCGAGCGCGAGCTGGCCGAGTCGCTCAACGAGCGCGTGGTGCGCCGCGCCCTGGCCGTGGGCGGCACCTGCACCGGCGAACACGGCATCGGCCTGCACAAGCAGGGCTTCCTGATCGAGGAAACCGGCGAGGGCGCGGTGGCGATGATGCGCGCCATCAAGCAGGCCCTGGACCCGGACGACATCCTCAACCCGGGCAAGATCTTCGTGCGCTGAAGGCGCGCGGGCTACCCCGTGCTTCAGGAACACCCCGCCGGCCGCGGCAGGGTGCTGCAGCGCAGCGCGCGCGCGGCCTCGGCCGCCGAGGCGGCGGCGTCGGTGGCGCGGCGGGCCGCGATGCGCTGGGCCTCGAGCGGGTTGGCGGCGGCATGCAGGTCGTCGGCGCGGGCATGGGCCGCGGCCTGGTCTTCGGGCTTGATGCGGTCGAAGCCGGCCCAGGCCTGGGCCAGCTCGCGCCAATCCTGCGCCGTGTAGCGCCCCTCGCCGGCGCGGCACTGCCGCACGCGCCGCACCTCGTCCTGCAGCCAGCCGCGCTGGCGGGCGTCGCGGGTGCTGGCGCCGGCGCTGGTCTCGAGGTTGCGCAGCTCGGTCTCGGAGGGGCAGACGCGCTGGGGCTCGGCCGCCGCCACCGCGGGCGCTGACGCCGCCGACGCCGCCCCGGCCGGCCGTGCGGCACCCGAGCGGGCGGCCTGGTCGCGCAGGCCGGCACTGTCCAGCGTGTTGGGCCGCACATCGGCCAGGCCACCCGCCGTGCCCGCGGGGCAGGGGGTGCCCGAGTACTCGACCCCGCCTTGCGGCGTGCGGCACTTGTAGACCTGGGCCGCGGCCGGCAGGGCCAGGGCGAGCAGGGACAGCGACAGCGACAGCGGCAACAGCGGCAGGGTTCGCGGCATGGCGGGTCCAGGGGTGGGAGCGACCAGACCGATCGTAGCGTCGGCGGCCCGGCCAGTCCCTCCCCCGAGCAGGCGCAGCGGCGCCCTCTGCGGGGCAACACCATGCAACAGATCGCCCGGATTTGTTAGATTTCCGAAGTGTCTGTCCCCAAGTCCCCTGCCGAACCCTCCGACGCCGCCCAGGCCTGCGCCCACGCGGTGCTGGCCCAGGTGCCGTTGCTGATGCGCGAGATCCGCGCCGCGATGCGGCAGGCGGCGCCCGAGGGCCTGACGGTGCCGCAGTTCCGCGCCCTGCTGTTCGCCCAGCGCGAGCCCGGCGGCACGGTCAGCGCCCTGGCCGCCCACCTGGGCGTGACCCTGCCCACCGCCTCGGTGGCGGTGGCGGCCCTGGCCGCGCGCCGGCTGCTGAAGGCGCAACCCGATCCCGACGACCGGCGCCGCCGCACGATCACGCTGACGGCCGCCGGCCGCCGGGTCGTGGAGGCGGCCTGGGCCGAGACCGCGGCCGGCTTTGCCCGCCGGCTGGGCAGCCTGGCCGATGAACGATTGATCCCGTCCCGCGACGCGCTGCTGGCGCTGGCGGGCGCCCTCACCCCCGAGAACCCCGAATGAAGAAGTCCTCCCTGGTCTGGATGGGCGCGGCCGTGGCCGCGCTGGTCGGCGGCGGCGCCTGGTGGCGCAGCCATGGCGGCGGCGCCGCGGCCCCCGAATCGGCCGCGTCGGCGCCCAAGCCGGCGCAGACGGTGGTGCTGGCCACCGTGAAGCGGCAGGACATGCCGGTCAGCGTCGAGGCCGCCGGCACCGTGGTCTCGCTCAACAGCGTGGACCTGCGGCCGCAGGTGACCACCACGGTGCGCGAGGTCAAGGTGCGCGAGGGCCAGGCCGTGCGCCAGGGCGAGCTGCTGTTCCGCTTTGACGACCGCGCCGACGCCGCCAACCTGGCCAAGGCCCGGGCCCAGCTGCTGCGCGACCAGGCCACGCTGGCCGACCTGGAGCGCCAGTGGGCGCGGGCCCAGGAGCTGCGCGCGCAGAACTTCATCTCGCAAGGCGCCGCCGACACGGTGCAGGCCAACCTCGAGGCCCAGCGCGCCGCGGTGGCCGCCGACTTGGCCGCCGTGCAGGCCAGCGAGGTGGCGCTGAGCCACGGCACGCTGCGCGCGCCGCTGTCGGGCCGCGCCGGCCTGGTCAACGTCAACCCGGGCAGCCTGGTCACGCCCACCGGCGCGACGCCACTGGTGACCATCGCCCAGATCGACCCGATCGGCGTCAGCTTCACCCTGCCCGAGGGCCAGCTGGCCGCGCTGCTGCGCGGCGAGGACGGCCAGGGCGCGCAGGGCGCCCGGTTGCAGGTGCTGCTGCCGGCCGCCGGCGGCGGGCGCGGGCCCAACGCGCCGCCGCGCGAGGCGCTGGACGGGCGCGTCAGCTTCATCGACAACGCGGTGGACACCGCCACCGGCAGCATCCGCCTCAAGGGCGAGCTGGCCAACCCGAAGCAGCAGCTCTGGCCGGGCCAGTACGTGAACGTCAGGCTCACGCTGCGCACGATCCGGGACGCCGCGGTGCTGCCGGTGGTGGCGCTGATCCAGCGCGGCCAGGAGCGCTCGGTCTACGTGGTGGGCGCCGACCAGAGCGCCGAGCTGCGCCCGGTCAAGGTGCGCTACACCGCTGCCGACCAGGCGGTGGTCGAGGGCGTGGAGCCCGGCGAGCGCGTGGTGGTCGAGGGCAAGCAGAACCTGCGCCCGGGTGGCCTGGTGCGCGAGGCCGCGGCCGGCGCCGGCAAGGGCGCCTCCGGGGCCGCCACCGGTGCGTCGGGCGCGTCTGGAGCCGCACGATGAGTCGCGACGTCATGGACACCGCCAGCGGGCCGAGCGCCGGGCCGCGCCCAAGCCGGCCCGCCATCCCCTTGGGGGCTGAGCCCGCGCAGGCCGGATCCAGCGGATCCGGCCTGGCTGGCGAAGGGCTGTGCCGCCAGGCACTGCGCGGCCTGCAAGGCCGGCCGACGGTCACGTCGGACGAGGGGCAGTCATGAGTCTGGCGGAGCATTTCATCCGCCGTCCGGTGATGACGGTGCTGCTGAACCTGGCCATCGTGGTGGCCGGGGCGCTGGCGCTGGGCAAGATCCCCGTGGCGGCCCTGCCCAGCTACAACACGCCGATCATCCAGGTCACGGCCACGCTGCCGGGCGCCTCGCCCGAGACCATGGCCAACTCGGTGGCGCTGCCGCTGGAGAAGCAGTTCTCCACCATCGCCGGCCTGTCGGTCATCAGCTCGACCAACCTGCTGGGCGCGAGCTCGCTGACGCTGGAGTTCGACCCGGCGCGCCACATCGACGCCGCCGCGGTGGACGTGCAGGCCGCGCTGTTCCGGGCCCAGCGCTCGCTGCCCAGCGAGATGACCACGCCGCCGAGCTACCGCAAGGTCAACCCGGCGGACGCCCCGGTGCTGCTGGTGGCGCTGACCTCGCCGTCGATGCCGCTGTCCGAGCTCAACGACTACGCCGAGAACCTGATCGCGCCCAGCCTGTCCACCATCGACGGCGTGGCCCAGGTCCAGATCTACGGCCAGCGCCGCTACGCGGTGCGGATCAAGGTGCGGCCCGAGACCCTGGCCGAGCGCAACCTGACCCTGGACGAGCTGCGCGCGGCGCTGGCCGGCGCAAACGCCAACACCCCGGTGGGCGTGCTGGAGGGCCCGCGCCAGACCCTGACGGTGCAGGCCAACCGGCAGCTGGCCACCGCCCGCGAATGGGGCAACCTGATCGTCACCGCCAAGAACGGCGCCCCGGTGCGGCTGCGCGAGGTGGCCGAGGTGCAGGACAGCGTGGAGACCGCCAAGAGCTACGCCGACCTGCAGGGCGAGCCCTCGATCACGCTGGCGGTGCAACGCCAGCCCGACGCCAACACGGTGCAGGTGGTGGACAAGGTCAAGGCCATGCTGCCGCGCTTCGCCGCGCAGCTGCCGGCCTCGGTGCAGATGACGCCGGTGAACGACCGCTCCCTGTCCATCCGCGAGGCCCTGCACGACGTCAACCTGACCCTGGCGCTGACGGTGGTCCTGGTGGTGCTGGTGATCTTCCTGTTCCTGCGCCGCGCCGCCGCCACGCTGATCCCCACGCTGTCGCTGCCGGTCTCGCTGATCGGTGCGATCGCGCTGCTGCACGCCGGCGGCTACAGCCTGGACAACATCTCGCTGCTGGGCATCACGCTGGCGGTGGGCCTGGTGGTGGACGACGCGATCGTGATGCTGGAGAACATCGTGCGCCACGTCGAGGACGGCATGGCGCCCTTCGAGGCCGCGATCCGCGGCGCGCGGGAGATGAGCTTCACCATCGTGTCGATCTCGGTGTCGCTGGTGGCGGTGCTGATCCCGATCTTCTTCATGCCCGGCGTGATCGGCCTGCTGTTCCACGAGTTCGCGGTGGTGGTGGGCCTGTCCATCCTGGTGTCGGCGGCGGTGTCGCTGACCCTGGTGCCGATGCTGTGCAGCAAGTTCCTGCGCCACCACGAGCCGCAGGAGGAGGGCGCGCTGGGCCGCGCCTTCGAGGCCGGCTTCACCGCCTTCCAGAACGCCTACGGGCGCTCGCTGGACTGGGCGCTGGGGCACCGCTGGCTCATCGGTGCGGTGGCGCTGGGCAGCCTGGGCCTGACCGCCTGGCTGGTCGCCAGCAGCCCCAAGGGCTTCTTCCCCGAAGAGGACATCGGCCAGATCCAGGTCACCACCGAGGCCGCCGAGGACATCTCCTTCGAGGCCATGGTCAAGCTGCACACCCGCGTGGCGGCGGCGCTGCGCACCGACCCGGCGGTGGCCACGGTGTCGGCCTTCACCGGCGGCGGTGGCAACGCCAACGCCCAGAACACCGGCCGCATGTTCGTGGTGCTCAAGCCGCGGGCCGAGCGCCCGCCGATGGCCCAGGTCGTCGAGGGCCTGCGCAAGAAGGCCCGCGCGGTGCCGGGCATCGCGGTCTACATGCGCCCGGTGCAGAACCTGCAGCTGGGCGGCCGCCAAAGCAAGAGCCGCTACCAGTACACGCTGCAGAGCGTCAGCGCCGACGCGCTGGGCGAGTGGTCGGGCAAGCTGCAGGAGAAGCTGCGCGCCGACCCGATCTTCCGCGACGTCACCAGCGACAGCCAGAACCGCGGCCTGCAGGCCACGCTGGCGATCGACCGCGACAAGGCCGCCCTGCTGGGCGTGCAGATGTCCGAGCTGCGCAGCGCGCTCTACAGCGCCTTCGGCGAGCGCCAGGTGTCCACCATCTACGGCGCCAGCAACAGCTTCCAGGTCATCCTGGAAGCCGCCGACGCCGACCGCCAGTTCGAGGACGCGTTCAACAAGATCCACCTGCGCAGCAAGACCGGCGCGCTGGTGCCGCTGACGGCCTTCGCGGCGGTGCAGCGCACCATGGGCCCCACGGCGGTCAACCACCAGGGCCAGCTGCAGGCGGTGACGATCAGCTTCAACCTGGCGCCCGACGTGCCCCTGGGCGAGGCCACCAGGCGCATCGGCGAGTTCGGCGCCGAGCTGCGCCTGCCGCCCACCATCATCACCAGCTGGGGCGGTGACGCGGCGGTGTTCCAGGACTCCCAGGGCGGCCAGCTGGTGCTGATCGGCGCGGCGCTGGCGGTGATCTACCTGCTGCTGGGCGTGCTCTACGAGAGCTACATCCACCCGCTGACCATCCTGGCGGGCCTGCCCTCGGCGGCGGTGGGCGCGCTGCTGGCGCTGTGGGCCTTCGGCCACGACCTGACGCTGATCGCCACCATCGGCATCCTGATGCTGATCGGCATCGTCAAGAAGAACGCGATCATGATGATCGACTTCGCGCTGGACGCGCAGCGCCACCAGGGCATGACGCCGGAAGAGGCCATCCGCCAGGCCTGCCTGCTGCGCCTGCGCCCGATCCTGATGACCACGCTGGCGGCCTTCATGGGCGCGCTGCCGATCGCCCTGGGCCTGGGCGCCGGCGCCGAGCTGCGCCAGCCCCTGGGCCTGGCGGTGTGCGGCGGCCTGCTGCTGAGCCAGGCGGTCACGCTCTACATCACGCCGGTGATTTACCTGGCGCTGGACCGCTGGGCCGGCACGGGGCCGATCACGCGCGAGGTGCAAGCCGCGACTTCCCTCAAATGAACCCGGCGCGGGCCGGCATAGACTCCAGAGGTTCCGGTCCCCACCCGGAACCTCACCCACCCCAAACCCAGAGGGAGATCCCATGTCCTGGAAGACTGCGGCGATGTTGGCCGCCAGCTTGTCCATGGTCGGTTGCGCGTCGATCATGAACGACACCACCCAGCCGATGCGGCTCGAGACCAAGACCGCCGAAGGCGCGCTGGTCACCGGCGCCGAGTGCAAGATCAGCAACGACTACGGCACCGTCACGGCGCGTTCGGGCGACACCCCGCAGGTGCGCCGCTCGAGCAAGGACCTGGACATCGTCTGCAAGGACCCGGCCAACCCCGAGGCCTCCGGCCGCGCGATCTCGCGCGCCAACGCCGGCCTGGCGGGCAACATCCTGATCGGCGGCGGCATCGGCGCGATCATCGACCACAGCAAGGGCACCGCCTACACCTACCCGACCTGGGTCCAGCTGGTGTTCGGCAAGACCCTGGTGTTCGACCGCTCGAACGAGAAGGAAGGCCAGCCGGTCCTGGGCACCGAGCCCGCCGCCAACGCCAAGTGAGCCCCGGGCGGTCCGCCGCCCCGACGCCCCCCCCGACAGCCCGGCCCCGCCGGGCTGTCGCCGTTTCAGGCCTCCAGACCGGCCATCCACTGCGGCAGCGGCAGGGGCCGCGCCAGCAGGAAGCCCTGCAGACGGTGGCAGCCATGGGCCAGCAGGTAGTCGGCCTGGCGCCCGGTCTCGACCCCTTCGGCCACCACCTGCAGGCCCAGCTCGGCGGCCATCGACAACACCAGGCGGACGATGGCGGTGTCGTTGGCGTCGTCGGGCATGTCCTGCACGAAGGTGCGGTCGATCTTGAGCTCGTGCAGGGGCAGGCGCTTGAGGTAGGCCAGGCTGGAGTAGCCGGTGCCGAAGTCGTCCACCGAAAAGCGGATGCCCAGCGCCACCAGTTCCTGCATGCGCGCCACCGTGCCGTCGACGTCCTCGATCAGCAGGCCCTCGGTGACCTCGAAGATCAGGTCCCCGGCCCGGGCCCCGCTGGCCGCCAGCAGGGCGCGCACCCGCTCGACGAATGCCGGCTGACGGAACTGCCGGGGGCTGATGTTGACCGACAGCGGCAGGGCCCGGCCGCGGGCCCGCAGCGCGCAGGAGAGCGTGCAGGCCTGGCGCAGCACCCACTCGCCCAGGGCGACGATCTGGCCACTCTGCTCGGCCACCGGGATGAAGACCGCGGGCGAGACGGCGCCGCGCTGCGGGTGGGTCCAGCGCAGCAGCAGCTCGGCCCCGACGCGCCGGCCGTTGCCGTCGAACTGGGTCTGGGCCGCCAGGTGCAGATCGCCACCCGCGATGGCCTGGGCCAGGTCGTGCTCGAGCGCCAGCCGCTCCTGCAGCTCGGACTGCATCGCCTGCTCGAAGAAGGCGGTGCGGTTGCGGCCCTGGGACTTGGCCCGGTACATGGCGGTGTCGGCCTCGCGCAGCAGGTCGTCGGCGGTCTGGCCCTCGTCCGGAAACAGCGCCACGCCCACGCTCATGGTGGTGGGCAGCGCGTCGACCCCGCTGGCGGGCAGGCGGGCCAGGGCCTGGCGCAGGCGCTCGGCGGCCAGCATCGCGCCGCGCGAGGCGACCTCGGCCTCGGGGCCCAGGTCGGGCAGCAGCACCACGAATTCGTCGCCCCCCAGGCGGGCCAGGGTGTCCCCGGTGCGCATCACCGACTGCAGGCGCTGCGCGACCAGGCGCAGGAGCTCGTCGCCGGCCGCGTGGCCGCGGGTGTCGTTGACGTTCTTGAAGTGGTCCAGGTCGATGAACAGCAGCGCCCCACGCACCGTGCGGCGCCGGGCCTGCTCCAGCGCCCGCTCCAGGGCCTCGAGGAAGCCGCTGCGGTTGGGCAGGCCGGTCAGGCCGTCGTACAGGGCCAGCTGCTCGAGCGCACGGCTGGCCTGCTGCGCGTCGCCCACCGCCTGTTCCAGCCGCCGCAGCAGCATGGCGGTGGCGAGCGTGACCACCACGGTCAGGAAGGCATAGTTGAGCAGCAGCATCCACCAGCTGACGATCAGCTCGCCGCCGGGCGGGGCGCGGTAGTTCATCGGCCCCTGCTCGGGCCCCACGCCCAGCAGGATCGCCAGGCCCAGGGCGGTGGCCAGGGCAGCCGATCGCCAGCCCAGCAGCAGCGAGGCCAGCACCGGGGCCACCAGCAGGTAGAGCAGGCCGTGGGCCCCGATGGTGACCAGGAACAGCGCCCCCAGCGCCAGCGGCAGCAGCAGGAAGCCCCAGACCCGCAGCCGCCAGTCCAGCCGATCGTTCGCCCACAGCAGCAGCAGCCAGGCCACCGCACCGACGTCGGCCACGGCGATGCCCCAGGCCCGCGCCTGGACCGCCGCCCAGACGCCCGGCAGCGCGGCGACCGCGCCCAGCAGGGCCATGGCCAGCAGCATGGAGCGCAGCAGGCCCAGGCGCCAGCGCGACAGGTCGGACGCGGGCGGGGTGTCGGGTGCCGGGGCGCGTTCGTGGGCGGTCATCACCAGATCGTGTCGGTGGAGGGGCGGGCCGCGGTGGCGGCCCGGTGGCGCGATTCTGGGGCATGCCGACCGCCGCGCCACCCCACTGCCGGTCCCGGGCTGGGACGATGCAGGGACAATCGCGCCATGACCGACGCCCCCGACGCCCCGCTGCACGAAGACCGCACCGCCCTCGCCGACCTGTCCCGCGTGGAGCGATTCTTCGAAACCGCCGCCGCCAGCCTGGCGGCCGGGCAGTGCGTGCGCCTGGTGCTGTCCAAGCCCCGCCCCGGCGCGGGCGACCTGGTGCGCCTGAGCGCGCGGCCGCTGCGCCTGCGCGACGAGGACTGCCTGCAACTGGTCTACAGCCACAAGACGCGCGACATCACCAAGAACGCTCCGCGTGCCGACGCCGTCGCGCTGCTGCGCGGCCTGCTGGAGCAGACCTTCTTCCACGCCCACCTGCAGACCACCGCCGACGACTGGCAGCTGATGCTGAGCAAGCGCGGCAAGGCCAGCCTGGTGCGCCACGCCCGCGACGCCGCCGCGGCCCCGGCACCAGAGGCCGGTCACGACCGCCAGAAGCGGCGCGCGCTGTCGCTGGCCGAGACCTTTCTGCAGGACCTGGGGGTGGCGGATGCGCAAGGCCGCCTGGTGCCGGCGATGGCGCGCAAGTGGAAGCAGATCAACAAGTTCGTCGAGGTGCTGGGCCACGCACTGGACCGCGGCACCTGGGCCCCGGCCGCCGGCGAGCCGGCCCGGGTGCTGGACTTCGGGGCCGGCAAGGGCTACCTGACCTTCGCGCTGCACCACCACCTGGTGCGCGACCGCGGCTGGGCCGCCGAGGTGGTGGGCGTGGAGCTGCGGCCCGACCTGGTGCAGACCTGCAACGACGCCGCGCAGCGCCGCCGTCTGGACGGCCTGCGCTTCGAGTGCGGGGATGTGAATGACCACGTGCCCGAGCGCCTGGACATCATGATCGCGCTGCACGCCTGCGACACCGCCACCGACGTGGCGCTGGCCACCGGCATCCGCGCCGGCGCGCAGCTGATCGTCAGCTCGCCGTGCTGCCACAAGCAGCTGCGCCCGCAGATGCAGCTGCCGCCGGTGCTCAAGGGCATGCTGCAACACGGCATCCACCTGGGCCAGCAGGCCGAGATGGTGACCGACTCGCTGCGCGCGCTGTGGCTGGAGGCGCGCGGCTACGACGCCCAGGTCTTCGAGTTCGTGGCGCTGGAGCACACCAGCAAGAACAAGATGATCCTGGCCCTGCGCCGCCCGCACGACGCCCCCGGCGAAGCCCGCCGCCGCGCCGACGCCGAACGCCAGATCGCCGAGATCAAGGCCTTCTACGGCGTGCGCGAACACCGCCTGGAAGACCTGCTGACCACCCCCGCCTGAGGCCTGCGGCACCCGGGCCCTCGCTGTGCGCCTTCTCGGGAGGACCACGGCGCACAGCGCCTGAGCCTGAGGGCCCCATCCCTGGGGTGGCGGCGCCGCGCAAGCCTGGGGGCGCCGCCCCCCCGCGGGTCGCCGGGCCGCCCCAAGGCCCGCGGAGCCCCCTCGGGGGGTGGCGATGGCGCGCAGCGCCTGAGCCTGGGGGCTCCATCCCAGGGTGGCGACGGCGCGCAGCGCCTAGCCTGGGGGCCCCACCACCGCGCGCTCGATGGCCTGGGCCAGCAGGTTCAGGTCGATCGGCTTGGCGACGTGGTCGTTCATGCCGGCGGCCAGGCTGGCGGCACGGTCCTGGACCATCGCGTTGGCGGTCATGGCGACGATCGGGATGCGCGCCACCGGCCCGGGCAGCGCCCGGATCGCGCGGGTGGCGGCCTCGCCGTCCATGTGGGGCATCTGCACGTCCATCAGCACCAGGTCGTAGGGACCGGCCTGCACCTGGCGCAGCACCTCGAGGCCGTCGGAGACGAGGTCGCAGTAGTGGCCCAGCTGCTCGAGCATGGCCTTGATGATGATCTGGTTGACCCCGTTGTCCTCGGCCACCAGGATGCGGCGCGGCCGGCTGACGGTGGGCGGAGCGGTGGGCGCGGGCGCCACCGCCGCCGTGCCCTCACCCCGCTCCAGCGGCAGCACGACCTGGAAGGTGCTGCCCTGTCCCGGGGCGCTCTGGACGTCGATGCGCCCGCCCATCAGGCGCACGATCTCGTCGCTGATCGCCAGGCCCAGGCCGCTGCCGTCGTAGCGCCGGGCGGCCCCGCTGTCGCCCTGGGTGAAGCGGGTGAACAGGCGCGGCAGCAGCTCGGGGGCGATGCCGATGCCGGTGTCGCGCACCGACACCCGCAGCTCGCAGCGGCCATCGGGCAGCGGGTGCTGGCGGGCGTCCACGTCGACCCGGCCGCGCTCGGTGAACTTGAGGGCGTTGCCGACCAGGTTGAACAGCAGCTGGCGCAGCCGGCTGGGGTCGCCGCGCAGGCCAGTGGGCAGGTCCGGCGCCAGCTGCAGGCCCAGGGCCAGGCCGCGCGCCTCGGCCCGGATGGCCAGCAGCGAGACCACCTCGGACAGGGTGGCGGCGGGGTCGAAGTCGACGACCTCGAGCTCCATCCGGCCGGCCTCGATCTTGGTCAGGTCCAGGATGTCGTTGATCAGGGCCAGCAGGGTCTGGCCGGAGCTGCGGATCAGCTCGGCATAGCGGCGCTGATCCGCGTTGAGGGCGGTGTTGAGCAGCAGGCCGTTCATGCCCAGCACGGCGTTGAGCGGGGTCCGGATCTCGTGGCTGACCGAGGCCAGGAAGCGCGACTTGGCCTCGCTGGCGGCGTCGGCCTCGCGCTTGGCGCGGGCCAGCTCGCGCTCGGCCCGGGTGATGTCGCGGAACACGCTGACCACGCCGCCCTCGGCCGTGCGGCGTTCGACCGCGTGGATCACGCGGCCGTCGGGCAGCTCCTGCTCGTAGCCGCCCTCGCGCTGGCGGTGCACGGTCAGGCGCATCTGGACCCAGCCCTGCTGGTCCTCGACGCTGGCATCGGGCATCAGGGCATGCGCGCCGGCCAGGGCCAGGCGCTCGAAGGACACGCCATGGGCCAGCACGCCCGCCAGCCAGGGGAAGGTCTCGGCGTAGCGGCGGTTCCAGGCCACCACGCGGTCCTCGGCGTCGCACAGCAGGAAGCCGTCGCCCATGGCCTCCAGGGCCTGGTCCAGCGTGCGCTTGGCCTGGTCGACGTCGGTGCGGGCGCGGTCCAGGCGGCCCAGCGCCCAGTCGGTGGCCAGGCCGGCGGCGGCGACCATCAGCAGCAGCAGCAGGGCCACGCCCAGCACCGCCTGGCGGTCGCGGCGGGCGTCGGCCATGGCCGCTTCCAGGCCCAGCCCCGCGGTGACCAGCAGGCCGCGGTAGAGCAGGGGCCGGCTGGCCACCAGCGCAGGCTCGCCCCGCAGGCGGCCGGGCATCTCCTGGGCCTGGCCGCGGGCGTCGAGCAGGTTCATCGGCCGCGACAGCTTCTGGCCCAGCAGCACGTTGTTGGCCGGCGCCAGCGCCACCAGGGTGCCGTCGTCGCGCTCGAGCGTCAGGGTCAGGCCGACCAGGTCGACCGCCTGGCCCAGGATGCCGGCGACCACCGCGGTCGGCCACTCGGCGACCAGCAGCAGGCGCTGACCCGCCGGGGAGCGCAGGCTGCGGCCCAGGTAGAGCACCGGCTCGGCGGCGCCGAACACCACCACCGGCAGCGAGACCTCGAGCTGCGGCGCCGGCTGGGCCGCCGCGGCGCGGGCCCAGTCCTGCGGCGGGGCGCTGGCGGGACGACCGTCCAGGGTCATCGCGGAGGCCAGCACCCGGCCCTGCTCGTCGAGCAGCAGCAGGTCGCGCAGCTGCAGGGTCTGGTTGGCGGCGATGTGCAGCAGGCGGCGGGCCTGGGCGGGTTCCAGCCGCCCGTCCGGACCGAAGGCCGGCTGCAACAGCTGCTCGGAGCCGGCCAGCAGCATGTCCAGGCCCAGCAGGTTGCGGTTGAGCGCCGCCTCGGCGCTGGCCACGAAGCGCTCGTTGACCTGGCGCGCCTCGCGCAGGGCTTCGCGGTCGATCACGTGCAGGGCCCAGGCCGCCACCGCGGCGATCGTGCCCAGGAAGACCAGGGTCCCCAGGAGCAGGGCGGTGCGGGTGCGGCGGCGCAGGCCGGCGGAGGACGGGGCGGGGTGGTCGGTCACGGCAGGCGCGGCTCGTCCCGCTCAGGGGCGCGGCGCACGGGCGGTGAAGCCGCTGGCCGGGCCCAGCGTCTGGTTCCAGGTGTCGGCACAGGCCGGCCCGCAACGCTGCAGCCAGCGCGTCAGCACGGTGGACTCGAAGATCTCGCGCCGGCGGCGGGCGTCGGCCGGGGTCTCGCGGACCTCGGTCATGCGGCCCTTGCGGCCGCTCAGGCAGGCGGCGGCGCCGACGTTGCAGGCCAGGCCCTCGCCGGTCTCGCGGTCGGACTCGAGCCAGATCGCCTGCTCCAGGCGCGGCAGCTGCTGGCGCAGCAGGTCCTTCCAGGGTGCCGGCAGGGCCTGCCAGGCGGCGCTGTTGGCGCCGAAGATGGCCATGCCCCAGGTGACCGGCATGGTGTGGAGGTGGCTGGTGCGCTCGTGCAGGCCGATGGTGTTGCCCGACATGCTGCCGGTGATGGCGCAGTCCATGGCACCGGCGCCCATCGCGCCGACCAGCTCGGCGAAGGGGGTGGTCACGGGCACGCCACCCAGGGCCTCGACCCAATCGGCCTGGGTGGGGCTGGAGATGCGCACCTTGCGGCCCGCCAGGTCCGACAGGCTGGACAGCGGGCGGTTGCAGAAGGTCATCTGCGCCGGGTAGGTGTAGACCGCCAGCAGCTCGATGCCATGGCGCTCGCGCAGCGTGCGTTCGAGCACCGGGCGGAAGGCCGCCAGGTGGCGCCGCAGCGTGGGCAGGTCGGGGCTCAGGCCGGCCAGGTCGGGCGCCCCCAGCAAGGGGTCCTGCGCCGTGGACAGGCTGAGCAAGGCGGTGCCGAAGGGCACCACGCCCAGCTGCATCAGGCGCAGCATGTCCTGGCCGCGGATGCCGGCGCGGTCGAAGGGCACGACCTCGGCCCGCAGGCGGCCACCGCTCAGGCGCGGCAACTCGCGCGCCCAGAAGGGTTCTTCGTGGCGGGTGTACTGGTTCAGGCCGGCCAGGCCGCCGACCACGCGCAGCGACAGCGGGGCCGGCTCGGGAGTGGCACTGGCGGCGGGCGGCGCGGCCGGGACCGCCGTGGCCCCGGCCAGCAGGGCCAACGCCAGGGCCCAGGGTCCGATCGTCCGCCGGCATCGCGGCCTGTTGCGCGGCATGTCCGCTCTCCCGTGTCGCTTGTCTGGTGAGGTGAGGACCGCCAGGTCGACAGGCCCCCTGATCGAGTATGGCACCCCGAGGCGCGGCCGCCCACCGGGCAATCGCCCGATGCTGCGATGATCGGGCCGTGCCGCCACGCCCCTCCCCACCCCGCACCCGAGGCCCCGGACACCGCCGGGGCGGCCGGTCCGCGTCCGCCCTGCTGCTGGCCGTCCTGTGCCTGACCGCCTCGCCCGCGCAGGCCGAAGCGGCGGACGAGGGCGCCTGGCCCGTGCCCTCCCTGGCCCAGCTGCAGATCGGCGGCGCCCTGTCCTGGCGCCCCACCTACCCGGGCAGCGACCGCATGGGCTGGGGCCTGCGGCCGGTGGTCGCGGTGCAATGGGGCCGGCTGCGCCTGAGCTCCTCGCAGGCCAACCTGATCGAGTCCCCGGCCGACGGCAGCCGCACCGCCGGGGCCAGCCTGTCGCTGCTGGACACGCCGGCCTGGAGCAGCGGCGTGGCGCTGCGCTGGGACAACGGCCGCGATGGTGGTGGCGACCCGCGACTGGCCGGGCTGCCGCCGGTGCCGTCCACCCTGCGGGCGCGCGCCTATCTGCGCCACGGGCTGGCGGCGCCGGCCGACGAACGGCGCAGCGTGTCCCTGACCGTCAGCGGCGACCTGGCCCACCGCCGCGGCGGCATGACCCTGGCACTGGATGGCGGGCGCAGCGTCGCGCTGACGCCCGAGTGGCGCTGGACCCAAGGCCTGGGCGTGTCGGCCGCCGACGCCACCTACCTGCGCAGCCACCACGGCGTGCCGGCCGGCAGCGCCAGCCCGCTGCCGGTGTGGCAGCCCGGCGGCGGCCTGCTGGACCTGCACGCCAGCACCGGCCTGACCTGGCGCCTGCACCGCCATTGGCGGGTGGGCGGCACGCTGAGCGTGCAGCACCTGCTGGGCGGCGCGGCCGACAGCCCGCTGACGGTGCAGCGCACCGGCGCCGGCCTGGTGCTGGGCCTGGTCTACATCGCCGGGCCGGACTGAGCCGGCCGGGGCCTCAGGACAGGCTGCCGAAGTAGCGCCGGAACAGCAGCTCGTCGCTGAGTTCGCGCACCAGCAGGCCGCTGCCCAGCGTGTGGCGGAACGGCCCGCCCTGGGCCTCTTCCTCCAGCGACATCGGCTGGGTGTCGGCCCAGCCGCTGCTGAAGTCGGGGTCCAGCGGCGGCAGGGGCGCGGTGCGGGGGGCGTGACGGTTCAGGTGCATGACGGCTCTCCAGGCTCCATGTGGGCCATATCGGAGCGCCGGACGCCGAACTTGAAGGCGCGGCGGGGTCAGGGCGGCTCGGGCGCGAGCGCGATGGGGGCCATCAGCTGCTCGCCCTCGCGGGCGGCGTGGCCCACCGCACGGTCCACCGGCCAGGCCTGCAGGGCCTCGGGGGGCGTGGGGGTCAGCAGGGGGCGCAGGGCGTCACCGTGGCGCTGGCCCCGGTCCAGCCAGGCCGCGAACTGGTCGGGCCGCAGCAGCACCGGCATGCGGTCGTGCACCGGCGCCATGGTGGCGTTGGCCTCGCGGGTGAGGATGCAGCAGCTCAGCAGCCACGGCGCGTCCTCGTTCGGGCGCCAGGCCTCGAACAGGCCGGCCATGGCCAGCAGGCCGCCGTCGGCGGCGCTGAAGAACCAGGGCTGCTTGTGGACCTTGCCGTCGGGGCCGCGCCGCGGCTGCCACTCGTAGAAGCCGCTGGCCGGCAGGATGCAGCGGCGGCGGCCCCAGGCCTGGCGGAACGAGGGCTTGTCGCCGACGCCCTCGAGGCGGGCGTTGTTGAGGCGGGCACCGATGGACGGGTCGCGCGCCCAGTGCGGCACCAGGCCCCAGCGCATGGGCTCGGCCACGCGTTCGCCCTCTCGGGTCTCCCACACCACCGGCACCTCGCTGGTGGGCGCGATGTTGTGGCGGCGCGCAAAGGGCGTGACCCGCGTCAGGCTGAAGCCCTGCACCAGCGTGGCGGGGTCGAAGGCGACGACGTATCGGCCGCACATCAGCGGAAACGGAACAGGGGGCCCATGGCCCCCCGATCTTAGGCGCGCCCCGGCGCCGGGGCTCAGCCGCGCAGGCGGATGCCGTCCAGGGCCTCGGCCAGCTGCTGGGCCTGGTGCTTGAGGCTGTCGGCCGCCGCCGAGCTCTGCTCGACCAGGGCGGCGTTCTGCTGGGTGGCGGCGTCGAGCTGGTGCACCGCGCCGCTGACCTGGGCGATGCCCTGGCTCTGGGCCTGGGTGGCGTCGGTGATCTCGCGGATGATGTCGGCCACGCGCTGCACCGAAGAGACGATCTCCTGCATGGTGCTGCCGGCGTCCTCGACCAGGCGGGTGCCCGCGTCCACGCGCTCGACGCTGGCGCTGATCAGGGTCTTGATCTCGCGCGCGGCCTCGGCCGAGCGGCCGGCCAGGCTGCGCACCTCGCCGGCCACCACGGCAAAGCCGCGGCCCTGCTCACCGGCGCGGGCGGCTTCCACCGCCGCGTTGAGCGCCAGGATGTTGGTCTGGAAGGCGATCCCGTCGATCACGCCGATGATGTCGGCGATCTTTTGCGAAGCGCCGTGGATCTCGCCCATGGTGTTGACCACCTGGGCCACCACCTGGCCGCCGCGCTGCGCCACTTCGGCGGCGGAGCCGGCCAGCGCGCTGGCGTTGCGGGCCGAGTCGGCGGTCTGCTGGACGGTGCCGCTGAGCTGCACCATCGACGAGGCGGTCTGCTGCAGGTGGCCGGCGGTCTGCTCGGTGCGGCCGCTCAGGTCCAGGCTGCCGCTGGCGATCTCGGAGGAGGCGACCTGGATGCTGCCGATGCTGCGGCGCACGGTGTTCAGGGTCTCGTGCAGGGACATCAGCGCGGTCTTGAGCTCGCGCCCGGCGCGGCTGTCGGCGGACAGGTCGTGCACGTCCAATGCGACGCGGCCACTGCCCTGCACATGCTCGACCAGCAGGCTGAGCTCGGTGCCCTGGTCGGCGGCCTGGCGCATCAGCAGGGCCATGTAGACCTCGAAGCCGGTCTGCACCACCACGTAGCCGGCGTGGACCATCACCCGCAGGAAATCAGGTTCGGTCAGGCAGTAGGTGCCCAGGCCCGCGGCCTGCAGGCGGTCGAACAGCACGTGGTGCACCGCCGCCACGGCCGCTGCGGCGACCACCGGGCGCCAGTCGCGGTAGATCAGCATGAAGGCCAGCACCACGAAGACGCCGAAGTGGGTCTCGTACTGGCCACGGGCGAGCTGGATGTGCAGGCCCACGCTGGCCATCAGGGTGGCCCCCAGCAGCAGGCGGGTCAGCACCTGGCCCGGCGCCGCGAACACCCCCGCCGCGCCCAGCGCGCACAACGGCAACCCGACGGCCAGCGCCAGGCCGAGCTGGTCGTAGTGCACCCCGAGCGCGGCCGCCAGCAGGGTCGAGGCCACCAGGGCCGCGAGCATGAGGCGGTCCGCCTTCAGGGACAGGCGGGTGGAGAGGGTTCGTGATGGAGGGTTCATGGGACAGCGGAGCGGGCAGTTCGTGGACGTGAACGTTGAGGCGGCGCGCGCGGACAGGCGCCCGACGTTCAATGTGCCTCCCTTGATCGGCGGCGTCCGCGAAAAATGAACCCCGGAAGGGTGCGGTTATTCTCGGATCACCCTGGCCCGGGCGTTCACCGCCGGGCCACGCCCGGGCAACACGGCGGCAACATGCGGCGGCGCACAATCGGCGCTCCAACCGATCCAGAACCGATGCAGGAGAAGCCCGTGCCCCAAGCCCCGATCACCAAACGCCATTTCCTGGGCCTGATGGCGGCAGCCCCGCTGGGCACCCTGGTGGGCTGCGGCGGCGGCGGCAACGACGCCTCGGTGCGCCTGGTCAACGCCAGCGCAGGCTATGCCTCGATCGATGCCTACGTGGACGACACGCTCAAGATCTCGGCCGTCGAGTTCGGCAGCACCAGCGGCTACAAGGACCTCAGCGCCGACACCGTGGACGTCTCGCTGACCAGCCACGGCTCGTCCACCTACCTGCTCACCCAAAGCCGCAGCCTGTCGGCCGGCAGTGAATACACCATCGTCGCCTACGGCTGGGAAGGCGCGCTGAAGTCCGCCATCTTCACCGACGACACCGACGCGGCCGACAGCGGCAAGACCACCGTCACGGTGCTCAACACCGCCTCCGACGCCGGCACCCTGGACGTCTACCTGACCGCCGAGGACGACGAGCTGTCGTCGGCCACCCCGATCGCCAGCGCGGTCGGTGCCGGCTCGCAGTCCAGTGCCGCCACCGTCACCGCCGGCACCTGGCGCCTGCGCGTCACCGGCAACGACGAGGTCGACGACCTGCGGCTGGACGTCTCGGGCGTGGTGCTCACCAGCACCACCGTGGTGATGCTGGTGCTGACGCCCGGTCCCTCGGGCGTGCTGGTGCACGGCCTGCAGCTGGTCGAGGGCGGCGCGGTCACCCCGCTGCTCAACACCCAGGCCCGCGTGCGCGTGGTCGGCGGCGTGTCGGGCAACGGCCGGGTGGCCGTGGCCGCGGGCAGCCAGAGCCTGATCTCCAACGCCCCCTCGCCCACCATCTCCAGCTACGCGCTGGTGGACGCCGGCAGCGTGACCTTCAGCGGCACCGCCGCGGGCGTGGCCATGAGCAGCCTGACCAGCACCCTGACCGCCGGCAGCGACTACACCGTGCTGGTCTACGGCGACGCCGCCAGCCCGTCGATGGTGCTGATCGACGACGACAACCGCCTGCCCACCACCAGCACCAAGCTCAAGCTGCGCCTGCTCAACGCGATGAACGGCATGGACGACTACCCGCTGGCGCTGACCGTGGACTACGCCGCCGTGGCCACCGACGTGGCGGTGGGCACCGTGTCCACGCCCAAGGCCCTGGCCTCGAGCAGCGCCGCCACGGTGGAGGTGAGCTCGGCCCTGTCGAGCACCCCGCTGCTGAGCCTGACCGACACCACGCTGGACGCCCAGGGCGTCTACACCGTGTTCATGTTCGGCACCGGCGCCGACGCCTCCGGCGCGCTGCGCAAGGAGCGCTGACGGGCCATGCCCCGGGCCCGGCCCGGAGCGGCGGATCAGGCCAGGCGGCCGCTGCGGAAGTCGTCGACCGCCTGGTGGATCTGCTCCACCGTGTTCATCACGAAGGGGCCGTACTGGACGATCGGCTCGTCCAGCGGGCGGCCGGCGATCAGCAGGGCCCGCGCCGGCTCGGCGCCGGCATTGCGCAGGCGCACGCCATCGCTGCCGGGCCTGTTGGCCAGCAGGGCCATGCGCTGCAGCGCCACCGCCTCGCCCTCGCCCGGGCCCACCTGCAGGGCGCCGCGGTAGACGTAGACGAAGGCGTTGTGCCGATCGGGCAGGGCCTGCTCCAGCACCGCACCGGGCGCCAGTTCGATGTCCAGGTAGAGCGGCTCGGTGGCCTCGCGGCGCACCGCGCCATCGACCCCGGCGTGCTGGCCGGCGATCACCCGCACGGTGGCGCCGGGATGGCGCACCTCGGGCACCTGGGCCGCCTGGAAGTCCTGGTACCAGGGCGCGCACAGCTTGTCGCGCGCCGGCAGGTTCAGCCACAGCTGGAAGCCCTCCATCCGACCTTCTTCCTGCTCGGGCAGTTCGCTGTGGATCACGCCGCGCCCGGCCGTCATCCACTGCACGCCGCCGTTCTCCAGCAGGCCCTCGTGGCCGGCCGAGTCGCGGTGGCGCATGCGCCCGGCGATCATGTAGGTCACCGTCTCGACGCCGCGGTGCGGGTGGTCGGGAAAGCCGGCGATGTAGTCGGCCGCCTCGTCCGAGCCGAAGGCGTCGAGCATCAGGAAGGGGTCCAGCCGGTGCTGCAGGTCGCTGGTGAGCACGCGGGTCAGGCGCACGCCGGCGCCGTCGCGCGTGGGGCGGCCGATGACCAGGGCCTCGACGGGCCGCGGTGAGGTGAGGGTGTCCATGGGCGCGATGCTACGCGCCGGGCCCGGGCGCGTCGTCGGCCGGGTCTTGCAGGCAGGGCAGGCGCTCGATCCAGGCCGCCAGCAGCGCGCGCTGGCGCCGCGGGTGGGCGGCGTGCTCGTCCTGGCCGATGTGGAAAGCGCCCATCGGCGCCGGCACCCGCAGGCTGCCGGGCATCGAGAAGCAGCGGTCGTGCACCAGCACGTGGCGGCGCACCCGCGGCCAGACCTGGGTGCGCAGGAAGGTCTGGTCGGCGCCGGGGTCCTCGTCGTGGCCGGGGTCGCTGCGGGCCAGGGCCTCGGCCATCGGCGGCAGGGCACCGACCACGCCGCCCCACAGGCCGGCCAGCATCGGCTCGGTGTGGGTCCACCAGTCGCGGATGACGTGAAACGGGCGGCCCGAGCCGACCCAGGCCTCGACCAGCGCGGCCTCGCGCGGGCTGATCACCGCGTCGGCGTCACGCACCAGGTAGCGGCCCACCGCCGGATCGTCCGCCACCGTGAAGCGCCAGCATTGGCGCTGGCGCAGGGTCTGGCCGGCGGGCTGAAGGCGCAGGTCCACCTGCAGGGCGCGCAGGGCCTCCAGGAAGGGCGCGGGCACGCTGTCGTCGGCGTGCACCCGCAGGCCCCAGCCAGGGTAGAGGTCGGGCATCAGCAGGGCGTTGCGCAGCGCGCCGCGCAGGTGGCGCGGCTGTGCGCCCCACAGCGACATCGACACCACGCCACGCCCGGGCGGCAGCGGTCCGGCGGGCCGCGGCCAGGGCGGCTGCGGATCGGGCTGGGCGGCGTCCTTGGCGCGCAGCGCGGCGGTGCCGGCGGCGGCGGCCTCGTCCAGGCGGCCCAGCCGCCACAGCGACTTGGCGCGCAGGTCCAGCAGCACCGGGCGGGCCGGGTCTTGGGCCAGCAGCGCGTCGGCCAGGGCCAGCACCTCGGCGTGCCGGTCCAGGCGTTGCAGGCAGATCGCCAGGCGCAGCCGGGCTTCGGGGTGATCGGGCTCGCGCGTCAGCAGGGCCTGCAGCCGCGCCGCGGCCGCGCCGAAATCGCCCGCCTGGTAGTGCTGGAAAGCCCGGTGCAGCGCGGCGGCTGCGGCCGGGTCGTGCGGATCCTGCCCCATGCGCCCCAGGCTAGCATGTCCGCATGTCCGGTGCGTCATCCATCGTGCCCAGCCTGCCCCAGCGCCGCCGCCTGCTGGCGCTGTGGCGCTCGGCCGGCTGGCCCCACCACGACGGGGTCGAGCTGGAGCTGCTGGCCGCCGGCTGGGTGGAGCGCCGGCAGGGCCCCGGTGGCCACGAGACCCTGCGCCTGACCGACGCCGGCGTGGCCGTGCTGGCCGCCGCCCGCCGCGGCCACCAGCGCGCCCGCGACGGCCACGAGGCCCTGGTGGCGCGGGTGGTGACCGAGATGCAGCGCGCCGGCCGCCTGGCCTGGCGCGGCCTGTCGCTGCGCGCCCCGCGGGTCGAGGCGGGCGCCGACGGCCAGTCCCGCACCCGCTGGGCGATGGCCATGCCCGACGTCTATTCGATCCGCCACACCACCCGCGAAGACCTGGTGCGGCCGATCGCGCACGAGGTCAAGGTGCACCGCGCCGACCTGTTGGCCGACCTGCGCCGCCCCGCCAAGGGCGAGGCCTACCTCGCCCTGGCCGGCGAGTGCTGGTACGTGCTGGCCGCCGGCATCGGCCACGCCGACGAGATCCCCGAGCCCTTCGGCGTGATGCAGGCGACCGCCGGCGGCGCGCTGGAGGTGCTGCGCCCGGCGCCGCAGCGCCCGTTCACGCTGACCCTGGCCCTGTGGATGGCCCTGGCCCGCGCCCACGCCGAGCCGCCACCCGACGAGCCGGCGCAGGCCGCGCTGGGCGATCCCGAGGCCGCCCCCGATGGCACGGCCGCGCCCGCCACCCCAGAATCGCCCGATCCCCCGGAGCCCCCCCGATGAAGCCCCTGCGTCCCCTGCTGCTGGCCACCCTGCTGACCGCCACCGCCCCCGCGCTGCACGCCTTGCCCGGCCAGATGCCGCCCGGCGTGGCCTGGCAGGCGGTGCAGGACGAGGCCGACATCGAGCGCGCCTTCGCCCAGGCCCGCGAGCAGCACAAGCCGCTGCTGCTGTACTGGGGCGCGGTCTGGTGCCCGCCCTGCAACCAGCTCAAGGCCACGCTGTTCAACCGCCAGGATTTCATCGCCCGCAGCCAGGCCGTGCTGCCGCTCTACCTGGACGGCGACGCCCCCGGGGCGCAGCGCCTGGCGGCCCGCTTCAAGGTGCGCGGCTACCCCACCATGGTCCTGCTGGGCGAGCAGGGCCAGGAGATCACCCGCCTGCCCGGCGAGGTCGACGCGCCGCAGGTGATGCGGGTGCTGCAGCTGGGCCTGTCCGGCGGGCGCCCGGTGGCCGCGGTGCTGGCCGACGCCCGCGCCGGCCGCGCGCTGCGCCCGGCCGAGTGGCAGCTGCTGGCCTTCTACGGCTGGGACACCGACGAGGACCGCCTGGTGCCCGCCGCCCAGCGCCCGGCCCTGCTGGCCGAGCTGGCGGCACGCTGCCCGCGCGGCGAGCGCGCCAGCGCCGACCGCCTGCTGCTCAAGGCCCTGGCCGCCAGCGGCGAGGGCCCGGGCCTGAAGGCCGACGACGGCACCCGCCAGCGCCTGCAGGCCGTGCTGGCCGACGCCGCCGCCAGCCGGGCCCTGATGGACGTGCTGGTCAACGCGCCGGCCGAGGTGGTGGGCACCGCCGCCCCCGCCGAGGGCCCGGCCCGCCGCGCCCTGTCCGACGCCTACGGTCGCGCACTCCAGCGCCTGCAGGCCGACGCCTCGCTCTCGCGCGCCGACCGGCTGGCCGCGCTGATCGCCCGCGTCGAGCTGCAACGCCTGGGCCAGCCCGCCGACACCCTGCACCCCACGCTGCCGGCCGCGCTGCAGCGGGAGGTGCGCGAGGACGCCGCCCGCCACGACCGCGAGCTGCGCGACGGCAACGAGCGCCAGGCGGTCATCACCGCCGCCGCCTGGGGCCTGTCACGCGCCGGTCTGTGGGCCGAGAGCGACGCGCTGCTGAAGGCCAACCTGGCCAAGAGCCACTCGCCCCACTACCTGATGAGCCAGCTCGGCGGCAACGCCCGCCGCCAGGGCCGCCCGGCCGAGGCACTGGACTGGTACGGCCAGGCCTTCGAGCGCGCCAGCGGCGGCGCCACCCGGCTGCAGTGGGGCGCCACCTATGTCGAGGCGCTGGTGGCGCTGGCGCCGCAGGACGCGGCGCGCATCGAGGCCGCCGCCAGCGCGGTGCTGCGCGAAGCCGCCGGCCAGGGCGCCGCCTTCCACGAGCGCAGCGCGCGGGCGCTGCAGAAGGTCTCGGCCCAGCTGCTGCGCTGGAACGCCGACGGCCGCCAGGCCGCGGTGGTGGGGCGGCTGCGCGGCCAGCTCGCCCCGGTGTGCGCCGCGCTGCCGGCCGCGGACCCGCAACGCGCCACCTGCGAGGGGCTGCTCAAGGCCTGAGACCGGCCCCCGGGGTCACTTCAGCAGGCCCTCGGCCTGCATCGCCGCCTGCACCGCCGGCCGGGCGGCCACGCGGGCGCGGAAAGCGGCCAGGTGGGGCAGGTCGCTGATGTCGATGCCGGTGGGCGCGGTCCAGTTGCTGACCACGAAGAGGTAGCTGTCGGCGATGGTGAAGGCGGCACCGGTCAGGTACTCGCGGCCGGCCAGCTCGCCGTCCACCCAGGCCAGCCGCTCCTTGACGCGGGCCGCGAACAGCGACTTGACCTCGGCCGGCACCGCCGGGTTGAACAGCGGCGAGAAGCCCTTGTGCAGCTCGCTGGTGATGAAGTTCAGCCACTCCAGCACGCGGTAGCGCTCCCAGCTGCCAGCCGGCGGCACCAGGGCGCTGGCGGGCGCCTGGTCGGCGATGTACTGCTGGATCACCGGGCCCTCGGCCAGGCGCTGGCCGTTGTCCAGCTCCAGCATCGGCACCTGGCCCTTGGGGTTGATCGCCAGGTAGTCGCTGCCGTCGGCCAGCTGGCGGGTCCTGAGGTTGACCGCCACCGCCTCGAAGGGCAGACCGGCCTCGCGCAGCGCGATGTGGGGGGCCAGCGAACAGGCGCCAGGGGCGTAGTAGAGCTTCATCGGGACTCCGGGGTCGAGGATGGAAAGCCGCGATGTTGCCCCAGCCGGCCGCGCCGCGCTGGCCGCCATGGACCGCGGGGGCGCCCGGTTCGCGCCCCGCGCTGGGGTAGGCTTGCGCCCTTTGTTGAACGCCCCACCGAGGAACCCCCAGGTGATCCGACCTTCAATGCTGGCGCTCGCCCTGACCGGGTGGGCGCCCCTGGCCCTGGCCGCACCCCTGGCCACCCAGCCCTGCCGACTGCCCGGCCTGGCCCACGAGGCCCGTTGCGCCACCCTGAACCGCCCGCTGGACCCGGCCCGCCCGGACGGCCCGCAGGTGCAGCTGCACCTGGCCGTGCTGCCCGCGCTGGCGCGCCACCCCAAGCCCGACCCGGTGCTGTTCTTCGCCGGCGGGCCCGGCCAGAGCGCACTGGACCTGGCCCCCCAGGTCCAGGCCCTGCTGGGCCGTCTGCCCACGCGCCGTGACCTGGTGCTGATCGACCAGCGCGGCACCGGCCGCAGCGCCCCGCTGACCTGCGAGGACAAGACCGACCCCACCCGGCCGCTGGCCCGCGCCCTGGACGGCGAGGCCGAGCGCCAGCGCCTGCGCGAATGCCGCCAGCGCCTGCAGGCCCTGCCGCACGGCGACCTGCGCTTCTACACCACCGACCTGGCCAGCCAGGACGCCGAGGCCGTGCGCCAGGCCCTGGGCCTGGGCCCGGTCAACGTGGTGGGCGTGTCCTACGGCACCCGCGTGGCCCTGGACTACCAGCGCCAGTTCCCGGCCAGCGTGCGCCGCGTGGTGCTCGACGGCGTGGCGCCGCCCGGCATGGGCCTGGCGCAGTCGATGGCCGAGGACAGCCAGGCCGCCTTCGACGCCCTGCTGGCCAGCGCCGAGGCCACCCAGCCCGGCACCACCGCCGCCTGGCAGGCCCTGCTCGCCGGTCTGCCGCAGCGCGCCACCGTGCGCCACCCGCTGACCGGCCGCGAGGAAACGGTCCGGCTCGAGCGCGACGCCGTGGCCGCGATGGTGCGTCCCGCGCTCTACCAGCCAGCCATGGCCGCCGCGCTGCCGGCCGCGATCCGCCGCGCCGCCGCCGGCGACTTCGGCCCGCTGCTGACCCTGGGCGGCAGCCTGTCGGCCGGCAGCCGCCCGATGCTGGCCGAGGGCGAGCACTTCTCGGTGGTCTGCACCGAGGACCCGCTGCCCCCCGATGCCGGCACGCCCCACCCGGTGGGCCAGGCCAGCCTGCGCCTGTACCGCGAGGTCTGCGCCGACTGGCCGCGCCGCCCGCTGCCCGCCGACCACGCCCGCCTGCCGCCGGCGCGCCAACCGGTGCTGCTGCTGTCCGGTGGCCAGGACCCGGTGACGCCGCCGCGCCATGCCCGGCGCGTGGCCGAGGCCCTGGGCCCGCAGGCGGTGCAGCTGCTGGCGCCGCAGGCCGGTCACGGCCTGCTGGGCCTGGCCTGCGTGCGCGAGGCGGTGCAGCGCTTCATCGAGCAGGACGACGACGCCGCCGCGCTGGCCCGCGCCCGCGAGGACGCCGACTGCGCCGCCAAACTGCCGCGCCCGCAGCCCTTCCAACCCCTGGCGGAGAGCGCCCGATGATCGAGGTTGAACAACTCCACTGCCGCTTCCGCAGCGGCTGGGGCCGCAAGGCCCAGGTGGTCCAGGCGGTGCAGGGCGCCAGCTGGCGCGCCGCCGACGGCCGCATCACCGGCCTGCTGGGCCCCAACGGGGCCGGCAAGACCACCACGCTGCGGGTGGTGGCCGGTCTGGGCGCGGCCGACGAGGGCCGGGTGACCGTCGACGGGCTGGACGTGGCCCGCGCGCCGCGCCAGACCCAGGCCCGGCTGGGCGTGCTGTCCGATGCCCGCGGCCTGTACCCGCGCCTGACCGCGCGCGAGAACATCGTCTACTACGGCCGCCTGCAGGGCCTGGACGCCGGGGCCGCCGAGGCCCGCGCCGAGGTGCTGGCCGAGCAGCTGGACCTGCGGCCGCTGCTGGACCGCCGCACCGAGGGCTTCAGTCAGGGCGAGCGCATGAAGACCGCGCTGGCCCGGGCCCTGGTGCACGACCCGGCCAACATCGTGCTCGACGAGCCCACCAACGGCCTGGACGTGCTGGCCACCCGCGCGCTGCGCGAGTCGCTGCGCCGGCTGCGCGACGAGCAGGGCAAGTGCATCGTCTTCTCCACCCACATCATGCAGGAGGTCGAGCGCCTGTGCGACGAGGTCGTGGTCATGGCCCATGGCCGCACCGTGGCCCGCGGCAGCGTGCCCGAGCTGCTGGCCCGCACCGGCCGCGACGACTTCGAACAGGCCTTCATCGACCTGGCCTTCACCCCCGCCGACGCGCAAGGAGCGGCCCGATGAGACACGCCTGGTGGGTTTTCCTGAAAGAGCTGCGCGACGCCCTGCGCGACCGCCGCACCCTGCGCGCGGTGCTGCTGAGCGCGGTGCTGCCCGGCCCGTTGATGCTGGGCCTGATCTCGATGCAGGTGGACGACATGGAGCGCCATGTCGAGTCCCGAGAGCTGCGGGTGCAGGGACTGGAGCATGCGCCCTCCTTGCGCAACTTCGTCGAGCGGCAAGGCTGGACGGTGCGCGACGCGCCGACCGGCTTCGAAGCCGAGCTGCGCGCCAACCGCCAGGGCGAACCGGTGCTGCGGGTGCCCGAAGGCTTCGAGGCGGCGATGGCGCGCGGCGAGATGCCGCGCCTGACCCTGGTGGGCGACAGCGCCAACAGCCGCGCCAGCCAGGCGCAGCGCCGGGTGCAGGACCTGGTGCAGGGCTGGCTGCGCGAGCGCGCCACGCTGGAGCTGGTGCTGCGCGGCGTCTCGCCCGCCGTGCTGCAGCCCGCCACGCTGGACACGCAGGACCTGGCCGACCCCGCCGCCCGCGGCGCCACCCTGATGTCCATGCTGCCCTTCATGGTGCTGATGGCGGTGGTCTCGGGGGCACTGGGCGCGGCCCTCGACAGCACCGCCGGCGAGCGCGAGCGCGGCTCGCTCGAGCCGCTGCTGATGAACCCCGCCCCGCGCGGCGCCCTGGTGGCCGGCAAGTGGGCCGCGGTGGCCCTGGTCGGCATGGCCATCGCCGTGCTGTCCTGCCTGAGCTTCCTGCCGGGTCAGTGGCTGCTGCGCAGCGACCAGCTGGCCGCGATGTTCCGCTTCGGCTGGCAAGAGGCCGGCGCCTTCGTGCTGCTGCTGCTGCCCCTGGCCGGCCTGCTGGCCGCGGCCATGATGGCCCTGGCCATCCGCTGCCGCAGCGTCAAGGAGGCCCAGGCGAGTTCCACGCTGCTGGTGCTGGTGGTCAGCCTGCTGCCGGTGGTGTCCATGCTCAACCAGACCGGCGAAAAGCCCTGGCAGTTGTGGCTGCCGGTGGTCGCCCAGAGCACCCTGATGACCCGGGTCCTCAAGGCCGAGGCCATCACCGCGGGCGACCTGGCGCTCCCGGCGCTGGTCTGCGTGCTGTTGACCGCCGCGGTGCTGGCGGTGGTGGCGCGGCAGCTGGGGCGGGTGGTGGCGCGCTGAGGGCGTCGCCAACCGGCGTCGCGCGGGCGACTCGCGGAGCCACCAGAGTGACCCGACGGGCCCTGATCACGGTATAAAGTGGCGGTTTCAGGGAGCCCCGGACGATCGGACTTCAGAGCCGCGGGCGGGGATCACGCGTGCGCACAAGGGGTACGCGATATGCGATGGATGACGGGCGTCTGACCATGACGGGACGCCTGAACGTTGGGAAGCCGCACCGCGGCAGGACGCCTCCGAAGATCGGGTCAACCCGGCAGCGGGGGATCGTCTCGACGACGACGCCGGTGCACGGCGCCGTCGCGCTCGGCCTTGCTCTGCTCCAGGACCATCAGGATCCTGGACTGCCAGGGCAGGGAGCGGACCATCGCATGAAGTGCCGCGGCGGCCATGGGCGCGGGCAACTCCTCGCGAGGGGGCAGGCGCAGGTTGGTGTCGATGCCGAACGG
Source organism: Hydrogenophaga intermedia (assembly GCA_943371055.1). Classification (GTDB taxonomy): domain Bacteria; phylum Pseudomonadota; class Gammaproteobacteria; order Burkholderiales; family Burkholderiaceae_C; genus Ideonella; species Ideonella intermedia_A. The sequence goes on along the minus strand of CALRTJ020000013.1, from coordinate 84,292 downwards.
GTCGGCGACGACCAGCACGCCCCCCTCGATCAGCGCCCAGTCCCACCCCAGCCGGATCGGCGGTCCGTCATCGAACGATTGCCAGGCGGTGTAGCCGACCTCCAGCATCTGCGGTTCTGGCGAATCCTCCACACAGGTGTGGAGGTGCCGGAAGCGCGTGGGCACTGTCGGGAGGCGGGGCCAGTCGACGAGCGGCAGGGCTTGGGTGTTCCAGCGTTGCATGGCGGGGCTTGCCGATCGACCGACCGGATGAAGTGGACGCGTCACCATTGTGAAGCGGGCCTCGCCCGGGTCAACCTGCCAGGGTGGGTAGGTCGGCCCGCGGCCGCGACGGAGGCCCGGCCTTGATGCTGGCGACGATTCCGGTCGAGTTTCTGGAGGCGGCCAACGCGGCCACCCTGCAGGACCTGCAGTCCGCACTGGTGCGCTTTGCCCACCAGCGCGATTTCGCCACCGTCAGTGCAGCCATGGTGGTGGACCGACCCGAAGGCGCAGCCCAGTTCCTCTCCGTCGGGAACATCCCCGAGGCCTACTACAAGGCCCACAAGGACCCCGACAACTCGCGGCGAGACCCGGTGCTCAAGGCCTTGAAGTGCCAGACGGTGCCCGTGGTCTGGAACCGCCACACCTACCAGCAGGCCGAGGCCGAGGACCTGTGGGAGGAGCAGGCCCCCCATGGATTCTGTGAGGGCATGGGGCTTGCGATGCGCCCCTTCCCGGGTCGGCATTACCTGCTGGGTGTCAACGGCCCGGATCCACTGCCACGCAACGCGGACACCCGGGGCGCATTGCTGCAGGAGCTGCAGCTGATGGCACTGTGCAGCCAGAACGCCGCGATGCGCCTGATCCAGCTGCCCGACCCCGAGGAGCCTGCCGTTCAGCTGACGATGCGTGAGCAGGATGTGCTCAGCTGGACCGCGCAGGACAAGAGCGCCTGGGTCGTGGGGCAGTTGTTGCACATCAGCGAACACACGGTGGCGTTCCACCTGAAGAACGCCATGAGAAAGCTGGGCTGCGCGACCAAGCATTCGGCCGCTGCCAAAGCGATGCGACTGGGCTTGATCGAAGCGCCTAGGCGATGAGGCCGCGGCTGTCAACCTGCCCTGCCATGTAGCTGTCGGACAGCGGGTGCGACTGGTGCAATGGATTCATTCGGACCACGAATGAACCCCTTGACCCAGGAGCACATCATGCAAACGAACGCTGTCATCGCCCAGGCCTCCACCGAACTGCCCCGCACCGGTGGCTGGATGTCCACCACGGACCTGCCGCGCACGGGGGGCTGGGTGTCCTCCACGGAACTGCCCCGCACGGGCGGCTGGATCAGCACCGAGCTGCCGCGCACGGGCGGTTGGTGAGCCTGAGTAGGGGAGCGAACGCCACCCCCGGTGGCCTTCCAGACAAAAGGCCCGGCCACGCCTCATGGCGTGCCGGGCCTTCTCCATGAGCCCTCAGGCTCAGGGCTTCTGCATCGGGCAGGTGCTCATGCCCAGCATCGGGTAGAGCGGGCAGAAGCGGGTCAGGCCGGTGGCCAGGGGCACCAGGCCGATCCAGCCCCAGGCACCCACCGTGCCAGTGGCGGCCAGGCCGATCAGGACCAGACCGAGGACGATGCGGGCGATGCGGTCGATGCCGCCGACGTTGGCTTTCATGGGGTGCTCCTTCCGGGGGTGTTGATTCGAGTGCCCCCATGGTGCCGGCGGTCGGGCAGGGCGTCTGTGACCGTGGTCACCCAGCGCCGCCGGCGAGCTGACGCAGTGCGGCGGGGTCCAGCAGCTCGATGCGCTCGCGCCCCAGCGCCAGCCAGCCCGCCCGCTCGAAGCGCTTGAGCAGCCGGGTGACGATCTCGCGCACCGTGCCCAGCTCGTCGGCCAGGGCCTGGTGGGTGGTCAGCAAGGGGCTGCCGTGGCCCAGCAGAGCGCCCGCCAGGCGCTGGTCCAGGCGCTGGAAGGCCACGGCCTCGGCCAGGCCCATCAGGTCGGCCAGTCGGTCGCCGAAGACACCGAAGACGAAGCGGCGAAACCCTGGATCGGCTGCCCAGGCCTCGAAGCCCGCCGGGGTCAGCACCACCAGTTCGGTGGGCTGGGTGCTCACGCCGTGGGCCGCCAGCGGGTGGTCACCGAACAGGCCGGCGGTGGAGGCCACGCACAGCTCGCCGGGGGTGACGCGGTAGAGCTCCAGCGAGCGCCCGCCCTGCGAGCCGCGCGCCACCCGGACCTCTCCCGAGAGCAGCATCGGAAAGCCCTGGCAGGGTGAGCCCTCCTCGAACAGCGGCGCCCCGGCAGGCACCTGCAGGTGCATCGCTTGGGTGGCCAGCACACGCTGGCGCAGCCCGGGCGGCAGGGCCGCGACCGCGGGGTAGAGCGGGCCCAGCCGGGCCTCGAGGCGGGAGGGGTCGTCCATCGGCGCAGTGTAGGGCGGGGGAGGGGCGGGCTATGGCGCGGATTGAAACTATCAAAACACAGTTACTGATAGTTCAATCACAATGCGAACCATTCTCTCTTCCACCAGGAGCCCCCCATGGCCAAGTCCGCCGCCTTCGGTCTCGTGCACATCGCCACCTCGTTCGGCGTGGGCTACGCGCTGACCGGCAGCCTGGCCATCGCCGGGGCCATGACCCTGGTGGAGCCGGTGGTCAACACCGTCGCCCACTACTTCTTCGACAAGGGCTGGGCCCGTTGGGTGGACGGGCGGGGCGCCTCCGCCACGCCGTCCGGTCCCGCGTTCAGCAGCCCGGACGCGTCAGCGATTCCAGCCCACTGAGCCAGCGCATCGCCTGCTCGCGGCTGTCGCCGCACATGTCCTCGGAGGGCTGCAGCGAGCCGCACACCGCCGGGCGCCGCGGGTCGCCGAACAGCCGGCAGCGGTCCTCGTCGTCGAGCTGGATGCAGCGCACCCCCGCCGGCTTGCCCTGGGGCATGCCGGGGATCGGGCTGCTGATGGACGGCGCCGTGCAGCAGGCGGCGCAACGAGAACGGCACTCCATGCGGTGATTGTCCCCGCGGCATGGCGGCCCGGCCCGTGCGCGCGGGGCCGCCGCCGCCTAAAATTGCGGCTTCCCCATCTGGTTGATGCACCGCGCGCGCGAGGCCGCGGCGCTCCCGCGCTCGCCCATGATCTACCCCCAGGAATTCGACGTCATCGTCGTCGGTGGCGGCCACGCCGGCACCGAGGCCGCCCTGGCCGCCGCCCGCATGGGCGCCGCCACGCTGCTGCTCACCCACAACATCGAGACCCTGGGTCAGATGAGCTGCAACCCGTCCATCGGCGGGATCGGCAAGGGCCACCTGGTCAAGGAGGTGGACGCCCTGGGCGGCGCCATGGGCCTGGCCACCGACGAGGGCGGCATCCAGTTCCGCATCCTCAACTCCAGCAAGGGCCCGGCCGTGCGCGCCACCCGCGCCCAGGCCGACCGGCTGCTGTACAAGGCCGCGATCCGCCAGCGCCTGGAGAACCAGCCGAACCTGACGATCTTCCAGCAGGCGGTGGACGACCTGGTGGTCGAGGGCGACCGCGTGACCGGCGCCGTCACCCAGCTGGGCATCACCTTCAAGGGCCACAGCGTGGTGCTGACCGCCGGCACCTTCCTGGATGGCAAGATCCACGTCGGCCTGGCGAACCACGCCGGTGGCCGCGCCGGTGACCTGCCGGCCGTGCGCCTGTCGGCCCGGCTGAAAGAACTGAAGCTGCCCCAGGGCCGCCTGAAGACCGGTACCCCGCCGCGCCTGGACGGCCGCACCATCGACTTCGCCCGCCTGACCGAGCAGCCCGGCGATGGCGTGCCCCTGGTGGGCCGCTACGGCGAGTCGGCCGCCAGCGGCCCCGACGTGCCGGTGTTCAGCTTCCTGGGCCACGCCGGGATGCACCCGCGCCAGCTGCCTTGCTGGATCACCCACACCAACGAGCGCACGCACGAGATCATCCGCTCCGGCTTCGACCGCAGCCCGATGTTCACCGGCATCATCGAAGGCGTGGGCCCGCGCTATTGCCCCAGCATCGAGGACAAGATCAACCGCTTCGCCGACAAGGACAGCCACCAGATCTTCCTGGAGCCCGAGGGCCTGACCACCCACGAGTTCTACCCCAACGGCATCTCCACCTCGCTGCCCTTCGACATCCAGCTCGCTGCGGTGCGCTCGATGGTGGGCCTGGAGCAGGCGCACATCCTGCGCCCCGGTTACGCGATCGAGTACGACTACTTCGACCCGCGCGAGCTGAGCCCGCTGTTCGAGACCCGGGCCATCCGCGGCCTGTTCTTCGCCGGTCAGATCAACGGCACCACCGGCTACGAAGAGGCCGCCGCCCAGGGCCTGTTCGCGGGCGCCAACGCCGCCGCCCAGGTGCTGGGCCGCCCGGCCCTCAGCCTGCGCCGCGACCAGGCCTACCTGGGCGTGCTGGTGGACGACCTGGTGGGCAAGGGCGTGTCCGAGCCCTACCGCATGTTCACCAGCCGCGCCGAGTTCCGGCTGCAGCTGCGCGAGGACAACGCCGATGCCCGCCTGACCGAGATCGGCCGCGGCCTGGGCCTGGTGGACGACGCCCGCTGGGACGCCTTCAACCGCAAGCGGGACGCTGTTTCACGTGAAACAGAGCGCCTGAAGAGTACCTGGGTCCACCCCGGCATCCTGCCGGCCGAGGTGGCCGAGCCCCTGCTGGGCAAGACCATCGAGCGCGAATACAACCTGGCCGACCTGCTGCGCCGCCCGGGCATCGACTTCGACAAGGTCGCCGCCCTGGCCGCCCACGCCCGCCCCGAGGCCGGTGTTTCACGTGAAACACTGAGCACCCAACTGGGCAGCACCCTGGCCCGCGACGTGATCGAACAAGTGGAGATCGGCATCAAGTACGCCGGCTACATCGACAAGCAGGTGGAGGAGGTGAGCCGGGCCCAGGCCTACGAACACCTGAAACTGCCCCCCGAACTGGACTACAGCCAGGTCAGCGCCCTCAGCCACGAGGTGCGCCAGAAGCTGGCCCGCCAGCGTCCCGAGACCCTGGGCCAGGCCTCGCGCATCTCGGGCGTGACCCCGGCCGCGATCTCGCTGCTGCTGGTGCACCTGAAGAAGAAGCGCTTCAAGGGCTTCGAGGGCAGGGCCGCCGCCACGGCAGAGGAGGGCGCCGAATGACCCACCCGCAAGCCGCCGCCCTGGCCCAAGGCATCGAGACCCTCGGCCTGACCCTGCCGCCCCAAGCCCCGCAGCAACTGCTGGACTACCTGGACCTGATCGGCCGCTGGAACAAGGTCTACAACCTGACCGCCATCCGCGACCCGCAGCAGATGTTGGCCCAACACCTGCTGGACTGCCTGACCGTGGTGGCGCCCCTGCGCACCCAGGCCGCCACCCAGGGCCACGCCGACGACCTCCGCCTGCTGGATGTCGGCAGCGGCGCTGGCCTGCCCGGCGTGGTGCTGGCCATCGCCAACCCCGGCTGGTCGATCACCTGCGTGGACACCGTCGCGAAGAAGGCCACCTTCATCCGCCAGGCCGCGGCCGAACTCGGCCTGAAGAACCTGCAGGCCGTGCACGCCCGGGTCGAGGCCATGAAGGAGCCGCCGTTCCAGATGATCACCTCGCGCGCCTTCGCGTCCCTGGTGGACTTCATCGACCTGACCCGCGAGCGCCTGGCCCCCGGCGGCACCTGGGCCGCCATGAAGGCCAAACTCACCCCGGAAGAGCGGGGCGCCGTGCCCGCAGACGTGTCACTGTTCCACGTGGAACCTTTGCAGGTGCCCGGACTGGACGCCGAGCGCTGCATCGTCTGGATGCGCCCCGCCGCCTGACCGTCCACACCCCCTCCACAAGGCATCCACCCCTTGTTCCCGGGCTGATCCACAGACTTGTCCACAGGGCAGGGCGCTGCGCTATCCTGAAACGATGGAGCACCTGACCCTGCTGGGCCCGTTCATGGGCATCGCCGACTACCCGGCCTTCTGCGCCGCCATCGTGTTGTTCCTGGCCTTGCCAGGGCCCGGCACCTTCGCCCTGCTCACCAGCACCGCCAAGGGCGGCTTCCGGGCCGGAGCCGCGGCCACCGCCGGCATCATCGTGGGCGACCAGGTCCTGCTGTGGCTGGCGGTGGCCGGCGTGGCCGCGCTGATGGCCGCGTACCCCGCGCTGTTCAGCGCCGTGCGCTGGGCCGGCGCCGCCTACCTGGCCTGGATCGGCTTGAAGCTGCTGACCGCCAAGGACGGCGAGTCGGCCAGCCCGGTGCGGATCGAGCCGCACCACTACTTCCGCCAGAGCCTGCTGATCACCCTGCTCAACCCCAAGGCCATCGTGTTCTACATGGCCTTCTTCCCGCTCTTCATCGACCCCGCCCAGCACCGCGGCCTGCCCACCTTCGCCACCATGGCGGCCACCATCGCCGCGATCACCGCGGTCTACTGCCTGGCCCTGTGCGCCTTCGCCCAGGCCGTCGCCCAGCAGGTGAGGGCGCACCGCTCGCTGGCCCGCTGGCTGGAGCGGCTGGCGGGGGTGTTCCTGATCGGGTTTGGCTGGCGGCTGCTGAAGGACTGAACTGCGCCGCCCTTCGCGAGCGGGCCCTCTGGCGGAGCTTGGCGCACGGCCCGGAGGGGGGCTTTGGCCCCTCTCTCATGTCACCCGGCCTGCAGCCTCCTTCTTCACTTCGTTCGGGGCCAAAGCCCCCCTCCGCGCCAGCCACCGACCGTTGCCTGCAAACGCGAGCCGTGCACACCGGGTTGAACTGGCGCCGGCCGCGGGGCAGCGGGCCGGGCGCAATGCGAGGGGCGCCGAGGAGCACAGCCGCCTGGGGGCCTGACCGCAGGTCAGGCTTCGTGAACTGACTTGGGCTCGGCTGTTCGACCACAGCGAGCCGCAGGCGAGCGGCGGGAGTTCCGAGCCCACCCCAGGCGGCGCGCACCGCAGGGGAGTCGGCACGCAGTGCCGACCGCCCCTCGTGCGCCCGGCCCGCTGCCCCGCGGCCGGCGCCACGCCACCCACCCCGGCAGGATCACCCGTGAACGAACGCCCAGCTCAGCGCCGCAGCCGGCAGGCGTCGCCGCTGGCCTCGCGGCGGACCTCGACGCAGGACAGGGTATCGGGGTGGTGGGCCGCCATGGCGCGCCAGATGTAGGCGCACAGGTTTTCCAGTGTGGCCGGGCCGATGCCCTCGACCTCGTCGAGGAAGCGGTGGTCCAGTTGCTCGCGCAGGGTGGCGATCTGGCGGCGCAGGAAGGCCAGGTCCACCAGCATGCCGCTGGCGGGGTCGGGCGTGCCGGCCAGGGTGATCTCGGCGATGTAGGTGTGGCCGTGGATCCGGCGGCTGGGTTCGGCGTCGATCTGGCGGCGCAGGGTGTGCGCGGCCTCGAAGTAGAAGGTCTGGCTCAGTTCGTACAGCATGGTGCGGCTCGGCGGGTTCAGCGGATGCCCAGGTGCTTGTGGGTCTGCACCGACAAGCGCCAGCGCGGGTCGTCCAGACAGCGCTGCACCGCCCAGGCGGTGTTGGCCTGGCGGGCCGGGCCGTCCATGGCCTGCAGGAAATGCTGCTCGAAGGGCAGCGCCGCCAGCGCGTCCAGGTCCAGGCCCGCCTGGGGCACCACCACCTTCAGCTCCTGGCCCTGGCGCTGCAGCAGCGGCGCGCCGGCCTTGGGGCTGATGCACAGCCAGTCGATGCCCTCGGGGGCCACCACGGTGCCGTTGCTCTCCACCGCGATGCGCAGGCCGCGGGCGTGCAGCGCGTCGATCAGCGCGGTGTCGACCTGCAGCAGGGGCTCGCCGCCGGTGAGCACCACCATCGCGTTCGGGCGGCCGACAGGCCAGTGCGAGGCGATGTGGTCGGCCAGCGCGTCGGCGTGTTCGAACTTGCCGCCCCCGCTGCCGTCGGTGCCGACGAAATCGGTGTCGCAGAAACGGCAGACGGTGCTGGCGCTGTCGCGGTCGGCCTCACGGCCGCTCCAGAGGTTGCAGCCGGCGAAGCGGCAGAACACCGCGGCACGGCCGGCCTGGCCGCCCTCGCCCTGCAGGGTGAGGAAGACCTCCTTGACGCTGTAGGTCATGGCATGAGCCGGGTGGGCCGCGAAACAGGCGGCGCCCGGGAAAAGTGGGGGAAGCCGCGATTGTCCCAAATGTCCGCCACCCGGCCCCGCGCAGGGCCGTCGCGGGGCTCAGGCCAGCGCCGGGCGCAGCGCGTCGTCCAGGGCCTCGACCCAGTGCCGCACCGGGCGCTCGCTGCCCGACTGCAGGTGCTGGATGCAGCCGATGTTGGCCGACACGATGGCCTCGCCCTCGACCGCCGACAGGGCCTTGAGCTTGCGGTCGCGCAGCTGCATCGACAGCTCGGGCATCAGCACCGAGTAGGTGCCGGCCGAGCCGCAGCACAGGTGGCTGTCGCAGGGCGCGGTCAGCTGGAAGCCCAGGGCCCGCAGGTGGGTCTCGACGCCGCCGCGCAGCTTCTGGCCGTGCTGCAGGGTGCAGGGCGGGTGCCAGGCCAGCGGCACCGGCTCGAAGCCTTCGGCCTCGTCGCGGGTGCGCTGCGCCGCCAGCACCTGCTGCAGCGGCGCCACCAGGCTGGGCAGCAGCTCGCTGAGGTCGCGGGCCAGGGCCGACACGCGGGCGGCCTTGTCGGCATAGGCCGGGTCGGCGGCCAGCAGGTGGCCGTAGTCCTTGACCGCCACGCCGCAGCCGCTGGCGTTGGTGACGATGGCCTCGACCGTGCCGGCGGCGGTCAGGCCCTCGACCAGCGGCCACCAGGCGTCGATGTTGCGGCGGGCGTCGGCCATGGCGCCGTGGTGGTCGTTCAGGTGCTCGCGGATCGCGCCGCAGCAGCCGGCGCCGTCGGCCACCAGGGTCTGCACGCCGGCGGCGTCCAGCACCCGCGCGGTGGCCGAGTTGATGTTGGGCATCATCGCCGGCTGCACGCAGCCCTGCAGCAGCAGGACCTTGCGGGCATGGGTGCGGGTGGGCCAGCGGTGGGCGCCGGCCGGGGCCTTCTCGGGCAGCTTGCGCTGGATCGAGGCGGGCAGCAGCGGCCTGACGGCCTGGCCCAGCTTGAGTGCGGGGGCGAAGGCGGGCGAGGTCAGGCCCTCCTTGAGCAGCCAGCGCATCACGCGCTCGCCGCGCGGGCGTTCGACCTTGTTCTCGACCAGGCGGCGGCCGATGTCGACCAGGCGGCCGTACTGCACGCCGCTAGGGCAGGTGCTCTCGCAGTTGCGGCAGGTCAGGCAGCGGTCCAGGTGCTGCTGGGTGGCGCGGGTGACCTCGGCGCCTTCGAGCACCTGCTTCATCAGGTAGCTGCGGCCGCGCGGGCCGTCGAGCTCGTCGCCCAGCAGCTGGTAGGTGGGACAGGTGGCGGTGCAGAAGCCGCAGTGCACGCACTTGCGCAGGATGGCCTCGGCGGCCTCGCCTTCGGGGGTGCCGACGAATTCGGGGGCGAGATGGGTTTGCATGTCAGTCGTCGTTCGGGTCGTCGGATCAGGAAAACCAGCCGGCCAGCAGCGGCAGCAGCAGCGCCGCCAGCAGGGCCTGCAGGCCCAGGGCCAGGCCGGCGTAGGCGCCGGCATCGGGGTGCACCTGCATCGCCCGGGCCGCGCCGATGCCGTGGGCGGCGGTGCCCAGCGCGAAGCTGCGCCACTCGGGCGCGCGCACGCCCAGCCAGTCGAAGAGGTAGCGCCCGCTGAGGGCGCCGGTCAGGCCGGTCAGCAGCACCGCCACCGCGGCCAGCGCCGGGATGCCGTGCAGGCGCTCGGCGATGCCCATGGCCACCGGGGCGGTGACCGACTTGGGGGCCAGCGAGGCGAGGATCTCGGGCGGCAGGCCCAGCGCATGGCCGATGGCCACCGCGCCCAGCCCGGCCGCGGCGCCGCCGGCCAGCGCGGCCACCAGCAGCGGCAGCCAGCGGGCGCGCAGCTGCGCCCGGCGCTGCCACATCGGCCAGGCCAGCGCCACCACGGCGGGGCCGAGCAGGAAGTGGATGAACTGCGCCCCGGAGAAAAACACCGGGTAGGCGGTGCCGGTGGCCAGCAGCAGGGCCGACAGCGCCAGCACCGACCACAGCACCGGGTTGGCCAGCGGCGGGTGGCCCAGGCGCTGGCTGACCATCAGGGCCAGGACGTAGACGGTGAGGGTGGCGGTCAGGCCGAACAGCGGCGTGGCCGACAGGTAGACCCAGAGCTCGACGAAGGCGCTCATGTCGCGTCCGCCCCCGCGGCCTCGACCGGCCACAGCGCGCGCAGCACCAGCGCCGTCACCGCCAGGCCCAGCCAGGTCGACAGCACGATGGCCACCAGCATGCGCAGGCCGTGGGTGCCCAGCAGGCCCAGGTGGGTGATCACGCCCACGCCCACCGGCACGAACAGCAGCGACAGGTGGGCCAGCAGGCCCTCGGCCGCCACGCCCACCGGTGCCTGCAGCGGCCGCCAGCGCAGCAGCACCAGCAGCAGCACCGCGCCGATCACCGGCGCGGGCAGCGACAGGCCCAACAGGCGCAGCAGGGCCTCGCCGGCCGACTGGCACAGCAGCAGCAGGGCGAAGCCTTGCAGCAGCGGCATGGGGGTGCCGGCCTCAGAGCCCCGGCAGCAGCCGGTCGCGGTTGAAGACCCCGGCGGGGTCGAAGGCGCGCTTGAGGGCGCGGTGGATGCGCAGCGAGGCCTCGGGCAGCGGCGCCACCCGGGCGGCCCCCTCGGCCGCGCCGCGCCAGGCCTGGGCGTGGCCGCGGGCGTCGGCGGCCAGCGCGTGGACCTGCTCGGCCGGCAGGCGCGACACCACCCAGCGCAGCGCCCCGCCCCACTCGATCAGCTGGGCGTCCTCGGGCGGCAGCGCCAGCCGCGGCGCGGTGGCGGCCACCGAACAGCGCCACAGCGTGGCCCCCTGGGCCACGGCCTGCGCGGCCAGGCCGAAGAACTCGTCGCGCTGGTCGCGCAGGCCGTCCCAGAAGGCGCTGGCCATGGGCTCGGGCACCGGCTCGCCGCCCAGGCGGCGGGTGGCCGAGGCCACCGCGGCCTGCGCGCCGCGCAGGCGCAGCACCAGAGCGCCGTCCCACCAGGCGCTGGCGTTGATCGGCAGGGGCTGGCCCGACCACTCGTTGACGCGCCGCAGCGCGGCGGTCTGGTCAAGGTCGAAACGGAGCGTGGCCGTGGCCGGCGCCAGCGGCAGCACCTTCAGCGAGACCTCGCACAGCACGCCCAGCACGCCCATGGCGCCGGCCAGCACGCGCGAGACGTCGTAGCCGGCGACGTTCTTCATCACCTGGCCGCCAAAGCTCAGCACCTCGGCGCGGCCGTTGAGCAGCGTGGCGCCCAGCACGTAGTCGCGCACACCACCCACCGCGGCGCGCGAGGGCCCGGCCAGGCCGGCCGCCACCATGCCGCCGACGGTGCCGCCGCCCAGCGCCGGGTCGCCCAGGCGCGGCGGTTCGAAGGCCAGGCATTGGCCCTGGGCCGCCAACGCGGCCTCGAGCTCGGCCAGCGGGGTGCCGGCGCGCACGGTGACCACCAGCTCGGTGGGCTCGTAGGACGAGATGCCGCGCAGCGCGCGCACGTCCAGGGGCTCGCCCACCAGCGGGCCGCCCAGGAAGTCCTTGGTGCCGGCGCCGCGGATGCACAGCGCGTGGCCGCGGGCGGCGGCGTCCCGCACCTGGTCCTGCAGGGCCTGCAGCACCGGGTCGAGGGTCATGGAATCGGTCGCGCCGGACATCAGAAACGCTCCAGTTCGGGGAAGGGCAGCAGCCCCTTCTTGACGTGCATCTTTCCGTACTCGGCACAGCGGTGCAGGGTGGGGATGACCTTGCCCGGGTTGAGCAGGCCCTGCGGGTCGAAGGCGTGCTTGAGCGCGTGCATCTGCTCGCGCTCCTCGGGGCTGAACTGCACGCACATGCTGGCCAGCTTCTCGACGCCCACGCCGTGCTCGCCGGTGACGGTGCCGCCCATGGCGACGCTGGTCTCCAGGATGTCGGCACCGAACAGCTCGCAGCGGTGCATCTGGTCCGGGTCGTTGGCATCGAACAGGATCAGCGGGTGCAGGTTGCCGTCGCCGGCGTGGAAGACGTTGCAGCAGCGCAGCCGGTACTTCTTCTCCATCTCGGCGATGGCGATCAGGATGTCGGCCAGGCGCTTGCGCGGGATCGTGCTGTCCATGCACATGTAGTCGGGGCTGATGCGCCCCGAGGCCGGGAAGGCGTTCTTGCGGCCGGACCAGAAGCGCAGGCGCTGGGCCTCGTCCTGGCTGACCTCGATGCGGGTGGCGCCGCAGCCCTGCAGCACCGCGGTCATGCGGCCGATCTCTTCCTCGACCTCTTCCGGCGTGCCGTCGGACTCGCACAGCAGGATGGCCTCGGCGTCGAGGTCGTAGCCGGCGTGGACGAAGTCCTCGACCGCGGCGGTCATGGGCTTGTCCATCATCTCGAGGCCGGCCGGGATGATGCCGGCGGCGATCACCGCGGCGACCGCGTCACCGGCCTTGCGCACGTCGTCGAAGCTGGCCATCACGCAGCGCGCCAGCTGCGGCTTGGGCGTGAGCTTGACCGTGACCTCGGTGACCACGGCCAGCATGCCCTCGCTGCCGATGACGGCGGCCAGCAGGTCCAGCCCCGGCGAGTCCAGGGCGTCGCCGCCGAACTCGATCGGGTCGCCCTCGGCGGTGAAGCCGCGCACTTTCAGCACGTTGTGCACCGTCAGGCCGTACTTCAAGCAGTGCACGCCGCCGGAGTTCTCGGCGATGTTGCCGCCGATGGTGCAGGCGATCTGGCTGGAGGGGTCGGGCGCGTAATACAGGCCGTGCGGGGCCGCGGCCTCGGAGATGGCCAGGTTGCGCACCCCGCACTGCACGACCGCGGTGCGGCTGTACGGGTCGACCTGCACGATGCGGTTGAACTTGGCCAGGCCAAGGGTCACGCCCATGGCGTGAGGCATGGCGCCGCCGGACAGGCCGGTGCCGGCGCCGCGCGCCACCACCGGCACACCCAGCGCATGGCAGGCGCGTAGCACGGCGGCCACCTGGGCCTCGGTCTCGGGCAGGGCCACCACCAGCGGGCGCTGGCGGTAGGCGGTCAGGCCGTCGCACTCGTAGGGCGTGGTGTCCTCGGACTGCCACAGCAGGGCGTGCGCCGGCAGCGCCGCCGACAGCGCGGCCACCACCTCGGATTGACGGGCCGAACGTTCGGCCGGGCTGGGCGTGGGATCTTGGGTCGCGTTCATGGTCCACCTGGGCCCCGTCAGGGGGCTGGTCACCCCAGGCCACGGCGGCGTCGCGCATGGGCTGGGGTGACCCGCCGAAAGCGGGTGAACGCCCCGGGTGGGGCGTTCGCATCGGACTGTACGCCGCCGCGGCGCAGGCTTTGCCTGCACGGCGGTCACAGCCGCATTGACTTCAATGGATCACGGTCAGCGTGAACGGCCAGACATAGGCCTGCAGCGTCACGTACAGGCCCACCAGGCAGGCCAGGGCGATCGAGTGGAAGAACACGTAGCGCAGGATGTCGCCTTCGTGGTTGAACCACTTGGTGGCGGTGGAGGCCACGACGATGGACTGGGCGTCGATCATCTTGCCCATCACGCCGCCCGAGGAGTTGGCCGCGCCCATCAGGTTGGGCGACAGGCCCAACTGCTCGGCCGCCACCTTCTGCATGCCGCCGAACAGCACGTTCGAGGCGGTGTCGGAGCCGGTCATGGCCACGCCGATCCAGCCCATCAGGGTGCCGAAGAACGGGTACAGCGCACCGGTGCCGGCGAAGGCCAGGCCCAGGGTGGTGTCGGTGCCCGAGTAGCGGGTCAGGGTGCCCAGCGCCAGCATCAGCACGATGGTCAGCAGCGAGGTGCGCACCAGCATCAGGGTGCGGAAGAAGGTCTTGACGATGTCCACCACCTTGTAGCCCATGACCAGGGCGCCCAGGATGGCCGACAGCAGGATGCCGGTGCCGGTGGCCGACAGGCCGTTGAGCACGTAGACGGCGGCTTCCTTGTGCGGGGTCGGGACGACCGGCGGCACCTTCTCGATCAGGTTGTTCAGGCCTTCGATCGGGAACTTGGGCGCCCAGATGCCGTTGAAGTACGTCTTGACCGCCGGCAGGCCCCAGACGAACACGAAGACGGTCAGGATCAGCCAGGGCAGCCAGGCGCGGAACAGGTCGGCGCGGCTGTGGGTGATCATGGTCACCGGGCGCGGCGGGGTGCCGCCGTCGGCCTCGTGGCCCTTGAGGGTCGGCGAGGTCCAGATCTTCTTGGGTTGCCAGAACTTCAGGAAGGTCACCAGCGAGACCATCGAGACGATGGCGGCGATGATGTCCACCAGCTCGGGGCCGATGTAGTTCGAGACCAGGAACTGCGGGATCGCGAAGGACAGGCCGGTCACCAGGATGGCGGGCCAGATCTCCATCATCGCCTTGCGGCCGGCGAAGGCCCAGATCAGCCAGAACGGCACCAGCAGCGAGAAGAAGGGCAGCTGGCGGCCGATCATGGCCGTGACCTCCATCAGGTCGTAGCCGTGCACCTTGGCCAGCGTGATCACCGGCGTGCCCAGCGCGCCGAAGGCCACCGGGGCGGTGTTGGCGATCAGGGACAGGCCCGAGGCGGCCAGCGGCGAGAAGCCCAGGCCGATCAGGATGCCGGCGGTCACCGCCACCGGGGTGCCGAAGCCCGCCGCGCCTTCAAAGAAGGCGCCGAAGCAGAAGGCGATCAGCAGCAGCTGCAGGCGGCGGTCCTCGGTGATCCCCGAGAGCGAGTCCTGCAGCACCTTGAAGCTGCCGTTGCCCTCGGCCAGCTGCTGCAGGAAGATGATGTTCAGCACGATCCAGCCGATCGGCAGCAGGCCGGTCAGGCCGCCGTAGAACGCGGCGTTGCCGGCCATGCCGGCGGGCATGCCGTAGCCGAACACGGCCACGATGAAGGCGGCCACCAGGCCCAGGGCCGCGGCGATGTGCGCCTTGATGTGCAGAAAGCCGAGCGCCACGAGCATCACCACCACCGGCACCGCGGCCAGCAGGGTGGAGATGAACATGTTGCCGAAGGGGTCGTAGACCTGTTGCCAGACCATGGGAGTCTCCATCCGAGTGTTTGAAAGAGAACCGGCCCCCGCAGGGGCCGCGAATGGAGGGGCAATGTAGGGACCCCGACCCGGGCGCGGGCTGAAACTTGCCGCGCCGCCACATGAGGGTTTTTCAAAAACAGGGTAAACCCTGGCTTGCCCCTGAGCCCCTCGCGGGCGGGCCCGGCGCCCTAGGATCGGGCCGCCGCAACAGCAGGAACGCGCCCATGTCCGATGACCTGATCACCTCCGACGACGCCGCGCGCCGCGCCGCCACCGAGTTGCCGCACTGGCAGGTGCACGACGGCTGGCTGTGCCGCCGCCTGGCCACCAGCGGCTGGAAATCCACACTGCTGGCCGCCAACGCGGCGGGCCATCTGGCCGAGGCCGCCTGGCACCACCCCGAGCTGCGCCTGGGCTTCGACTGGCTGGAGATCCGGCTGCACACGCACAGCGCCGGCGGCCTGACCCAGAAGGACTTCGCGCTGGCCGCCCTGTTGGAGCAGGTGCTGTGCTGGCGCCCCGCACCGGAATCGCCGCTGGAGGGCACGCCCGACGAGCCGCGCGGGCGGCATGTGCAGATCGGCGGCTGAGCCGAGGGCGGCGCCGGCGCAGCCCCGCTGTCGCCGCCGCGCGCTCAGGGCTGGACCAGCGAGGCCCGCAGCCACTCGGCGAAGGCGGCGCACTCCCAGCGCTCCATCGCCCCGGGCCGCCAGCACAGGTGATGGTGGAGGGGCGAGGCCACGCTGCGCGGCGACAGCCGCACCAGGCGGCCGCTGTCGATCCAGGTGGTACCCAGCTTCAGGCGCATCAGCGCGACGCCGAAGCCGGCGGCCGCGGCGTCCAGCACCAGGCCGACGTCGTTGAACTGCGCCCCCACCCGGGGCTCGGGCAGCGCGATGTCGTGGGCGCGGAACCAGGTGCTCCAGGGGTCCAGCGGGCTGCGGATCAGGCGGGCGCGGCGGATGTCGGCGATGGAGCTGAAGTCACCGAAAGGGCCGGCCTCGTGCAGGTACTCGGGGCTGCAGACCGGCGTGACCTCGTCGCTGAGGATCCGCATCTGCTCGACGCCGGGATAGGGGCCGGTGCCGTAGCGGATCTCGAGGTCGGCCTCCTCGGCCTTCATGTCGGCCAGCGGGATCGCCACCTGCAGGATCAGCTCGATCTCGGGGTAGGCGTGGCGGAAGTGCGAGAGCCGCGGCAGCAGCACCTGGCGCGAGAACGTGGGCGTGACCGCCAGGCGCAGGCGCACGCCACCGGGCTCGCCACCGGGCTGGCCCGGCAGCTGGGCCAGCGCGTCCAGGCCGACGCGCACCGGCCCCAGGTAGGCCTGGCCCTCGGTGGTCAGGCCGAAGTCGCGGTTGAACAGCTTGCACCCCACCTGCCCCTCGAGCTGGCGGATGCGGTGGCTGACCGCGCTGGGGGTGACGCTCAGCTCCTCGGCGGCCTGGGTCACGCTGCGCAGGCGGGCCAGGGCCTCGAAGGCCTGCAGACACTGGATCGGCGGGATTCTGCTCATGATGGATGGTGCCCCTCGTCGGCGGAGTACCGCCGCCGATCCCCCGAGGGGATCGCGGGCCGGCTTGGGGCGGCCCGGCGCTCGGCCCGCTGGCGTGTGAACCCCTCGTCGGCGCAGTGCCGCCGCCGATCCCCCGGGGGGATCGCGGGCCGGCTTGGGGCGGCGTGGACCACGATCACCGGACTCATGCGGTGGCCTCGCCGACGAAGACGGTGAGCACGCCGGTGTAGCCGTAGAGGTGGTGGTGGGCGATCTCGCCGGCGGCATAGAAGCCGGCCAGCGGGACCTCGCCCAGGGCGTGGCGGATGATGCGCAGCTCTTCGGAGTCACCGCCGAAGTGGGGGCCGCCGCGGCCGGTGCAGCTGACGTAGTGGGCCCCGAGGATGCGGCGCGGCGGCGCGCTGCCGTCGCCCTCGACCTCGTCGCGCAGCTCGGCGCAGATGCGCACCAGGTCGCGCCGCGCGGCCTCGGCGTGGCGGGCGCAGAAGGCCAGGGCCATGCCGGGCTGGACCTCGGCGCCCACGGCCACGGCCTCGCGCCGCGGGTCCAGGCCGACCAGGTGGCGCACCCGGGTGTCGGCACCGAACTGACCGCCCCGGTCCAGCGCGTCGTCGCCGGCGTCGGTCAGGCCGACCAGGGTCTGGCCGAGCACGGCCATGGCCTGCTGCGGGCGGTCCAGCGACAGGCCCAGGTCGTCCAGCAGCAGCGGCAGCGCGGGCTGGCCATCCAGCTGGGTGACCACGTGGCGCTCGGCGCCGGTGACGGTGCGGGTGGGCCCCACCGGCTGGCAGCCCTGGGTCACGCGAGAGAACAGCTCGATGCCGGGCCCGAAGGCCACGCCCGAGAGCCCGCCTTCGAGCGCCGTCCGGCCCGACCAGTGCAGGCGCCGGGTCCGCGCGCTGACCAGCCCGCCGAACAGGTACTGCGCCGAGGTGCGGCCGGCCAGCTCGTGCAGCAGCTCGCCCAGCTCGGGGGTTTCGGGGTCGGCGTGGACCAGGGCGCAGCGCGCGGCGTCGTCGTTCAGGGGGTGGCGGCCGTCAAAGCCGCGCCACTGCGCGGCGGGCAGGTCGGACAGCCACAGCACCAGGGCGGGCTCGTCCAGGTATTCGGCGGCGTCGGCGGCCAGGCCCCAGGCGCTGCAACCGGCCCAGTGCACGCCAGGCCAGCGCTCGCCGGCTTCGGCCAGCACGGCGGGGGCCTGGCTGGCGTGGTCCTCGCTCAGGTAGAGCAGGCCCAGCGTGGGGGCCCAGCCGGGCCGGGCGGCGCGCTGGGCCTCGACCTGGGCGGCGGCCAGCGCCAGCGCCATGTGCGGGTCGGGGTGGGCGGCATGGCCGGCCAGGAATGCGCCGGGGGGGGACATGGGCTCAGCGGCGCGTGGTCTTCTTGGCGGCCGCGGGGGCCTTGCGCGGCGCGGCCTTGCGGGCCGGCGCGGTGGCCGCCCCGACCGCCGCCGCCGTCACGCCCGCGGCGGCGTTGGCGGCCGTCTTGGCCACGGTGGCGGGCATGGCCACGGCCTTCTTGATCGTCTCGCCGGCCACGTCCATGCCCTGCTTGACCATCGCCCCGGCCAGGTTCTTGGCAGCGTCGGTGGCGCTGTCCTTCATGGCGTTGGCGGCCAGCTCGGTGAACTGCTTGGTCAGCGCGCCCCACCACTGCATCGGGTCCACCACGCCGGCGGGCGGGGCTTCGGGGGCTGCGGCGGCGGCCTTGCGGCGCGGCGCGGCCTTGGCCTTGGGTGCGGCGGCGGGCGGGGCTTCGTCCTCTTCGTCCTCGTCCTCGTCCTCGGGGGGCAGCGCGGCCTCGGGCATCTTCAGCACCATGGCCTCGCGCAGGTCGCCCATCGACACGTTCATGGTCTTGAGGGTCGACAGGGTCATCTTCTGGACCTCCATCGCCTGGATGGTGGCGCCGAGCATGCGGGCGTTCTGCTCCAGCCAGAACTGCACGGTGCGCAGCTCCTCGATGCGCTTTTCCAGCTCCTCGGGGTTCAGCGTCGGGGCCACCCACTGTCCGATGCCCGGCAGCGCCGAGCCGGCGTTCTTCACCAGCCCCTGCAGGAACTCGAACCCGGGCACCATCTTGGCGAAATCGGTGGCACTGGCCATGCGCGTCTCCTCGCGTTCACTTGGAATGGGGCGATTGTGCGCCCGCTGCAGCGGCCCGCGGCGCCGGCACCACCGCCTGCACCGTGAAGCCCGCCGCCTGCAGCAGCGCGGGCAGGCCCTGCGGGCCGACCAGGTGCAGCGCGCCCACCGCCACCAGGGGCTGGGCGCCTTCGGCGTGCAGGGCCTGCAGGCGGGCGGCCATGGCGGCGTTGCGGTCCTGCAGCAGGCGCTGCAGGCGGGCGCGGTCGGCCGGGGTGTCGGCGCAGCGGCACCAGCGGGGGTAGTCCTCGAGCAACGGGCGGTCGGCCCGGGCCCAGGCCTCGGCCAGGCGGCGCAGGGTGGCCCGGGCCTGGCCGTTCTCCAGGCCGCGCAGGTCGGTCTCGAGCGCGGCGGGGTCGCTGTCCTCGCGCAGCAGGTCGAGCTGGTCGCTGGCGCGCTCGAGCGACAGCACCGGCCGCCCGGCGCCATGGAAGGCCTGGGCCAGCACCAGGTCCAGGCCCCAGGCCGGGTCCAGCCCCTCGTGGCGGGCCGACAGGGTCAGCAGCGCGGCCAGCTGCAGCGCCGGGGGCTGGTCGGCCAGGGCTTCGTCCACGCAGGCCGCGCGGCGCTGCGCCGCCAGCCGGGCGGCCAGGGCGGGCCGCAGGGCCGGCGCGGGCGGCTGCGGGGCGGCCCAGGCGGCGGCCACCGCGGGGTCGGTCAGGTCGACCTCGAGCGCCAGGCGGTCGGCCTGGGCCATCGCGCGGCTCAGGGCCGGGCCGGGGCGGCTCCAGTCGGGCCGCGCCACGTGCAGGGTGCCGAACAGCCAGCCGCGGCGGCCGTCCTTCTCGTAGGACCACAGCAGGCCGCGGTCGGGGGCCGGGGTGGTGGCGGTCGCGGCGGGTGCGCGGACCTCGGGCGGGCAGGCGGGCGCGGCCCGCGGCGCCGGCCCCAGCAGGACCAGGCCGGTCAGCAGCAGCGCCCGCGCGGCGCGTCGCAGGGCGGCGTTCATTGGGGTTCGGTGACGCCCTGCTCCAGCACGCCGAAGACGCTGTGGCCGTCGGCGCCCTTGGCGTCCAGGCGCAGCACGCCGCCAGCGGGCAGGCCGGCGCCGGGCAGCAGCTCGGCCGGGTACAGGCCGCCACTGCCCAGCAGGGTGCCGGCGGCGAGGGGTCGGGTGCGCGCCGCGGCGGCCAGCAGCTGGCCGAAGTGGAAGTGCAGGCCCTCGGCGGCGCTCACCGACTGGACCGGGCCGCCCGAGCGGCGCTGCTGCAGGGTCAGCCGTGCGCGCCCCCCCGACCAGTCGGCGCCCAGCTCGTCCGGGGTGACGGCCACCGCGCCGAAGCCGGCGGTGGGCCAGGCCTCGACCTCGGCCGCCTCGGCACGGGCCGGCAGCGACCACTCGACCGCCAGCAGCAGCAGGCGCACGCCCTCCAGGGCCTGGGCCGGGGGCGCGCCGGCGGCGATGTCACCGGTCAGCACCGCCAGGCCCGGGGCGGGCTCGGCGCCCTCGGCCGGGTCGGGCAGCCAGAAGTCGTCGCGCGCACCCAGCAGGCCGGCGCCGGCTGCGGCGCGCAGGCGCGGGGTGCCGCGGGCCGCCGGGTCGGCCACCAGGCGGGTGTGGACCCGCGGCAGCGGCGCCATGCACATCGCCGGGTCGAAGGCGAAGGTGTGGCGCGCCTTGCCGTGGTTGAGCGTGGTGGCCAGGTCCTCGAGCTGGGGCGACAGGAAGTTCCAGTCGTCGAGCACCTGCTGCAAGCGGGTGGCGATGCCGGTGGCGTAGTGGGCGGTGGAGAGGTCGCGCGAGACGACGACCAGCTGGCCGTCGCGCGAGCCGTCCTTGTAGGTGGCGAGTTTCATGGGCGGAAAGACCTGAAGGTGGGGAGGCGCCGGCCGCGCCCGGCGGGCACGATTGTCCAATGGCCGCGACCGTCCTCCACCGCCCCTGGCCCCGCCCGTCCCGGCGGGCCCTGGCGCGCGGCGCGCTGCTGCTGGCGGTGTGGACCGCGCACCAGGGCCTGATCGGGGCCTGGCAGGCGGGCCTGCAGCGCACCCGCACCCGGCCGGACGCCCCGCCCACGGCCCCCGCCTGGCGGCTGCTGGCCCCACCCGCGCCCACGCCCGAGCCCACGCCAGTGACGGATCCGAACCCCACGCCCGACACCCGCCGCCCGACGCCACCGCCCCGGTCCGAGCCGACCCGCCCGCCCCCCACCCGGTCGCCACCGCGCCCCCCCCTGGCCCGGCCCGACGCCGCCGGCCACCAGGACGACACGCCGCCCCCACCCGCCGGCGCCGCCACCGAAGCCTCCGCCGCCACGGCGCCCCTGGCGGCGGACGAGGACGGCGCCCGCACCGCCCCGCCGCGCTACCCCACCCGAGTGCCCCCGCCGGCGCGCTGGCGCTTCACGGTGCAGCGCGGCGGTGCGACCGGCGAAGGCGTGTGGGACTGGTCGGTGGCCGACGGCCGCTACCGCAGCCGTTTGCTGGCCACGCTGGACGGGCGCTCCCTGCTGGACCAGTCCAGCGAAGGCGCCCTGGACGCCGATGGCCTGGCGCCCGAGCGCCTGCTCGAGCGCGGCCGTGGGCGCTCGGCCCGGGCCGTCAATTTCCAGCGCGAGCGGGCCCTGGTGAGCTTTTCGGGCAGCCGCCGGGCCTGGGCCCTGTGGCCGGCCACGCAGGACGGCCTGAGCTGGCTGCCGCAGCTGCTGGCGGTGCTGGCCGCGCGCCCCGGCTGGACCGCGGGCGACACCCTGCGCCTGGCGGTGGCGCGGGCCGATGGCGAGCTCGCGCCCTGGGACTGGCGACTCGAAGACACCCGCCCCTGGCAGGGCCATCCCGCCTGGCATTGGGTGCGCGAGCCCGATCGGCCTTACGATCACCGCATCGAGTTGTGGCTGGACCCCCACCCACCGCACTGGCCACGCGCCTGGCGCTGGCAGCGCGTGCCGGGGGGCGAGCCGGTGCTCTGGACCCGGACCGACCCCGAGGACGAACGCCCTTGAAATCGCCCCGCCCCGCACCACCTGCGGCCCATCTGCCCAGCCCCCAGGAGATCGCCATGAACGTGCTCTACAACTCCGACAGCTTCGCCGTGCTGCAGGTCGACCTGCCCGCCGAACCCGGCCGGGCCGATGCGCTGCACGGGGTCGAGATCGTCGACAAGTCGGCGCGCCGCGGCATCTTCCTCGAGGGCGAGCTGGCCCGGCTGTTCACCGAGCAGGTGCAGGCCCTGGCCGAAGAGGACGAGGTCGACGCCGCCGACATCGACGCCCACCTGGCCCGCTACACCGGCGAGGGCTGGCAGCCCCAGGTCCTGCACTGAGCCCGTGAACGAGTCCCGCCCTCGGGCAGGGGCGGGACTTGCCCCCGGCGACGCGCTTTGCCAAGATCGGCGCGACGCGGCCAACCCGGCCGCCCCCGCTCCCGGAGGTGTCGACGATGGTCCGGCGCGCCAGCGACCCCAAGCTGCTGCAGTCCCCGGGGCTGGCCGACGCCCCGGTGCTGGACCGTCTGTGCAGCCACTTCGTGATCACCCTCACCCTGGCCCAGGGCCCGCGCGCCGCGCTGCGGCGCGACTGGGGCAGCGTGCTGGCGCTGGTGGGGCGGCACCTGGTCTGGCCGCCGGCGGTGCTGGCGCGGCTGCGGGCCTTTCTGGCGCGGCGCTGCCCGCGCAACAGCGCCTGGCGCGGCCATGACACCCTGTCCGACGCCGCCTTCCTCGAGCGCCACGGCGTCTGGCGCGGCCCCTACGAGGACGGCTCGCTGTTCTTCTACCTCGACGACTTCCTCAAGGACGAGCCCAAGGACCTGCTGACGGTGCTGCGCGCCACCGGCGACTGGCTGGGCCGCTCGCTGCAGCGCGAGCACGCGCTGGTGCAGCGCAACATCGACGCCCTGGCCGGTCTGCTGCAGCTCAACCCGGCCGAGCGCGCACTGCTGCTTTACGGCACGCTGGCGCGCTACCAGCGCGAGCTGCGGGGACTGCTGGTGGAGTTCAAGGTCAGCAGCGCCCAGGAGGCCCACGCCATGCTGGCCGCGGTGGCCGGCGTGGACGAGCGCGAAGTCGCCGACGCGCTGCGCGCAGGCTCGCGCCTGGAGCGCATCGGCATGGTCGAGAACCTGATTTCCGAGCACAACATCACCGACCTGGCCGACCTGATGAAGGTCTCGGACCAGTTGCCGCCGGTGCTGATGCGCGAGTACCAGGGCCCGGCCGAGCTGATGGCGGTGTTCACCCGCCCGGCCGAGCGCAGCCCCCTGTCGCCGGCCGACTTCGCTTACGTGGCCGAGGACCTGGGCGTGATCGCCACCCTGCTGAAGAACGCGGTGGCCCGGCGCGAAAAAGGCGTCAACATCCTGCTCTACGGCCCCCCCGGCACCGGCAAGACCGAGCTGGCACGGGTGGCCGCCCAGAGCGTGGGGCTGGAGCTCTACGAGGTCGAGTACGCCGACCGCGAGGGCCATGCCCTGGGCGGGCGCGACCGCTACCGCTCGCTGCAGATCAGCCAGGTCTTCCTCAGCGGCAGCCCGCAGGTGGCGCTGCTGTTCGACGAGGTCGAGGACGTCTTTCCCTCCCTGCCCACCGACACCGCCCAGCTGATGGCCCGGCTCGAGGGCGGAGAAGGCGGGCCCACCAGCGTGCACGGCAAGGCCTGGGTCAACCAGATCCTCGAGAGCAACCCGGTGCCGGTGCTGTGGGTGACCAACCGCATCGACCAGATCGACCCCGCCTTCCGCCGCCGCTTCCAGTACCACCTGGAGCTCACCGCCCCGCCGCCGGGCGCCCGCGAGGCCCTGGTGCGGCGCGCCCTGGCGGAGGTCGAGGTGAGCGCAGACTTCGTCTCTCGCCTCAGCAGCCGCAAGGCCCTGACCCCGGCACAGATCCGCACCGCGGTGCGGTTCGCGGCGCTGGCGGGCGAGCCGCACCGCGCCGAGGCCCTGATCGAGCGCCAGCTGGCCCACGCCGACAAGGCCCTGGGGACGCGCGAGCGCCGCCATCCTGAACGCCGCGTGGTCACCCGCTGGGACCTGTCGCTGCTGAACCTGGACAGCCGCTTCGCGGTCGAGGCCGTGGTCGAGGCCCTGCGCCGCCGCGGCCACGGCACCCTGTGTTTCCACGGCCCGCCCGGCACCGGCAAGACCGCCCTGGCCGAGCACATCGCCCAGGCCCTGGGCCGGCCGCTGATGGTGCGCCAGGCCAGCGACCTGGTCAGCAAGTTCGTCGGCGAGACCGAGGCCGCGATGGCCCGCATGTTCGAGGAGGCGCAGGCCGAGGAAGCGGTGCTGCTGCTCGACGAGGCCGACAGCTTCCTGCGCAGCCGCCGGCTGGCCGAGCGCACCTACGAGGTCACCGAGGTCAACGAGATGCTGCAGGGCATGGAGCGCTTCGGCGGCATCTTCGTCTGCACCACCAACCTCTTCGAGGAGCTGGACGAGGCCGCGCTGCGGCGCTTCACCTTCAAGTTCCGCTTCAAGCCGCTGACGCCGGCGCAGCGCCGGTCGATGTTCGTGGCCGAGGCCCTGGGCGGCGACCCCGGCACGCTGGACCCTGGCATGGGCGCCCGCCTGGACGCGCTGGAGGACCTGACGCCCGGCGATTTCGCCGCGGTGGCACGCCAGGTGGACCTGCTGGGACAGGCCTTCACGCCCGACGAATTCCTGTCCCAGCTCGAAGGCGAGCACCGGATCAAGCCGGGCGTGCGCCAACGCCGGCCGATCGGCTTCGGGCACTGAGGCCGCCGGCCCTTGCGGCATCGGCGCCACGCGACCCCGCCCGCCGGTGCCGGGCTTCACGAAGGCGGGTTTCATTTCCTTGCGAATCCGCCGATAGCGAGGGATAAAGCCGACGTGCCCATGGATCCCATCGCCCTCACGCCCGCCCTGAACGGGTACGCCAGTCTGTCATCGTCCCTGCTGGCCGCGCTGCTGTTCGCCCTGCTGGCGCAGGGACACGAGCGCCTGCGCAGCGACCGCTGGGTGGCCTCGCTGGGCTGGTGGGCGACCCTGGGGCTGGCCGGTGGCAGCGGGCTGTGGGCCCTGCACTTCGCCACGCTGTCCGGGCTGGTCCTGCCCTGGGAGCCCCGCTTCGACCCCGTCTGGCTGACGCTCGCCTGGGGGGCGTCGGTGCTGGGCGCGGCCGCCTGGCTGGCACTGGCGCGGGTGCGTTGGCCCGGCCTGGGCCTGCGCGTGGCGGTCCTGGCCCTCGCGCTGGCGCTGTGGTGGCAGGGCGTGGCCGCGGTGGCCCAGCACAGCCTGGCCACGCCACCGGAGCACACCGGGGCCGGCCTGGCGGTGCAACTGGCGGCCACCGCCGCCGGGGCGGCGCTGGGCCTGTGGCTGGGCCTGTGGCCAGGGGCCCGGGCGCTGGGCCCGAACGAGTTGCGCCTGTGGCTGGGCGCCCTGCCCTTCGGCGTGCTGACCGGTGCGGCGCTCGAGCACACCACCCAGGGCCTGCGCTTCCTGACCCGGCTGCCGGGTGCGGCCGATGGCGGGGCCGATGCCCACGTGGTCTGGCTGCTCAGCGGCGCGGCCTCGCTGCTGCGGGTGCGGGGCCTGTTCGGCCTGTTCTCCGACACCCGCTCGCGCCGGCGCCAGGCCTCGCTCAGCGCCTCGCTGGACGTGGCCCACGCGCGACTGCGCGCCCAAGCCCTGTCCGACCCGCTGACCCGGCTGCCCAACCGCGCCCTGTTCGAGGAGCGGCTGTCGCAGCAGCTCGACCCGATCCACCCGCAGGACGCCGAATCGCTGGCGGTGCTGTTCGTCGACCTGGACGGCTTCAAGCCGGTCAACGACTCCTTCGGCCACGCCGCCGGCGACGCGGTGCTGGCCGAGATCGGCGAGCGCCTGCGCCAGGTCATCCCCGCCGAAGGCGACGAGCTGGTCGCCCGGGTGGGCGGTGACGAGTTCCTGCTCCTGCTGGACCTGCGGCGCGACCCCGAGCGCGCGGTGCGCGTGGCGCAGGCCGTGCTCAAGTCCATCGGCCGGCCCTGCCGCCTGCCCAACGGCGTCGAGGTCAACCTGTCCTGCTCGATCGGCATCGTCACCTACCCGGCCCATGGCCCGGGCAGCAAGCTGATCGCCAACGCCGACGCCGCGATGTACGCGGCCAAGCGTGCCGGCGGTTCGTCCTTCGCGCTGTTCGCCCCCAGCATGGACCAGGACGCCCGGCTTCAGCTCGAGCTGCAGACCGACCTGCGCACCGCGATCGACCGCCACGAACTGGAGCTGTACTACCAGCCCAAGGTGCATGCGCTGTCGGGCCAGATCACCGGCGCCGAGGCCCTGGTGCGCTGGAACCACCCGACCCGCGGGATGATCTCGCCGGTGGTGTTCATCCCGGTGGCCGAGCGCTTCGGCCTGATCAGCCCGCTGGGCTACTGGGTCATCGAGGAAGCCTGCCGGCAGGTGCGCGACTGGCTGGAACAGGGCCTGCGCATGCGGGTGGCGGTCAACCTGAGCATGCAGCAGCTGCGTCAGGACGACCTGGTGCCACGCATCCGGGCCGCGCTCGAGAAGCACCGCATCGACCCCTCGCTGCTGACCTTCGAGATCACCGAATCGGTGGCGATGGAGGACGACACCATGCGCGCCTTCGCGGCACTGGCGGGCGTGGGCGTGTCACTGTCGATCGATGACTTCGGCACCGCCTATTCCAACTTCGCGGCACTGCGCAAACTGCCGGCCAAGCAGCTCAAGATCGACCGCAGCCTGTTCACCGACATCCACGAGAGCAGCGACGCGCTGGCGGTGGTGGACGCGATGATCAAGATGGCCCACGCGCTGGGCCTGAAGGTGGTGGCGGAAGGCGTGGAGACCGAGCAGCAGCGCAACCTGCTGCTGGCCCTGCACTGTGACGAGTTCCAGGGCTATCTGTTCGGTCGCCCGATGACGGCGCACATGCTCTCGCTGTGGGCCCTGGGCGAGGGCGAGACCCACCCGGTGGAGTTCCGCCCCTCGCTCTACGAACCGATCATTCCCAACTGAGGGGCCGGCCCGAGGGGCTCAGCCCGCGCGACGGGCGGCCACGGCCGCGGCCAGGGCGCGCAGCAGGGGCTCGGTGTCGCCCCAGCCGATGCAGGCGTCGGTGATCGACACGCCGCGGCGCAGCGGCTGGCCCTCGACCACGTCCTGGCGGCCTTCCTCCAGGTGGCTCTCGACCATCACGCCGGTGATGCGGCGCTCGCCCGCGGCGATGCGCGCGGCGACGTCGGCACCCACCTCGACCTGGCGGCGGTGCTGCTTGGACGAGTTGGCGTGGCTGAAGTCGATCATGACCTGCGGGCTCAGGCCGTTGGCGGCCAGCACCGCGCAGGCGGCATCGACGTCGGCGGCCGAGTAGTTGGGCTGCTTGCCGCCGCGCAGGATGACGTGGCAGTCGGTGTTGCCGCGGGTCTCGAAGATCGCCGCCTGGCCCATCTTGGTCATGCCCATGAAGGCGTGGGCCGAGCGCGCGGCCAGGATCGCGTCGGCCGCCACCTTGACGCCGCCGTCGGTGCCGTTCTTGAAGCCCACCGGGCAGGACAGGCCGCTGGCGAGCTGGCGGTGGCTCTGGCTCTCGGTGGTGCGGGCGCCGATCGCGCCCCAGGCCACCAGGTCGGCGATGTACTGCGGCGACAGCAGGTCGAGGAACTCGGTGCCGGCGGGCAGGCCCAGGCGGGCCACCTCGAGCAGCAGCTCGCGGGCGCGGCGCAGGCCCTCGTTGATGCGGAAGCTGCCGTCGATGCGCGGGTCGTTGATGTAGCCCTTCCAGCCCACCGTGGTGCGCGGCTTCTCGAAGTACACCCGCATCACGACCAGCAGCTCGCCCGCCAACTCGGCCGCCAGCGGCTGCAGGCGGCGGGCGTATTCCATCGCCTGGCCGTGGTCGTGGATCGAGCAGGGGCCGACCACCACCACCAGCCGGTCGTCCTGGCCGGACAGCACGCGGGCGATGTCCTGGCGGGCGCGCTCGACCACCCCCTGCGCGGCGGCGTCCACCGGCAGCTCGTCAAGCAGCAGGGCCGGCGAGATCAGCGGCCGCACCGCCTGGATGCGCAGGTCGTCGGTGCGGGTGATGTCCTGGGTGGCGGGCAGGCCGCCGGCCTCGTGGTCGTGCTGCCAGTCGTCGGGGCGGGTGGCGGGTGCGGTCACGGGCGTTCTCCAGGGTCGGGCGGGTGGCAAAGCCGGCGATCTTAACCAGCACGCGTGGCACACTCGCTCTCCCCTCCTTCCGCACGACCTGAGCCCCATGATTCTCGAGATCGCCGACATCCGCATCCAGCCCGGCCGCCAGGCCGAATTCGACGAGGCCATCCAGCGCGGCCTGACCACCGTGATCGCCCGCGCCCAGGGATTCCAGGGCTTCAAGGTCAACAAGGGCGTCGAGAGCCCCGAGCGCTACGTGCTGCAGATCTTCTGGGCCACGCTGGAGGACCACACCGTCGGCTTCCGCGAGTCGCCGCTGTTCGCCGAGTGGCGCGCCATCGTCGGCCCCTTCTTCGCCCAGCCGCCGGTGGTCGAGCACTTCACGCTGCTGGCCAAGTCCTGAGCCGCGGGCCGCGGCCCTGGCAGCGAAAAGGGGACCCGAGGGTCCCCTTTCGCATGGTGCGGTGCGCGCGGATCAGTTCTGCGGCGCGACGGCTTCCAGCGAGATGGTGATGGTCACGTCGTCGCCGACGTAGGGCGCGTACTTGCCGGCGTTGAACTCGGTGCGCTTGATGACGGTGGAGGCGTCGGCGCCGATGGCCGGGACCTTCATCATCGGGTGGGCCTGGGACACGAAGTGGCTGACCTTCAGGGTCACCGGCTTGGTGATGCCCTTGATGGTCAGTTGGCCCTCGACGCTGGCGGGCTTGTCACCCTCGAAGACCACCTTGGTCGACTTGAAGGTGGCGGTCGGGAACTTGGCGGTGTCCAGGAAGTCCTCGCCCTGGATGTGGCCGTTGAACACGGTCGAGCCGGTGTCCACCGAGGTCATGTCGATGGTGACGTCCACCGAGCCGGTCTTGGCGGCGGCGTCGAACACCACGGTGCCGGTGACCTTGTTGAACTTGCTCAGCTGGGTGGACATGCCCAGGTGGTTGTACGAGAAGCGCGGGAAGCTGTGCGTCGGGTCGACGTTGTAGCTCACCGGGGCGGCGAAGGCGGGGATGGCGGCGGCCAGGGCGGCGGCGGCGAACAGCTTGGCGAAGGTCATCGAGAGGCTCCTGTGGGGAAAGGGGTTCGGGGAACGGAAGGGATTGGCGGGGGCGTCGCTCAGAGCGGGCCCATGCCGGTGATCGCGAGCTTGAACTTGACGGTGACGTCGTTGGCGACCATGGAGGTGTCGGTCCAGTCGCCTTCACCGATCTTGAAATCCAGCCGCTTGATAGTGAAGCTGCCGGTGGCGGTGGACGCGCCGGCGGCCTGGGTGACGGTGACCGGGATGGTCACGTCCTTGACCGAGCCCTTCAGGCCCAGCTTGCCGACGACCTCGAACTTGCCGCCGCCCAGGCCCTTGATGGTGGTGGACTGGAAGGTGGCGGTGGGGAACTTGGCCACGCCGAACCACTCGGGCTTGGGCAGCTCGGCGTCGGTCTCCTTGGCGCCGAAGCCGGCGCTGCCGGTCTGGATCGTGAAGGCGACCTTGCCGGTCTCGGGCTTCTTGGGGTCGAAGGCCATCTGGGCCGTCCACTGCTTGAAGCGGCCTTCCATCGGCACGCCCATCTGCTTGGCGGTGAAGGCGATTTCGCTGGTGGCGGGGTTGACCACCGGGTCGGCGGCCCAGGCAGGAGCGGTGGCCAGCAGGGCGGCGGCCGTGATCAGGAGGCGGTTCATGTCGGTCCTCGGAAAGGGGCAGGGGTCGGTTCAGCGGCCGGGGCGCATGCGGTCGAGCAGGCCGTCGCGGTCGATGAAGTGGTGCTTGAGCGCGGCGGCGACATGCATCACCACCAGCAGGGCCATCAGCCAGGCCAGGGCCTCGTGCCAGGGCTTGATCAGTTCGGCCAGGGCCTCGTCCTTGGGCACGAAGTCGGGCAGCGGCAGCACGCCGAACCAGACGATCGGGAAGCCCTTGGCCGAGGAATAGGCCCAGCCCGCCAGCGGCACGGCGAAGAACAGCAGGTACAGCAGGTGGTGGGTGCCGTGGGCGGCGACCTGCTGCCAGCGCGGGGCGGGCACGTCGGCCGGCGGGCGGTGGGTGATGCGCCAGACCAGGCGCAGCACGGACAGCGCCAGGATGGTCACGCCGGCCCACTTGTGCCAGTTGTACAGCTTGAGCTTGGCCAGCGAGGGCGCCAGGTCGGCCATGTACAGGCCGACGCCGAAGGCCCCGGCGATCATCAGCGCCAGCAGCCAGTGCAGGGCGATGGCGACGCCGCTGTAGCGGCTGGAGGTGGTGGGCGTGGTGGGCATGGCGGTGTTCCGGTGCAAGGTCGCCAGTGTGCCGGCCCCCCCACCGCCGGCGCTTCAGGCCGATGCACGACCGGCTTCAGCGCATTTGAACGAACTTCAGGCGCCCGGCGGATCGAAGCGGGCCGCCTGCGGCCCTGGCACGCGCAAGGCCTCGAGGCGCTCGGCCAACGGCGCGGCCGCCGCCGCGGGCAGCAGCCGGTGGCGCAGGGCGAAGTCCAGCGTGGCCAGGGCGGCGTCGGTGGTCAACTCGCCCGCGGCGGCACGGGCCAGGGCCTCGTCCACCGGCATCAGGCGGTGCTCCTCGACCTCACCGTCCTGGTTGACCGGCACCAGACCGGGCGGCAGGGCCAGGTCGTACACGTGGAGCCACTCGCGCTGCAGGCCCTCGGGCACCTCGCAGCACAGCTCGAACACACCGCCGGGCTGCAGGCCGGCCATCTGGGCGGGGGTCAGACCGGCCTCTTCCCAGGCCTCGCGCAGCAGGGCCTGGCGCGGGGTCTGGCCGTGCGGCACGCCGCCGCCGATCAGGTTGTCCAGCCGGCCCGGGTCGGTCGGCTTGTGGCGCGAGCGCCGGGCGATCCACAGGTGGGTGGGGTGGCCCGCCGCGTCCACCACATGCCCGTTGCAGTGGGCGCCGAAGGTCAGCGCGCCCCAGAAGCGCGACGCGGCGCGCTCGATCACCGCCCGCAAGGTGCCCTGCTCGTCCAGCCAGGGGTAGGGCTCGTCGCGCCAGGCACGGATCCGACCGGCCTCGCGCCAGGCCTGGTGCAGCGGGACCAGGCAGGCCCCGAGCGCCTGGGGGTCCGGGGGCAGGAGCACGACGGCGTCGGTCCGCACCCGGCACAGGTCGGGGGCCTGGTGCAGCAGGTCCAGGTCGGCGCGGTCGACCGAGCCCAGGCGCGGGGCGGTGGCGGCATCGCCCAGGCGCACCGGGAGCCGGCGGGCCGGGTCGCACCGGCGGGCCAGGGCCAGGCAGGGCCAGTCGGCGGCGGCGGAGGCGCGCAGGCCGGTCATGCGCTCACAGCCGAGGCAGACGGATCTCGAACACCGCGCCACCGCCTTCGGCATGGCGGGCCCGGATGCTGCCGTGGTGGGCGGACATGATCTTGCGGCAGATCGCCAATCCCAGCCCGGTGCCGCCCGAGCCATCCTTGGTGCGGCTGGACTGCACGAAGGGCTCGAAGATCGATTCCAGTTCGCTCTCGGGGATGCCCGGGCCGTGGTCACGCACGCGGATCAGGTGCATGCCGGAGGCCGGCTCGGCGTCGGCCTCCAGCACCACCTCGCTGTCGAGCGGGGCAAAGCGCAGGGCGTTGGCCAGCACGTTGCGCAGCACCTGCTGCAGCCGGAACGGGTCGGCCTGGGCCCTCAGGGGCTCACCCGGGGCCGGTCCGCGCAGCCGCACCCGCCGCGGCGCGGCCAGCGGGCCCAGCTCCACCAGCACCTCTTGCAGCAAGGGTCGCAGGTCCACCTCGCGCAGCTCGGTGCGACCGATGGTGGCGTCCATGCGCGACAGGTCCAGCAGGGTCTCGACCAGGGTCAGCATGCGCTGCCCGCCCGCGTGGACGGCCTGGAACATGTCGCGCACCCGGGAGCCCTCGGGGGCGCGGTCGGCACCCAGTTCGGAGAACCCCAGGATGCTCTGCAGCGGGGTGCGCAGCTCGTGGCTGACGTTGGCGATGAACTCGCTCTTGGCGGCGTTGGCGCGCTCGGCGGCGTCCTTGGCCTCGCGGGTGCGGCGCTCGGCCTCGCGGAACTCGCTGATGTCGAGCACGCACAGGATGGTGCCGTCGTGCTCGCCTTGCGGGCCGGCAAATGGCATGCGCCGCACCATCACGTCGCGCCACAGGCCGTGGGCGTCGGGCAGGCGGGTCTCGTGCTGCTCGGCGCCGTGCGCCGTGTGCGCCACCACCGGAGTGAGGGCCACGGCGACGGCGACGCCCAGCGCCTCTTCCAGGGTGTGGCCCAGCATGCCGTCCGCCGGCCGCCCCATCAGGCTGGACCACGCCTGGTTGACCCGCCGCAGCCGACCCTGGGGATCCTGCACCGCCATCGGCACCGGGCTGACCTGGAACAGGCGATCGGTGAAGGCGTCCTTGGCCGCCAGGGTGCCGCGGGCCTCGCGCAGGTCTCGGCTGACCCGCTCATGGCCGCGCAGGCTGCGCCAGGCCAGCAGGGTCAGCGCGGTGAGCAGCACGAGCGACGCGCCGCCCACCCCGGCCACCTGGCGCGCCAGCGAGGCCGCGCGCTGCTCCACCTGAGTGACCGGTGACTGCACCACCACCACGAGCGGGTGGCGCCGACCGACGCGCCAGGCCAGGTGCGCGGCCACGCCGTCCAGGCCGGGTCCGGCGTAGGCGCCGGCCTCGCGCTGGGGCAGGTGCTCGGCGAACACCGGCAGCCCCGCCTGCGAGCTGCCCACCTCGGCCTGCAGCCGCTCGGTGGCCGACAGCAGCGTGCCGTCGTAGGACAGCAGCGCGGCGTCGAACGGGGCATCGCCCAGCACCAGCGCGTGCTGGTTGGCGAAGAAGTCCAGGTTGAACAGCGCCACCAGCTGGGCCCCGTGCGTCAGCGGCCGGGTCAGGGGCATCACCGCCACGCCTGGGGCCGCGCGCTCGCGACGCACGATCGTGGCCAGGTCACGTCCGGGCAGCGCGGTGCCGAGGCCGCTGCGGTGGATGCGCCAGCCGGACAGGTCGACCTCCACCCCGGCGTTGGCGGGGTTGGAGCTGGCCTCGACCCGACCTCGGGCATCGACCAGGCTGATGCTGCGCAGGAAGGGCTGCCCCTGGACCGCGGCCCGCAGCAGCGGGCCGGCCTCGCCGCCCTGCTCCAGCGCCTGGGCCAGTGACTGCAGCGCCAGGTCGGCACTGGAGACGGTGCGGCTCGCATGGTCCTCAAGCACACGGGCATAGAGCTGGGCACGGTCCTGCGCGTCCTCCTCCATCTCGTGGCGCTCATAGCGCACGAAGGCGATGCAGGCCAGCACCAACAGCGTGGCCAGCAACGCGCCCGCCCACGGCAGCGTGGCGCTGCGCAGCCAGAACGGCAGGGTGCGGAACGAGGCGGTGGCCATGGGCCGTGGGTGCCGGCCGGCGCTCAGCGGACCACGACCTCGGTCAGGCCGTGGCGACCCGCCGCGGCGGCCAAGCGGCCATCCTTCTTGATCCGGGCCACGAAGGCGTCGAGCTGGCCCAGCCATTCGGCATCACCGGGCTTGACCGCATAGGCGTAGGGCAGCACATGGAAGGGCTTGGAGGGGGTGATCAGGCGCGCCCAGTCGGCGTTGTCCAACAGGCGCCGGCTGTAAGGGTAGTCGGTCATGAAGACATCCACCCGTCCGGCCTCGAGCTCGCCCTCTCGCGTCTGCGGCGGCCGCACCACCACCATCGTGGCCTGCTTGAGGGCCGCGGCCATCACCGGCTCCATGAAGGTGCCCGCCTGCACCGCCACCTGGACGCCCGGCTGGTCGATGTCCTCCCAGCGCTTGATCGCCCGCTGGCTGCGGGTGGTGATGCCGTAGATGTCGCTCTGCAGGTAGGGCTGGCTGAAGCGCAGCTTCTCGGTCCGCGCCGGCAACACCGCCACCGCGTGCATGGAGACATCGCAGCGGTCGCCCAGCAGGTCGTCGATCAGCTTGGGGAAGGCGCTCTCCACATACTGCAGCTTCACGCCCAGGTCCTTGGCGAACTCGGCCGAGAGTTCGATGTCGATGCCGCTGAGCTGCTGCGTGCGCGGGTTGCGCCAGGTGATGCCGTAATACTCCGGCCAGATGCAGACCCGCACCGCGCCGGCGGACTTCACACGGTCCAGGACCGGCCCGGCGTGGGCCGGTGCGGCCAGGGCAGCCAGCAGGGACAGGCACAAGGCAATCGGCAGGGACTTCATGCGGGCTCCCGGAAGGTGTGTGGCGCCGCCGATTCTCCACCGAGGCCGGGCCCGCCGGGCAAGGGATTTCAGCCCCGGCGCTGATAGGGGCAGAAACCCGGCCGCGGCCCGACCTGAGGGTGCTTGCGGCAGGTGCCCGGCCGGCGCTCGTAGACGGTGCACAGCCGCGTCCGCGCGTCCAGCAGAGCGCAATCCCCGCTGGCCCGCCGCGCCAGCGTGAAGATGCCGTGCTTGTGGTTGAAATGGTCCACCTGCCGCGCCTTCATCAGCCGCCGCGCGATGTCCTTGGGGGCCTCGTGCTCGGCCTCGAACGGGTCGACCAGGCCCAGGCCCACCAGGTCCGGCAAGCGCACCTCCACCGGCATGCGGCAGCAGTTGGCCACGCAATCGCCGCACAGGCCGTTGCGGTAGCGGGTCCAGGTCTCGAGGCGGTCGACGTCGACGATGGGGACGGTGGGGCGCATGGGGAAGGCGGTGGGCGGCGCCACAGGGTGCGAGCCACAAGCGAAAAGCCCCGTGACCTTTCGGTGCACGGGGCTTGGATTTTGGTGGCCTGGGGCTCCCCCAAAAGAAGTCCTCCAGACCCCATAAAAGCTAGGAATTCTTGATTTCGTTCCTCATAGCTCTTGCAAAGGTTCTTGCACCACCCATTCGGTTCAGAATTCATAGCTGCAGTCACACCAGCCCTGACAAGCTGAGCAAACAGCACGACGAATGCCGTTGTCACACCCCAACATTCTGGGTAGCCCCAACCGAATTCACCACCACTCAATGCCACAGAAGACTGGAAGAGGACTTCCCCTTCCGCCATCGGTTCTCACGCTTCCCGCGCTGTCACCGGTCTATAGACCGCAGGCCTCATTGGCATCAATAAAGAAGGCATACAAACTTCCTCTTTTTCTACCGCAAATGTGATACGATTTCAGGAAGCTGAACTTCCGGATGCTCATCCCATGAATGCAATCCTCCACGCCGAACCCGCCTCAGTCCTCTCGCGCCTGCAGCAGCTCGGCTTGACCGAAGCCGCGCTGCTGCGTGCGGTGATGGCGGGCTACATCGCCAAGTCGAACTGCACTGAAAACCACCCGCCGCTTTTTCCGCCCATCGCAGCGTGGAGTGAGGCGGTTCGCACGCTGCGCGACGTCCTGAAGCCCGAGGGCTGGACCCGTTTCAACGATCAAAACTCGCCAAAGACCGTCAGCCCCGATGGTGCGATTTCGATCATCGTCTCGACCGGCAACGAAGCAACTGGCATCGCGCACGCAGAGCCGGCTACAACCTCGTCGAAAGGCCCGAACACAGCAGGCGCCATCGAGATCAACCGAAGCATGCAGCTGTACCTGCCTGGCCTGGAGTTGCCAGTGCCGCTTCGAGACGAGGACGAGAAGGTCACGACCTGGATCTTGCTGGCGCACCACGCCAAGAATGAGCTGCGCGCCGAGTTGTCGCTGCCGCTAGACGTTGGCAGCGATGGACGCGTCTCCGTCTGGCAAGAGCGGATCATCTTGCGCGCCCAACCGCTCGACGGCGAACAGGTGGTGATCACCCCGCCCGTCCAGCCAGACATCGATGTTGCAGTCCGGCGGAAGGCATGAGCTACGGTGCAGAGTTCAACCCGAATCGCCTTTGCCTGGCTCGACGTCGCCGGGGTCTAACCAAGAGGAAATTGGCGGAGCTGATCGGGGCAGACGTTCGAGCGGTGACCGCGTATGAGAGTGGCGAATACAAGCCGGAAAGGGAGAGGCTTCTCGCGCTCGCTGACCAACTGCACTTCCCAGTGCAGTTTTTTGTTGGTGCTGATGTTCAGGAGGTCACACCCGACGTCGTCAGCTTCAGGTCGATGTCGAAGATGACCGCCGGTCAGCGCGATGCCGCCCTAGGGGCCGGCGCTGTCGCACTGATGCTGAATGAATGGATCGAGCAGCGCTTCGAGTTGCCAACTGCGCAGCTGCCCGACCTAAGCCAGGAGTCCAGCCCTGCAGCAGCAGCGGTTGCGTTGCGCCGTATCTGGGGTCTTGGTGAGTTGCCGATCAAGAACATGGTCCACCTGCTGGAGGCGCGTGGCGTTCGTGTGTTCTCGTTGTCACTGGACACAGCGCATGTAGATGCCTATTCGATGTGGCATGCGACTACGCCGTTCGTGTTCCTGAACACGATGAAGTCGTGCGAGCGCAGCCGCTTCGATGCAGCCCATGAACTTGGTCACCTGGTCCTTCATCGTCACGCAGGTCCGAAGGTCAAGGACGCCGAACGCCAAGCGAATGAGTTCGCATCGGCGTTCCTCATGCCGGAAGGGAGCATCCTAGCCAACGCGCCGGTTATGGCCACCGTAGACCAGTTGGTAGCCCACAAGGTTTTCTGGACAGTCTCGGTCGCAGCCCTTGCCTACAGACTGAAAGACCTTAAGCTCGTCAACGACTGGCACTACAGGTCCTTGTGCATCGAGATGGCGCAGCGGGGGTACCAAAAGGCGGAGCCGAACGGCGCCCCTCGGGAAACTTCGCAAGTCTTCCAGAAGGTCTTCGCTGCATTGCGCGAAGACGGCCTGACCCGCAGCGACATTGCCGCTCAGTTGGCTGTGCACGTGAACGAGCTTGACGAACTGGTGTTCGGGCTGGCGCTGACCGCGCTTGTGGGTGACGCCCAGGCTCAGTCACGCCCTAGGCGGCCGGTGCTTCAAGTGATCGAGGGCGGGCGGTAGAAACCGTGCAGGTGTCGCAGGGCTACGCCCTGCGCACCGCCCTTGCTTGAGACAACTCGGTACGCGGGGCTTCATCGCTTCACTGCCTCACTGTTTCAGTGAGGCAGTGAAGCACCTTGGGCTGCCCACTGCTTAGATCGCCAGCTTGGGTAGCGCGTTGACGATCTTCATCGTCTCGACGCTGACCGTGACCACGCGCAGCAGCAGTTCCAGCGGGTAGCGCGGGTTGCCCATCGTTTCCACCGCCCAGTCGTTAGCGTCGTTGACGATGCCGCTGGCCTTGTCGGGCTTGACGACCTGGCGGTCCATCACCCACTCGATTGCCGGCTTGCCGTTGACGACGTACTCGTACGCTTCAAGAGGAATGCCCTTGACCACGATCTTGTGGTTGTAGTGGATGGTGGTCTGATCCTTGTCCTTGCCGGTCTTGCCAAACTTCATCTTTTCGACGCGGTAGTCGGCTGCGTCCAGCTTGGGCGGTTTGGACATGTCGTCGCCGTCGACGCGAGCGGCAAACATTGGCACCTCTTCGTACTTCAGGTGCAGTTTCGCCAAATGGCGCCCTGCCGTGCTGAAGGCACGAAAGTCGGTCGCGCTGGTCACGCACGGGATGCGCGGCAGTTCCTTACCCAGGTTGTCGGCGAAACGCTCGCGGTAGTCCGGCGAGTGAAGCAGGCCATAGACGTAGTAGAAGACATCCTCGCGGCTGATGTCCTCGCCGGGGTAGGCGGCTTGGAAATGGGCTAGGCCTTCAGCGGTGATGGCGTCCCGGCGCTTGCGGGTGGGCAACTTGGCGGGTGCCGCAGCTTCGTCAAACATGGGCCGTTGCGTTGATTCATTGGTCGGCGCGTCGTCTTCCGGATCGTCGTACAGGTACAGGGGAAAGTACTGCGATCCCACCATGTCCACGGCGTGAAGGCTGGCGACATGGTCGCTGATGAACACCGAATAGGCGCTCCGGGAATCCGAGGCCGATACGCCGATCACGAGGTTTTCCGACTTCGCGTCCGGAAAGAACTTCGGCATCTGGTAGACCATCTCATTGAAGCGGCGGTTGAAGTACAACCACTGCTTCATGAATGGCCTGTAGAGGCCAGGCACTAAGCAGCCTTCGTCGAATGCAAACCGGCGGTCCTTGGCCAGTTCCTGCTTCAGCGATCGGGTCCAGGCGATCTTCGCTGCGTCAGCATCAATGAAATCATCCAACAGGTCTTCGCGCTGCCTCTTGTCCAGGCCAGGGTGAGCCGTGTCGAAGCGCTTGGCTTCCTGGTTGTAGAAGCCAATCATCCGCGTCATGTTGGCGGACACGGCCATCTTGGATGAGTTGTAGCACCAGGCATCTCGGTTGGTGACCACGCCCAAAGAGAAGTTATCGAACAGTTTCGGCCCAGAGCCCTTCTTGTCACCCAGCACGATGTAGTCCGAGAAGCTGTCATCCCGTTGCTTGAGCCAGTCGCCGTGTTCGTCTGGCGTGATCGCCTGCCAGCCCTGCGTCTCGGTGATGCCGACCACGCTGCGGTAGTCGCTGATCTTCTCTAGCTTGTCCTCGCGGCTGAGGTAGTCGCCAATGTCGTGGAAGAAAATCCGGCCCATCTGTGCTGCGTCCGGGTTCTTCACCAGCACAGTGATGGCGATCGGGGCGCGGCTGCCACTGCCGAAGATCTTTCCGCCCTCCTTGCGCGACAGTTCGCCGGCTGTTCGCTGGTTGCCACGCAGATGGAAGACGTAGAGGCTGCTGAACTCGTCGACCAAGCACCTGCGAAGCCCGTCCGCCGTGTTGGCTTCCAGGAAGCCCGCGTTGGTCACGAAACCGATCACACCACTCTCGCCGACACGGTCGCTGGCCCAGCGGATGGCACGGATGTAGCTGTCGTACAGGCCCTTGGCCAGCACGGCGTCCGACCGGGCGGCATAGGTCTCCCGGATCCGGCGGTCCAGGTGTGGGTACGTGACGTTGTCGTTGTTGTCGTTCTCGCTCTTCTGTCCCACCGAGTACGGCGGGTTACCGATGATCACTCGGATGTCCAGCTTCTTCTGCCGCTTGCGCCGCGTGCCGTTGTCGACCAGCACGTCGCTGACCAGATCGTCCTTTTCGTACATCTGGAACGTGTCAGTCAGGCAGATGCCCTCGAAAGGCTCGTACTCACCACCCGCCAGGCTGTGGTAGACCGCCTCGATGTTGATGGCCGCGATGTAGTAGGCCAGCAGAACGATCTCGTTCGCGTGGATCTCGTGCTTGTACTTGTCGCGCAGCTGCTCGGGCGTGATCAGGCCGCTCTGCAGCAGGCGCGTGATGAAAGTGCCCGTGCCGGTGAACGGGTCGATGATGTGCACGCCCTTGCTGCCCAGCGTCTGGTCGAACTCTGACTGCAGCACGTCGTTGACGCTGTGGATGATGAAGTCCACTACCTCGACTGGCGTGTAGACGATTCCAAGTTTGTCGCGCAGAAGTGGGAACGCTTTGGAGAAGAAGTTGTTGTATAGCTCGACAACGATTTTCTGCTTGCCGTCCGCGTTGTCGATGCCTGAGGCACGAAGCTTCACGCTGTCGTAGAACGCCTGCAGCGTGTCGGCCTCCTTGTCCAGGTGGTGCTCCTGCAAAGCGTCCAGCACGCCCTGCATGGCCTGACTCATGGGGTTCTTGCTAGCGAAGCTGTAGCCCTCAAAGAGCGCGTCGAACACCGGCTTGGTGATCAAGTGCTGGGCCAGCATCTCGACGATCTCGCCGTCGGTGATGCTGTCGTTCAGATCGTCGCGCAGCTCGGCCGCGAAGCTGGCAAAGGCCTCGCGCTCCTTGGTGTTAGCCGGGTTCTCCAGCAGGGCTTCGATGCGGTCGATGTGGGTGCGGGCGATCTTGGCGATGTCGTTGGCCCAGTCCTCCCAGTGATGGCGGTTGCCCACCTTCTCCACCAGCTTGGCGTACATGGCCTTCTCGATCTCGCCGATCTCGAACTCGAAGCTCTCCTGGGTCTGCTCACCCTGGCCGCCCGTCGCAGTGCCGATGCTGTTGCCGCCTTTGGCCTTCTTCGCTAGCTTCTTGCGCTTGGTCTTCTCCTTGTCCTCGCCAGGGGTCTTCTTGGCCTTGCGCTGGATCTTGTCCGTGACGGCAATGACCTCCATTTTGGAGGTGTCCTTGCCGATCAGGTCGAGCTTATTGACCATCGCGTCGAAACGATCGTCGTGCGAGCGCAGGGCCTGCAGCACCTGCCAGACCACCTTGTAGGTCTTGTTGTCGTTCAGGGCCTCGTGGGCCTCGACACCTGCAGGGATGACGACGGGAAGCACGATGTAGCCGCGCTTCTTCTTGTCTTCACCCGTCACCGGGTCCTTGACCGTGCGCATCACGCGCCCCACCGACTGAACCACGTCCACCTGGGAGTTACGGGGGGTGAGGAACAGCACGGCGTCCAGCGCCGGCACGTCCACGCCTTCGGACAGGCAGCGCACGTTGCTCAGGATGCGGCAGGTCTCCTCGGGCGGCTCGGACTTGAGCCAGGCCAGCTTGGCTTCCTTGGCGCTGGCATTCATGCCGCCGTCCACGTGCTCGGCCTCGCAGGCGAGCTTGATCGAAGCTTCCTCGCGCGACTCCTCGTCGTCGGCCACGCTCTCCTTGTAGGCCTCGACCACCGCCTGGAACATGCCCGCGATGTTCTTAGAGCTGGTCTTGTGGGTCTTGGCGCCCTTGGCAACCTCGATCACCTGGCAGAACGCCACGGCGCGCTGCATCGGCCGCTCATCGCCGGTCAGGCTCTCAGCCAGGCCCTGCTTCGAAAGTGCCTTCCAGCAGCCGACGATCTTGGCCGCATCGTCCACCTTGACCTGGTTGTTCTCGTCGGACAGCAGTTTTTGCAGCCGGCGGTTGACATGCTTCTCCTCGACGGCCAGCACGATCACTTTGTAGTCCACCAGCAGGCCGCGCTTCACCGCCTCGGAGAAGGTGATGACGTGCAGCTCAGGCCCGTACAGCGCGGGGTCGTCCATGCTACACAGCGCGACGTTGTCCTTCTCCGCACTGGCCTTGGCGTGCTCGCCAAAGATGCGGGGGGTGGCCGTCATGTACAGCCGTTTCGCGGCGTGGATGAAGCCCGCGTCATGAACCCGGACGAAGTTGCTCTCTTCCTCACCGTCGAATGTGGCGCCCGTGGTGCGGTGCGCCTCGTCGCAGATGACCAAATCGAAGTCGGCCAGGCCCGCCTTCTGGGCCTGGCTGATCACGTCGATCGAGTGGTAGGTGCTGAAGACGACGCTCATGTGCGCAGCGTCGTGCCGCCTTGCCATCTCCGCGGCCAGGCGCTGGGGGCTCGTCGTCGCTGGGTAGCGCAGCTCGTGCATGAACGTCTGCACCACGTCGTCATCTTTGGTGCGCTTCTTGCCGACGTCGCCGTCCGAGCACACCGCAAAGCTGTGCAGTGGAACGGCGCTCTCTTGGGTCCACTCTGTCAGCGATTGCGACAGCAGCGCCAGGCTGGGCACCAGGAACAGCACCCGCTTGCCTGCCCCGGCCAGCTGTTCGGCCACCTTCAGGCTGGTGAAGGTCTTGCCGGTGCCGCAGGCCATGATCAGCTTGCCGCGATCGTTGTCGGCCAGGCCGGCCACCACCTTTTCAACCGCCAGCTCCTGATGCG
The DNA here is from genome assembly GCA_943371055.1 of Hydrogenophaga intermedia. Lineage (GTDB taxonomy): Bacteria > Pseudomonadota > Gammaproteobacteria > Burkholderiales > Burkholderiaceae_C > Ideonella > Ideonella intermedia_A. Next base: position 43,130 of record CALRTJ020000013.1, on the reverse strand, counting down.
GCCGGAGTTGCTTGCGGTCCTTGAGCTTCGGCGGGGCCTTGGGCTGGTAGGCCGACCAGTCGATCTGGCTGTTTTCCAGGTCGTGCAGATCGATCTTGCTGACCGGGGGCTGCTGATCGCGCAGCGCATCCTCAGCGTGCTCGCTCCACAGGTTGGTCGTGCTGACGATCACCCGGTGGGTGAACGGCTTCTTGCCGGAGGCGGTGAAGAAGCTGTCGATGTCCGCCTTCTGGAGCCGGTAGGTCGGGTCGTACAGCTTGCACTGGATGGCGTGGAACTCGCCGGTGCCAGAAGCGCGAGCGACCAGATCGATACCTGTGTCGCGCCTGTCCAAGCCGTTCTCGGCCGCCCAGTCTGAGTAAGTCCAAACCTTGTCGTAGAGATCCCGATAGCTGGCTTCGTGACGCAGGTAGCACAGGATCAACTCTTCAAAGTACGCCCCCTTCTCACGTTCGGTTTGGGCCGTAACGCGATAGTGGTCGAGTAGGTCTTGAATGGTCTTCATCTTGGTTTTCTACGTGGGCCACAGTTCTGGCCTCGCTTCCGGGCTCTGTGCCGCGACTTTACCCAGTGTCACCCACCGGCAGTAGCGGCTACGCCACTGTGCTGCAGAAGTTTTCAGTCCCATATGACCTCCTCGACAGCCCCATGCGCTGTCACCAGAACCAGGGCCAGGCGGAGCGATCCCCTGGCGTTTATGCGGTCTGGCCCATCCACCGGACTAGGAGGTCCACTTGCCACCCTACCCTTCCCCTGGCGCCTACCTCTGGGCGTTCGTCATCGCGTTCTGCCTGGGCTGCTCCTGCACCGCACTGCTCCTGGGCGTGATGCGTTGGGGCCGCGTGCCGCCGTTCCTGTGGTGCTGCATCAGATGACGAGGCCGTGCCCCCACTGCGGTGCCGTGGCCTTGGCCCCTGTTCCGCTGGTCAGGCGCATCACCTCGGCGCTTGGCTGTGCCACAGGGCTGGCCTTGGCTTACCGGGCCGGCCGCGGCGTGAAGAGCATCGTGGCGGCCACGCTCAGCGGGCTCTCGCTCGGGGCCTCCATTGGTGAGGCCATCGACGAGAACGTCGTCTGCCGCTTCCGCTGCCAGGCCTGCGGCTTCAAGCCCCCTGCCTGACCGGCTCTGCCGGTCCTCATCCCCCCAAACAGCCCATCGGCACCTGGCCGGGCTGCCGCATGCGCGCTCTATTTCCCCCTCTCTTGAAGGAGATCCCCATGGCTCACCTCGTCCAACAAATGGCCTACGTCGGCGCCACCCCGTGGCACGGCCTGGGCAATGAACTCCCCGCGAAGCAATCGATCGATGTCTGGGCCGAGAAGGCCGGCATGAACTGGTCGATCTGCGAGTCCCCTGTCCGCTACCTGGCTGACCAGGCCGGTGCACTGGGTGCGATCATGACCTTCGATGACCAGAAGGTGCTCTACCGCAGCGATACGAAGACGCCGCTGTCCGTGGTCGGCAACCGCTACCAGATCGTCCAGCCCCGAGAGGTGCTGGAGTTCTACCGCGACCTGACCGAGGTCTCGGGCTTCGAGTTGGAGACCGCCGGCGTCCTCAAGGAGGGTCGCAAGTTCTGGGCGCTGGCCCGCACCGGCAAGTCCACCTCGATCAAGGGCTGCGACACCGTCAACGGCTACCTGCTGTTGGCCACCTCCTGTGATGGCACGCTGGCCACCACGGCCACGCCCACCACGGTTCGAGTGGTCTGCAACAACACGCTGACGGTGGCGCTCAGCGGTGCCAGCAGCGCCATCAAGGTGCCGCACAACACCAGCTTCGATCCGCTGGCGGTGAAGAAGCAACTCGGCGTGGCAGTCACCCAGTGGGACAGCTTCATGTACCGCATGAAGACCCTGTCCGAGCGCAAAGTGAAGACCCACGAGTCGCTGAACTACTTCCTGAAGGTGCTCTGCCAGAGCGATGGCCACACCGACCCGGCCATGGGCCTGACCAACGAACGGGCCCTCAAGCGCGTCCAAGCGCTCTACGAGGGTGCCGGCAAGGGCTCGGACCTGGCATCGGCCCAGGGCACCGCCTGGGGCCTGCTGAACGCGGTCACCGAGTACGTCGACCACGAGCGCCGCGCCCGCAGCCAGGAGTACCGCTTGGACAGCGCCTGGTTCGGCCAGGGCGCCAACCTCAAGCAGCGTGCACTGGACCACGCCCTGCAACTGGTGGCCTGAGCCACCCGAGCCCAACTCTCCCGCGGCGTCACGCCGCTCCTCACCGGCATAAGCCCCCGCTCAGCCTCTTCGGCTGAGCGGGGGCTTTGTGCTGGTGGCTTCGATCACCCCTTTTCGGGGGAAAGGAGAACCCTGATGAATGCACCCCTTCCGGCCCAACGCCAAGCACGCAACCGTCCGGCGCTGCGCCTGGTCAAGACCCAGGCCCTGAGCCGGGACGACTGGCTCGATTTCCGAAAGACTGGCATCGGCGGCTCGGACGCCGCCGCCGCGGTCGGCCTGAACCCCTACAAGTCCCAGCTGGAGCTGTGGATGGAGAAGACGCAGCGCGACGGCAACCTGCCCAAGGACGATCCGAACGATGACGGCACTCCCCTCTTCTGGGGGACGCTGCTGGAGCCCATCGTGGCAGCGCTCTACACCAAGCGCACCGGCAACCGGGTCCGCAAGGTGAACGCCGTCCTGCAGCACCCGGAGCACGCCTGGATGCTGGCCAACCTCGACCGCGAGGTGGTCGGCGCTGCCGATGTGCAGATCCTGGAATGCAAGACCGCCGGCCTCAACGGTGCCCGGCTGTGGCGCGACGGTGTGCCCGAGTACGTTCAGCTGCAGGTGATGCACCAACTGGCCGTCACCGGCAAGCAGGCCGCTGACGTGGCCGTGCTGATCTGCGGCCAGGACCTGCAGGTGCATCGCATCGAGCGCGACGAGACCATGATCCGCCAGCTGGTGGATCTGGAGCAGCGCTTCTGGGACCTGGTGCAGCGCGACGAGCAGCCGCCTGCCGACGGTTCGGACTCGGCCGACCAGGCCTTGCGTGCCCTGTACCCGCAGGACCTGGGTCACACGCTGGAATTGAGCAGCGACTTCGAGATGGCCTCGGCCTTCTCGGACCTGTTGGCGGTCAGGCAGCAACTCGGCAGCTTGGGCGAGCAGGAGGCCAAGCTCAAGCAGCGCATCCAGCAGCGCATGGGCGATGCGACCCGGGCCGTCTTCGAGACCGGCGAGATCAGCTGGAAGCGCAGCAAGGACAGCACCAGCGTCGACCTGAATCGGCTGCTCAAGGAGCACCCGGAACTGGCCACGACCTACGCCAAGGCCAAACCTGGCTCGCGGCGCTTCCTGATCCAGGGCTGAGCGCCCTGCACCAACACTTCACCCCCCAAATGGGGGGGCCCTCCAAGGAGAACACCATGCTCAAGGGCCTGGCCCTCACCCCGCCCATCATCGGGCGGATCTCGATCGGCCGCGTCATCGAACGCGGCGGCAAGCGTCTGCCGGAGAAGGACGACGAGTTCACCATCACCAGCCAGGTGCAAGGCAAGGACGGCTGGGTGGCTCACCCGGTCGATGAGACGCTACGCTCCGGCACCGCCGGCGCCAAGCTGCGCGCCATCCCCGTGCGGCTGCTGTTCGACGATCCGGAGCTGAACCTGCGGGCGTCCTACAGCCTGTTCGACCGCAAGTCGGGCCGGCCAGTCTGCGTGGGCGATGGCGAGAACTGCCGCCGTGCGACGGCGGATGGCGTGCAGACCATGCTCTGCCCGTCGCCGGATGGCTGCGACTTCTCAGCGGGGGGCTGCAAGCCCTTTGGCCGCCTGAACGTGCGCATCGGCGAGGACGATGAACTGGGCTCGTTTGTCTTCCGCACCACGGGCTTCAACAGCATCCGCACGCTGGCGACACGGCTGCGCTACTTCCACGCCGTGGCGGGAGGGCGGCTGTCGACGATGCCGCTGGAGCTCCGCCTGCGGGGCAAGTCGACCACGCTGTCGCATCGCGCCCCAATCTACTACGTCGATCTGACCGTGCGCAGCGGCAGCACCTTGGCCGACACCATCACCACGGCCCACTCGGACTGGGAGATCCGTGAAGTGGCGGGGTTTCGGCAAGCGGCGCTCGATGCGGTGGCCCGGGAGGGCCTGGCCCACGGCGCCTTTGAGGAGAGCGTCGAGGAAGGGGCTGCGATCGCCGAGGAGTTCTACCCTCCCAGCGACGGTGCGGCGGAGGGTGATCCTCTTGGGGGCCGCGAAGCCGTCAGGTCCGCTCGTGCAGGCACGCGGAGCCTGGCGGACAAGCTGAGCAGCCGAGCAGAGGCGTCTGCGCGTCAGGCAGCAGGTGCAAGCCAGGAGGATCCGCCGTGAGCAAGCCGGAGCGACCACCTTGGCTGGTGCACCGCTTTGCGAGGGGCCTGCGCTTTGACGCCGAGCTGCAGATCCGCCAGGGGCACCGGTGGCGCAAGCTGCCCTTGCCCTCGGAACAGGGAACGCGCACAGGTCTGGCGCTGTGCCTGTCGCAAGCCCTGGCCGTGCTGGGCCTGCCAGGCTTGGGCTCACTGCCCGAGCGGGCCTTGGTAGGTGACGGCAGAACGCGAGAGGTGGACGAGCTGCAACAGGTGCTCGATGGGCTTCGGCTGGAGCATCCCCAGTGCTGCGTCACCAGTTTCGACTGGCCGCCCACTGGCGAGCATGCGCCGGCCTTGGACATCCTGAAGCAGGTTCTGGAGGCCGGTGGTGTGGCGATCGTCAGCCTGCAGGAGAAGGGGCAACCAGGTTCCTGGTCGCTCCTGGTCGGTTACGAGCAGGACCGCGCGTCGGTGAGCCCGCGGGCCGCACTGCTGCTCGATCCTCGCTGGGGAGTCCCTTGGTGCAGTGCCCACAACGCCCGCCTGGTGCCGCAGACAGGGGGCGGTGGCTGGCTGTCGAGGGGCCTTCAAGGTCAACGCCAGGAAGGCACAACGCTCAGGGCACTGTGCATGGTTCCTCTGGATACGAAGGCCTGACCTCCGCTCTGGCAGGCGCCATTGGTTGGCAGGGATCCCCCAGCGGCTTCTACCGGCTGGGGACGCTCGGGGGCGATACGACGGGTGGGGTGGTTGTTGCTGAGGGGGCGGCGTCAGCAGCCAGGTCACTGCAACCACCCGCCTCCCCTGCGGCCGCCGTGGCCAACTGGCACCACCAGGCCTGCGGTTGGGTTCGCCCCTCGTACATCAGGCCTGCTGGCTCCTCACCCAGCAGGGCGAAGTCGGCACCGTGCAGCGTGGTCAGTCGGACGCGGGAAAGCCGAAACGGCTGGGACGAGGCACTCACGTGTGCCATGGCTTCCGAACCATCCCTGCTGCGATGCACGGTCAGCGTCACCAGGTGACCCGGGTCGGCCCGCACCTCGGCCATGGGACGCTTCTGGCCGTCGCGGCGCATCAGTCGGAGTCGGATCTTCATGCCGGCCAGCCTAGAGCTCTGCAGGCCCACTGGGTGAGCCAGGCGGGCTATGCTTGATCGATGTGCACCCGCTACATCTCCCCCGAGGCCGCTGAGGTCGAGCGGCTGTGGCACATCGGTGCAGGCCAACCCTGGTCAGGGGCCAAGGTCTTCCCTCGCCAGACGGGCTTGTTCCTGCGGGGCGGCAAGGCGCCTGGCGCGCTGGACATGGTGATCGGCCAGTTTGGCCTCATCCCCTGGTTCGCCAAGCAGGCCCACCTGCCCTATGCAACCCAGAACGCCCGAAGCGAGGAGATGAGCAACAAAGCGAGCTTCAAACAGGCCTGGGCCAAAGGGCAGCGATGCATCATCCCGGCGGCGTCGTTTGACGAGCCCGGCTGGGAGACCGGCCGCTGTATCTGGCACAACTTCAAGCGCCTCGACGGTGCTCCCTGGGGTCTGGCCGGCCTGTGGAACACCTGGACCGACAAGTCCACGGGAGAGTTGGTCGAGTCGTTCACGATGCTGACCATCAACGCGGACCAGCACCCGATCATGAAGCACATGCACAAGCCTGATCCGCGCCTCGGCCCCGACGAGCAGGACAAGCGCTCGGTCATCGCCATCGAGCATGACCAGGTCGAGCAGTGGGTGTTCGGCAGCGTGCAGGAAGCTGATGCGCTGCTTCAGCTGCCGGATCCGGCGCTTTTCGTCATCGAGACCTGATACCGCGCCGCTCTGGCAGTGATCAGCTGCCGCTGCGCTTGCCGGGCGTGTAGAGCCGTGCCGTCCGCGGTGCCCGGGTGAGGGTCGCATCGAAGCCGGCGCGCTCCGGCAATCCGGGATCCAGCAGGTCGCTGGCCGCCACGCCAACGGCCTTGGCGATCAACTCGATGTTGTCGATCGAGATGTTGCGCTGGCCTCGCTCCAACGTGCCCACGAAGGCCCGGTCAAGCCCGGCTTCACTGGCCATGCGCTCCTGCGACATGCCCTGATGGATGCGCGCCAGGCGGACGTTCCTGGCAAACACCAGCCGCAACGGCTGTGCCTTCTCCTTCGAACGTGCGCTTCCCGACATGCTTGGCATGCTCGATAAACGACGCGTTTGAATCCACGGTGTTTAGTACCCCTTATCATCCAAGACAGCTCCTGTGAGCCGCACTGACCATGAATGAGCCGGTGCGCGCTCGCCATAAATAGAGCCTCAAACACCTCATTACCTCAGTTCCGGCCTGACCAGTGGGCCTCATCACTGGACCGTTCCCAAGACATCAAACCCAAGGAGTGAACTATGACCACCGAACAACCCAGCCCTGCCAAGGTCAACGCCGTACTCTGGGGCGTCGCCGCCCTGGTCGTGGCCATCGTGTTCTGCACGCTCAACAACTCGCCGCTGGTGCTGCGGGCGAGCTTCATGACCAAGACATTTGCCGTCCTGGCCGGAACGGCATTGGGCACCGTCCTTGCCCTCCTGGGCGACGGCATCCGGCGCTATGCGCGCCCGGACATGATCGTGACCAACGGCGGGCTTTTCAGCCTGATCGGATCCAAGCTGTTCTGGCAGGTCGGGCCGCAACTCATCGGCCTGGTCGCCGGCGTCGCGCTCGGTGAGACGCTGGTGCTGAAATGACCTGGCGTGCTCACCGGCTTGCCCCTGCGGCGGTCCTGATGCTGATGGCCCTTGCGGGTTGCAGCGACGAGGTCTCCGACGCCCGGCGAACCTTCGTTGCGCAGTGCTATCCAGGACTCAGAGACAAAGCCTTGTGCGAGTGCATGTTCGAAGAGCTGCGCAACGACCACATGGCCTTTGAAATCGCAGATGCAGCCACCAGCCAAGAACAGCCGTCTCCGGAATGGAAGCGGGACATGGCCAAGGTCACCCTGACCTGCCTGAAGAAGCGATAGGCCAGACGGGGACCGGGAGGTTCCTGTCTGGTCACATCGGTGAATTTTCTTTGTCCATCGACTGACCGGGACCCACCACGCACAGCCTGGCCTGCGTCCCAATGGCAGCGGTTGCCGTCTTCCGCAACGTGGAGCCCGGCTCACGCTTCAGGACCGGAAGCCGTCATCGACTCGCCGGTAAACATGCCGTCGACGATGACCCGCAGTCGTCAACGCTTGAACGAGCTGCCTCCAGTGAGTATCGCGTGCCGCTGCTAGTTCAAGGCAACGACTTCCGCGTGGAGGCGGCGTAGGTGCTGATCGGACATGTCCAAGATCGGTTCGTACATGAACGAGTTCAGATGGATGTTCTCCGGCGTCATGAGCAGGACGCGCTGGATGACGGCAACGTTGGCGACCTCCGCAGGGAAGTCGACTCGGTAGCGCTTGAGGAGAGCGGGGGTCTGATTGGCGGAAATGCCGGCCAACCAGACCGCGTCGTTGATCTTGGCGGCCATGAACCGTTCAGCCTGCAGGCGGGTGGAGATCGCCAACACGACCTTGTTCTCAAAGTTAATGCCATCAGGTGCCTGCAGACAAGAAGTGACCTCTGCGGCAAGAAGATCAACGACGCGGGCCGCAGGGTTACCCGACTGTCCGGCGGCACCAAACAGCCTGGTATAGATGCCATCAAGATCCGCCACGGTAATCTGCTCCGTGGCGACCTTCCAGTGGAGCAACGAAGTGAGAAGCAGGTAATCAGGGTCGGCTTCGCCCTTCGTGTACTCGATGAGGTTGCGCATGAAGGGCACGCAGCAGATCTTCTTGCGGTCGTCAATGAAGAACGCTGGTTTCCAAGCATTGATAAAGACGTTGCGCACGCCTTGTGCCGCCTCGAGTGTGACGCCGGCAATCGTCTTTGACACCATGAAGCAGTTCTTCCGCTGAACGAGGCGGCGGCTCTCGATGGTTCGGTAGAAATCGAAGTTGTGAGTCAAGATGAGCATCTTGAAGTGCTGATCCTCGGCCAAGTCGGAGAGGTACTGAACGATGGCGTACTTGTTCTTGTAGTCGAAGGAGTCCGCGATGTCGTCGACGACCAGAAGTGTCTGTTGACCAGCCACACGACGCACCTCGATGTCGAACAGCATATTCAGGACGTGGAACGCCCTCTTCTCGCCGGTGCTGAGTGTCTGCAGCAGGGCATCCCGCTCGACTGGCGCGTAGTCGTTGCCATCCTTGAACACGAAGCCCAGGCGCGGTGCCGTTTCCTTGCCTAAGATCACCTGAGCTTTGTTGGCCACTTCAAGATGGAACGGGACGATGAAGCGGCTATTGAACATGTCAATGACCTCTTGCCATTGCGTGTGTTCCTGGCCAGCCTGCGCCTCGATCTCGGCTGATCGCACGGCAGCCTGCTCGACCTTGTTGATCAGGTCTACGTACAGAGCGTAATTCGCCTTGAGGTACGACATCCAGAGCTTCTTGTTGAACGCAGCCGGGTCGGCGAGCTCCGGCAGCAGTTCTTCATGCCCTTGCAGGTACGACTCGAACTCGCGGAGCTGCGCGTTCCTCTGGATCTGCTTCTCGAGCTCCTCATACTTTCGGCGCAGCGCGGCATCCTCAGATATCTTGGCGCGCTCCGCATCAACAAGGGCTTGGAGCTCGGCCTCAGAGTTAATCTCCCTTCTGTCTTCGCCATTGAGGCTCACGGAATGCTTGGCCTTGAAAAAACCGCTGGCCTTCAGCTCCCTGGCCACGTTGGTGGCCGCGTAGTAGTTGAATCCGCCTTTCTTAAAGTACTTCGAAGCCGCGAGCAGCTCGTTGTACTTCCTCGTGTAGTCATTGATAGCCGTGCGGAAATCACCTTGTGCCAAGAACGCGACGACCCGCTCGTCGTTGAAGACGTCGTACGACACGTCCTTGAAGACAGGCTCCCAGTCCTTGGCTAGTTCCTCTTTCAAGTCGGCGAGCGTCGCATCGAAATCCCCGCTAGTAGGTGCAAACGCCGACAAGACCTCGCGCTCGATCGGTCTTTTGGTTTTTGCAGTGGCCTTGACTGCGGTTATCAGGGCTACCCTCGCAGCAGTGACGTCCGTGTGCAACGCTTCATACTCCTGCCGGAGTGCGGCATTCACCAGGAGGGTCGCAGTGGCGTCTCCTTTGCTGGCAAACTCCTCAAAAGGCCTGAGCACCAGCACATTGGCGGCAACAATGTTGGCACTGTTCTCATCCTGAACCACACGCACGGTGGCGCGGTTCGGGAAGATCCGGTCCCGAGATGCTTTGCCGTCGGCGATGTCTTGGAAGGTGCTGGCCAGCGAACTCTTCATCGATCCGTTGGGCGCGTAGATGGCGATGGCAGCGTTGCCACCGAAGTCCAGCACAACGTCCAGTTTGCGGATTCCATAGCAATGCTCCAGCTGGAGCTTCAGCACATTCATGTCCTCTCCCTTGTCTTAGTTGAAGAGTAGCGTTGTCGGTCTTGATCTCAAGGCCGTCCTGCCGCTCGGCGATCCAGGCCACCAGTTGATGGGCGCGTTGGGGCACCGCCGCAACATCGGCGCACAGCGGAGGCGGTTCTTGTAATGGCATGTGCTCATACAAGTTGGGGGCTGCAGAAATGGAACCTCTCATGCCGAGTTCGGCGCCAGGCCGCTTACCGCTCGGCGAATGGTTGCCGTCGTCCTCGACGGCGAGATGGTAGTCCCCACCGGTAGCTGACGTTCGCCCCAGGCTGCTTTCTGATATGCATTACATCCAACCTGCGAAGCTAAGGCCGAACACCCAAAAAAATCTGGCAAGTTACCATCAGTTCCCTGAGCATCTCCCCCAGCACGCAACAGCAGGAGCCCCGCCGACATAGGCCGTTCGCGCTGAGATCGGGATTGCTATCCGCGTAGATTCGAGGGCATTCCACAGTTGAAGGTTCTATTGCATGACGCGATTTGCTGAATGGTGCACTGAGGTCGCCGTTGGGTGCACTGCGCCACATAGCCACACGATGCTGACCGCAGATGCATCGAAGTTTGATGCGGCGGTCGCCATCGTGGCAGATGTGATTCCTGAACACTTTTTGCCACCGAGCCGGCTGGCCGAGATGTTCACTCGCCTGCAGCGGCACGAAGTTGCAGAGTTGATCCAGAACAGGCTTCCGGAAAGCGCGCAGCTCAAGTCCGGCGATCTCGGCGAGGTGTTGTGTACTGCTTTCGTTCGTGAGAAGACGCCGTTCAAACTGGGCATCAAACGTCTTCAGTTCAAAGACCACCGAAACATGTCGATGCGGGGCGACGACATTTTGGGCTTCAACTTGAACCCGGTGACCGAAAAGCTCACTGTGCTCAAAGCGGAGTCCAAAAGCAACGCAGCTATGCCCGCTGCTACCGTCACAAAGGCTCGAGAGGCGCTGTCCGGCTATGGCGAGCTTCCGTCGCCCCACTCAATGGGTTTCGTAGCTGACCGTCTCTTGGACCCTGCTGATAAGCCCTTGCGGCACGCAATCGATGACGCTCAGTTGAAGAAGTCGCTAAAGCCCGGCGATGTCACGCACATGCTATTCGCTTTCTCGGGCAACGACACGACCACGCTGTTGCAATCCAACTTGAGTGCTTACACCGGAGGCGCGACCCAGCACTATGTTGGGCTGCGGGTCACTGAGCATCAGAGTTTCATTAAAGCCGTATTCGCGGCCGTAGGTGCCTGATGGCATCCACACAGGAGGAGCTGCGCTCCAACATCCTTGAAGCGGTCGAGACGGGTTACCGTCAAAAGCTGTTGGCGAGGGGACAGGCGCGCGGCATGATTTGGCGCGCGGGCCAGTTGCCGATTGATGCGCCAGATTTCAGCCCGCTCCTGTCGGAGGACCTACTCTCGTTCGGCTACTCGCTGCTGCTCCACGGTTTGCGGTATCTGGATCTGGGCGGCGACTTCGAGACTGCGCGACAAGCCTTCGAGGTTGCAGCTGAGTCCATAGAGGCTGTCGTCGCGCGAGGTCAGTTGGACGAGACGCGAGATTTCCACCGTCTTGTCGCTGGAAGCGCTTACCACCTGGGTCGGTTCTCGGCGCGCGCGTACTCACTCCTGAGGGCTGACTTCGAACGGGCCAACCTGTCGGTTGTCGAGCGGTGTCTCGCGCAACTGGTGCTTCGGGACCTTGCCGGTGTGAACCGTACTGTCGCTGGTTGGTTCGAGTCGGGTGCCGGTTCCGACGACAACGTCATGGCTGCTCTGGAATCTTTGTTCGAAGTAGAAGGCCAGGAAGCTGCCAAGGAAGACGGCGAAGGTATGGCTGAAGCCCTCTTGCTTGGCTTAGAAGGCAACTTCATGTCGGCGATGTCTCAGACGTTGCTCGCTCTGGAGCGGGGCGAACAGCATCTCATCGGCGAAGCACAGGTGCGTCTCAGGCAGGGGTTGTCCGTTGCGGGGGACATGAACTTTGTCGGCCAGTGGTGGGTGCATCGCTTGGCTATTTACATTGTTGACAGCCTCTGGTCCAGCAGCTTTCACGCGATCCTCCCAATGTCCGGCCCCGACGGTGCAGCGATCGGCGATTGGGCATCACTGCGCAAACTGTTCATCACCTCGCTACTGTGCCGAGGTCGGTCGGAAATTGAACTCTGGCCGTCTCAAATTGAAGCGGCGAAGCGTGTGCTGGAGTACGACGCGAATCTTGTGCTGTCATTGCCTACAAGCGCGGGAAAGACGCGCATCGCAGAGCTGTGCATTCTCGCGTGCCTAGCAGTTGGCAAGCGAGTCGTTTTCGTCACGCCGTTGCGTGCACTGTCTGCGCAAACAGAGGTGTCACTGCGCCGCACGTTTGGCGCGCTCGGCAAAAGCGTCTCAAGCCTCTATGGCAGCATCGGTGCCAGCAGCAGCGATGTCGACACGCTAAAGTCTCGCGACATCGTAGTATCGACGCCTGAAAAGCTCGATTTCGCCCTTCGGAGCGACCCGGCGCTCCTGGACGACGTGGGGTTGGTGGTCCTCGACGAAGGCCACATGATCGGGCTCGGTGAACGGGAGGTGCGCTATGAAGCGCAGATTCAGAGGCTGCTTCGTAGGCCTGACGCGGCTTTCCGACGAATCGTCTGCCTCTCGGCCATCCTGCCTGATGGTGACCAACTCGCTGACTTCACTGCTTGGCTCACCGCCGACCGGCCCGACGGACTCATCAAGAACGTTTGGCGTCCGACCCGCCTTCGATTCGGTGAGGTTGACTGGAACGCAGAGGTCAAAGTCGCTCAGCTGAACGTGGTAGTCGGGGACGAGCATCCGTTCATTCCCAAGTTTGTCGTCGGGAAGAGGACGTCCCATCGTGCAAACGCTGCGATCGTTCCCGGCTCGCAGACCGACCTGTGCATCTTCACGGCGTGGCGTCTGATTGAGGATGGTCAGTCAGTACTGGTGTTCTGTCCGCTTCGAGTGTCGGTCATGCCGTTCGCCAAACGCATCATCAAGCTAAGCCAAGGGGGCTTGCTCCCGCCGATCATGACGCCTCCGTCCGACGCTATAGCGTCCGCATTGGCCGTCGGCGCTGAGTGGTTCGGCCCGGATCACGACATCTTGAAATGCCTCCGCATGGGGGTGGCGGTTCACCATGGCGAGTTACCCAGCCAGTTCCGCAAGGAAGTGGAACACTTGCTCAGGGAGGGTGTTCTGAAGCTCACGGTGTCGTCACCGACCCTCGCCCAGGGGCTGAACTTGGCGGCAACCAGCCTCATCTTTCACGGGCATTCCAGGCATGGTGAGGCGATCGATGAGTCCGAGTTCAGAAATGTCGTCGGTCGGGCTGGCCGCGCGTATGTCGACATCGAAGGTTTGGTGCTCTACCCAATGTTCGACGAGCACGAGAAGCGGCGAGATGCCTGGAAGGGTCTAATCCGTGGCGACAGACAACGCGAGATGGAGAGCGGCATCTTCCGATTGCTTTACTGGCTACTGGATCGCATGGCCAAGAAGATCGGGACCAGGGACGTCAATGCATTGCTGGCGTATGTGGCAGGTCAGGGTGCTTGGAGCTTTGCGGCGGTGCCTGGGGAGCGGAAGAGGTTGGCAGAGGCCGCGGTGGAAGAGTGGCCGCGTCATCTAACCAGCCTGGATACAGCCATCTTCAGCTTGCTTGGTGACGCGCAGGTTGCTGATGAAGAGCTCGAGTCAAAGATTGATGAGGTATTGACGTCATCACTGCTCACGCGCCGGCTCGCGCGGCGGAGTGAAGGTGTCCAAAGGGCGCTGCTTTCTGGCTTGAAGGCCAGAGCTAAGCTGATCTGGGCCGGTTCGACAGCGGTGCAACGGCGCGGCTATTTCCTCGCCGGCGTCGGGCTTGAGACGGGCAGAATTCTGGATAAAAAGGCCGATGACCTTGAGTTCTTGTTGCTCAAGGCGGATACGTCTGTAGACGGCGGTGAACTCGATGAAGCTGTCACGGCGATCATCGCCTTCGCCGAGATTGCCTTCGAAATATCCCCGTTCACGCCGAAGTCGTTGCCGCCGGATTGGCGAAAGCTTCTGGATCTATGGCTGAGAGGAGCTCCAGTTCACGAACTGGGGGAGGACGACGCAGACGATGCGATATCCCTCATCGAGCATGCGTTCGCCTACAACTTGCCTTGGGCGATGGAAGCCGTGAGGGTTCGCGCGCAGGCTCACGCGCCAGTTCGGGATCCATTCGATCTAGACATCGATCTTCTGCCTAATCTGGGCAGCGGCAGCGCTGTTGCTGCGGTCGAGACGGGAACGCTGTCCATCCCGGCTACGGTGTTGATCAAGTCCGGCTTCGCGTCGAGGCTCGGCGCCATCAGCGCTGTGCTCTCGACTGGCGCGGATTTCGACGACGCCAAGGGCCTCCGTGCTTGGCTTGCGTCAGATTCGGTGCGTGCTTGGAGCGTCATTCCCACATGGCCGACAGAGAACTCGCATGAACTTTGGAGGGAGTTCACTGCGCCGCATGGAGCAGGCAACGTAGAGCCGTGGACGACGACAGAGTACGCCGGACCGGTTCAATGGAAGGATGGCGTACCGATGGCGCCCGGGATGGCCCTGCGCATTGCCGGTTCCGGACCGAAGGCCGGCGTGATCTACAGCAGCGACTACCGAGAGCTGGGCAGAGTTCTTTATCCGTTCAGCCAGAACGCCATAGGCCTCACGGTAGCAACGTCGAATGGAACGGCAGACCAGATCATCTTCGAGTACACCGGCCCTAATGACCTGATTCAATCCTGATGTATCCGTGCCGGCTCGAGTCGATGGCACTCGCGGCCATCAATGAGCTGCGATTAGCGGACACGCGGCCCGCGTCCACAGTTCTCTACTCACTACCTAGACGTACGCGGGGGCGGTGGGGGCGGTGGGGGCGGTGGGGGTGGCCACGATCCGGGCTTCGGAACATGCCCTCGCTCTTGGCGACCGGGCGGCGGAGTTGGGGATGTGGGTGGAGGACGAGTCGCCATTCACATAGTCCTTTCTGCGATCACTTCATGATAGGTGGTCGCGCCGAGCTTGCGGTCTTGAGCCGGCAGGCCAATCGCTTTGCTCGACAGTTCGCTCTCAATCTTTTTCGCACTTGAGACTCTGGCTCGAGCAGCACCGTCCTCCAGCAGCGCTTGGTCGCGCCAAAGCTCCTCGTACTCATGCATCAGTTGAAGCCACTTGCCGTGTACCTCCGTCATGCCTAGCACTTTGTCGTTCAGCGAAAGAAACGGAAGGACGATCGAAACTAGAGACGCGACAACAGTGAGGGACTTCCAAAGCAGCGGATGGTCGTTCCAAAGACTCCAGCTTGCAACGGTTGACGACGTAACAAGCGCGAGGAAGACCTTGCTACGAAAATCCCACTTGACGTACTGGCATGCCTTGCGGTGCCAATAACGCTGCTCCTGATCAGATTGGAGTAGCGACCGCCAGATTGAGTCGCGAAGGACCGATTCCAAGACTTGTTCCTATCTAAAATTCTTCGTAGAAGGGCGCGCGATGACATGGCGAAATGTACTTCGCGACATGGCTCCATCATTACGCTCTTTCGGTACCGGCATCAGCGATGCGCTTGGAACGCCCACGGTTCGCATTGGGGGGACTATATGACTGTATTCGCGCGACGCGATACAGCGAGCGTCATCAAACCAGAAGAGCGCGAACGACCTTTTCGACTGACGGCGGTCATATGCTCCCCAACAGTGAGGGTCTGCTTTCAGTCTACTGCGGCCGCTCGCGCCGTGGCTAGACACGCACTTTCGCTAAGTGGTTGTCAGCGCCCGCGGATGACAATCTTGGATGTCTAAAATTGCGCTTAGGTACCCACTGCACGTCCAGCACCGAGGCTGACTTGGTGCCGATTCGCGGCCGCCCTCGATCAGTAGGAGGCCGCTGCCGAAGAGTGCTTGTGCCGAAAGCGTTCCAGCCACGATAGGGCATCACGCACACCTTCTGCTCTGACTTGCTAAGGTACGCGAGGACGTAGCGCCTCAGATTCTCCCGCTTCAGCGCATCATCCCAGCTAATGAGGCCAATACCGTAGCGTGGGTGCTCGGGCCTCCAGGCTCGATTGACGTTATGGAAGCGCCCCCGTCCTTCTGTGACGACCTCTGACCAATACTCGCCGATCTCATGAGCGAGGTGCTCATGCTTCCTCACCTGCGAGCCGTCAAAGAACAGCAACAAATGCAGGTGATACCCAGCCTGCGGTGTGCACTCGATGCGCCAGGCATAGGTGATGAGGTGCTCGAAAAGCGTTGACTTTCCTTTCATGTTTGCGAGCAATCGATCCCGGTCCCTTTGCAGTTCCTCCAGTGAAACCAGCCCTTCTGTCTGCGAAGGTGCATCTAGGTCAGCACCGTTCAGGTAGGCCTCCAAGTTCTGGTCCTGCTCCGCCTGATGACGCAGAAAAAACAGATCCATCGCCTTCTGATCGGGTCGACTCTTGTCGTATTCCAGGTCAAGTCTAATTACAGCAAGCCGTGAGCACATTTCAAATAAGGTCTTTTCCACATAAATTAGCCGCTGATAATTTTTCTTGTACTTACTCTCCCAGTTCCGAATCTTTTTCTTGAGGCCAATCCTTGCAGCTTCGTCCCGTAGCCCCTGAACGAAGTCATCGAAGACCTCGACTGACCGAGGTACCGCAGCATCCACCTCACACAGGCAAATGGGATGCGCCCTGTAGTGATCCAGGAAAAAGCGCAAGGCTGGATGATACGACTGCCCTGGTGAATAGAGCTTCGCATAAAAGCGCAAGGAGCCAGCGTGTTTGCCTAGTTTCGTGACTTGCTTGGAAGTCCTACCCCTACGATCAACGCATGTCTGTGCATACCGTTGATCTGTGGAGGTGACAAGTTTCATGAAGTCGATGCATTTATCGGCAAATTCAAGGTGCTTGACTATTTTACAAATCTCACCCTGTTCCGTCACTGCGTTCAATGTGGCGATACCTTTGACGGTATCACCATGAATGTGCTCTCGCTTCAGAGGGAAAGCTCTCTCATATTTCGATGTCAACATGGATTGAGACTTAAAGGTAGTTGAGATAGATGTATTACTTATGTCATTAATAAGCAAAATACCCATCCCAACCAAATATTTCAAATAGCCATATCCAACCGCATCAGCAGCACCAATTGGCCCGATATGGCAATTCATGCAACAATAAAATTGTTCCGCCAGACGTCTTCATTGCAGTGAAAGTCGCCGCTGCATCTGATCGCGCCTCCAACTGCTTAGCCCAGGCAAGTTCAGGCCAATTCTCTTTTGTGAGCCTCGACCATCCTTTGCCACCAAGCCACGCTTGGCCAAAAATAGCAAAGCGGCATTGAACTGTGCGCCAGAAAGACCCAAATTGAATGCTTGGTCATAAAAAGCGCGATAGTCCACCCATTCTGGGTGGATATGCCACAAGAAGGAAGCCAAAACAAAGTCCGCGACGCGAATGGCATTTCCCTCAGCTTGACTTACTACCGGGGGTACATGGACCTGCGCAAAATAGTCAGCCAGAGCGCTTCGTCCGATGGCGTCAGCACGCTCCAAGATCTCGAGCGAGACCGGACCAGAGGTGCCATGCTCAAAGACGTGCAGCGCCACCGCCAGTCGCAGGACTCGTTCGGCGTGTCGATTCACGTACCCACTCATGAATGACGCGGCTGGATTGCTCGCGTAGATTCTGCGGGTCTCCATCAGCATTGCTTCCAAGCGCAAGCAGCCCTGCTGGCACAGGCGAATCTTTGTGCGCTCACGTCCCTGGTGAACAAGCTCAACACCCGTGTCGACCAGTTCTTCGACCCGGCGAGAGTAGGCCGAAGCCACCTCGTCTGGAACCTTGACATGGAGGTAGTTCGAACTGTCCTGCGTGTGCTGGGCCTTGAACAGCATGAAACGATTGATAAGCCCAATTCCCCCTGTCCCCTTGCCTCCCAAGGATCCCTGACTCTTCTGAAATACGTCGGGCTGCCCCTGCAGAAAGAACACCAATCGATGTCCACGGAGTACCACGCGTCGCGAGTTCCCTCTCGATCGGGAATAGGGTGTTCCGTCAGACAGCTTGGCCAGCATGCCGGAGTTCTTCTTGATCAACTCGCCGACCTGGTCCATCTCCTCGGTGAACAATCCAGCGTTGGGCCAGGCATCAAGGCGCTCTGCCAGCGATGACGCCGAAACGTCCTCCACCAGCAACTGCAGGCTTTTGGGCGTCTTGCTACTGTCTGATCCTCCCGTGTCTGCGTCCGAGTCGAGGCCGCTATCCTCAGACAACAACTGCACATGGCGACCAACCGCTGCGTGAAGCGGAGCACCGACGATCCCACTTACAACAGACTTCCCGACACCTGTTGGCACAACGAGCATCACACTGACGCCCGCGGGAAGAGGCGCTTCGTTTGGCCAGACACCATCTGCAACACCCTGCGCGATGAGCGACGCATATGCGCACAAGTGGCCGAGGACGATGGAGGGATCCGCTCCAGTGGCTACCAGGTGCCGCTCCATTTCGCCAAGTAGACCGGGAAGAGCAACCGCTGTTGCGTTGCCAGATTGGCTAGCTGGGAGGTAGTTCCGGAAGCTGTTCATCGGTTGCCTCCGGGCGTCGAATTGGGGGCCGCCTGGTGATCGCGTACACCAACGTTCGCCGCTTCCTGCCCAGGGATAGTCGAGTGGATGCCGTAAATCCAGGCGTCCACTTCTGACTCACGCCAGAACGGTGTCTTACCGAGCGGAAGATAGATCGGCCGAGGAAAGGATGGGTCGTAGTAGCGACTACCGATCTTCAGCTTCGCATGCAAGGTTGACTTCGAGAACGGCACCTTCTGGAGAAGTTGCTTCTTACGGATCAAGTTCCCTTGCTGCGCATGTGCAGATTGAATTGCATTTGAATAGGACATCAGAGTTCTCCATTGAACGTGTTGCGTCGCGACGGGACGAACTCTGAAGGACCAACGCACAAAAGAAAATAGGCCTGCTAGCACGCTACCTAGTGTGCTAGCAGGCCTACCTCTTTGCTAGCAGACCCTAGGGTGTGCTAGAAGACCCATTGACTACCGAAAAGTCAAAGCGGCAACATTCGGAAGCCGCCTCAATTCGCACCCTCCAAATTTAATCCTTCTTTACGCTGCGGAAATACTTCGCCTTATCTGGCATTTTTCGCAACCACGTGTAAACAGTACCATAATCATCAGCCAGCTTCTCAAACCTATCACCAAACCTCTCATGCAGCAAGGGCTGAAGCGCTTCCACTGCTATTCTCATATTCCCAAATCCACCGTTGTACTCGCGCACAAATGAATAAGCCCAATCTCGCATTTCATTGGTCGGACCATGTAGTTTGGCAGCATT
Source organism: Hydrogenophaga intermedia (assembly GCA_943371055.1). Taxonomy (GTDB): domain Bacteria; phylum Pseudomonadota; class Gammaproteobacteria; order Burkholderiales; family Burkholderiaceae_C; genus Ideonella; species Ideonella intermedia_A. Next base: position 24,048 of record CALRTJ020000013.1, on the reverse strand, counting down.
CTTTGCCGCAACCTCGGATCTGAAAATCTTCCCGATTTCACCAAATGTCTTCGCGTCCACCCCGGAGAGTGCTTGACCAACTCCGCAATAATAGGCGCTGTGAGCGAGACATTCCCAAACGGCGCCCCAATGTTTATTGCGCAGCGCCCTAACAGACTCCACCAAAAAGCCAGCAGACAGGTATAGATTTATGGTTGCCGTATCAATTGATGACCCTTCATTCTCAAAAATGAAAGAAATTAACCCATCAATATCCTGAATTCCATCTGATCCAGCTATAGACCCACGCCCTTTCGAGAGAAAGGATTCCATGACCTCAAACAATCTCTCGCCAGATCGGACTGACCCCCACTTATTGTGGAGCCTGTCGTAGCATTCACCGAGATTCGTATAAATTCGATTAGCCGTGGCCTGTTGTCGATCGAATTCGGCCTGACTGAAGAAGAATTCCTTACTCGCCTCAGAACTCATTATTCACCTCAAATCTCAGCTCATCCAGATAGTTGGCCCAAGCGACCATCATTCCCCTTCGCTGCGCAAGAAATTCTGTTCGGTTGTAGGCCCGACCCAGGCTATCTTTGACACTATGGGCCAACTGCGCCTCAATGACAGATTCTTCATACCCAAGGCGCTCGGCCAACATCGTACGGGCCGTAGCGCGAAAGCCGTGCCCAGTGACCTCGTCGGCTGCGAACCCCATGGCGCGCAGCGCGGCATTGACGGTGTTCTCACTCATTGGCCGATCATGGTGTCGTTCACCTCGGAAGACCCATTGGCTTCGACCCGTCAATGGAAATAGGTCGCGAAACACATCGACCGCCTGCGGCGGCAACGGCACGATGTGAGGTGCACCAAATTGCTTGCCTGCCTTCTCACGCTTCATCCGTTCCGCTGGCACTGTCCAAGTCCGGGTTTCAAGGTCGATCTCCACCCACTGAGCATGGCGCAGCTCACCGGGCCTCAGAAGGAGCATGGGCGCGAGTCTTAGGGCTGCTCTTACCACCGGCGTCCCCGCGTAACCATATGCCGCACGCAGCAGATCACCAAGCCTCTTTGGGGTAGTGATCGCTGGAAAGTGTCGCACCGTGGGTTGTCTGAGGGCGTCTCGCAGATCTTGCGCAGGGTCTCGAGTCGCTCGTCCTGTCGCGATCGCGAATCGGAAGATCTGTGAGCAGCTTTCACGTGCGCGATGCGCAGTCTCTACTACGCCGCGTGCCTCCATCCTGCGCAGTACAGCCAAGAGGTCTGGCGTCGTCACCGCTTCGATTGCGAGTCTGCCGACATACGGGAAAACATCCGCCTCCAGGCGCGCGATCACCTTCTCAGAGTAGCCTGTTGACCACCGATCCTTGCGCGTTTCAAACCACTCGCGGGCGACAGCTTCGAATGAGTCCTCTGCGGGCAAGCCAGCAGCGCTACGTCGGTCAGACTCCTGCTTGCGGTGTTGCTCCGCCTTCGACGTCTTTCGGGCGTCACTCGGATCCACGCCTGCCGCCACCAGAGCGCGTGCCTCATCAGCCTTTCGCCTAGCAAGCGCCAAGCCGACATCCGGATAGGTTCCGAGGCTCAGACTGTTCCGGCGCCCGTGGAGGCTGTAGGCGAACCGCCAGCCGTGAGCCCCGCCCTTCACGAACAGCAGGAGGAACAGCCCATCACCGTCGTTCAGCCGCTTGCGGGCATCACCGGGTTTGACAGCTTTGATCGTCTGATCGGAAGAGATGAGATTGCGTGGCACAGCAAGAACTCCAAGGGCCTTCTGGTGCCATTGTGGAGTTCTTGCAGAAGTTCTTGCAGACTTTCTCGGTCGTTGGAGGTCATGACCGGACGTAGTCAGACAAGAAAAAAGCCCTAACACGTTGATTTGTTAGGGCTTTTGTTCTCCAGCGTACACCGCTGGACGAGAATTTGGTGGCCTGGGGCGGAATCGAACCACCGACACGCGGATTTTCAATCCGCTGCTCTACCAACTGAGCTACCAGGCCTTCGTCTGACTTGTGCGCTTTGGCTGCTGGGCAGCCGCTGCATCAGCGAAGTCCGCTACTGTAGCACAGTTTTCAGTGAACACCACCGCGCTTGTTGCGAGAAAGATCAACGCCCAGTTGCTTGAGCTTGCGGTACAGGTGGGTGCGCTCCAGGCCGGTCTTCTCGGCCACGCGGGTCATGCTGCCGTTCTCGCGCGCCAGGTGGAACTCGAAGTAGCTCTTCTCGAAGGCGTCGCGGGCCTCGCGCAGCGGGCGATCCAGGTCGAAGCTCTGTTCGGACTGCGGGCCCAGGTCCACCGCCATCACCGGCAGGCCCATGCCGCCGGTCATCGCGTCCTCGACGGTGAGGTGCGGCTCGCCCAGGGGGCGGTGGGGCGGCATGCCGGCCAGCGACGGTGCCGCGGTGGTGGCGGCGGCCGGCGCCGCGGTGCGGGCCGGGGCGCGGGCCAGGCCCTGTTCGACCGCGCGCAACAGCTTCTGCAGCGTGATGGGCTTTTCCAGGAAGGCGATGGCGCCGTACTTGGTGGCCTCGACCGCGGTGTCGATGGTGCCGTGGCCGCTCATCATGATGACGGGCATGTTGAGCTGGCCCGTGGCGCCCCACTCCTTGAGCAGCGTGATGCCGTCGACGTCGGGCATCCAGATGTCGAGCAGGACCAGGTCGGGGCGCATGCGCTCGCGGGCCGCACGGGCCTGGGCGGCGTTCTCGGCCAGTTCGACCGCGTGGCCCTCGTCGGCCAGGATTTCCGACAACAGGGCACGAATGCCCATTTCGTCGTCGACTACAAGAATGGTTGCCATGGATGTTCGCTCTGCTGGGCGCCGTGCGGCCGGATCAGGCCGCCGGGGGCATCACCGCAGACTCCCCGGTTCCGGTGATTCCTGAAAATGATAGCGAAACCTGCGCCCCGCCCTGCGGGGCCTCGGCGCCGGGCGGCGCGGGCAGGTTGACGATGCGGATGCGGGCCCCGTGCTCGTCGGCGATCTTCTTGACCACCGCCAGGCCCAGTCCCGTGCCCTTGCTCTTGGTGGTCACGTAAGGTTCGAAGGCGCGCTTGAGCACCTTCTCGGCAAATCCTGGGCCATTGTCCGCCACTTTCAGGCGCACCACGGTGCGGCCATCGTCCTGGGTGGCGGTCTCGGTCAGGACGCGCACCTGGCCGTCCTCGCGACCGCCCACGGCATCCAAGGCGTTCTGCACCAGGTTGTGCACCACCTGGCGCAGTTGGGTGGCGTCGCCACGGATGGGCGGCAGGCCGGCGGCGCACTGCGCGCTCAAGCGCCCCTGGTCCTGTTCGTTGCCGTACAGGGCCAGCACCTCGGCCACCAGGGCGTTGAGGTCCAGCGGGCCCATCGTGGCCGAGGGCAGGCGGGCGTAATCGCGGAACTCGTTGACCAGCTGCTTCATGGCCTGCACCTGGTTGACGATGGTGGCCACCGAGCGCGCCAGCATGGCCTGGTCAGCAGGCTCGGCCAGCTTGGCCTCGAGCTTGTGCTGCAGGCGCTCGGCACTGAGCTGGATCGGGGTCAGCGGGTTCTTGATCTCGTGGGCCAGGCGACGCGCCACCTCGCTCCACGCGGCAGCGCGCTGGGCCGAGACCACCTCGGTGATGTCGTCGAACACCATCAGCCGCGCCTGGCCCGGCAGCATCGCGCCGCGCACCAGCAGGGTCAGGGTGTCGCCGCCGTCGGCCAGGGGCAACTCGAAGGCGTCCTGCCACTGGTCGCGCTCACCGGCCTCGGGGCTGGTCTGGTTCAGGCTGAAGCGCTGGGCCACCGACTCGGCAAAGGCCGCCAGGCCGGGGACCTCGTGCAGCTCGCGGCCCACCCAGGCCGACAGCGGCGCGCGCAGGATGCGGGTGGCGCCCGGGTTGACGGTGTCGATGCGGCCCTGGCGGTCGAACACGATGACGCCGGCGGTGAGGTTGTCGAGGATGGTCTGCAGCCGGGTGCGGGCGCTCTCGAGCTGGCGCAGGCTGCGCTCGGCCTGCTCGCGCGCCGAGCCCAGCTGCTCGGTCATGGCGGCGAAGTTGCGGGTCAGGCCGCCCAGTTCGTCGCGCGAGGCGAACACCGGCTTGGCCCCCAGGTCGCCAGCCGCCACCTGACGAACGCCTTCGGCCAGCAGCAGCAAGGGCCGGGCGATCTGGTTGCCCAGCACGATGGCCAGCAGCACCGCACCGAACACCGCCAGCACCATCGCCAGCGTGAGGGTGCCGATGTACATGCGGCGCAGGCCGTCGCGGGCCAGGCTGCGGGCCTGGTAGTCGCGGTAGGCGGCCTGCACGGTCAGCGCGTTGCGGGTGAGCACCTGTGGCAGTTCCTGCACCACCACCAGGTAGCGCTCCTCGTCGCCGGCCAGGCTCAGGCTGGCGCTGGGCACCAGCGCCACGGCGCGGATGCGGCCACCGCCGCCCTGCGCCGCCGCCTCATCCTCCTCCAGGCCCTCGATCACGACCGCGGCGCGCTGGCTGCGGGCCTGGCGCAACAGCTGGGCCGGTGGCCGCTCCGGGGCCAGCACGGCGCTGGTGCCGGCCGAGACCATCACCTGGCCATTGCCGGCCAGCAGCGCCGCCTCGCGCACGCCCAGCTGTTCGCGCAGCCGCTCCAGCGCCAGGCCGTCGGGCAGGCCGCGGGCATCGGCCAGCCGGTCGGCGCTCAGGCGGACCTTGGTCTGCAGGTCCGAGGCCAGCGCCTCCAGGGTGCCCTTGCCCAGGGCCAGGCCGGCCTGCAGGGCCTGCTCGGTGCGGGTGTCGAACCAGGCGTCGATGCTGCGCGAGACGAACTGGTAGCTGACCGTGTAGAGCAGAGCCCCCGGCAGCACGCCCACCAGGGCGAAGATGGCCGCCAGCTTGAGCAGCAGCTGACTGCCGAACTTGCGCGCGCGCACCCGCAACAGCAGCCGCGCGGCCGCCACGCCCAGCACCACCACCAGCCCGCTGGCGACGGCCACATTGACCCAGAACAGCCAGACGAAGTGGCGCTCGTACTGCGCCGGTCCCTGGGCCAGCAGCGACAGCACGAACGCCAGCACCAGCCCCAGACCGGAGGCGGCGAGCAGGGCGATGCCCCAGCGGGTGGAGGACTTCATCGGGGGCAGCGCCGCACCGGACGCCTCATTCCAGCCGCAGGGTGCGCTCCACGGACAGGCGCCATTCGGCCTGGGTGGACAGGTCCAGCTGCATCGGTCGGGGCAGCTGGGTGTGGTCCAGTCGGAAGCTGAACTCCACGTAATAGGACTCGCCGGGATCGACCTCGGACGCGTCGGCGATCTTCCAGCGGCTGGCCCGGCTGACGATGGCCAAGGCCTCGGCGGCGGTGGCTGCGCTCTGGGCGATCGCCCCCAGGCTGACCCGCCAGCTGCCGGTCAGGGGCTGGTAGGACAGCCGCCAGGTGCGGCTGGCCCGGGCCACGCGCTCGTCGCGCCAGTACCAGCGCGGCCGGTAGACGGTGGCCTGGGCCACGAAGTAGACCGGCACGCCCTTCTGCATGGCGTCTTCGACGGCGCGGCTGAGCGCGGGGCGGGCGACGAAATCGAGCACGATGGCGCCGTCCTGGCGGGCCACGTCGAGCACCGGCAACTCGATGCCCTGGGCGCGCAGCCCCACGGCGCCCAGCAGCAGGGCCAGGCCCAGCAGGAGGGCGCGCCAGGCGCGCGGCAGCAGGGTGGCGTGGATCGTCACGGCAGGCGCTGGGAGGGACTCGGGATCGGTCGCCGCCGGCCGCGCCCCGGTCAGGTCGCGGCGGGCTTGTGCAACAGGGCGTAATAGAAGCCGTCGGCCAGCGCGGCCTCGGGCGATTCGCCGCGATTGTCAGCCAGCGGCAGCAGATGGCCGGGCGAAGCCGGGTCCAGCCGCGCGCCATCGGGGCCGCAGCGTTGCAAGAATGCGTCAACCTGGGCCTCGCCCTCGGCCTTGAAGACCGAGCAGGTGGCGTAGACCAGGCGTCCGCCCGGCTTGAGCAAGGGCCACAGCGCGTCCAGCAGCTGGGCCTGGGTGCGGGCCAGCTGGTCGATGTCGGCCGGTCGGCGCAACCAGCGGATGTCGGGGTGGCGGCGCACGATGCCCGAGGCGCTGCAGGGCGCGTCGAGCAAGAGGGCGTCAAACGGCCGGCCGTCCCACCACATCGCCACCTGGCGGGCGTCGGCGGCGCGCGTGGCGCCGCTCAGGCCCAGGCGCTGGAAGGTCTCGTCGACCCGGCGCAGGCGCTGGGCATCGGCGTCCAGGGCCAGCAGGTCCAGGTCGGCGCGCTCGAGCAGGTCGGCGGTCTTGCCGCCAGGGGCGGCGCAGGCGTCCAGCACCCGGGCACCGGCGGGCAGGCCCGCACCCAGCAGCAGCGGCGCGGCGCGCTGGGCCGACAGGTCCTGCACCGAGAGCTCGCCCTGGGCAAAGCCGGGCAGGCGGTCCACGCCCACCGGCTGGTCCAGCGCGATGGCGTGGTCGAAGCCCGGCACCGCCCGTGCCCCGATGCCGGCGGCGTGCAGGCGCTCGAGGCTGGCGGCCACGCTGCTGCGCCGCGGGTTGACGCGCAGGGTCATCGGCGGGTGCTGCTGGGCCTGTCGCAGCAGCTCGGTCCAGTGGGCGGGCCAGTCGTGGCGCAGGCGCTCGACCCACCACTCGGGGTGGTTCCAGGCCGCCACCGGCTCGTGCGACACGGCCTGGACCAGGGCATCGCGCTCGCGGATGAAGCGGCGCAACACCGCGTTGACGAAGCCGGCTGCGGCCGGCACCTTGTGGCGGGCGGCGGTCACGGCCTGGTCGACCAGGGTGTGGTCCGGATAAGGCGGCGCCGGGTCGGGCCACAGCAGCGCGATGGCCGAGCACAGCAGCGCGTCCACCGGCACCGGCGGCTGGCGCGGGGCCAGGCGCTGGCGCACCGCCTGCGCCGCGCCCAGCCGGCGCAGCACCGTGAAGCTCAGCGCCTGGGTGCCGCCGCGATGGGCCGGCGCCACGGCGGCCAGCACATCGGTCAGGGAGCGGCCGGCGCGCACCGCAGCCACCGCGTCGGCGGTCAGTTCAAGCAGGCGCGACAGCGCGGGAGACGGGGCAAAGGCCGGGGCAGCAGAGGAAGCGTTCACCCGTGGAGTCTAACCACCCGACGCCCTGCAAGGTCTGTCCGGGCGGCGCACAATGCCCAGCCCGGACACAGGAGACCCGCCCATGGCCAACACCCGCAACCGCCCCGCCCCGCTGATCCTCGGCGAGGACGACCTGGCCCGGCTGCCCGCCTCCGAGCGCATCCGCTACCGCCTGGTCGGCGCCGACCGCCGCTACCACGCCAACGACAACATCTCCGAGTTCATCCGCGAGGGCGAACTGCTGGAGTTGCGCGCCGAGGTGCAGAGCAAGATGGCCGAGGTGCTGAAGTCGCTGGTGATCGACACCGAGAGCGACCACAACACCCAGGAAACCGCCAAGCGGGTGGCCAAGATGTTCATCGAGGAGGTGTTCCGCGGCCGCTACCAGCCGATGCCGGCGGTGACCGAATTCCCGAACGTCTCGCGCCTGAACGAGCTGATGATCGTCGGCCCGATCACGGTGCGCAGCGCCTGCTCGCACCACATGTGCCCGATCCTGGGCAAGATCTGGATCGGCGTGCTGCCCAACGAGCACTCCAACCTCATCGGCCTGTCCAAGTACGCCCGCGTGGCCGACTGGATCATGTCTCGCCCGCAGATCCAGGAAGAGGCGGTCATCATGCTGGCCGACGCGCTGCAGGAGCGGGTCAAGCCCGACGGCCTGGCGATCGTGATGGAGGCCGACCACTTCTGCATGCACTGGCGCGGGGTCAAGGACACCGACTCGGCCATGACCAACAGCGTGATGCGCGGCGCCTTCCTGAAGGACCCCAACCTGCGGCGTGAATTCCTGTCGCTGCTGAGCAAGAAGGACTGAGGAGAGACGCCATGCTGGTCCGACTGATGTACGCCAGCCGCGCCGCGAGCGCGGTCGACCAAGAGGAGCTCAGCGCGATCCTGCGCACCTCCGCCCGCCGCAACCCCGAGTCCGGCATCACCGGCGTGCTGTGCTGCTCCGGCGGCCTGTTCATCCAGGTGCTCGAGGGCGGCCGCGCCCAGGTCAACGCGCTGTACCGCCGCATCTGCGGCGATGCCCGCCACGAAGAGGTCACCCTGCTGACCTACGAAGAGATCACCGAGCGCCGCTTCGCCGGCTGGTCCATGGGCCAGGTCCACATGACGCGCCTGAACCCGGCGGTGCTGCTGAAGTACTCCGAGACAGCGGCCCTGGACCCGTTCAGCGTCTCCGGCCGCGCCACCTCGGCGCTGTTCGAGGAACTGGTCGCCACGGCGGCGATCATGGGGAACGGTTGACGGGTTGAGGCGGTTCGGCGCTGCTTGGGCTTGCCGCGTCCGGAGCTTGGCGAGGAGGGGAGCTTTGGCCCTTCTCTCATGTCACCCGGCCTGGGGCCTCCTTCTTTGCTTCGCTCAGGGCCAAAGCCCCCCTCCGCGCCGGCTACCGTGGCTTGACTGCATTCGCGAGCAGTGCACAACGACTGCACTGGCGCCGGCCGCGGGGCAGCGGGCCGGGCGCGATCAGAGGGGCGCCGAGGAGCACAGTCGCCTGGGGGCCTGACCGCAGGTCAGGCTTCGTGAACTGACTTGGGCTCGGGTGTCCGACCACAGCGAGCCGCAGGCGAGCGGAGGGAGTTCCGAGCCCACCCCAGGCGGCGCGCACCGCAGGGGAGTCGGCACGTCAGTGCCGACCGCCCCTCGTGCGCCCGGGCCGCTGCGCCGCGGTCGGCGCCACGCCACCCTCCTCAGCCGACAGCAGGTCCGGCAGAGGCAAGAGGCATGCACCCGTCGATCGCCTAAACCCTCGCCGTCGCCCGAAACCCGAACACCGGCGTCAGCAGCCGGGTCGGGAACTCCTCGACCGCCGAGTTGTAGGCGTCGGCGGCGTCGTTGAAGACCTGGCGGGCGTAGACCAGGCGGGGGATGCCCTCGGCCAGCGCGGCGCGCAGCGGGCGCACCGCCTCGGAGTGGACCAGGTCGTGGTGCTGCTCGACCAGGGCCGACAGGCGCGCCAGCGGCGAGGCCAGTTCGCCCTCGGCCACCACCCAAGCCTGCAGGGCCACCGCCGAGGACGGTCGGGCGCGCACGGTGCGGGCCGCGGCCTGCTGCTTGTCCAGCGCGGTCTGCAGCGCGGCCAAGGTGTTGGCCTCGGCGGCCATGGGCTCCTGCAGCAGCACCAGCAGCGGCTCGAGCGCGGCGGCGCGGCGGCTCAGCAGCTCGTCGATCTGGCCCCAGGCGGCGCCCAGGGCATTGCGCAGGCGCATCAGGCGGTTGTAGGCGCCCACGGCCCAGAACAGCAGCACCGACAGCAGCGCCATGCGCAGCAGCCAGGGCTTGAGCTCGGCCAGCGTGTCCAGCCAGTCCATCAACGCCTCCTCAGCCCCGCGCCAGCCATTCGGCATGGCCCTTGGCGCGCAGCGCGCAGGCCGGGCAATGGCCGCAGCCATGGCCCCAGGCGTGGCGCTGGCCGCGCTCGCCCAGGTAGCAGGTGTGGGTGTGCTCGGCGATCAGCTCGTTGAGCGCGTCGCCGCCCAGCGCCTGCGACAGGGCCCAGGTGTCGGCCTTGGTCAGGAACATCAGCGGCGTCTCCAGCGTCATCGGCTGGTCCAGGCCCAGCGACAGCGCGACCTGCAGCGCCTTGAGCGTGTTGTCGCGGCAGTCGGGGTAGCCCGAGTAATCGGTCTCGCACATGCCGCCCACCAGCACGCTGGCCCCGCGGCGATAGGCCAGGGTGGCGGCGAAGGTCAGGAACAGCAGGTTGCGGCCGGGCACGAAGGTGTTGGGCAGGCCGTTGGCCTGCAGCTCGATCGCCCGCTCGGCGGTCAGCGCGCAGTCGCTGATCTGGCCCAGCAGGGACAGGTCGAGCAGGTGGTCCTCGCCCAAGCGCTCACCCCAATGCGGGAACTGGCGGGCGATCTCGGCGCGCACCATCTGGCGGCAGTCCAGCTCGATGCGGTGGCGCTGGCCGTAGTCGAAGCCCAGGGTCTCGACCCGGTCGAAGCGCGACAGGGCCCAGGCCAGGCAGGCGGTGGAGTCCTGGCCGCCCGAGAACAGGACCAGCGCGGTTCGGGGATCGGTGGCCATGCTCAGCTGCGGACCTCGCCCTGGCCCAGCACCACCCACTTCATCGAGGTCAGGCCTTCCAGGCCCACCGGGCCGCGGGCGTGGAACTTGTCGGTCGAGATGCCGATCTCGGCGCCCAGGCCGTACTCGAAGCCGTCGGCGAAGCGGGTGCTGGCGTTGACCATCACGCTGGCCGAGTCCACCTCGCGCAGGAAGCGCATCGCGTTCGGGTGGCTGGTGGTCAGGATCGCGTCGGTGTGGTGGCTGCCGAAGCGGTTGATGTGGGCGATGGCCTCGTCCAGGCTGTCGACCACCTTCACGCTGATCACCGGGGCCAGGTATTCCTCGGACCAGTCGCTCTCCTGGGCATCGACCACGTTGGCGCCGGGCACGGCGGCCAGCAGGGCCTTGGCGGCGGCGTCGCAGCGCATCTCCACGCCCTTGGCGGCGAAGACGGCGCCGATGCGCGGCAGGAAGGCGGCGGCGCTGTCGCGGTGGACCAGCAGACCTTCGGTGGCGTTGCAGGGGCTGTACTTCTGGGTCTTGGCGTTGTCGGTCACGACCAGGGCCTGCTCCAGGTCGAACGGGGCGTCGACATAGGTGTGGCAGTTGCCGTCCAGGTGCTTGATGACGGGCACGCGGGCCTCGGCGCTGATGCGCTCGATCAGGCCCTTGCCGCCGCGCGGGATGATCACGTCCACATGTTCGGGCATGGCGATCAGGCGGCCCACGGCGGCGCGGTCGGTGGTCTCGACCAGCTGCACCGCGGTGGCGGGCAGGCCGGCGGCCACCAGGGCCTGCTGCACCAGCTTCCACAGCGCCAGGTTGGAGTGGAGGGCCTCGGAGCCGCCGCGCAGGATGCAGGCGTTGCCGCTCTTGATCGCCAGGCTGGCGGCCTCGATCGTGACGTTGGGACGGCTCTCGTAGATCATGCCGAACACGCCCAGGGGCACACGCATCTGGCCGACGCTGATGCCGGTGGGGCGGCGCTTGACGCCGGTGATCTCGCCGATCGGGTCGGGCATGGCGGCCAGTTGCTCACAGCCCTCGGCCACGGTCTCGAGGACCTTGGGCGTCAGGCGCAGGCGGTCGACCATCGGGGCGGCCAGGCCGGCGGCCTCGGCCGCGGCGATGTCCAGCGCATTGGCCTCGGCCAGCGCCGGGCCGGCGGCGCGCAGCTGCGCCGCCAGGTGGGTCAGGGCGGCGTTCTTGGCGCGGGTGCCGGCGCGGGCCATCTCGGTGGCGGCGGCGCGGGCCGCGGCGCCGAGCCGGGCCATGTAGGCGGGGATGTCGTGGGGCGTCATGGTCCCGGGATTATCCGGGATCGCCCCAGGGCACGGGCCGCGCAGGGGCGGCCCGTGCGCTCAGAGCAGGTACTTCGCGGCCAGGCGCCAGTGGGCGTCGGCCCCGGCCGGGTCAGCGGCCAGCAGTGCGGACTGGGCCAAGGCGATGTGCCCCCCGCCCAGCAGCTGGGTGCGCAGGCGCAGCAGGTGGTCGGCGGTCAGGCTCGGGGTGGCCAGCGCACGCCGCCCCTGGGCCTGCCACTGCCCGGCGTCCCCCTGGTCGCCCCACAGCAGCGCCAGCTCGGCCTGGGTCTGGGCCCGCACCTGCGCTTCGGCGGCCTCGGCCCGCGCCAGCAGGCGTGCGGCCTGGCGTTGGAGCTCGGCCGCCGACAAGGCCGACGGCGCCCGCGCGGCCACACGCAGCACGCGGACCTGGGCGGGCAGGTCGGCCACTTGTTCGAGCGCCGCCTGCCAGGCGGTCAGCGGGCGTGGCGACGCATCGCCGCCCAGGCGGGCCAGACGCAGCTGCAGCGCCAGCAGGTGGGCCTGCGTGGCCTCGGCATGGGCATGGGGCAGCAGCGCCGCCACCGCGGACTGGCGTGCGGCCAAGCGGCTGAACAGCCCCTCGCGGGCCTCGCGGCCGGACCAGACCAGCAGGGCTTCGGCCTCGGCCAGCAGCCACCGGTCGGTCAGGGCCTGGCGCTCGGCACGGTCGGCCACCGTCTTCACCGCCTGACCGACCTGGGACAGCAGGCCCACGACCAGGTCCTCGGGCACCGCGGGGGACTGGGCCAGCACCGGGGCCAGGGCCGACAGGGTGGTGGCCCGCTCGACCGGATCGACCAGGCCGGCCAGGTCGGCGCGCACCTGCGCCAGGCGCGGCGCGGCCGCCCCCGCGGACTGGTCGCGCAGGCCCCAGGCGTCCACCAGCATCCTGGCGCGGCGGACCTCGGCGGCGATGTCGGGGGCCACCCCCTGGCGCCAGGGCTCGAGCGCCCGACGCACCTCGGCGGCGCGCTGCTCCTGTCCGGCTTGGGCCAGTGCCACGGCCAACTCGCCACGCCAGTGCGGCACCAGGTCGGCGGGCACCTCGCTCCCCGGCAGCATGTCCGGCAGGCCGGGGGCCTGGGACAAGGCGGTGGTCAGGGAAACGTCGGGGGGCATGCGGGGCTTGCTGGCGGACAGGCTGTCGGCCTCGGACAGCGCGGCGGCAGAGGCGGCCGGGCCGGCGGCGGTGGGGAAGCGGTCCAGCCGGGCCAGCAGCGCCTCGACGCTGCCGGGCGGCGCGCCCGCGGCCTCACCGCTGGCCACCACGGGGGCCGCCGCGGGCGAGGGGTACAGCCAGGTAGGCATCCACCAGCCCGCCGCAAAGGCTGCCAACACCGTCGCGCTGAAGCCGCCGATGAACTGCGGCAGCCGCCAGAGCTCGCGCCAGACCGGGCCCCGGCGCCGGCCATGGCGACGCTCGAGTTCGGCCCGGATTTCCTCGCGCAGCCGGGCCTCCATCGCGGCCAGGCTTTCGTGTTCGGCCTGCTGGGCCTGGTGGGCCTCCTGCCAGGCCAGCCTGGCGCGCTCCTGCTCCATCAGGCGCCGGCGCATCGCGGCCTCGGGCGAGACCTTGTCCACATAGACGCCGCAGGCGGTGCACTGGCGCTCGGGGCTCAGCACGCCCCGGTGGCCACAGGCCGGGCACTCGACCATGCCATCGCCCACGACGGCGCTCTTGGGCGCCAGCGACAGCACCGGCGACACATCGATCTCCAGACCGTCGACCGCCAGGGCTCGGGCCTTGTCGGCACGCTCACGGCTGACGCCGCGGCCGATCGTGGCCGAGGGACTGGCGCGAAGGGCCTGCACCAAGGCCTCGGCCTTGTCGGCCGGCATGCGCACCTGGGTCACCAGGCTTTGCAGCACGATCTCGGCCGGGACCCGGCCAGTCAGCCGGGCGCGCACGTCGAATCGGGGAGCGGCGTCGTCGGCAACGCCTTCGGGGGTGTGGGGTTCCTGCATGTGCACTTCTGGTGGTGTTGTCGCGGCGCCGCCGCATCCTCCCGTGACACCGTGTGTCAGGCGTCACACCTCGTAGCGTAAGCGACTTGCATGACCCGCCCGGGACACGCTGCAATCGCGCTGTCCCTTGTTCAAGGTCTGTCCATGCGCCGATGCGTCCTGTCCCTTCCCGCGGTGCTGCTGCCGCTGCTGGCCCTGCTGGGCGGCTGCGACGAGCACCGTGCCGCCCGCCTCGAAGAGGGCTTCTCGACCGAGGCCGATGTGCGGCGTGAATACGGTGAGCCGGCGCAGATCGTCGAGCGCGCCGACGGCAGCAAACGCCTGGAGTACCCGCGCCAGCCCGAAGGCTGGACCAATCTGCGCATCGAGATCGGCCCGGACGGCAAGATGAGCGCACTGCGTCAGCTGCTGACCCCGGCCAACATCGCCCAGGTGCAGCCGGGCCAGGACGAGGCCGCCGTGCGCGATCGTCTGGGCCGACCGGCCAAGGTCTGGCAATTCCCCACCCGCCCCGGCGAGGCGGTGTGGGACTGGCGCTTTGAAGAGGGCCAGGTCAAGAAGGTGTTCAGCGTCACCTTCGGCCCCGACCATCGGGTCACGTCCACCGCGGTGACCGAGGACACCCGGCAGTCCGACCCGGGCCGCTGATCAGGGGTTCCAGCGCGCCAGCGCGGCCAGCCACAGCGGCGCGCTCAGCACGAACACCAGCGTGGACAGCACGTTGACCGCGGTGGTCTCGGCCTCGAGCGCGCGGTAGCGCTGCGAGAACATCATCGCGTTGCTGCCGGTGGGCAGCGCCGCGGCCACCACCAGCACCGACAGGGTCAGGCCCGACAGGCCGAACACGCCCGCGGCCACCGCCCACACCAGCAGCGGCTGCAGCAGCAGCTTGAGGGCCGACACCGCCAGCGCGCCGCCGGTCTCCGCGGGCCAGCCCAGGTAGGCCAGCGACATGCCGATCAGGGTCAGGCACAGCGGGACCATGGCCGAGCCCAGCAGCTGCAGCACCTCGTCAAGCGGGCCCGGCAGCGGCAGGCCCAGGCCGTTCCACAGCAGGCCGGCCAGCACCGGCAGCACCACCGGGTGGATCAGCGCGTTGCGCAGCGTGCCCCACAACACCGGCGCCAGCCCGCTGCCGGGCAAGGCCTGTTCGCGCGCCAGGTCCAGCTCGACCAGGGTGGTGCACACCAGCAGCAGCACCAGAGCATGCACGCTGATGATCGTCAGCAGCAGGCCCAGCCCGGTCTCGCCGAAGACGCCGGCCACGACCGGGATGCCGATCTGCAGCGTGTTGCCGAAGGTGGCGCTGATCGCCCGCACCGCCGGCGCTGCCACCGGCAGGCCGCGGCGTGCGCGCCAGAGCCGCTGCCAGGCGAACACCACCACCATCAGCGCGGTGACCGGGACGAAGTAGGCCGCCAGCATCGCCCACGGCAGGTGGGCCACGTCCAGCCGGGCGGTGGTGCGGAACAGCAGCGCCGGGGCGAAGATGTAGAAGGCCGCGTTGGCCAGCACCCGTGCGGGCTCGGCGCGCTCGTCGCCCAGCCAGCGCATGCGCCCCACCACCCAACCGAAACCGGCGATCAGCACGATCGCCAGCAGCTTGCCGAAGAGGACCGGACTCACTCGGCGGCGGCGGCCTTCTTGCCGGCGGTCTTGGCCGCGGCCTTCTTGGCAGGCACCTTGGCCGCGCGCGGCTCGAACTCGAAGCTGACCTTGCCCTCCTTCTTGTCATAGGCCAGGAAGGCCTTGAACTTGCGGCGGGTCTTGTTGGAGACGAAGTTCTCCAGCAGGTCGGTCTTGCCGGTGCTCAGCAGCTTGTGCAGCTGCCCGTGCTCGATCGGCTGGGTCAGGATGACCTTGCCGGTCTTGAAGTCGCAGGTGACGTGGGCGCCCACGCTGTGCTCGCAGACGTAGTTGCTGCCGTGCTCGTACACATGTCCGGCGCACTTGGGGCAGGCGCCCAGGCTGGTCTGGTCCGAGAAGTCGACCGGCTCGCCGTCTTCCTTGGCCTTGTCGTCCTCGCCGAAGTCGAACTCGAGCTTCCAGTTGGAGATCTCGTCGTCGAAGACCAGCTTGAGCTCGGCGGTGAAGGGCCAGCCGGCCTTGGAGCGGAAGCCCTCGAGCGGGCCGATCTTCTTGTTCAGCAGGAACTGCTCGACCTCGAGCAGCTCGAAGCTGCGCCCGGCCGGGATCTTGGTCATCGAGAAGCCGCAGCCCTCGTCGTGGCCGCCGGCGCCGCAGCAGGTGAAGCGGCGGTAGTTCTCCTTGACCACGCCGCCGCAGTTCGGGCAGGGCGCGTCCAGGGTGGCGTAGTCGCCGGGGATGGTGTCGCGGTCGTATTCCTTGGCCTTCTTGACGATGCGCTCGGCCATCTTGGCGATCTCGCCCATGAACTGCTCGCGCGAGAGCTTGCCGTGCTCCATTTCGGAGAGCTGGTGCTCCCAGTTGCCGGTCAGCTCGGGCTTGGTCAGGTCCTCCACGCCCAGGCCGCGCAGCAGGGTCATCAGCTGGAAGGCCTTGGCGGTGGGCACCAGTTCGCGGCCCTCGCGCAGCATGTACTTCTCGGTGATCAGGCCTTCGATGATGGCGGCGCGGGTGGCTGGCGTGCCCAGGCCCTTCTCCTGCATCGCGGCCTTGAGCTCCTCGTCGTCGATCAGCTTGCCGGCGCCTTCCATCGCCGACAGCAGCGTGGCTTCGGTGTAGCGCGCCGGCGGCTTGGTGCGCAGCGCGTTCAGGGCCACCTCGTCGGTGGACACGGTCTCGCCCGCCTTCACCGGCACCAGGGTGGCGTCCTCGTCCTGGGCTTCCTTGCCGTAGACCGCCAGCCAGCCCGGGTTGACCAGCACCTTGCCATTGGTGATGAAGCGGTGCTGCCCGACGGCGGTGGTGCGGGTGGTGACCTGGAACTCGGCCGCCGGGTAGAACACCGCCAGGAAGCGCTTGACCACCAGGTCGTAGAGCTTGGCCTCGACCTCGGTCAGGCTCTTGGGCGCCTGCAGCGTCGGGATGATGGCGAAGTGGTCCGAGACCTTGGCGTTGTCGAAGACGCGCTTGGTCGGTTTGACGTAGCCCTCGTTGAGGCCCTTGCGGGCGTGCATGCTGAGCGCGCGCAGCGGGCCCGGCAGCTCCTCGTCGGCCAGCATGGCGAAGGTCTGCTTGACCACGCCCACGTAGTCCTCGGGCAGCGCGCGCGAGTCGGTCCGGGGGTAGGTCAGGACCTTGTGCTTCTCGTACAGGGCCTGGGCGATCGACAGCGTGGTCTTGGCCGAGAAGCCGAAACGGCTGTTGGCCTCGCGCTGCAGCGTGGTCAGGTCGTACAGCAGCGGGCTGGCCTGGGTGCTGGGCTTGCTTTCCTCGGTCACCGTGCCGCTCTGGCCGTTGACCGCGGCGACGATGGCCTGGGCATCGGCCAGGTTCCACAGGCGGTCCTGGCGGCGGTCGGCGTCCTCGTTCTTCTTGAAGGCCGGGTCGAACCACTTGCCCTCGTACTGGCCAGCGCCGGCGCCGAAGGTGGCCTTGATTTCCCAGTAGTCGCGCGCCACGTGCTTGCGGATCTTCTCCTCGCGCTCGACCACGATCGACAGGGTGGGCGTCTGCACCCGGCCGACGGTGGTCAGGAAGAAGCCGCCGTCGCGCGAGTTGAACGCGGTCATCGCCCGCGTGCCGTTGATGCCCACCAGCCA
Source organism: Hydrogenophaga intermedia (assembly GCA_943371055.1). GTDB lineage: Bacteria > Pseudomonadota > Gammaproteobacteria > Burkholderiales > Burkholderiaceae_C > Ideonella > Ideonella intermedia_A. Next base: position 6,995 of record CALRTJ020000013.1, on the reverse strand, counting down.
GTCGGCCTCGGAGCGGCTGCGGGCGGCGTCGGCCAGGCCCAGCATCTGCTCGTCGGAGCGCAGCTTGTCGAAGCCGTCGCGGATGGCCTGCGGCGTCATGCTCTGCAGCCACAGGCGCTGGATGGGCTTGTTCAGCGGGGTCTTGCCGGTGTCGGCGTACTGCACGATCAGGCGGAAGATCAGTTCCCCCTCGCGCCCCGCGTCACAGGCGTTGATCAGCGCGGTGACGTCCTTGCGCTTGACCAGCTTGACCACCGCCGACAGCCGGGCCTTGCCCTTGTCGATCGGCGCCAGGTCGAAGTGCGGCGGCACCACCGGCAGGTGGGCGAAGCTCCACTTGCCGCGCTTGACGTCGTAGGCCTCGGGGGCCTTGATCTCCACCAGGTGGCCCACGGCCGAGGTGACGACGTAGTGGTCGTTCTCGAAATGGTCGGCGTGCTTCTCGAACTTGCCGGCCACCGGCGTCAGGGCGCGCACGATGTCCTGCGCCACGCTGGGCTTCTCGGCAATGATCAGGGACTTGCTCATGGGTCTGCGGTTGGTTGTTCGGGGGCCGGCGGCGGCATACATACAATGCCGCTGCCTCGCGCGCTCACGCATGTGCGCGCGCACGCCCATGATTCCAATGTACCCAATGACGACCACGCCGCAAGACCGCCCCCGTTCCGTCCGTCGCCGCCTGGGCAGCGGCATCCAGGTGCGCCGCAGCGGGGTGCACGGCCGGGGCGTCTTCGCCACCCGGGTCTTCGAGCCCGGCGAGACCGTCATCGAGTACACCGGCGAGGTCATCGACTGGGACGAGGCCCTGCGCCGCCACCCCCACGACCCCGACCAACCCGACCACACCTTCTACTTCCAGCTCGAGGACGGCCGCACGATCGACGCGCTGTACGGCGGCAACCACTCGCGCTGGATCAACCACTCCTGCGACCCCAACTGCGAGGCCGAGGAAGTCGACGGTCGGGTCTTCATCAAGACCCTGCGCGCCATCGCTCCGGGCGAGGAGCTGAACTACATCTACGGCCTGACGCTCGACGAGCGCTACACCCCGGCCCTGAAGAAGCGCTTCGCCTGCCATTGCGGCGCGGCGGCGTGCCGCGGCACGATGCTCTCGCCCAAGCGCTGAGGGCTGACCGCATGACGCTGCAGGCGGACTGGCGCATCCCTGCCTTGCGCTCGGCACTGGCCGGGCATTGGCCTGGCGCGGTGGCCGAGGCGCTGCCCGAGATCGGTTCGACCAACACCGAGCTGCTGGCGCGGGCCCGCGAAGCCGGCACCGCCTTCGCCCCCTGCCTGCTGGTGGCCGAGCGCCAGAGCGCCGGGCGCGGTCGCCTGGGCCGGCAGTGGGTGTCCAGCGCCGGGGATTCGCTCACCTTCTCGCTGGCGGTGCCGCTGGGGCGCCCCGACTGGTCCGGCCTGTCGCTGGCGGTGGGCGTGGCCCTGGCCGAAGCGCTGGACCCGGCGGGCGACTGGCTGCGCCTGAAGTGGCCCAATGACCTCTGGCGCGCCGACGGCCGCAAGCTCGGCGGCATCCTGATCGAGGGGCTGCCCCTGCCGCAGGGCCCGCGGGTGGCGGTGGTGGGCGTCGGCCTGAACCTGCGCGCGCCCCGCGGCGCCGACCCGGCGCTGGCCGTGGCCACCCTGGACGAGGCCCTGCCCGGCCTGGACGCCCCGACCCTGCTGCACCGCGTCGGACCGGCGGTGGCGGCCGCGCTGCGCCGCTTCGACGCCGAGGGCCTGGCCGGCTTCGCCGCCGCCTTCGCCCGGCGCGACCTGCTGGCGGGCCAGCCGGTCACCACCACCGACCCCGCCTGTCCCGACGGCCTGGGCGACGGCATCGACCCCGACGGCGCGCTGCGCCTGCGCCGCGACGGCCGCGTCCACCGCGTCGTCAGCGGCGAGGTCAGCGTGCGCCCGGCGCCGCGGGGCTGAACGCGATGCTGCGCGCCCTGGTGCTCGTGCTCGCCCTGGCCAACCTGGCTTGGTGGCTGTGGCATTGGCCGCCCGCGGCGGCCTGGGTCGGCGCGGGCGACGGCGAGCGCCAGCCCGCCCGCCTGGAACGCCAGGTGGCGGCGTCGGCGGTGCAGCTGCTGAGTGAGCGCGGCGGCCCGGCCGCGTCGGCGGCCAGCGCGGTCGCGGCCACGCTCGCCCAAGGCCCGGCCAGCGGCGGGGCCCCGTCCCCTGAGGCCTCGGCCTGCCTGGAAGCCGGGCCGCTGGACGACACCGGCTTCGCGGCGGCCCGTGCCGCGCTTCAGAAGGCCGGTGTGGGCCCCGAGGCCTGGGTGGACATCCGCCGTGAGCTGCCGGGCAGCTACGGCCTGTACATGGGCCGCTTCGCCGATGCCGAGCAGGCCCGCCGCAAGTCCGAGGAGCTGCAGCGCCTGAACATCCCGCACGAGCCGGCCCCGGCGGCGCTGGCGCCAGGGTTGCTGCTGGGCCGCTACACCGACGCCAACCAGGCCCAGGCGGCGCTCAATCGGTTGCAGCAGCGCGGCGTGCGCACGGCGCGTTTGCAGACCCTGGTGGCGCCCTCGGCCGAGCATCGGCTGCGCCTCGAACGGGCCGAGCCCGCCGCGCTGGGCCTGCTGGCGCCCGAGGTCCGCCCGGCCTGGCGGCGCTGCGGCTAAGGCCGCCGGCGCGGGCGCAGCAGCGCCCCGGCCAGCCACAGGACGGCGCCGGCCGCCAAGCCGATCCCGCCACCGCCGCTGCCGCCGCCACTGCCGGTGGCGCTGACGGACTCCCGGTCCGGCCCCAGCGCCACCGCCTGGGCCAGCTCGCTCGAATCGACCCAGACCTCGGGCCAGTTCGGCGCCTGCCAGGCGCTGCCGCTGGCCACTGCACGGGCCCAGGCCACGGCCTGCTCGGCGTCCAGGATGCCGGCGCCGCACTGGCCGCTGGTGCAGATGCAGCGGCCCGGGTTGTCCAGGCTGCAGGCCCCGACCAGGCGGGAGCGCACATGGGGACGCGCGCTGAGCTGCAGACCTTCCAGCAGCTGCGCCGGGGTCAATGACGGGGCCGCGGCCAGCATCAGGCCGACCGTGGCCGTGACCAGCGGCGCCGCGAAGCTGCTGCCATAGTGGGCCGACCAGACCGGGCTGCCGGGCTGCAGCTCGCCATTGTTGCCGGGGGCCAGCAGGCCGCTGTCGGCCAGCAGGCTGCCCCACAGGCCCTCGCTGTCGTCGCCCCCGACGGTGGCGATGCGCAGCGCGCTGCCGAAGTTCGAGTAGTTGGCCTTGAAGCCGTCGCGGTTGAGCGCGGCCACGCCGATCACCCGCTGGCAATTGGCCGGCCGCGAAGGCTCGGCATGCCGGTTGCCGGCCGGCGCCACCACCACCACGCCCCGCGCCCACAGCTCGTCGATCGCGGCCTGGTACTCGCTGCCGCAGGCCAGCTGGCTGCCGAAGCTCAGGTTGATCACCCGCGCCGGATGAGGGTTGGCAGGCGCCCACTGCGCGCAACCCGCGGAAGGGTCCTGGCTGTCGGCCCAACGCTGGCAGACCTGCAGGCCGGCCGCCCAGCGCATGCCGTCGACGATGTCGCTGAGCGTGGCGCCACACTGGCCCGAGACCCGCACCGGCAGCAGCCGGGTGGACCACAGCGCCCCGGCCCCGCCGCTGGCGTTGTCGGTCTGGGCCGCGATCAGGCCCGCCACGGTGGTGCCGTGCCAGCTGCTGACCTGTGCGCTGCAGCCGGCATAGCGACTGGGGTCGGCCGCGATCTGGGCGGCGCTGACGCCATCGCCCGGGTCGTTGGGGTCGGCGTCGCGGGCATCACCGTCCTGGGCCAGGCCGCGACCGCTGACGGCGTCCCAGTTGCTGACCATGTCGAAGCCCGGCAACAGGCGGGCCGAGGGAATGTCGGGGTGGGCGGTGATGCCGGTGTCGAGCACCGCGATCACCGCGCTGCCACTGCCGGTGCCCTGGCCCCAGGCCTGCTGCAGACCCGGCACGCCGCGGCGCCGGTCGGCCAGGGCATTGGCGCTGCTGCCGGCCACGGGGTGCAACCACCACTGCTGCGGAAACAGCGGGTCATCGGGGCTGGGCAGGGCCTGCTGCACCGGCTCGCGGGTGTCGGTCTCGACCCAGGCCACCTCGGGCCGGGCGGCCAGTCGGGTGCGCCAGCCCGCCCACTCGGCCGCGCTCAGGGAGCGCCCGGGCAGCAGGCGCCACGAGGCCTGCCCGACGGGCTGCAGCCGCCAGCCTTGCTCGGACGCCAGGCCGGCGCCCTGCCAGGCCGACTGCCATCGCTGGCGCTGCAGGCGCCGCTGCGCCGCCAGGGCCGTGGCGTCCAGGCGCTGGCTGCGCGCGGCGGCATGGGCCGGCGCGCCCTGCAGGCGCACGATCAGCGCCGTCGGGGCAGGCCCGGCCTCGGACGCGACCGCCACCGGGGCCAGGACGGCCAGGCACCAGGAGAGCATCCGGCGCCAGGGTCGGCCGGAACGACAGGGAACAGCGGACATGCCGACGCATCCGGTCAGTGGATCTGCCCAGGATATCGGCGCGGTCGGGCGCGGGCTGTAGGGTGCCCCGCCCCCGCCGTTCAGCGCCGGCGCCGGGGCAGGCCCAGCCCGGCCACCAGCAGACCCAGGGCCCACAGCGGCGACCAGGCGCCACCGCCGCCCGAGGAGCCGCTGCCGGAAGACACCGTCAGGGTCCGATCGGCCGTCGTTTGCAGGCCCTGGTCGTCGGTGACCGTCAGGCGCACGGTCACGCTGCCCGTCGCGGGCATCAGCAGGGTGGCGCTGGACGAGGTGGTGGCGCCACTGAAGCTGCCGTCGCCGCTGACCACGCTCCAGGACCAGGCGGCCACGAGGCGACCGCTGTCCGTGGTGGCGCTGCCCTGCAGCGCCACGCGGTCGCCGGCGCTGGGGGCGCTGGGGGTGGCCGTGATCGACGCCGCCAGGGCCGAGGACTGCACCGACAGGACCTGCGTGGTGCTGGCCGCGGCGCCTTGGTCGTCGGTGATGGTCAGCTGCACCGTGACGCTGCCCGCCGCGGTGGTGTCCAGCGTCGCCTGGGCCGCGTTGGTGGCACTGACGAAGCTGGCCCGGCCGGCACCGGCCACCAAGGTCCAGGCGTACGCGGCGATGCTGCGGCCACTGCCCACGGTGCTGCCACTGCCATCGAGCACCACGCGGGCGCCGGCCACCGGGCTGGCGGGGCTGGCGGTGACCACGGGCGTGACGCCGACCACGGCCGCCACCGCGGCCGCGGCATCCAGCATGCCGGCACCGCAGGTGCTGGTGGTGCAGTAGCACTCGCTGTCCTGGACCACGCCATCGGGCGCGCGGCAGGTCGGCGAGCCGGCATCGCCGCCGGTGGTGGGGAAGGTGCGCGCGGTGCTGCGCAGCAGCGACCGGACCTGGGCCGCCGTCAGGCCGGACTTGGCCGACAGCATCAGCGCCGCGGTGCCGGCGACCACCGGCGACGAGAAGCTGGTGCCCACCGCATAGTTGCTGGCATCGGTGTAGCTGGCGCCGGCCGGGGTGGTGGCGCCGCTGTCGACGGTGCTGACGATGGGGTAGAGGCAGTCACCGGTCTCGTTGACGCAGTTGCCGGCCGGCGCGCTGAGCGCCACCTCCGGGCCCAGGTTGGAATAGCCCACCTTGGTGCCGACATGGCGCAGGCCGCCCACGGCCACCACGCCACTGCAGTTGGCCGGCGCGCCGACCGAGCCGCCCTCGTTGCCGGCGGCCACCACCACCACCGCCTGCTTCTGGCCGATGACCTCGTCGATGGCGGATTGGTAGGCGGCACCACAGGACCCCGAGCCCCCCAGGCTGAGGTTGATGACCCGCGCCGGGTTGGGGTTGGCGGGCACGCCGGTGACGCTCAGACCGGCGGCCCAGCGGATGCCGTCGATGATGTCCGAGTCCCAGCCGCCGCACTTGCCCAGCACGCGCACCGGCAGGATCCTGGCGCCGGGGGCCGAGCCGGCCACGCCCAGCGCGTTGTCGGTCGAGGCGCCGACGATGCCCGACACCTGGGTGCCGTGCCAGCTGCTGTTGCCGATGCAGCTGCTGTCGAACAGGCCGGGGTACTGGTTGACGTCGGACTGGGTGACCCAGTCGCCCGGGTCGCTGGCGTCGCTGTTGCGGCAACTGCCGTTGCCGGTGATGCAGCGACCCGACGCCGCCGCGCCGTCGGCCGAGGTGTTCAGCGAGATCATGTTGTAGCCCGCCAGCAGCTTGGCCGACAGGTCGGGGTGGTCGGTGCGCACCCCGGTGTCCAGCACCGCCACCACCTGCCCGGTGCCCAGGGCGGTGTCCCAGGCGGTGCTCATGCGGGTGGCCGAGACCAGGGTGGCGTCGGCGCCGCGCAGCCACCACTGGCCGGCCGGTGGCATCGGCGAGGACTGGCCGCTGCCGAAGTACGGGTCGTTGGGCACCAGGGCCGCGTGGCGGCGGCGGTCGGGCTCCGCCCATTCCACCTGCGCGTCCTGGGCGATGCGGGCCGCCAGCGTGGCCGAGTCCAGGCCGCTGGCATGCAGCACCTGCTGCTGGCTGCCCATGGCGCGGCCGTCCTTCAGGCTCAGGCCCAGGCGGGCGCCCAGCGTGGCGGCGTGCTGCGCCGTGCCGCGCCCCTGGGCCGCGGCGGCCTGCACCATGGCCGAGCCGCTCTTGTAGCGCACGATCACCCGGGCGCTGCCGCTGGCGGCCTCGGCTGCGGCAGCGCGCGTGGGGCCGCGCTCGGTGGCCGGTGCGGTCAAGGTGCCGGTGGCCAGGGCCAGGGTGGCCAGGGTGCGCCAGATCAGGGGGTGGGCTCGGGACATCTTCAGGATCCTCCGGAGCGGAGTCTAGGCCGCCCAAGGTTGCCGGGATGTTGCCCGCGCGTGGCGACCGCACATCCATGAAAAAGGCTCTTTGCCCGTTGCCTATGGATGGGCGAACCGTCCTAGGGAGAGGTCGAGGAACTGCTCGGCTGGCAGATGGCGAGGGGCGCAGCGGTCGACGGCTCTGAACCAGCCCAGGTAGTGGTGCAGGTAGCGGGTGGCCA
>CALRTJ020000012.1:0-143552 GCA_943371055.1 Hydrogenophaga intermedia | reverse complement strand
GGGGGGGGGCCCCCGCGTCGGGGTCAGGGCAGGATCAGGCGCCCTTGGCGGCGGCGACCTGGGCAGCCACTTCGGCCGCGAAGTCGTCGACCTTCTTCTCGATGCCTTCGCCGACCACGTACAGGGTGAAGCCCTTGACGTTGGTGCCGGCGGCCTTCAGGTAGGCGGCGACGGTCTGCTTGCCGTCGGCAGCCTTCACGAAGACCTGGTCGAACAGCGAGACTTCCTTCAGGTACTTCTGCACCGAGCCTTCGACCATCTTGGCGACGATCTCGGCGGGCTTGCCGGACTCGGCAGCCTTGGCTTCGGCCACCGAGCGCTCGCGGGCGATCAGCTCGGCCGGCACGTCGGCCGAGGTCAGCGACACCGGCTTCATGGCAGCGACGTGCATGGCGACGTCCTTGGCGGCGGTGGCGTCACCGTCGAATTCGACGACCACGCCGATGCGGGTGCCGTGCAGGTAGCCGGCCAGGGCGCCACCGTTGGCCCAGCGCTGGTAGCGACGGAAGGACATGTTCTCGCCGATCTTGCCGATCAGACCCTTGCGCACGTCTTCCAGGGTCGGACCGAAGCCGTCCTGCTCGTAGGCCAGCGCGCCCAGGGCGGCGATGTCGGCCGGGGCGTGCTTGGCGACCAGCTCGGCAGCGGCCTTGGCCAGGGCCAGGAAGCTGTCGTTCTTGGTGACGAAGTCGGTTTCGCAGTTGACTTCGATCATCGCGCCGGTCGAGCCGTCGATGAACGAGGCCACGACGCCTTCGGCGGTCACGCGCGAGGCGGCCTTGCCGGCCTTGGTGCCCAGCTTGACGCGCAGGATCTCCTCGGCCTTGGCCAGGTCGCCCTCGGCCTCGGTCAGGGCCTTCTTGCACTCCATCATCGGGGCGTCGGTCTTGGCGCGCAGTTCGGCGACCATGCTGGCGGTGATAGCAGCCATGTTTTCTCTCCGTGTTGCTTGTGACGGCCGAGTCCACTCAGCCGTGCGGATTGCAGATCATCAGGGGCTGTGAAAAAGGGGCTGTGACAGCCCCTCGTTCACGGGCGCCACAAGGGGCGCCGGGTCAGGGCTCAGGCCTGCTCGTTGACTTCGACGAATTCGTCGCCGTCAGCAGCCACGGCAGCGACCACCTCATTGGTGGCATTGGCCTTGCCTTCCAGGACCGCGTCGGCGACGGCCTTGGCGTACAGGGCGACAGCCTTGGCGGAGTCATCGTTGCCGGGGATCACGTAGTCCACGCCTTCAGGCGAGTGGTTGGTGTCGACCACGCCGATCACGGGGATGCCCAGCTTCTGGGCTTCGGCCACGGCGATCTTGTGGAAGCCCACGTCGATCACGAAGATGGCGTCAGGCAGCGCACCCATGTCCTGGATGCCGCCGATGTCCTTCTCGAGCTTGGCCAGCTCGCGATCGAACAGCAGGGCTTCCTTCTTGATGCGCATTTCGGCGCCAGAGTCCTTCTGGGCCTGCATGTCCTTCAGCTTCTTCAGCGAGCCCTTGACCGTCTTGAAGTTGGTCAACATGCCGCCCAGCCAGCGCTGGTCGACGTAGGGCATGCCGCAGCGCTGGGCTTCGGCGGCGATCACTTCACGGGCTTGACGCTTGGTACCGACGATCAGGATGGTGCCGCGCTTGGCCGTCAGCTGACGGACAAACTTCATCGCTTCCTCGAACTTCGGCAGCGTCTTTTCGAGGTTGATGATGTGGATCTTGTTGCGGTGGCCGTAGATGAACGGCGCCATCTTGGGGTTCCAGAAACGGGTCTGGTGGCCAAAGTGGACGCCGGCTTCCAGCATCTCGCGCATCGAAACGGACATAGGGTCTCTCCGAAGGTTGGGTCTAGAATCCCGACACGAATCGCGACGCGGTTTACACCCTGTAAACGACAGCGCCGCAACACCTTGAGGGTCGGGTTCGCGGATCAGATGGACCGCCCTGACACCCACACGCCCATCAGGCGCGCAGGCCTCGCGGCCCACCGGTTTTCCAGACGCCTCGCGCCGTCAAGCAGCACATGGTCATCCAGATAAACCCGCAGATTATAGCATCTCGCGAGGCACTCAGCGTTGCGCCCCGCAAGAATGGCGTCAGACAGGCCCTTGAGCACGGCCTGTCGGTCGCCCGGCAGCAGGCGCCGAGCGCCTTCATCCGCCTGTTTGACGAGCCCGCCAGGGCCCAGGCCGATGCCCTGGACCGCCTGCTGGGCGTCGGCCTGCCGGCCGGGCCTCTGGCAGGGATGATCGTCTCGGTGAAGGACCTGTTCGATGTGGCCGGTTGCCCGGCCACGGGCGGATCGGTGGTGTTGGACCCCAGCCATTCGGCAGCCCAGAACACCCCGGCCGGGCAGACCCCCGACGCCGTGGCGGTGGCCCGCCTGCGGGCCGCGGGCGCGGTGCTGATCGGCCACACCAATCAGACCGAGTTCGCCTTCTCGGGCGTCGGACTGAATCCTCACCACGGCCAGGCAGCCAACCCGGTCTGCGCCCACCTCGGCCTCAGCCCGCGCATCACCGGCGGGTCCACCAGTGGTGGTGCCGCAGCGCTGGCGGCCGGTGCCTGCGAGGCCTCGCTGGGCTCCGACACCGGGGGCTCGATCCGGATTCCGGCGGCGCTGTGCGGCCTGGTCGGTTTCAAGAACACCCAGCGCCACACACCGCTGCAAGGCTGCCTGCCGCTGTCGCCGAGCCTGGACACCGCCTGCGCGCTCACCCCTGACGTGGACAGCGCGGTTCGCCTGCACGAGGTGCTGTCGGACCGACGACTGGACACGCGTGCGCTGCCGCTGGCGTCCCTGCGCCTGGCCGTGCCCAGCGAGGTGATGATGGACGGCCTGGAGCCCGCGGTCGCCCAGGCCTTCGATCGGGCGCTGTCCCGCCTGTCCGCGGCGGGTGCGGAAGTGCGGACCGTCTCGTGGCCCGAACTGACCGAGGGCAGCCAGATGCAGGCCGCCCTGAGCTTTGCCGGGGTGGAAAGCCATGCCTGGCACCGCCCGTGGCTGGAGGCCCAGTCCCAGCACTACGACCCGCGCGTCGCCAGCCGGATCCTGCGGGGAGCACAGGCCCTGGCCTCCGATTACCTGGCCCTTCGGCAGCGCCGCGCTGACTGGATCCGCCGCATGCAGGGCCGCCTGGCCGGCTGGGACCTGGCACTCTCGCCCACCGTGCCCTGCACGGCGCCGGAGATCGCCCCACTGTTGCACGACGACGCCGCCTTCTTCGAGACCAACGCCAGGCTGTTGCGCAACCCGTCCCTGGTCAACCTGCTCGATGGCTGCGCGATCAGCCTGCCGATCCAGGCCCCTGGCGACGAGCCGGTGGGGCTGATGGCCTGGGCCGGCGCGGACCACGACGCCCGACTGCTCGCAGCGGCGCGGGCGATCGAGCGAGCGCTCGCCCCACGCCCGGTCACGGAAGGTCGCTGAGATGCGGGTCGCGATCATCGGCGCCGGCTTGGCCGGCGTCTGTACCGCCTATGAACTGGCCTGCGCAGGACACGAGGTCACGGTCTTCGATCGCCACGCCAGCGTGGCGGCGGAGGCGAGTTTCGCCAACGGCGGCCTGGTGGCCACCAGCTACGCCGCGGCCTGGGACGCGCCGGGCATGCCGCGCCGGCTGTGGAGCCCGCCGGGGATGCCGGGCTCCGGTTGGCTCAGCCAGGGGATCGGCCCTGCTCGATGGCCGTGGCTGTGGCGCTGGAGCGGCCTGCACCGCCCGACCCGGCAAGTCGCGCGCCGGGAGCGCCGGCTCGCACTGAGCCGCCTGAGCCAGTCCCGCATGGCCCGGCACCACCAGGCCCTGCGCCTGGAGCGAGAGCGCCGTCCCGGCCTGCTGGTGCTGCTGCGCCACGCCCGGGCCCTGCAGGCGCTGCAGGGCGGCATCGACTGGCTGAACGAGCAGGGGCAGACCGCGACGGTGCTCGACGCCGAAGCCGCCCGCCGACTGGAGCCTGGACTGAACCCGGACACGCCGCTGCACGCCGCCCTGCACCTGCCCGGCGACGAGGCCGCGAACAGCCGCCAGTTCGCCCACCAGTTGCGCACGGCCGCCACTGCGCTGGGCGTGCAGTGGCGCTTTCAGCACGAGCTGCTGGGCCTGACGCCGGGCCAGCCGATGCAGCTGCACTGCCGCGTGGAAAGGGATCCCCTTCCGGGTGGCGTGGCCGACGGGCCGGTCCAGTCCTTCACCGCCGACGCGGTGGTGGTCTGCGCCGCCAATGGAGCGCCCGCGCTGTGCCAGGGCCTGGGGCTCAGAATGCCCTGGATGCAGGTGCACGGACACAGCATCACCGCCCCTGCGCGGTTGATCGACGGCATTGACGAGCACCTGCCCCGAGCCGGACTGCTCGACGAGGGACGACAGATCAGCATCACCCGACTGGGCGACCGGATTCGCGTGGCGGGGGGATCCCGGCTCGGTGCCGGCGACGGCCGCCCGCGCGAGGCCGACCTGCGCCCGCTGTACCAGGTCCTTCATGACTGGTTCCCGGCTGCGGCCCACACCGCGCGGGCGCTGCAGTGGCAAGGCACCCGTCTGATGCTGCCGGACGGCGACCCCTTGATCGGCGCCTCGCCCCTGCCCGGGCTGTGGTTCAACACGGCCCACGGGGCCGCGGGCTGGACCTTGTCCTGTGGCGCGGCACACCTGTTGACCGAGTTGCTGAGCGGCCACCAGGCCCCGCTGGACCCGAGCGGCTTCGGCTGGCAGCGCCTGCGCTAAGCTGGGGCACATGCCAGTGCCCTCCCCTCACCCCCCCTTGCCCCAACGGGTCGTGCCGCTGAACCACGCGCTGCCGCTGCACGGCAGCGCGAGGTCCCGGGCGCTTGAACGCGCGGCGCTGCAGCGCGTGCCACCGTTCTCGCTGATGGCACGCGCCGGCGCAGATGCCGCCCGCTGGCTGTTGGCCATGGCCCCACACGCCCGCCGCGTGTGGATCGCGGCCGGCCCGGGCAACAACGGTGGAGACGGCCTGGTGCTGGCGCGCTGGCTGCACCAGCGGGGGCGCCAGGTCTGGGTGAGCGCGACTCCCCCAGGTGCACGCACGCCCGACGACGCGTGCCGGGCCCATGCGGAGGCCCTGGCGGCCGGCGTGCCCCTGCACCCGGAGGCCCCGCCGTGGGCACCGGACCTGGCGGTGGATGCCTTGCTCGGACTGGGGCAGGACCGGGCGCCACAGGGCTGGATCGCACGACAGATCGAGGCCATGGCCGCCCACGGCGCACCGGTCCTGGCCCTGGACCTGCCCACCGGCCTGTGCGCCGACACCGGACGCCGTTGGGGCGCCACCGCCGTGAAGGCCCAGGCCACGCTGTCACTGCTCACCCTCAAGCCCGGGCTTTACACCGGCGAGGGCCGAGACCTGGCCGGCGAGGTCTGGTGGAGCGCTCTGGGCGTGCCGATCGACACCGCGCCCGACGCCCTGCTCCAAGGCCTGGACGCCCTGAGCCCGATCCGCCTGACACGCGCCCATGCCAGCCACAAGGGCAGCCACGGCGACGTCTGGGTCGTCGGCGGCGCGCCGGGCATGGGTGGCGCCGCACGCCTGGCGGCCCGCGCGGCCCTGCTGGCCGGCGCCGGCCGCGTCTTCCTGGCGCCGCTGGATCCTGAAGCCGTGCCACTGGACGACGGCCAGCCCGAGCTGATGCACCGCGCCACCGCGGACCTGGACGCCGCCGTCCTGAGGCAGGCCACCGTGGTCTGCGGCTGTGGCGGCGGAAAGGCAGTGGGCGAGCGCTTGCCCCACCTGCTGCACGGCGCGCATCAGCTGCTGCTGGACGCCGATGCGCTCAACGCCGTGGCAGCCGATGATGGCCTGCGAGCGTCCCTGCAGGCCCGGCTCCGCGCCGGCCGCGGCACGGTCATCACCCCTCACCCGCTGGAGGCTGCCCGCCTGTTGGGCGTCACGGTGGCGGCTGTGCAAGCCGACCGCCTGGGCGCCGCCAGACGCCTCGCGGACGGGCTTGGCACCGTGGTCGTGCTCAAAGGATCCGGCTCGGTGCTGGCCGCCCCAGGCCAGACCCCACGCCTGAACAGCACCGGCAACGCCCGCCTGGCCACGGCCGGCAGCGGCGACGTGCTCGCCGGCTGGCTGGGAGGCGTCTGGGCCGGCTTGGGCGCAACGCCCGGTGTGGACCCCTTGGCGGTCGCACTGCAGGCCAGCTGTGCCTCGGTGGCGCTGCACGGCCTGGCGGCCGAGCAGGGCCAAGGACGGGTGCTGCCGGCCTCCAGCCTGGCGGGTGCGATGGCCCGCGCGCTGGACTGACGCTTCAGCGGCGTTTGCGCCGGCGCTTGTCCCCTGCCGGCTTGGCCGTGGAGCCGGGTGGATCGCCACGGCCGACCGCAGTGGATTTGCGCGGCTTGGCGCTGCCGCCGGAGCGGCCCTGACGCGCTTGGCGGGTGGCGCGCTTGGCCTCGCGATCCTGAGCCTGCACGTCGGCCAACTCCGCTTGGGCGCCCCGACCCGTACCGCGGGCGCGGACCACCGGCTTGTCGTCCTCGCCCTCCCGAACCATGCGGAAGTCGATCCGACGCCCATCCAGATCGACCCGGCTGACCTGCACCCGTACCCGGGCGCCGGTCGCGTACCGCAAACCGGTCCGCTCGCCTCGCAACTCCTGCCGCGCCTCGTCAAAGCGGAAGTACTCGCCACCCAGCTCGGTGATGTGCACCAGGCCTTCGACGTACAGCGCATCGAGCGTGACGAAGACCCCAAAGCTGGTGACGCTGCTGACGGTGCCCGAGAACTCCTCGCCCAGACGCTCGCGCATGTAGCGGCACTTCAACCAGGCCTCGACGTCCCGCGAGGCCTCGTCGGCACGGCGCTCGTTGGCGCTGCAGTGCGCCCCCACCTGCTCCCAGCGCTCCAGCTCCGCCAGCTGGCCGCGGCCGGGCTTGGTGCCCGCCTTGGGCGCCGCCTTGAGCAACTCGCCCGAGCTCAGGTGGTAGCGGCGGCCCTGCAAAATGGCCTTGATGACCCGGTGAACCAGCAGGTCGGGGTAACGGCGGATCGGACTCGTGAAGTGGGTGTAGGCCTCGTAGGCCAGCCCGAAGTGGCCGCTGTTGGCCGGCGCGTAGACCGCCTGCTGCATCGACCGCAACAGCATGGTGTGGATCTGCTGGGCATCGACGCGGTCCTTGGTGGCCTGCGCGATCGCCTGGACCTCGGCCGGCCGCGGGTCGTCGCTCCGGGACAGCCCCAGGCCCAGCGCCTTCAGGTAGTTCTGCAGCGTCAGCCGCTTCTCCGGCGTGGGCCCCTCGTGCACGCGATAGAGCGAGGGATGCCCCGCGCCGGCGATGAAGTCGGCCGCGCAGACGTTCGCGGCCAGCATCGCCTCCTCGATCAGGCGGTGGGCGTCGGTGCGGGTTCGCGGCACGATCTTCTCGATGCGCCCCTGGTCGTCGCAGACGATCTGGGTCTCGGTGGTGTCGAAGTCCACCGCACCGCGACCCGCCCGCGCCTTGAGCAGTGCCCGGTAGACATCCGCCAGGTCCAGCAACTGCGGCATCAGCTCCGCCCGCCGCGCCGCCTCGGGACCGCGGCTGTTGGCCAACGCCGCGGCCACCTCGGTGTAGGTGAGCCGGGCGTGCGAGCGGATCACCGCCGCGTAGAACTGGTAGGCCGTGACCTCGCCGGACTCGCTGACCAGCATGTCGCAGACCATGCTCAGGCGGTCCACCTCGGGGTTCAGCGAACACAGCCCGTTGGACAGCTTCTCGGGCAGCATGGGGATCACCCGCCGCGGGAAGTACACGGACGTGGCACGCTCGAAAGCGTCGTCGTCCAGCGGCTCGCCCGGCTTGACGTAGTGGCTGACGTCGGCGATGGCGACCAGCAGGCGCCAGCCCTTGCGGGCGCTCTTGCCACGCCCGCTGGCGTGGGGCTCGCAGTAGACCGCGTCGTCGAAATCCCGCGCGTCCTCTCCGTCGATGGTGACGAGCGGCACGTCGCGCAGGTCGATGCGCTGCTTCAGGTCGGCCGCGCGCAATTTGTCGGGCAGCTTGGCCGCCTGGGCCAGGGTCTCGGCCGAGAAGCGGTGCGGCACCTCGTACTTGCGCACCGCGATTTCGATCTCCATGCCCGGGTCGTCGATCTCGCCCAGCACCTCGGCCACCCGGCCCACCGGCTGGGAGAACATCGAGGGAGGCTCGGTCAGCTCCACCGAGACGACCTGGCCGGCACTCGCGTGGGCGATGCCTGCCTTGGGGATCAGGATGTCCTGGCCGTAGCGCTTGTCCTCGGGGGCGACCAGCCAACTGCCCCCTTCGTGGAGCAGGCGGCCGATGATCGGCGTCTTGCGGCGCTCGAGGATGTCGACCACCCGGCCTTCAGGGCGACCCTTGCGGTCAAAGCGCACCACCCGGGCCAGCACCCGGTCCTTGTGCAGCACCGCCCGCATCTCCTGAGGCGAGAGGTAGAGATCCGGCTCGCCGTCATCACGCTTGACGAAGCCATGTCCATCCCGGTGGCCGGACACCGTCCCTTCGATGTCGGCCATGCCCGCACCCGATGCGTTCGACACGCTTGCATTGATTTTCGTTTTGATGGTATAGTCCTATCTTTCGTTGAGACGCCAGCGCAAAACGCAACAGAAGCCCTAGGGCAAATGTAGCGCAAAGCGGCCAGCGTTTTCGGTGAGATGCCCAGGTGGCGGAATTGGTAGACGCACTAGTTTCAGGTACTAGCGCTGAGAGGCGTGGAGGTTCGAGTCCTCTCCTGGGCACCAAGCATAACGAAGGCCAAGCACAACGATCACGGCTCGCTTGGCACTTTCGCTGAAGTCACCGCGACGCAGCGATGCTGAATAAAAAATTGAGAAGAGTTTGTCTAAGCACTGAATAGATGCTATAGTCCAAGGCTTCGGTGGTGATGCAAATCACTCACGAATGCCCAGGTGGCGGAATTGGTAGACGCACTAGTTTCAGGTACTAGCGCTGAGAGGCGTGGAGGTTCGAGTCCTCTCCTGGGCACCAAGCATCAGAAGGCCAGCATGAAAATGCTGGCCTTTTTCTTTTTTCGAAACAGCCCTGGCCAGGTGCCCTCACCTGTCCGCCATGCCGTCCAGACCAGGCGCGTTGGCATCGACAACAATCCACCACACCGGCATGCAGCAGAACCACCCCGCCTGCACCGCCCCAGGAGAAACCTCTCGAACATCCTGAGCCATTCAAGACTGGCGAAAATCCTGCTATAATCAAAGACTTCGGTGGTGATGAAAGTCACCGACGAATGCCCAGGTGGCGGAATTGGTAGACGCACTAGTTTCAGGTACTAGCGCTGAGAGGCGTGGAGGTTCGAGTCCTCTCCTGGGCACCAACATCGAAAGGCCAGCACGTTCGTGCTGGCCTTTTTCGTTTCCGACAGGCTGCTCAGCGCCCTGCCCGCCCCACGACCCGCACACCCCACCGCGGGTCCGGACCACGGCAGCAGGCCACCGCGCCATGAAAAAAGCCGACCCAAGGGTCGGCTTCTGATGCGGAGCCAGGGCTCAGACCGCGAACTTCTTGGCCAGGCCTTCCGGACGCAGGTTGTCGTATTCCTCGAAGGGCTGGTGGATCCAGGGGCTCGTGGCCAGCGCCTCGACGTAGTAGTCCGGGGTGTAGCACGACACCGCCTTGGTCCAGATCACCGCCGAGCGCAGCTCGGTGATGGCGGGCATGCCGCGCAGGCGATCCACCACCGCCTTCAGCGTGACGCCCGAATCGGCCAGGTCGTCCACCAGCAGCACGCGGCCCGCCAGTTCGCCCTTGGGCATGGTGATGTACTTGGCCATGTCCAGGCGACCCTGGATCGTGCCCGCCTCGGCGCGGTAGCTGCTGGTGCTCATGATGGCCAGCGGCTTGTCGAACACGCGCGACAGCATGTCGCCGGGGCGCATGCCCCCGCGGGCCAGGCAAAGGATCTGGTCGAATTCCCAGCCAGAGTTGTGGATCTTGAGCGCGAGGCGCTCGATGAGCATGTGGTACTCGTCCCAGGACACGTACAGGTGCTTGCCGTCATCGGTGAGCATGGGGTCTCCAGCTGGTCTTGAGGGGTGAAAGGCGCGGCATCAGGCCTGGTAAGGCTGGTGCAGCAGGATGGTGTGGTCGCGGTCGGGGCTGGTGGAGATGACGTGGATCGGCACGCCGGTCACCGCCTCGATGCGGTCCAGGTAGGCACGGGCGTTGGCCGGCAGCTTGTCGAGCTCGGTCACGCCCACGGTGCTGTCGGTCCAGCCCGGCAGGGTCTCGTAGATCGGCTCGCAACGCGCGATCTCGTCGGCACCCATCGGCAGGATGTCCACGGTCACGCCGTCGAGGCGATAGCCGGTGCACAGCTTGAGTTCGGTCAGGCCGTCCAGCACGTCCAGCTTGGTGATGCACAGGCCGGTGAGGCCGTTGACCTGCGCCGAGCGCTTGAGCAGCGCGGCATCGAACCAGCCGCAGCGGCGCGAGCGGCCGGTGGTCACGCCCTTCTCGGCACCCACGGTGCTCATGTGGTACCCCGGGGTGCCCGGCACTTCCCAGTCCAGCTCGGTCGGGAAGGGGCCGCCGCCGACGCGGGTGCAGTAGGCCTTGGTGATGCCCAGCACGTAATGCAGCAGGCCCGGGCCGACACCGGCCCCCGCGGCCGCGTTGCCGGCGACGCAGTTGCTGGAGGTGACATAGGGGTAGGTGCCGTGGTCCACGTCCAGCAGCGTGCCCTGGGCGCCCTCGAACAGCAGGTTCTCGCCGGCCACGTGGGCCTCGTTGAGCTCGCGTGACACGTCGGCCATCATCGGCTTGAGCAGTTCGGCGTGGCGCATCGCCTCGTCGTACACCGCCTGGAACTGCACCTCGCCGTCGGCGATGTAGGGCTTCAGGGGATCCGGGAAGGCGAAGGTCTTCGAGCCCAGGAAGGTGGTCAGCACGTGGTTGTGCAGGGCCAGCAGTTCACGCAGCTTGTTGGCGAAGCGTTCGGGGTACTTCAGGTCCTGCACCCGCAGGGCCCGACGGGCGATCTTGTCCTCGTAGGCCGGACCGATGCCGCGGCCGGTCGTGCCGATCTTCTCGGTACCGCCCTGCTCGCGGGCCGCTTCACGGGCCACGTCCAGCGCCGCGTGGAACGGCAGGATCAGCGGGCAGGCTTCGGACACGCGCAGGCGGCCGCGCACCTCGACACCCGCCTTCTCCAGGCCTTCGATTTCCTCGAACAGCTTGGCCGCCGACAGGACCACCCCGTTGCCGATGTAGCACTTGACCCCTGGGCGCATGATGCCGCTGGGAATCAGGTGCAGCGCCGTCTTGACGCCATTGATGACCAGGGTGTGGCCCGCGTTGTGACCGCCCTGGAACCGAACGACGCCTTGGGCGCTCTCGGTCAGCCAGTCGACCAGCTTGCCCTTGCCCTCGTCACCCCACTGGGTGCCGACGACGACGACGTTGCGCCCACGCGCGGAATGGCCTTTGCCTTGTTGCATGGCTATGTCTTGCTTGCTTGAATTGGAAATGCCGGCGTCCGCGCTCAAAGGGCGCGCACCACCCACCGGCCGTCGACCTCGACCAGCTCGCGGTCGCAGGCGAATTCCTGCGTCTCCTGCTCGTGGCCAGGCAGGATGCAGACCACGGTCTCGCCCCGGGCCCGGAGCTGACGAACCGCTGCGCGCAGCGCTTCGCCCTCACCCCAAGGGGCACGAACCGCGGCATGGACCGCGGCACTGCGGGAGACCTCCGCCAGTGCCTTGAGGTCCAGGCTGAAGCCCACGGCAGGGCGGTTGCGCCCGAAGACCGCCCCCACCTCGTCGTAACGCCCACCGCGCGCCAGCGCGTCCGTCGAGCCTTCGCCGAAGACCGCGAACCGGATGCCGCTGTAGTAGGCATAGCCGCCCATGTCGGACAGGTCAAAGCCGAAACGGACATCAGGGAAGGCTTGACGGACGTGGCGTGCCAGCCAGGCCAGATCGTCCAGGGCGGCGACCAGCGCCGGGCGCTGCGGCAAGCGACGGGCCGCCTGTTCGAGCACCTCATCGCCGCCGTACAGGTCCAGCAGGGCCAGCATGGCCTCGCGGGAGGCCTGCGGACAGCCGGCCGACAGGGACTTGACCGCGCTGGCGTCCTTGGCCGTCAGCGCAGCGACCAGGTCATGGAGGGCCTGCGACTCCAGCGGAAGGCCGGCGAGCACCGAGCGGACGACCCGGGCATCGCCCAGATCGATCGTCAGGCCGCGCACGCCAGCGGCGCGCAGGCCATCGAGTGCCAGTTCCTGGACCTCGAGGTCGGCCTCCAGGCCCGCGTGGCCGTAGATCTCGGCGCCCAGTTGCAGCGGCTCACGGGTGGAGCGCAGGCCGCCGGGGCGGGTGTGGACCACCGGACCGCAATAGGCCAAGCGGGTCACCCCCTGGCGGTTCAGCAGGTGGGCATCGATGCGAGCGACCTGGGGCGTGGCGTCGGCACGCAGGCCCAGCGTGCGGCCGCTGAGCTGGTCGACCAGCTTGAAAGTCTTGAGGTCCAGCTCATGTCCGGTGCCGGACAGCAGGGATTCCAGGTGCTCCAGCAGCGGCGGCATCACCAGCTCGAAGCCATAGCCTCGGGCCAGGTCCAGCCACTGGCGGCGGAGTTCCTCGATGCGCCTGGCCTCCGCGGGCAGGACATCGGCGATGTGCTCTGGCAACAGCCAAGCAGAGGACATGAAAAGGCACCCGGGTTAAAAACGGCATTGTACCCGCGTCATCCGCGCGTGGCACAGACCGGCGGATCAACCCAGGAGTGCGAGCAACACCACGCCCATGAAGATGCTGGCCATGCCGACGAAGCGGATCTGCCCGTCGCTCATGGACAGCACCCGCTCAAACACCTGGCGCCAGCCGCCAGGGTTGAGCATCGGCAGCAGGCCTTCGAGGATCAACATCAGCGCCAGCGCCGGGCCGATCAGCTCGCCCAGCGAGGCGCCGACCTCGCTCACTTGCCCTTCCCGGCCGGTGCCGAGGGCACACCGGAGCGCATGGCCTTGAAGAACTCGCTGGACGGGTCCACGACCATCACGTCGCTCTTGTTGCGCCAGCTGGCCCGGTAGGCCTCGAGGCTGCGGTAGAACTGTGCGAACTGAGGGTCGCGACCGAAAGACTCGGCGTACAGGGCGGAGGCACGGGCATCACCCTCGCCCTTGATCTTCTGGGCGTCGCGATAAGCCTCAGCCAGGATGACCTCGCGCTGGCGGTCGGCGTCGGCGCGGATCTTCTCGCCCTCGGCCTGGCCCTGTGAGCGCAACTCGTTGGCCACCTGCTTGCGCTCGGACTCCATGCGGCGGTAGACCGAGTCGGTGATGTTGGCGACGAAGTCCACGCGCTTGATGCGCACGTCGACCACCTCGATGCCGAAGCTCTTGGCCTCGTCTGCCAGACGGGTGCGCACGTCGTTCATGATCTTCTCGCGTTCACCGGCCAGGACCGAGCCCACGGTGCGCTTGGTGATTTCCTCGTTGAACGCGGCCTGCACGACGGGGGCCAGGCGGTTCTCGAGGTTGCGCAGGTCAGTGCCGTTGGTGCGGATGTACTGGCGCGGATCGGTGATGCGCCACTTGACCAGCCAATCGATCACCAGACTCTTCTTCTCGGCCGTGAAGATGGGGCGGCTCTCGGGGCTGTCAAGCGTCTGGACCCGGCGGTCCAGGAAGACGACGTTCTGGAACGGCGGCGGCAGCTTGAACTTCAGGCCGGGCTCGGCGATCACCTCCTTGATCTCGCCCAGGGCGTAGATCACGCCGACCTTGCGCTGGTCGACGACGAAGAGGGTGGATGCGGCGAGCATCAGCGCGACCAGCAGGCCGGCAACGATCGTGGCAATGCGGTTCATCGGGAATCCTTGTCGGGCTCAGCGACCTTCGCGGTCACGGCTGCGGGCGTTGTCTCGGGCACGGGCGTCGGCCGTGGGCTCCGCCGGCGCGGGCGCGGCAGGCGATGCGGAGGCCGGTGCGGCCTGGGCAGCACCACCGGCAGCACCCTGCTGGACCAGCTTGTCCAGCGGCAGGTAGAGCAGGTTCGAGCCGTTGCGGCTCTCGCTCATGACCTTGCTGACGTTGCTGTAGACCTCGCGCATGGTGTCGATGTAGAGGCGGTCACGGGTGACAGTCGGCGCCTTCTGGTACTCGGTCAGCACCGCGGAGAAGCGCTGGGCGTCACCCTCGGCCTGCGCGACGACGCGGCCCTTGTAACCCTCCGACTCCTGGCGCAGGCGCGCCGCGGTGCCCTGGGCCTTGGGAATGACGTCAGAAGCGTAGGCCTGGCCTTCGTTCTTGAAGCGGTCACGATCGGCGCCCGCCTTGACTGCGTCGTCGAACGCCGCCTGCACCTGCTCGGGCACCTGCACGCTCTGCAGGTTGACGTTGGACACGGCCACACCGGCGTTCAGGCGGTCGAGCTGCTGCTGGATCGACTTGACCAGGTCCGCCGCGATCGCGTCACGGCGCTCATACAGCACCGAGTCCACCTTGCTGCGGCCCACGATCTCGCGCACCGCGGACTCCGAGGCCTGCACCACGGCTTCCTCGGGGTTGCTGTTCTCGAACAGGAAGGCGCGGGCATCCTTGAGACGGAACTGGACCGTGAAGCGGATGTCGACGATGTTCTCGTCCTGGGTGAGCATCGACGAATCACGCAATCCGGTCGCCGGCACCACCGAGTTGCGGCCGATGTCCACCGAACGCAGCTGGGTCACGCGCACGGTCTCGTGGGCCTGGATCGGGTACGGCATGCGCCACTGGATGCCGGCGCCGGCGGTGTGGGTGTACTTGCCGAAGGTGGTGACCACCGCCTGCTCACCTTCCTGGACGATGAAGACGCCACTGCCCGCCCAGATGAGGGCGACGACACCGGCGATCAGGCCGACGCCGATGCCGGCCCCCTTCATGTCGGGCTGGAAGCCCGGGCCGTCGTCCTGAGGCGAGCCCGTGGGGCCCTTGGGCCCGCCGAACATGCCCGAAAGCTTGCGGTTGAAGTCGCGCCAGAGCTCGTCAAGGTCGGGCGGACCATCGTTGCGACCGTTGTTCAGCACCAGGGTGCCGCCGGCCAGGCGCCGCCAGGCGCCGCCACACAAGGCCGATGCGGCCGCCGACGCGGCACGCAGGCGGGCTCCGAAAGGCACGGGGCTCGTCGAAAGGGGTCTCATGTCGTGATCCGGGGTTCAGGGATGGGACGGGTGAAAGCCGGGGATCGGGGAGCCATCGGGCAGCGTGGTGGCGCTGTCCGGGGCATCGGCTGGAGGAGGTGGGGCCGCATGCTCAGCCAGCACCTGACGCAAGACGTCGAGGCCGGCCCCGCTGCGGGCACTGATGAAGACACGGGTCACCCGCACACCGGGCGCCACTTCGATCTCGTCGCGCAGGGCGCGCGGCTGCTGGCTGCGCTCGAGCAGGTCGGTCTTGTTGTAGACCAGCACCTGCGGAATGCCCTCGACGCCGATCTCGGCCAACACGCGGTCGACCTCGACGCGCTGCTCCGCCAGCAACGGACTGGCGGCATCGACCACGTGCAGCAGCAGGTCTGCATCGGCGGCTTCCTGCAGGGTCGCCTGGAAGGCCTCGACCAGCTTGTGCGGCAGGTCGCGGATGAAGCCGACGGTGTCGGAAAGCGACACCGAGCGCCCGGCCTCGCCCAGGTAGAGCGACCGGGTGGTGGTGTCCAGGGTGGCGAACAACTGATCCGCCGCGTAGGCGCGCGCCTTGGTCAGGGCGTTGAACAGCGTGGACTTGCCCGCGTTGGTGTAGCCGACCAAAGAGACGCGGTAGGTGCCGCTGCGCTCCCGGGCCCGGCGCTGGGTGCCGCGCTGGCGCTTGACCTTCTCGAGGCGCTCTTTCACCTGCTTGATGCGGTCACCGATCATGCGGCGGTCCAGCTCGATCTGGGCCTCGCCCGGGCCTCCACGGTGGCCCACGCCACCCCGCTGGCGCTCCAGGTGGGTCCAACGCCGGACCAGGCGCGTGGAGATGTACTGCAGACGGGCCAGCTCGACCTGAAGCTTGCCCTCGTGGCTCTGGGCCCGCTGGGCGAAGATCTCGAGGATCAGCGCGGTGCGGTCGGCCACGGGCACACCCAGGTGGCGCTCGAGGTTGCGTTGCTGGGCGGGCGACAGGGCCTGGTCAAAGATGACGCCGTGCGCCGCATGGGCCAGCACCAGTTCCTTGATCTCGTCCGCCTTGCCTGAACCAACGAACAGCGCGGGGTCGGGCGAGCGCCGCTTGGCCGTGACCTTGGCGACGGTCACGTCCCCCGCCGACTCGGCCAGCAGCTGGAGTTCGTCGAGGGTGGGGTCGAAAGAGGATCCAGAGCCGAGGTCGACGCCGACGAGCACCGTGCGCGTCGTCGCCGCATCGGCCATCGTGTCGTGGGCGGCTGCGCTCAAGGCTTTGTGTATGGAGGAAAGGGGCGGCGCCCGCCGGAACGACGGGGCCGCTCAGGGGCTCAGTGCCCCTCGGCAGGCTCGGCGGCGTGGAAATTCACGGCGCGGCCCGGGACCACGGTGGAGATCGCGTGCTTGTAGACCATCTGGGTGACGGTGTTGCGCAGCAGCACGACGTACTGGTCGAAGGACTCGATATGACCCTGCAGCTTGATGCCGTTGACCAGGTAGATCGACACCGGAACGTGCTCCTTGCGCAGCAGGTTCAGGAACGGGTCTTGTAGGAGTTGCCCTTTGTTGCTCACGATATTGACTCCGTGTTGGAAGAGTGTGTTGGAAGCCTGCACCTTATCACAGGGGCACGCCATCCTATGACCCGCAAGGGCTTGATGAGTTCCGTGCCTGACGGCCTCAGCGTTTGCCGTCGATGAACGGGTTGTCCGAGTGCTTCATGTCGATGCGCAGCGGCGTGCCCACCAGACGGAAATGCTCGCGGAAGCGGCCCTCGAGGTAGCGCTTGTAGGCGTCGGTCACGTGTTCCAGCGAGTTGCCGTGGATCACGATGATCGGCGGGTTCATGCCGCCCTGGTGGGCGTAGCGCAACTTGGGGCGGCTGGCACCGGCGCGCTTGGGGGCTTGGTGCTCGACGGCCTCGTGCAGCAGGCGCGTCAACACCGGCGTGGGCATCTTGCAGGTGGCCGACGCGTGGGCGTCGCCGATGGCCTTCCAGAGCGGCCCGATGCCCTGGCGCTTGAGCGCCGAGATGTTGACCAGGGGCGCGAACTTCAGGAACGCCAGGCGGGACTCGATCGAGCGGTCCAGCAATTGCCGCTGGTAGCTGTCAATCGCATCCCACTTGTTGATCGCGATGACCACCGCGCGGCCCGATTCCAGCACGTAGCCGGCAATGTGCGCGTCCTGCTCGCTGACGCCCTGGGTGGCGTCGATCATCAGGACCACCACGTTCGCGTCGGCGATGGCCTGCAGGGTCTTGACCACCGAGAACTTCTCGATCGCCTCGAAGACCTTGCCCTTGCGGCGCAGACCGGCGGTGTCGATCAGTTCGTAGCGGCGACCGTCGCGCTCGAAAGGCACGTGGATCGCGTCGCGGGTGGTGCCGGGCATGTCGAAGGCGATCAGGCGCTCCTCACCCAGCCAGGTGTTGATCAGCGTGGACTTGCCGACGTTGGGCCGACCCGCCACCGCCAGACGCACCGGCGCGTTCTCGTCGTCCTCGGCGTCTTCGTCGTCCTCGCCAAAGGGCTCCAGCACCGCCTCGAGCAGGCTGCGGATGCCTTGGCCGTGGGCGGCGGAGATCGGGTGCGGCTCGCCCAGGCCGAGTTCATGGAACTCGGCCAGCAGCGGCGATTCCTGCATGCCCTCGGCCTTGTTGACCGCCAGGAAGACCTGCTTGTTGGCTTGGCGCAGGTAGCGGGCGATGTCCGCATCCTGGGCAGACAGACCGCTGCGGACATCAGTGACGAACACGACGGCATCGGCCTCGGCGACGGCCTGCCGGGTCTGGCGGGCCATTTCCTTGACGATGCCGGTGGTGCTGTCGGGCTCGAAGCCACCGGTGTCGATGACGATGAACCTGCGCGAGCCCAGGCGACCGTCACCGTAGTGGCGGTCGCGGGTCAGGCCGGCGAAGTCGGCGACGATGGCGTCGCGGCTCTTGGTGAGCCGGTTGAAGAGGGTCGACTTGCCCACATTGGGGCGTCCGACCAGGGCGATGACGGGCTTCACGCGGGGACCGGCCTTTCAATCACTCGGGACGGAAGGCGAACACGCCGCCGCGGGCCGTCACCACCATCAGCGTGGTGCCGGACAACACCGGCGCCGAGACGATGCGCGAGCCATCGGTGGGCAGGCGCAGCAGGGGCTGGCCGTCCTCACGCGACAGGAAGTGCATCTGCCCCTCGAAATCCCCGACCACCACGGTCGGGCCCACCACCACCGGGGCGCTCAGGCCGCGGTTGAGCAGCAGGTCGGACGACCAGGCCAGTCCGCCGTTGGCGCGCTGGCGGGCAGTCAGGCGGTCGCTGGCGTCGCCACCGACCAGCAGACCGGCATCACCGCCCACGGCCTGCACTCCGCCGGTGTTCTGGGTCCATTGCAGCGCACCGCGCTGCGCGTCCACGCAACCGACGGCATTCTGGAAGGCGCGCACACAGAACGACGCATCCTGCCGCGTGGCCGGCCCGACCAGGTCGGCCAGTCGCTCCACCTCGTTGGTGCCGCGCGGGGTGGCCACCGGCACGTCCCAGCGCAGGCTGCCACGGGTCGGGTCCAGGCCGACCAGGCGGCCGCCCTGCCCCACCAGCAAGGTGTCGCGGTAGGCGGTCAGGACGCCCGGCTGCGACAGCAGCAGCGCGTCGCCCGGCCGGCGGTACACCCACAGGCGTCGACCATCGAGTGCGTCGAAAGCCTGCGCGGTGCGGTCCACGCCCAGCACGAAGACCCGCTCACCAGCCACCAGCGGTGCGGTGACGACGGCGGTGTCGATCTTCTGGCGCCAACGCACCTCGGCGCCCTCGAGCACGACGAGTTCGTTGTCGCGGGTCACGACCGCACTGAAGCGGCCATCGCTTCCCACGCCAGCCGACAGACGGGCGCCGACCTGGGCGCGCCAGGCCTCGCGGCCATTGGCGGTGTCCAGTGCGGCCACCGTGCCGTCATCGGCGGCCACGACCAGGCGATCGCCACGAAGGGTGGGCTGCATCGGGAACCCCACCGAACCGATCGACGCCGACCAGACCTGGCGACCCGCGATCTTGGCAGTGACCGCCTGCAGCTCGGCCGGCTTGGGCTTGTCCGCGGCGCAACCGGTGAGCAGCGCGGCCGCGACCGCGGCGGCCAGCCACGGGCCCTTGGCCTTCAACTGACGGGCGGCGCTCATTGCGAGGCTCCGGAGGCGGCGGCCGCCGCGGCGGGGGTCTGGCCCAGCGTGTTGAGCTTGGCCTCGACCACACGGCGGTATTCCTGGCTCTCCGGCAGGCCCTTCCAGGCCTGCTGCCAGGCGGCACCGGCCTCGGCCTTCTTGCCCTGAGCGGCCAGCACGTCACCACGGCGGTCGGCCGCCAGCGCCTTGAAGTCCTCGGCGGTGATGGCGTCCAACTGCTTGAGCGCGTCGTCGTAAGCCTGCTTGTCCAGCAGCAGGCCCGCCAGGCGCAGGCGCGCGACCGGGCCCAGGCCCTTGTCACCGGCGTGCTCGGCCAGCCAGCCCAGCGTGGCCGCGGCGGCGTCGGCCTGGCCCTTGTCGGCCTGCACGCGGGCCGCCAGCAGGGCGCCCTGCTCCGCCATGGTGGTGCGGGCGTAGCGGTCCTGGAGGTCCTTGAAGATGCGACTGGTGCGCTCGGCGTCACCGGAGGCCGCGGCCGATTCCAGCTCGGCGAACATCGCCGCCGCGCCCACGGCCTGCTTGCCTTGCCACCAGTTCCAGCCGTTGTAGGCGGCGAAACCCGCCAGCACCAGCGTCAGCGCCCAGGTGATCAGGTTGCCGTGTTGCTTCCAGAAGGCCTTCAGCTCGTCGAGCTGTTCCTGTTCCTGGAGATCGAGATTGCTTGCCATGCGTGCGTTGGTTGGTGTGCTGGGGAGCCCGCCCTCGGTCGAGCGGTGGGCGCCTGGAGTCGTCGATTATGCGTTGCCCGCGCCTGGCAGCAGGCGAGCCGCCCAGGACGCGACATCGGCCAGGGGCAACAGCTGCTGCGACTGCGCGGCGTCGCGCAGGGGCTTGAGGGCGACTTGCCCTGCCGCCAGCTCGTCACCACCGAAGATCAGCGCGTGGCGGGCACCGCTGGCGTCCGCCTTCTTGAACTGCGACTTGAAACTGCCCTGCCCGTCCTTGCCTGCGGCATGCATGACCACGCTGACGCCCGCGGCGCGCAGGTCGTCGACGGTGCGGACCGCCACGGGCAGCGCCGCGGCGTCGGGAATGACCGCATAAGCGTCGGGTTGGGGCACCGGCACCGGCACGCCGGACTCTTCCAGCAGCGCCAGCACGCGCTCGATCCCCAGGCCCCAGCCGACGGCAGGCGCCGGCTTGCCGCCGATCTGCTCGATCAGGCCGTCGTAGCGGCCGCCGCCGCAGACGGTGCCCTGGGAGCCCAGGCGGTCGGTGACCCACTCGAACACCGTGAGGTTGTAGTAGTCCATGCCACGCACCAGGCGCGGATTGATCGTGTAGGGCTGGCCCACCGCGTCCAGTGCCGCCTTCACCGAGGCCAGGTGGCTCAGCGAGGCCTCACCCAGGAAGTCCATCAGCTTGGGGGCAGCCTCGACCACCGACTGCATCGCGGGGTTCTTGGTGTCAAGGATGCGCAGCGGGTTGCTGTGCAGGCGGCGACGGGCGTCCTCGTCGAGCTGGTCGGCATGGGCCTCGAAGTGGGCGATCAGGGCCGCGCGGTGCGCCTTGCGCTCCTCGGGCTGGCCCAGGCTGTTGAGCTCCAGGCGCACATCGGTCAGGCCCAGATCGCGCCACAGCGCGCGGGCCATCAGGATCACCTCGGCGTCCACGTCAGGGCCCGGGAAGCCGAGCGCCTCGACCCCGACCTGGTGGAACTGGCGGTAACGGCCCTTCTGCGGCCGCTCGTGGCGGAACATGGCGCCGATGTAGAACAGGCGCTTGCCGCCGTCGTAGAGCATCGAGTGCTCGTTGACCGCGCGGACCACACCGGCAGTGCCCTCGGGGCGCAGGGTCAGCAGGTCACCATTGAGCTTGTCCTCGAAGGAGTACATCTCCTTCTCGACGATGTCGGTCACCTCGCCCAGTCCGCGCACGAACAGCGGCGTGGGCTCGACGATCGGGGTGCGGACGTTCTGGTAGCCGTGGCGGCGCATCAGTGCCCGCACGGTCTCCTCGAACCATTCCCAGCGCGCCGAAACCGGCGGCAGGATGTCGTTCATGCCCTTGACGGCCTTGAGTTGATCGCTCATGTGCAAAAAAGGGCGCCTGATGCGCCCGTGGTGGATTCAGGGACGCTGGCCTCAGGCCGACGGGTGGCCGAAGCGCTTCTGGATGTACTGCTCGACGATGGCATGGAACTCTGCGGCGATGCGGTCCCCGCGCAGCGTCATGGCCTTCTCGCCGTCGATGAACACCGGCGCTGCGGGGGCCTCTCCGGTGCCGGGCAGGCTGATGCCGATGTCCGCGTGCTTGCTCTCGCCCGGGCCGTTGACGATGCAACCCATCACCGCCACCTTCAGGTTCTCGACGCCCGCGTACTGGCTGCGCCAGACCGGCATCTGTGCCCGCAGGAAATCATCAATCTCCTTGGCCAGTTCCTGGAAGGTGGTGCTGGTGGTGCGGCCACAGCCGGGGCAAGCGGTGACGCTGGGGTTGAAGTTGCGAAGGCCCAGGGCTTGCAGGATCTCGAGCGCGACCACCACCTCCTGGGTGCGGGCCTCGCCGGGCTGGGGTGTGAGGGACACCCGGATGGTGTCGCCGATCCCCTGCTGGAGCAGCACCGACAGAGCGGCAGCGGAGGCCACCGTGCCCTTGGTGCCCATGCCGGCCTCGGTCAGGCCCAGGTGCAGGGCGTAATCGCAGCGCTGGGACAGGCCCTGGTAGACCGAGATCAGGTCCTGCACGCCGCTGACCTTGCAGCTGATGATGATCTGGTTCGGGTCCAGGCCGATCTCGCGGGCGGCCTCGGCCGACTGAAGCGCCGACTGCACCAGCGCCTGGTACATCACCTGCTTCGCGTCCCAGGGCTGGGCCCGGCGCGAGTTGTCGTCCATCATGCGCGCCAGCAGTTCCTGGTCCAGGCTGCCCCAGTTCACGCCGATGCGCACCGCCTTGTTCCAGCGGCAGGCGGCCTCGATCATCTGGCCGAACTGGCGGTCGCGCTTCTCGCCCTTGCCCACGTTGCCGGGGTTGATCCGGTATTTGGACAAGGCCTCGGCACAGGCCGGGTGCTCGGTCAGCAGGCGGTGGCCGTTGTAGTGGAAGTCGCCCACCAGCGGCACGTCGATGCCCATGCGGTCCAGCTGCTCGCGGATCGCGGGCACGGCGTCGGCGGCCTCGGGCGTGTTGACGGTGATGCGCACCATCTCCGAGCCGGCGATGGCGAGCTCCTTGACCTGGATCGCCGTGCCGATGACGTCTACCGTGTCGGTGTTGGTCATGGACTGCACGCGCACCGGCGCGTCGCCGCCGACGGTGACGACCCGGTCTCCCCATACCACGCGGGCCTGGCGGCTGCGGCGCGCGGCCGGCTGGGCCTGCGCCATGGGCTGGTCGTGGAGGTCGCTCATGGGGAAGTTCACTTCAGTTCAAGTCGGGCGACGTTGTCGCGGGTGGCGCTGCCAAGGTCCAGCACCTGGCCACGCAGGCGCACCTCGGTGGCCGAGACATTGCCGATCTTGACACGCAGAGGCAAGGCCCCGTCGAGGTCCACGGATTCTCCGGGCTGCAAGGTGCGCGAGATCAGGGGCTGCCCCGCCCCATCGGTCACCTCCACCCAGGAGGCTGCCTGGACGCGCAGCTGCAGAAGATGGTCAGGGCCAGGAAGGGCTGGCGCGGCTGGCGGAGCCGAAGCGGCGACGCTGACGACCGGTGTGGCGGAGGCCGCCACCGGCGCCGGAGCGGCGCTTGAGGCCATCAGCGCCGGAGCGGCGCTCGAAGCCATCAGTGCCGGAGCGGCGCTCGCCTCGGCCGCTGGCGAGGATGCGGACGCGGCGACTTCGGTGGGCCAGCCCACCGACACGCCGCCTCGGGGCCACCACCACAGCAGGGCCGCCCCGAACAGCAGGGTCCCGACCACGGGCAGCACCCAGCGGCTGCCACCCAGGGTCTCGGCGATCGGCTCCCGGCGCTGGCTGCGCTCACGGAAGGGCTCGTTCAGCCCGCCGCCAAGGTCGCCCAGGCTGTCGGCGGCCGCCGTGGGCAGCAAGGCCAGCACCGGCCCCGCGTCGATGCGCAAGGTGCGGCAGGCGGCCAAGGCCAGCGCACGCACGAACGTCGGGCCCTGGAGCTCGTCGTGGCGATCGGCCTCGAGGGCCTCCAGCTTGCGTGGCGACACCTTGAGTTGGGCGGCCAGGGCCGCGATGTGCAGGCCCTGGGCCTGGCGGGCCGCCTTCAGCAGCGCACCGGCGCTGGCCGCCTGAGGCACCGTGTCAGCGGCCTCTCGTGATTCAGTCATCGAAACGCCCGCGCTCCAGCAACTGGGCCTCCACCGATTGAGGGAAACGGCTGCGCAATTGCCCAGCCAGGGTCTGGACCTGGGCCGTCTGCCCCAGGGAACGTTCCACCCGCAGGGCCAGCCACAGCGAGGCCGCGGTCACCTGCTCGTCCACCGAGTTCACCCGGCGGACGTAGAAGCGGGCCCGCTCATGTTCGCCGCGGCGGAACAGGACCTCGGCCAGGTTGATGCCTGCGGCCGGGCTGGCCGGATCCAGTTCGTAGGCCCGGGCCAGCGTCCGCTCGGCCTCGGGCAGGCGCTGGCTACGGGCCTGGCAGATGCCCTGCGCCAGCAGGGTGCGGGCCACATCGCGGTAGCCGGGCACCTGGGAGGCCAAGGCGAATTGCTGGTCCGCCTCGGCGTAGCGCCGGTCCTGACACAGCACCCAGCCATAGTTGTGCAGCAGGTCGGGGTCGCGCGAGGACAGGCGCAGCCCCTGCTGGAAGCTCTGCTCGGCCCGGGAGACGTCCCCCATGGCCGCCTGGATCAGTCCGCGCAGGCCGTAGGACGACACCTGGCTTGGATCGGCCTGGAGGGCGGCGTTGATTTCCTCGAGGGCGGTGCTGTTCTGACCGCGGCTGAAGTACGCGGTGGCGAGCTCGATCCGGGCCTGCACGAGGCGGGGGATGTCGGCCTTGGCGGGCTGTTCAGGCACCGGCTCCGGCGCGCGCGTGGTCGGGCTGGAACTGCAGCCGATGAGGCCGGCGCCCAGCAAGCAGGCCAGCCCGAAGGCCGCCAGACGGGCCACGGATCGTTCAGCGCGGATCGACATGCTTCGGGCTCCCGGCGGCCGAGGCCACCCCGGTGTCAGAGGAATCGGCGGCGACCACACGCACGGGCAGGCGCTTCATGCGCTCGGAGGCACGGGTGCGGTCCTGGACTTCGCCCGCCAGCTGCCCGCAGGCGGCATCGATGTCATCACCCCGGGTCTTTCGCACGGTGGTGACGACGCCGGCGTCCTGCAGCACCTTGGCGAAGGCGCTGACGCGTTCGCGCGGTGAGCGATGCAGGCCGGAGGCGGGGAAGGGGTTGAACGGGATCAGGTTGAACTTGCAGGGCACGCGGCTGGCCCCACGGCCGTGGACCAGGGCCAGCAATTCGCGCGCATGGGCGTCGCTGTCGTTGACCCCATCGAGCATGCAGTACTCGAAGGTGATGAAGTCGCGCGGCGCCGCCTCCAGGTAGCGCTGACAAGCGGCCATCAACTCGGCCAGCGGGTATTTGCGGTTGAGGGGGACCAGCTCGTCGCGCAGGGGATCGTTGGGCGCATGCAGCGACACGGCCAGGGCCACCGGCACGTCCTCGCGCAGGCGGTCCATCATCGGCACCACGCCGGAGGTGGACACCGTCACCCGGCGGCGCGACAGGCCGTAACCATGGTCGTCGAGCATCACCCGCAGCGCCGGCACCAGGGCGCCGTAGTTCTGCAGGGGCTCGCCCATGCCCATCATGACCACGTTGGTGATCGCGCGCTCGCCGGCAGGCAGGGCCAGGCGCTGGCGCAGGCGGTGCTCGGCCAGCCAGAGCTGGGCCAGGATCTCGCCGGTGGCCAGGTTGCGCGAAAAGCCTTGGTGACCGGTGGAGCAGAAACGGCAGCCCACCGCGCACCCGGCCTGGGACGACACGCAGAGCGTGCCGCGGTCGTCCTCGGGAATGAAGACGGTCTCGACGGCATTGCCGCCTCCGACATCGAACAGCCACTTGATCGTGCCATCCGACGAGACGTGTTCGGAGATCACCGGCAGCGGCCGGATCTCGGCGATGCCCTCCAGCTTGCCGCGCAGCGACTTGGCCAGATCGGACATCGCGGAGAAGTCAGCCGCGCCCTTCTGGTGGATCCAGCGGAACAGCTGGACCGCGCGGAAACGCTTCTCCCCGAGGCCTTCGCAGTACGCCGCGAGGCCGTCGAGGTCGAAATCGAGCAGGTTGACCTTGCTCACATCAGCTTCCGCGCCGCGCCCGATCAGCGCTTGTAGACGTTCAGACCGGGGAAGAAGAACGACACTTCGACCGCGGCGGTCTCGGCGGCGTCCGAACCGTGGACGGCGTTGGCGTCGATCGAGTCGGCGAAGTCGGCGCGGATGGTGCCCTTCTCGGCCTTCTTCGGGTCGGTGGCGCCCATCAGCTCACGGTTCTTCAGGATGGCGTTCTCGCCTTCCAGGACCTGGATCATGACCGGGCCCGAGACCATGAAGTCGACCAGGTCCTTGAAGAAGGGACGGGCGGCATGGACGGCGTAGAACTGTTCGGCTTCGGCGCGCGACAGGTGCACGAACTTGGCAGCGGCGATCTTCAGGCCGGCGCCTTCGAAGCGCGAGTAGATCTGGCCGATCACGTTCTTGG
Organism: Hydrogenophaga intermedia; assembly: GCA_943371055.1. Classification (GTDB taxonomy): domain Bacteria; phylum Pseudomonadota; class Gammaproteobacteria; order Burkholderiales; family Burkholderiaceae_C; genus Ideonella; species Ideonella intermedia_A. The sequence goes on along the minus strand of CALRTJ020000012.1, from coordinate 117,693 downwards.
CGACGGCGTCGGGCTTGATGATCGAGAGGGTACGTTCGATGGCCATGGTGGCTCCTGGGTTTGGGTTGGCGCGTCGTCACGTGTCGCGACGACGCTGATGACGAGGCAAAGCCTCTGATTCTAGTCGCGCCCGGTGACACCGGGCGATTGCTCAGCGGCGGCCGCCACGGCGGCCACCGCCGCCACCGCCACCGCCGCCACGGCCCTGCATCTTCTTGGCGAAGGCGTCAGCGCCGATGTAGCCCACCGAGGTGCGCATCGGATCGGGCTGGCCACCGGCTCCACCGCCGCCGCCGCCCTTGCCGCCGCGCTTGCCGCCGCCGAGGCCGCGGTCACCCTGGACGAAGCGCTTGTCGTAGGTCTGCTGCAGCGGGTTCGGGATGAAGTTCTCGTAGTCGATGTCCCGCGACCCCTGGCGCTCGCGCTGCACCTGACGGCGGTCGTAGGTCTGCTGCAGCGGATTGGGAATGCGACTGGGATCGCCCGGCTCGCGGTCTTCCAGACCACCGGCGGCACGCTCTTCGCGCTGGCGGCGCGGCTTCTCGTCACGCACGGGCTTGGGCCCGCGCTCGTCGCGAGGACCCTGGCTCCGCCCGTCACGGGGCCCTTGGCCGCGGCCTTCGCGCGGCGCCTGCGCGCGGTCGTCGCGCGAACCTTGGCCGCGCTCCTCGCGCGGGCCCAGGCCTCGCTTGGCCTCCTGGGTGCGCGGTGCCGGCTTGCCGGTGTCGCGGCGCTGCGGCTGATCGGTCAGGCGGCGCAGCGTCTTCAGGTCGTCACCGGACAGGTCAACCCAGGCGCCACGCTTGAGGCCGCGCGGCAGCACGACGCTGCCGTAACGGATGCGGATCAGGCGGCTGACGGTCAGGCCGACGGCGTCGAACAGCTTGCGGACCTCGCGGTTTCGGCCTTCGGTGATGACCACGCGGTACCAGTGGTTCACGCCCTCGCCACCGCCGTCTTCCACCGACTTGAAGGAAGCGGTCTGGCCTTCGACGTCGACGCCGGACAGCAGGCGCTCGCGGGCTTCCTTCTCGAGGCTGCCCAGCACGCGAACCGCATATTCGCGCTCGACGCCGAAGCGCGGGTGCATCAGCTTGTTGGCCAGGTCACCCGAGGTGGTGAACAGCAGCAGGCCCTCGGTGTTGATGTCCAGGCGGCCCACCGACTGCCACTTGCCGTGCAGCAGGCGCGGCAGGCGGCGGAACACGGTGGGGCGCTGCTGGGGATCGTCCAGCGAGACCACTTCGCCAACCGGCTTGTGGTAGGCGATGATGCGGGCCGGCGGCGGGGCGATGCGCACCTTCACCGGCTTGCCGTCGAGCGTGATGCGGTCGCCGAACGAGATGCGCATGCCCACATGGGCCGCCTCGCCGTTGACCTGGACGCGGCCGTCCTCGATGGCCTGCTCCATGTCGCGCCGGGAGCCGACACCCGATTGGGCCAGCACCTTGTGCAGCTTGGGCGCGTCAACGTCCGGTGCCAGCACGCGCTTGTCGTCGCCTTCGGGCTCCGCCGCAGCGTCAGCGGCAACGGCCGCGACGACCTCGTCGTCGCCGTCGTCAAAGTCGCCGGCCAGCAGGCTGGCGAAGACCTCGCCGGAATCGACCGCCGCCTCGACGGGCGCAGCGGGCAGCGCCGGCGCGGCCGCGACCTCGTCGCCACCGGCCTCGGCGCCCTCTTCCCCACGACGGCCACGGCGGCCACGGCGGCGGTTGCGGCCACGGCGACCACCCTCGCCGTCCGCATCCCCTTCGCCGTCCGCGCCCACAGCCCCTTCGGGGCCGGCAGCCGCGGCATCGGCCGTCACCTGCACAGGGGCGGCGGGCTCGATCGGCGCCGCCGGCACCTCGGCCGGAGCGGCCGCCGCGACCGGGGCCTCGGCCACCTCGGCCACCTCGGCCACCTCGGCCGCCACCGCCTTGGGGGTGCGCTTGCGCGGCGCCCGCGCCGGCTTCACGGCCTCGGGCTCCGCGCCGGGCGCATCGGCCGGCGCCGCGCTCTTCGGCTCGGTCTCGACCGCCACGGCCACCGGCTTGGCGGTGCGGACACGGCGGCGCGGCTTGGGCGCGTCGGTGCCTTCCGGTGCGGGGCTCTGCTCGTCGGGTTGTTGGGCGTCTTGGCTCATGGCGTGTGGTCGTCCTTCGGCGTGGTGGCCGTGGGCTGTTCGGTGTCTTCGTGCACCGGGGAATTCAACGGAGGCGCCAGGTCGGCATCGACTGGCAGCGGCAGGGTGTCGGAGGGGTCGGCAGGCGCCGAGGGCGCCGGTTCGTCGTCGGTGGTGACATCGCCGCCGACGGCGGACGGCTCATCGGCGGTGTCGAGCGGCTCCAGGGGCAGCTCGGCCTGGTCGCCCAGCAGGTCGACCTGCTCACCGCCCAGACGGGCGAGCGCTTCGGCCGAGCCTGCGCCGTCCAGAGCCGGCAAACGGTCCAGGCTGTCCAGCCCCAGGTCGTCCAGAAACTGGCGCGTGGTCGCGTAGAGCGACGGGCGGCCGGGGCCGTCACGGTGCCCGATCACCTCGATCCAATTGCGGTCCTCGAGCTGCTTGACGATCTGGCTGGAGACCACCACGCCGCGGATGTCCTCGATGTCGCCGCGGGTGACCGGCTGGCGGTAGGCGATGATGGCCAGGGTCTCGAGCACGGCACGCGAGTAGCGCGGCGGTTTCTCGGGGTTGAGCCGGTCCAGGTATTCGCGCATCTCGGGGCGGCTCTGGAAACGCCAGCCGCTGGCCAGCGCCACCAGCTCGACCCCGCGCCCATCCCAATCGCGGACGAGCTCGTCCAGCAGCGCCCGCAGGGTGTCCGGGGCGAGCTGGTCATTGAAGAGCGCGCGCAGATCGCGCAGCGGCAGCGGCTGGCTGGCGCAGATGAGCGCCGTCTCTAGAACGCGCTTGGCATCCTGTGTATTCATGAACACGTGTCTGGTGCGCCGGCTAGGGCCTCGGCGCAGCGTTCGTCCGGAGCCGGCGTCCGGCGGCCCAAGCCCTGGCCGGGGTGGCCCAGGGAGATGACCGGGGGAGCGGGCTGTCAGCCTCGGGGTGATGCGACGTCTTCACGCGAGCGCCTTGGCGCGTCGCTGGGCATCACCCGGCGTGGGCAGGCCTGTCGGGCCTGCACGGTATTGTAGCGCGTCAGGACGGGACAGCGTCCAGCGCCGCACCGACCAGGCGTCAGTCCCCCGCCACACGGGCCCAGGCGGCGGCGAAATCGGCGGGTGGCGGGCACTCGAAACGCAAGGGCTCGCGGGTGACCGGGTGGTCGAACGCCAGCTCGGTGGCATGCAGGGCCTGCCGGGCCATGCCCAGGGCGGCCCGCCCCCCGTACAGCACATCCGCCAGCAGCGGATGCCCCTCGTGGGCCAGATGGACCCGGATCTGATGGGTACGGCCGGTGTGCAGTGCGCAACGCACCGCGCTGACCGCGCCGCGCGTGGCCACCGGCGTGACATCGGTGCGGGCCGGCTTGCCCGAGGCCACCACCGCCATGCGGGTGCGCAGGCCCGGATCACGCCCCACCGGCGCCTCCACCGTGAACGGCTCGGCGCCCACATCCCCATGGGCCAGGGCCAGGTAGCGGCGCTTGACCACCCGGGCGGCGATGTCGCGCACCAGCGCGGTGACGGCCGGCAGGCTGCGCCCGACCACCATGACGCCGGAGGTGTCCTTGTCCAGGCGGTGCACGATGCCCGCCCGTGGCAATTGAGCCGCCGCCGGGTCGCGCCACAGCACCGCATTCAGCAGCGTGCCCGACCAGTTGCCCGCGGCCGGGTGCACCACCATCCCTGCGGCCTTGTTCACCACCAGCAGATGCTCATCTTCGAACAGCACCTCCAGAGGCAGGTCCTGCGGCACGAAGGCCCGGCTCTCGGCCGGCGGCACCAGATCGACCGCCAGCAACTGGCCCGCACGCAGCTTGCGCGAGGCGGTGCCGGACACCAGCCCGTCCAGACGCACGTGGCCGGCCTCGATCAGGCCCTGCAGGTGGCTGCGGGAAAACTCGGGGGCCAGCAGTGTCAGCGCCTTGTCCAGGCGAAGGCCCATCAGCTCCGCATCGACACGTCGCTCGCGGCACTCGGCCTCCGCGGTGGCGCCACCATCGGCCTCGGCAGCCTCGGTCACGGCCGCGGCCTCGTCATCGTCCAGGGTGGCCCCCATATAATCGTCGCCTCACTGCTGCTATGCGGCGCCGCTTCCGGGCGCCCCTGCCATCCATGACCCTCGTCCCCTCGCCGCGCGGTCTCGCGCGGGTCCTCGCGGCCGCCGTCCTCGTGACCCTGGCCGCCTGCACCTCGACGCCGAAGGAGGACGACCCGAAGGTCTCTGCCGAGAAATTGTATGCAGACGCCAAGGACGACATGTCTTCGGGCGCCTGGGACACCGCGATCAAGACGCTTGAACGCGTCGAAGGTCGCGCCGCCGGCACCCTGTTGGCCCAGCAGGCCAGCCTGGACCTGGCCTTCGCCTACTGGAAGACCAACGAGAAGGCTCAGGCCCTCTCGACGCTGGACCGCTTCATCAAGGTCAACCCGTCCAGCCTCGGCCTGGACTACGCGCTGTACCTGCGCGGCCTGGTGAACTTCAACGACAACCTGGGCCTGTTCGGCTTCCTGGCCGGCCAGAGCCTGTCCGAGCGCGACCAGCAGGCCTCGCGGGAGGCCTACCAGTCCTTCAAGCAGCTGACCGACCAGTTCCCCGAGTCGCGCTACGCCGAGGACGCACGGGTGCGGATGGACTACATCGTCAACGCCCTGGCCGAGTACGAGGTCCACGTGGCCCGCTACTACCTGCGCCGCGGCGCCCTGGTGGCCGCGGTCAACCGCGCCCAGGCGGCCGTCCAGAGCTACCCGCAGGCGCCCGCCGGCGAGGAAGCGTTGCACATCATGACCCAGGCCTACGACCGCCTGGGCCTGACCACGCTGCGCGACGACGCGATGCGCGTGCTCAAGGCCAGCTTCCCGGACAGCCCCTACGTCACTGGCCAGGTGGCCGCCGCCGAGAAGCCCTGGTGGCGCCCCTGGTGAGGCCTCGCCCCACCCTGCCCCTGACCAGGCCGCCCCCGGGCGGCCTTTTTCCTGCCCCGTCGCCCGTCAGGCCGGAGCCCCGCCCGCCTCGTGGTCCCGGGCCAGCTCGCGCAGCCAGGCCAGGGCGGCTTCGCCGTTGTCCAGCGCTGTCATGGGCGGCAGCGCGCGCAGCAGCCGCCCGCCGTAGCGCTTCTCGAGCAGCCGCGTGTCGCACAACACCAGCAGCCCCTTGTCGGACTCGGTGCGGATCAGACGACCCGCCCCCTGCTTGAGCGCAATGGCCGCCTCGGCAACGAAATAGTCGTTGAAGGCATCGCGGCCCTGGGATTTGAGCTGGCGCACCCGGGCCTCGACCAGCGGGTCGTTGGGTGGCGGGAACGGCAGCTTGTCGATCATCACGCATTGCAGCGCATCGCCGGGCACGTCGATGCCCTCCCAGAAGCTCTGCGAGCCGACCAGCACGCTGCGCCCCTGCTGGAAGCGCTCGAGCAGGGTGCGCTTGGCGGCCGACCCTTGCACCAGCACCGACAGCGGGCTCTCCAGGGTCTTGAGCTCGCGCTCCAGCGCCTCGGCCACCAGGCGAAGTGCACGGAGCGTGGTGGTGAGCACGAAGGTGCGGCCACCCAGCGCGTGGGCGCAATGCGCCGCCGCGCGGCCAACCATCACCAGATGACCGTCGTCGCCCGGTGCGGGAAAGCGCGGGGGCACATAGACCCGGGCATGTGCCGGGTAATCGAATGGGCTGCCGACCCGCAGCTTGCGCGCGTCTTCCAGCCCGGCGGCCTCGGCGAACCAGCTCAGGCCCTCGTCGTCACCCAAGGTGGCCGAGGTGAACACCCAGGCGCGGCCGCCCACCGCGCGCTGCTCGCCCATCATGCTGCGGATGTCCAATGGCGACTCGACCAGGCGCGCCTGGTTCGGGGTGAGGTCCACCCAACGCACATGGTCCGGTTCGGCCTCGCGGTGAAAGCGCAGCCCGAGCTGACCCAGCTCACGGGCGCGCTGCAGCAGGCGCACGAAATCCGGGGCCGCCTCCTGCACGCCGTCCAGGGCCTCTGCCGCACGGCGCAGGGTATCGCCTACCCGGTCCAGGGCCTGACCCAGCCCGTCGCCGTGGGCAGCCTCCTCCCAGCGTCGCTTGACCATGGCCCGCACCTCGAGCATCGGCCCGGCGGCCGCCAGGCGCAGCTCGCGCGCCGCCAGCTCGCAGGCCGCCGACAGCTCGGCCCAGGGCGCCAGGCCGCGCGCGTGCTGCAGCCCGGCCGCCAGCAGATCGCGCGAGAAGTCCATCAGCTGGCCGGTGCCCAGGGTCTGGCCCAGGAACTGCACCCCGGCCTCGACCATCTGGTGCGCCTCGTCGAACACCGCCACCTCGACCGAGGGAAGGAGCTCGGCCACGCCGCTGTCGCGCAACGCCATGTCGGCGAAGAACAGGTGGTGGTTGACCACCACGACATCGGCCTCCATGGCCTCGCGGCGGGCCTTCATCAGGTGGCAGCCGACGAATTCGGGGCACTCGCCGCCCAGGCAGTTGTCGCGGCTGGAGGTGACCAGGGGAATCAGCTCGGAGCGCTCGTCCAGCCCGTCCATCTCGCTGATGTCGCCGCTGCGGGTCGCCTGGGCCCATTGCTCGATGCGCGACAGTGCCCGCACCGAGGCGCGGTCGGCGAAGGTCGCTCCTTCGCGGGCCTGGGTCAGGCGGTGCCGGCACAGGTAGCTGGCCCGGCCCTTGAGCAGCGCGATCTGCACCGGCATCCCCAGCGCATCGCGCAGCCGCGGCAGGTCGCGGTGGAACAACTGGTCCTGCAGGCTCTTGGTGGCGGTGCTCACCAGGGTACGGCAGCCGCTGAGCAGCACCGGCACCAGGTAGGCAAAGGTCTTGCCCACCCCGGTGCCGGCCTCGGCGACCAGCGTGCTTCGGCCCTCCACGGCCTGCGCCACGGCCCGCGCCATCTGCAGCTGCACCTCGCGGGGCAGGTAATGGCTGTCGGCACGGGCCAGCGGGCCATCGGCCGCGAAGGCCTGGGCCACCGCCGCGTCCAGGGCTTGGTCTGCGTCGCTCAAGTCAGGCAGGCTCCGGGGGCTGGAGGCGGGACTCCAGCACGGCGATCTGGTCGCGCAGGGACAGCCGGCGCTTCTTCAGGCGCCTCAGCGTGAACTCGTCCAGCCCGGCCTGACGCGGGTCGGCGTGGTCGATCAGCTGATCCAGGTCGGCATGCTCGATGCGCAGCTCGATCAGTTGGCGGTGGGGTGAACGAAGGTTCTCGGACATCGGACATCAATGAGGGGCGCCGGGCCCGGTGGGACAGTTTATATTGCGGGCCATGAGCTCCAGCACCGTCGCCCAGGCCTACCGAGTCGTTGCCGCCACCGGGCTGCACAAGGGCGACCGCGCCTACCAGCAGGACCAGGTGCAGGTGCTGCCCCACCCGCGGGTGCCGGGCTGCCTCCTGGGTCTGGTCGCCGACGGCATGGGCGGCAAGAGCGGCGGTCGCACGGCAGCCGACCAGGTGGTGCTGACCGCCAAGCAGGTCTTCGAACGGTTCACGCCGGCCGAGGACGACCCCGAGACCATGCTGCGCCAGCTGGTGGTCGAGGCCCACCTGATGATCAAGCTCACGGCCATCACCGCCGACGAGGAGCCCCACAGCACGCTGGCCGCCTACCTGGTGATGCCCGACCGCAGCGCCTGGACGGTGCATGCGGGCGACTCGCGGGTCTACCACTTCCGCGGCCCCGAACTGATGCGCCGCACGATCGACCACTCCTATGTGCAGCGCTTGATCGACGAAGGCAAGATCACCGAGGCGCAGGCCAACACCCACCCGCAGTCCAACCTGCTCACCGGCTGCCTGGGCACCCAGCAGGACCCGCCGACGGCGGTGATGCACATCGAGCGCCTGGAGACAGGCGACTCGCTGCTGGCCTGCTCCGACGGGCTGTGGCACTACCTGAGCAACAAGGAATTGGGCGCCATCGTCAACGCCCTCACCCCACGCGACGCCAGCGAGATGCTGATCAGCAAGGCCCGTCAGCGGGCCCGCGGCACCGGCGACAACCTGTCGCTGGCGCTGGTGCGCTTCGAGCCGCTGAAGTGAGCCTGCCGGCGGGCCGGCCCAGCCGGGCCCGCCCGCTCAGGTCAGCGAGGTGTCGACGTCCCGCCGCTCGAGCGACAGGAACTCCTGCGACTGCATTTCGTTCAGGCGGGAGACCGTGCGCGGGAACTCGTGCGCGAGCGGGCCTTCCAGGTACAGCTGCTCCGGCGGCACCTCGGCCGACATGATCAGCTTGACCCGGCGGTCGTACAGCACGTCCACCAGCCAGGTGAAGCGCCGGGCCTCTGAGGCCATGCGCACCGGCATCTGCGGCACGCCCGACAACAGCAGGGTGTGGAACTGGCTGGCCAGTTCCAAGTAGTCGTTCTGCGAGCGCGGCCCGCCGCACAAGGTCTGGAAGTCGAACCACACCACCCCGCCCGCCCGGCGGCGGGCCTTGAGTTCGCGGTGCTCGATGTGGAGCACCGGTGACTCGTCGCGGGCCTCGGCCAGCTCCTCGAAGGCCTGGGTCATGGCCTGGTCGGCCGCCTCGTCCAGGGGCGCGTGGTAGAGCTGCACATGCTCCAGCGTGCGCCGCCGGTAGTCGGTGCCGTTGTCCACGTTGATCACCTCGAGCTGCTGGTTCAGCAGGGCGATGGCCGGCAGGATGCGGTCGCGGTGCAGGCCGTTGGGGTAGAGCTCGTCGGGCTTGAAGTTCGAGGTGGTGACGATGGAGACGCGGTTGGCGAACAGCGATTCCAGCAGACGGTGCAGGATCATCGCATCGGTGACGTCGGCCACATGGAACTCGTCGAAACAGATCAGGCGGTAGCGCCGGGCGATGCGTTTGCCCAGCTCGTCCAGCGGGTTTTGCAAACCCTTGAGGTCCTGCAGCTCGCGGTGCACCTCTCGCATGAACTCGTGGAAGTGCAGGCGCGTCTTGCGCGTCAGCGGCACGGCCTGGAAGAACGCATCCATCAGGAAGCTCTTGCCCCGCCCCACCCCGCCGTACATGTAGACGCCGCGCGGGATCGGCGGGCGCACCAGGACCTTGGTGATGGCGTTGCTGCGGCGCGCCTTGTAGGCCGCCCACTCGTCCTGGCAACGCTGCAGCGCGGCCACGGCACGCAGCTGCGCCGGGTCGCTGGTGTAGCCCCGCTCGGTGAGGGTCTGGTGGTAGAGCTCGGTGACGCTGGTCATGACCTGCATTCTCGAATGGGGAAGGGGCGGCCAGGCCGCCCCTTCGGGTTGCTGCTGAGGCGGTGAAGCCGCGTCAGAAGTTCAGCGTGCGCTTGTCCACCGCCAGCGCGGCTTCCTTGGTCGCTTCGCTCAGGCTGGGGTGCGCGTGGCAGATGCGGGCGATGTCCTCGGCCGAGGCCTTGAACTCCATCGCCACCACGGCTTCGGAGATCAGCTCCGAGGCCATCGGGCCGATGATGTGCACACCCAGGATCTCGTCGGTCTTGGCGTCGGCCAGGAACTTGACGAAACCGGTGGTGTCACCCAGCGCACGCGCGCGGCCGTTGGCCAGGAAGGGGAACTGGCCAGCCTTGTAGGCCACGCCGTCCGCCTTGAGCTGCTGCTCGGTTCGGCCGACCCAGGCGATCTCCGGGCTGGTGTAGATGACCCAGGGGATGGTGCCGAAGTTGACATGGCCGTGTTGGCCGGCCATGCGCTCGGCGACCGCCACGCCCTCTTCCTCGGCCTTGTGGGCCAGCATCGGGCCGCGCACCACGTCGCCCACCGCCCAGACGCCGGGCAGGTTGGTGCGGCATTCGTCGTCGACCACGATGGCGCCGCGCTCGTCCAGCTTCAGGCCCACGGCCTCGGGGTTCAGGCCGGTGGTGTTGGGCACGCGGCCGATCGACACGATCAGCTTGTCCACGTCCAGCGCCACGGCTTCGCCCTTGGCATTGGTGTAGGCGATCGAGACGGCCTTCTTGCCGTTCTTGATCTCGCCGATCTTCACGCCCAGCTCGATCTTCAGGCCCTGCTTGGTGAAGACCTTCAGGGCTTCCTTGGCCACCGATTCGTCGGCCGCGCCCAAGAAGGTGGGCATGGCTTCGAGGATGGTGACCTCGGCGCCCAGGCGGCGCCAGACCGAACCCATCTCCAGGCCGATCACGCCCGAGCCGATGACGCCCAGCTTCTTGGGCACCGCGCCGACGCGCAGGGCGCCGTCGTTCGACAGGATGTTGACCTCGTCGAACTCGGCACCGGGCAGCTGGCGGGCGCTGGAGCCGGTGGCGATGACCACCTGCTTGCCGGTGATCAGCTCCTCGGCGGCACCGGCGACCTTGATCTCGTAGGCACCGTCCTTGGCGCCGACGAAGGCGCCGCGGCCGTGGAAGAAACTCACCTTGTTCTTCTTGAACAGGTACAGGATGCCGTCGTTGTTCTGCTTCACGACGGTGTCCTTGCGGCCGACCATCTTCGCGACGTCGATCTCGACCTTGCCGGTCGAGATGCCATGCTCGGCGAAATGGTGGGTGGCGTGGTCGAAGTGCTCGGACGACTGCAGCAGCGCCTTGGACGGGATGCAGCCGACGTTGGTGCAGGTGCCGCCCGGGGCCGGACCGCCGGCGGCGTTCTTCCACTCGTCGATGCAGGCCACGTTGAAGCCCAGCTGGGCCGCGCGGATGGCGGCGATGTAGCCGCCGGGGCCGCCGCCGATGACGACGACGTCGAATTGCTTGGACATGAGAATTCCTGTTGGATCTGGAAAAGCGCCCCGGCAGGCGGGGCGCTTCGGTCAGTGGGCTGCGATCAGATGTCGAACAGCAGGCGGGCCGGGTCTTCCAGCGCTTCCTTCATGGTGACCAGGCCCAGCACGGCTTCGCGGCCGTCGATGATGCGGTGGTCGTAGGACATCGCGAGGTAGTTGATCGGGCGCACCACGACCTGGCCGTTCTCGACCACGGCGCGGTCCTTGGTGGCGTGCACGCCCAGGATCGCCGACTGCGGCGGGTTGATGATCGGGGTCGACAGCATCGAGCCGAAGGTGCCGCCGTTGGAGATCGAGAAGGTGCCACCCGACAGCTCCTCGATGCCCAGCTTGCCGTCCTTGGCCTTCTGGCCGAATTCACCGATCTTCTTCTCGATGTCGGCGAAGCTCAGCTGGTCGGCATTGCGGATGATGGGCACCACCAGGCCACGCGGCGAGCCCACGGCGATGCCGATGTCGAAGTAGCCGTGGTAGACGATGTCGTTGCCGTCGACCGAGGCGTTCAGCACCGGGTACTTCTTCAGGGCGGCGACCGCGGCCTTGACGAAGAAGCTCATGAAGCCCAGCTTGACGCCGTGTTCCTTCTCGAACTTGTCCTGGAACTTCTTGCGCATCTCCATCACCGGGGCCATGTTCACCTCGTTGAAGGTGGTCAGGATGGCGTTGGTGGACTGCGACTGGACCAGGCGCTCGGCGATGCGGGCGCGCAGGCGCGACATCGGCACGCGCTGCTCGGGGCGGTCGGCCAGGTTCTGCACGGTGGGGGCGGCCACGGCGGGCAGCGGCTTGGCGACGGCGGCGTTCACCGGGGCGGCGACCGGGGCCGGCACGGCGGCCTTGGCGCCACCGGCGACGGCGGCCAGCACGTCACCCTTGGTGACGCGGCCGTCCTTGCCGGTTCCGGCGACCGAGCCCGACGCCAGGCCGTTGTCGGCCATCAGCTTGGCGGCGGCGGGCATGGCCACGCCGGACTTGTCGGCGGCCGGGGCGGCGGCGGGTGCAGCAGCGGCGGCGGCCGGAGCGGCAGCGGCCGGAGCAGCGGCGGCGCCGGCCTTGCCTTCGGTGTCGATCTGGGCGATCAGCTGATCGGAGACCACGGTGCCGCCGTCACCGACGACGTGAGCGGCCAGCACGCCGGCGGCGGGGGCCGGGACTTCGAGCACGACCTTGTCGGTCTCGATCTCGATCAGGATTTCGTCCGCGGCCACGGCTTCACCGGGCTTCTTCTTCCACTGCAGCAGGGTGGCCTCGGCCACGGATTCCGACAGTTGGGGGACCTTGACTTCAACGATTGCCATGATGTGTCTCTGTTCGATGCGAGGGGACGCCACGCGGGGGCCGGCCATCGCCTGCCCGACCGATCCAGGGGATCAGGCGGGGCAGGCGGCGGTGCCCGAAGGCGTCCGCCGGGGTCTTACTTGCTGAGGATGAAGCCCTTGAGCTTGCCGTAGGCCTGGTCCAGCAGAGCCTTCTGCTGGTCCTGGTGCAGGTGGGCGTAGCCCACCGCCGGCGAGGCCGAGGCCGGACGACCGGCGTAGCCCAGCTTCTGGCCATCGAGCATGTTCTCGTGGATCTGGTGCTGGATGAAGAACCAGGCGCCCTGGTTCTGCGGTTCGTCCTGGCACCACACGATCTCGGTGGCGTTGGGGTACTTCTTGAGCTCGGAAGCGAAGACCTTGTGCGGGAACGGGTAGAGCTGCTCGACGCGCAGGATCGCGACGTCGTGGGCCTTCTTCTCCTCGCGCTTCTTGACCAGGTCGTAGTAGACCTTGCCCGAGCACGCGATCACGCGCTTGACCTTGGCGGCGTCGATGTCGCCGTTCTGCTCGCCGATCACCGTCTGGAACGAGCCCTTGGTGAAGTCGCTCAGCGGCGAGGTGGCGTCCTTGTTGCGCAGCAGGGACTTGGGCGTGAAGATGACCAGCGGCTTGCGCAGCGGGCGCACCATCTGGCGGCGCAGCAGGTGGAAGATCTGGCTGGCCGAGGTCGGCTGCACGATCTGCATGTTGGTGTCGGCGGCCAGCTGCATGAAGCGCTCCAGGCGGGCCGAGCTGTGCTCGGGGCCCTGGCCTTCATAGCCGTGCGGCAGCATCATCACCAGGCCGTTGACGCGGCCCCACTTGACCTCGCCCGAGGCGATGAACTGGTCGATCACGACCTGCGCACCGTTGGCGAAGTCGCCGAACTGGGCTTCCCAGATGGTCAGCGTGTTGGGCTCGGCCGAGGCGTAGCCGTACTCGAAGCCCAGCACCGCCTCTTCGGACAGGATGGAGTCGATGACGGTGAACTCGGCCTGGTTGTCGGCCACGTGCTGCAGCGGGATGTAGGTGCCCTCGTCCCACTTCTCACGCTTCTGGTCATGGATGACCGCGTGGCGGTGGGTGAAGGTGCCACGGCCGCAGTCTTCACCGGACAGACGCACCGGGTAGCCGGCGGCCACCAGGGAGGCGAAGGCCATGTGCTCGCCCATGCCCCAATCGATGTTGACGTCACCACGGCCCATGGCCGCGCGGTCGTCATAGACCTTCTTGACCAGCGGGTGCATGTTGACCGTGGCCGGGATGGTGGTCAGGCGATCGGAGATGCGCTTCCACTCGGTCAGCGGCAGTGCGGTGTCGGCCGCATCGGTCCACTTCTTGCCCACGAACGGGGCCCAATCCACCGCGAACTTGCTCTTGTAGTTCGACAGCACCGGGTCCACGGTGTGGCGGCCCGCGTCCATGGCGGCACGGTAGGCCTTGACCATGTCGTCACCCAGGGTCTCGCCCAGGCCCTGCGCGGACAGCTTGTCGGCATAGAGCCTGCGCGTGCCGGGGTGGCTGCTGATCTTCTTGTACATCAGCGGCTGGGTGAGCGCGGGGGTGTCCTGCTCGTTGTGGCCCAGCTTGCGGAAGCAGATGATGTCGACCACGACGTCCTTCTGGAACGTCATGCGGAATTCCAGCGCCAGCTGGGTGGCCAGCACGACGGCTTCGGGGTCGTCGCCGTTGACGTGCAGCACCGGCGACTCGACCATCTTGACGATGTCGGTGCAGTACAGCGTGGAGCGCAGGTCGCGCGGGTCGGAGGTGGTGAACCCGATCTGGTTGTTGATGATCAGGTGCACCGTGCCGCCCGTGGAGTAGCCACGGGTTTCCGACAGCATCAGGGTTTCCTGGTTGACGCCCTGGCCACCGAAGGCCGAGTCGCCGTGAACCAGCACCGGCAGCACCTGGGCGCCGATCTTGTCGCCGCGGCGGTCCATGCGGGCGCGCACCGAGCCCTCGACCACCGGGTTCACGATTTCCAGGTGCGAGGGGTTGAAGGCCAGGCTCAGGTGGACCGGGCCGCCGGCGGTGGCGATGTCCGAGCTGAAGCCCTGGTGGTACTTGACGTCACCGGCGGGCAGGTCTTCGGGAGCGGTGTGGTCGAACTCGGCGAACAGGTCCTTGGGCATCTTGCCCAGGGTGTTGACCAGCACGTTCAGGCGGCCGCGGTGGGCCATGCCGATCACGATTTCCTGGACGCCCTGCTCACCAGCGCGCTGGACGACCTCGTCCATCGCCGCGATGAAGCTCTCGCCGCCTTCGAGCGAGAAGCGCTTCTGGCCGACGTACTTGGTGTGGAGGAAGCGCTCCAGGCCCTCGGCAGCGGTCAGGCGCTCGAGGATCTGCTTCTTCTTCTCGACGCTGAAGCTGGGCTTCGAGCGGATGGTCTCCAGCTTCTCCTGCCACCAGCGCTTCTGCGTCTGGTCGGTGATGTGCATGAACTCGACACCCAGGGTGCCGCAGTAGGTTTCACGCAGCGCCTGCAGGATCTCCCGCAGGGTCATGTTCTCGGCCTTGCTGAAGTAGCTGTTGGCGGCCGAGAAGGAGATGTCCATGTCGGACTCGGACAGGTCGTAGAACGCCGGCTCGAGTTCGGGAATCTTGGGGCGCTCGGTGCGCTTGAGCGGGTCCAGGTCGGCCCAGCGGGCACCGACGTTGCGGTAGGCCGCGATCAGCGACTGGACATGGACCTGCTTGCGGGCCACCGCCAGGTCGGCGGAACTGGCCTTGTTCGCGAAGGCATTGGCCTTGGCGCGCTGGGCGAAGGATTCGATGACGGGCGCGTGGGCGACGTCACGGCCCTCGGTGCCGTCGGTGGCCGGCACGTTCTGGAGCGCGTCGAAATAGGCGCGCCAGTTGTCGGGCACGGAACCCGGGTTGTCGAGGTAGGCCTCGTACATCTCCTCGACGTAGGGCGCATTGCCCCCGAACAGGTACGAGTTCGACCTGTATTGCTGCATCATCTCTCGCTCACCTTTCGCCCCGGTTTCCGGGACTCCGATGGGTTGATCAACCTTCCACGACCCGGCTTCACCGGTTGGCGGATTGCGACCCGCCTTGCTAGGTTTGTCTCGACAACCAGCAAGGGGCACAGAAGGACCACATTAAGTCACATCCAGCACTGTAGCACCGCCGTGACGATTTGTTGTACGCGGTATTACGCGCCCGGAATCCCTTTACTTTCCTGACAGATCGGCCGGCACGCCCCAGAATTTGATCCGTGAAGACCCGTAGCCCCGACCGCCCGCGCGTGATCCGCCTGCGTGCGCAGGCGCCCGCCATGCCGGCCCCTGGCGCGGCCTGCAACGGCTGCGGCGTGTGTTGCGCCTGGGCGCCGTGCCCGCTGGGCATCGTGGTCAGCGGACGCCGACAGGGGCGCTGCCGCGCCCTGCGCTGGGATCCCCAGCGCGGGCTTTACCGCTGCGCGATGGTGGCCTCACCGCGTCGGGTGTGGCCCTGGTGGCCCGCCTGGGCCGAGGGCCTGCTGCGCCGTCTGGCGCGCCGGTGGATCTCGGCGGCCAGCGGCTGCGACGCCGATCTGAAGGTCGGCGCCTGAGGCGGCGTCCGGCCGATGGCCGGACCATCGCGTTCCCCTCCCGGGGTCAGCCCAGCAGGCGGGTGCGGGCCGCCTGGTACTCGCGCGACAAGCGCGCCACCAGCTCGGCTGTCGGCACCACGCGGTCGATCACGCCGATGCCCTGCCCGCAGCCCCAGATGTCCTTCCAGGCCTTCTTCGCGTCACCGCCGAAGTTCATCTTCGAGGGGTCGCTCTCGGGCAACTGGTCCGGGTCCAGCCCGGCCGCGACGATCGACGGCTTCAGGTAGTTGCCGTGCACGCCGGTGAACAGGTTGGAGTAGACGATGTCGTCGCTGTCGCTGTCGACGATGCACTGCTTGTAGGCGTCCACCGCCCTCGCCTCCTCGGTGGCGATGAAGGCCGAGCCGATGTAGGCGAAGTCCGCCCCCATGGCCTGGGCCGCCAGCACCGAACCGCCGGTGGCGATGGAACCCGACAGCGCCAGCGGGCCGTCGAACCACTGGCGGATCTCCTGGATCAACGCGAAGGGGCTCTTGATGCCCGCATGGCCGCCGGCACCGGCCGCCACGGCGATCAGCCCATCGGCGCCCTTCTCGATCGCCTTGTGGGCGAAGGCGTTGTTGATCACGTCGTGCAGCACCACACCGCCCCAGGCGTGGACCGCCTCGTTGACGTCGGTGCGCGCGCCCAACGAGGTGATCACCAGCGGCACCTTGTACTTGGCGCACACCTCCAGGTCGTGCTCCAGGCGGTCGTTGCTCTTGTGCACGATCTGGTTGATCGCGAAAGGCGCGGAGGGCTGCTCCGGGTGCGCCCGGTCCCAGGCCGCCAGGCCCTCGGTGATCTCGGCCAGCCAGTCGTCCAACTGGGCGGCCGGACGGGCGTTGAGCGCCGGCATCGAGCCCACCACCCCCGCCGTGCACTGGGCGATGACCAGCTTCGGGTTGGAGATGATGAACAGGGGCGAGCCGATGACCGGCAGACGCAAACGCTGCAGCGCAGTGGGCAGGCGGCTCATCAGAAGGCCTCCAGCGCGAGTTCGTTCACGCCGGCGTGGCCGTCGACCACCGAGGCACGCAGCGCGCCGGTGCGGGTGAGCAGGTGGTCGGCGTAGAAGCGTGCGGTGACGATCTTGGCCTGCATGAAGGCCGCATCCTCGCCCTCGGCCAGGCGGTCCTCGGCCGCCATCAGGGCACGACCCATCTGCCAGCCGGCCACCAGGTTGCCTGCGAGCATCAGGTAGTTGACGCTGCCGGCGAAGACGGCATTCGGGCTGGCCTTGGTCTGGCCGGCGACGAAGTCCACCACCGCCAGGAAGTCCTCGCGGGCGGCCTTCAGTCGGGCGGCGAAGGCCTGGGCGTGCGCCCCCGGGCGTGCCGCCAGGGCCTGCTCGGTCTGCTCGATCTGGGCGGCGAGCGCCTTGGCGGTCTGGCCACCGTCGCGGGCGGTCTTGCGGCCGATCAGGTCGTTGGCCTGGATCGCGGTCGTGCCTTCGTAGATGGTCAGGATCTTGGCGTCGCGGTAGTGCTGGGCCGCGCCGGTTTCCTCGATGAAGCCCATGCCGCCGTGCACCTGCACGCCCAGCGAGGTGACCTCGAGGCTGGTTTCGGTGGAGTAGCCCTTGATCAGCGGCACCAGGAACTCGTAGAAGGTCTGGTTCTGCTGACGCACGGCCGCGTCCGGGTGGTGGTGGGCGGCGTCAAAGGCTGCGGCACCCACCAGGGCCATCGCGCGGCAGCCCTCGGCGGTGGCACGCATGGTCATCAGCATGCGGCGCACGTCCGGGTGGTGGATGATCGGGGCGGCACCGGCCACCGAGCCATCGACCGGGCGCGACTGCACGCGGTCGCGGGCATAGGCCACGGCACGCTGGTAGGCACGGTCCGACATCGCCAGGCCCTGCACGCCCACACCAAAGCGCGCGGCGTTCATCATCACGAACATGTACTCCAGGCCGCGGTTTTCCTGGCCCACCAGGTAGCCGATGGCGCCGCCGTTGTCGCCGTACTGCAGCACGGCGGTCGGGCTGGCCTTGATGCCCATCTTGTGTTCGATGCTGACGCAGTGCACATCGTTGCGCGCGCCCAGCGAGCCGTCGGCGTTGACCAGGAACTTGGGCACGATGAACAGCGAAATGCCCTTGACACCCTCCGGTGCGCCGGTCACCCGGGCCAGCACCAGATGGACGATGTTCTCGGCCATGTCGTGCTCACCCCAGGTGATGAAGATCTTGGTGCCAAAGACCTTGTAGCTGCCATCGGGCTGCGGCTCGGCGCGGCTGCGCACGGCGGCCAGGTCCGAGCCGGCCTGGGGCTCGGTCAGGTTCATCGTGCCGGTCCAGGTCCCGTCGATCATCTTCGGGATGTAGGTGGCCTTCTGCTCTTCGGAACCGGCGGTCAGCAGCGCTTCGATCGCGCCATCGGTCAGCAGCGGGCACAGCGCGAAGCTGGTGTTGGCGGCGTTGACCATCTCCACGCAGGCCGCATGGATCAGCTTGGGCAGGCCTTGGCCGCCGTAGTCGGCGGGGTGGTGCAGGCCCTGCCAGCCGCCCTGGGTGTACTGGGCGAAGGCTTCCTTGAAACCGGGGGTCGCCTTGACCTTGCCGTCGCTGAAATGCGAGGGATCGGTGTCGCCGGTCCAGTTCAGCGGCGCCACCACGTCCTCGTTGAGCTTGGCGCACTCCTCCAGGATCGCCTGGGCGGTGTCGAAGCCGGCATCTTCAAAGCCGGGCAACTGGGCGACGGCGTCGATGCCGGCGAGTTCCTTCATCACGAACAGCATGTCCTTGACGGGGGCGCGGTAGCTCATGGGGCGTTGTCTCCAGGGAAAGAAAAAGGGCGCCACTCGGGGCGCCCTCGGGATTCATGGGTGGCCACCGCGGCAGCCACCCTCAGGCGCAGGGATCAGAGGCTGTTGATCAGCTCGGGCACGGCGGCGAACAGGTCCGCCTCCAGTCCGTAGTCGGCGACGCTGAAGATCGGCGCTTCCGGGTCCTTGTTGATCGCGACGATCACCTTGGAGTCCTTCATGCCGGCCAAGTGCTGGATCGCGCCCGAGATGCCGCAGGCCACGTACAGCTGCGGCGCGACGATCTTGCCGGTCTGGCCGACCTGCCAGTCATTCGGGGCGTAGCCCGCGTCCACCGCGGCGCGGCTGGCACCCAGCGCGGCGCCCAGCTTGTCGGCCAGCGGGGTCAGGACCTCGTTGAACTTCTCGCTCGAGCCCATCGCGCGACCGCCGGAGACGATGATCTTGGCGGCGGTCAGCTCGGGGCGGTCGCTCTTGGCGATCTCACGACCGACGAAGCGGCTCTTGCCCGATGCGGCCACGGCCGCCACCGAGTCCACAGCGGCCGAGCCGCCCTGGCCGGCCGGGTCAAAGCCCGTGGTGCGCACGGTGATGACCTTGACGGCGTCGGCGCTCTGCACGGTGGCGATGGCGTTGCCGGCGTAGATCGGGCGCTCGAAGGTGTCGGCCGACACCACCTTGGTGATGTCGCTGATCTGGGCCACGTCCAGCTTGGCGGCGACGCGCGGCGCGACGTTCTTGCCGTTGGCGGTGGACGGGAACAGGATGTGGCTGTAGCCACCAGCGACGGCCAGAACCTGGGCGGCCATGGCCTCGGCCAGTTGGTCGGCCAGGTCGGCACCGTCGGCGTGCAGCACCTTGGTCACGCCGGCGATCTGGGCGGCGGCGGCGGCGGCGGCGGCGGCGTTGTGGCCGGCCACCAGCACGTGGACGTCACCACCGCAGGCGGCGGCGGCGGTCACGGCGTTCAGCGTGGCACCCTTGACCGAGGCGTGGTCGTGTTCAGCAATGACGAGGACGCTCATCTCAGATCACCTTCGCTTCGTTCTTCAGCTTGCTCACCAGGGCGGCCACGTCGGCCACCTTGACGCCGGCACCGCGCTGGGGCGGCTCCGAGACCTTGAGGGTCTTGATGCGCGGGGCCACGTCCACACCCAGGTCGGCCGGCTTGACGGTCTCCAGGGGCTTCTTCTTGGCCTTCATGATGTTGGGCAGCGTGACGTAGCGCGGCTCGTTCAGGCGCAGGTCGGTGGTGACCACGGCCGGCAGCGACAGCGACAGCGTCTCCAGACCACCATCGACCTCGCGGGTGACGGTGGCGGCGCCGTCGGCCACCTCGACCTTCGAGGCGAAGGTCGCCTGCGGCAGGTCGGCCAGCGCGGCCAGCATCTGGCCGGTCTGGTTGCAGTCGTCGTCGATCGCCTGCTTGCCCAGGATCACCAGACCCGGCTGCTCCTTGTCGACCAGGGCCTTGAGCAGCTTGGCCACGGCCAGCGGCTGCAGTTCGGCGTCGGTCTCGACCAGGATGGCGCGGTCGGCGCCAATGGCCATGGCGGTGCGCAGGGTCTCCTGGCACTGCGCCACGCCGCACGAGACCGCGATCACCTCGGTCACGGCGCCCTTCTCTTTCAGACGCACCGCCTCTTCGACAGCGATTTCGTCGAAGGGGTTCATGCTCATCTTGACGTTGGCGATGTCCACCCCCGTGCCGTCGGACTTCACGCGAACCTTCACGTTGTAGTCGACGACGCGCTTGACGGGTACCAGTACCTTCATGCTGCGTTGCTCCTGTCGGATGTCGAGGTTGTTGATTGACGTTAACGTAAACCGAGTCATTCTAGTGGCGATGGATCGCCACCGGGCACCGTACCCGCGCCGCCGAGTGCGGCAAGCACCACAGCGGCCCGGATATTAAATCGAACGTTCGTGCTATTTTAGAGCGAACACACCAGCCTTGCCAGCCCTCCAACCCGCAGGCAAACCCTGAGGCCCCAGCAGGTAGACTGCTGGCCGCCCATGAGCACAGCTGCGCCATCCAACGTCTCCACCATCGGCATCTTCGACTCCGGCGTCGGGGGCCTGTCGGTGCTGGCCGCCCTGCACCGCATGGGCCCACGGCACCCCCTGCATTACGTGGCCGACTCCGGTCATGCACCTTACGGCGACCGGGACCCGAACCACGTGACCGAGCGCTCAATGCGGGTCGCGGACCACCTGAAGCAACAAGGCGCACAGATGCTGGTGGTCGCCTGCAACACGGCCACCGCCTGGGCAATCGACACCCTGCGCCAGCACCACCCCGAACTGCTCCTGGTGGGCGTCGAGCCCGGCGTGAAACCTGCAGCAGCACGCAGCCGCAGCGGCACGGTCGCGGTGATGGCCACACCCTCCACCCTGGCAAGCCCGCGATTCGCGCAGCTGGTGCAACGCCACGCCCCAGAATGCCACGTCATTCCCTTGCCATGCCCTGGCCTTGCCGCCGCCATCGAGGCCGGCCCTGCCGCGCAGCCGTTGGTGGAGCGGCTGCTGGACCAGCACATGGCACCACTGAACGGCAGCGACGCCGACGTCGTCGTGCTGGGCTGCACCCACTACCCCTTCGTCAGGGACGCTATTGCGCGTCGGCTGTCGCCAGGGGTGGAACTGCTTGACACCGCCGACGCGGTGGCGCGCCAGGCGATGCGGCTGATGGGTGAATCCGCCAGCGCTGCACCACCCGACGGCACCTGGCCTGCGGTGCGGCTGCAAAGCACCGGTGACACCGAGGTCCTGCGCAGACTGGCCCGCGCGGGACTGGGCCTGGATCAGGAGGTCCAGCGCATCACGCTCTGAGCCCGCATTGGTGCCCGGAACCGGGTTCGAACCGGTACGCCCTTTTCAGGGCTGCGGAGTTTAAGTCCGCTGCGTCTGCCTGTTTCGCCATCCGGGCGGCGGGTGCGGATGATAAGGCGCCGGCCAATGAAGCACGGGCGAGCCACACAAGAAAAAAGGCCGCTGCGGATGCAGCGGCCTTTTCGTATTGGAGCGGGAAACGAGGCTCGAACTCGCGACCTCAACCTTGGCAAGGTTGCGCTCTACCAACTGAGCTATTCCCGCTTGGATCACCGATGACTTGGAGGCGCGATCCAGAGTCGAACTGGACTAGACGGATTTGCAATCCGTTGCATAACCGCTTTGCTATCGCGCCTTCGTGCCATCGATGGCTGCGTGCACGGAGGACCCCAGTCAGTGGACGGACAAGCTCGGGCTTGAAACCACTTGGAGCGGGAAACGAGGCTCGAACTCGCGACCTCAACCTTGGCAAGGTTGCGCTCTACCAACTGAGCTATTCCCGCTTGGGATTCCTCTCGGAACACGCGCCGCTGCTGTTCGCGCTTGGTGTCGCTAGTCAGCGCTGCCTCTTCTCTCAAAAAGGCCGCCCTGTCTCAGCAGCGAAGCTCGCATTATAGGCAGAAATTTGACGACTTCCAAGCGGCTGTCGAAAAACTTCTGCCGGGCCTGCCGGCCCCGCCGATCAATGCGTGAGGTCAGGCCCCGACGCAGCCGCGGCGGCCTCCGGCTTGGCGGCCGTCGTGGACGGTTCCTCGTCCGGCAATGCCGTCGGCGCCGCCTCGAGGGCCACCTCGAGGACCTTGTCGATCCAGCGCACCGGCACGATCTCGAGCTGGCTCTTGACGTTGTCCGGGATGTCCTGCAGGTCCTTGACGTTCTCCTCGGGAATCATCACCAGCTTGATGCCGCCACGGGCCGCCGCCAGCAGCTTCTCCTTCAGGCCACCGATCGCCGTGACCTCACCGCGCAGCGTGATCTCGCCGGTCATGGCCACATGGGCCTTGACCGGAATGCCGGTCAGCGAGGACACCAGCGCGGTCGTCATCGCGATGCCCGCGCTGGGACCGTCCTTGGGCGTGGCGCCGTCGGGCACGTGGATGTGGATGTCGCGCTTCTCGAACAACTCGTCCTTGATGCCCAGGCGGCGGGCGCGGCTGCGCACCACGGTGCGGGCAGCCTCGACCGATTCCTTCATCACGTCGCCCAGCGAGCCGGTGCGGATGATCTGGCCCTTGCCGGGCATCGCGGTGGCCTCGATGGTCAGGAGATCGCCGCCCACCTCGGTCCACGCCAGCCCCACCACCTGACCGACCTGGTTGGTCTTCTCGGCCCGACCGAAGTCAAACTTGCGGACACCCAGGAAGTCGTTGAGGTTGTCTTCGGTCACCACCACCCGACCTTCGTAGGTCTTGAGCAGCAGGCCCTTCACCACTTTGCGGCAGATCTTGGAGATCTCGCGCTCCAGCGAGCGCACGCCCGCCTCGCGGGTGTAGTAGCGGATCACGCCTCGAATGGCGCTCTCGGCCACTTCCAGCTCCTCGTCCTTCAAGCCATTGTTCTTGGCCTGCTTGGGCAACAGGTAGCGCTGGGCGATGTGCAGCTTCTCGTCTTCGGTGTAACCCGACAGGCGGATCACCTCCATGCGGTCCAGCAGCGCCGGCGGCATGTTCATCGAGTTCGAGGTCGCCACGAACATCACGTCCGACAGGTCGAAATCGACCTCGATGTAATGGTCGCTGAAGGTGTGGTTCTGCTCCGGATCCAGGACCTCGAGCAGCGCGGACGAGGGATCACCCCGGAAATCCATGCCCAGCTTGTCGATCTCGTCGAGCAGGAACAGCGGGTTGCGCACACCGACCTTGGAAAGGCTCTGCAGCACCTTGCCCGGCATCGAGCCGATGTAGGTGCGGCGGTGGCCGCGAATCTCGGCCTCGTCCCGCACGCCACCCAAGGCCATGCGGACGAACTTGCGACCGGTGGCCCGAGCCACCGACTGGCCCAGCGAGGTCTTGCCCACGCCGGGAGGGCCGACCAGACACAGGATCGGAGCCTTGACCTTCTCGACGCGGGTCTGCACCGCGAGGTACTCCAGGATGCGGTCCTTGACCTTCTCGAGGCCGTAGTGGTCCTCGTTCAGCACCGCCTCGGCATGCGACAGGTCGTGGCGCACCTTGGACTTGCGCGACCAGGGCAGACCCAGCAGGGTGTCCAGGTAATTGCGCACCACGGTGGCCTCTGCCGACATGGGCGACATCAGCTTGAGCTTCTTGAGCTCGGCATCGGCCTTCTTGCGCGCTTCCTTGGGCATGCGCGCGGCCTTGATCTTCTTCTCCAGCTCCTCGATGTCGGCACCTTCCTCGCCGTCACCGAGTTCCTTCTGGATCGCCTTGACCTGCTCGTTCAGGTAGTACTCGCGCTGGCTCTTCTCCATCTGGCGCTTGACGCGGCCACGGATGCGTTTTTCGACCTGGAGGATGTCGACCTCGTGCTCCAGCAGCTCCAGAAGCTTCTCCAGGCGGGTGGCGACCTCGAAGATGTCGAGCACCGACTGCTTGGACTCGAGCTTGAGCGGCAGGTGGGCGGCGATGGTGTCGGCCAGGCGGCCAGCCTCGTCGATGCCGGAGATCGAGGTCAGGATCTCGGGCGGAATCTTCTTGTTGAGCTTGACGTACTGGTCAAACTGCTGCGTCACCGCCCGGCGCAGGGCCTCGACCTCGGGAGAGGCCTCACCCGCCGGCTCGACCGGGACGACCTCGGCGACGAAGTGCTCGCCGTCGTCGGAGATCTCGCGGGTGTTGGCCCGCTGCACGCCCTCGACCAGCACTTTCACCGTGCCGTCGGGCAGCTTGAGCATCTGCAGGATGCTCGAGATGCAACCCACCTCGAACATGTCGTCGGACTTGGGCTCGTCCTTGCCGGCGGCCTTCTGGGCCACCAGCATGATCTGGCGGCCGCCTTCCATCGCGGCCTCCAGGGCCTTGATCGACTTGGGACGCCCGACGAACAGGGGAATGACCATGTGGGGGAACACGACCACATCGCGCAGCGGCAGCAGCGGCAGCGTGATCGGTTCCGGGGGGAGGATGGGATGTCCGGACATGGAATGCCTCACTTTCTCGATCCCACTTGGGGACCGAGGCGGGATTTGCAAGGAGCCAGGCGCATGGAAACGGACTGGCTGTCGGGGGTGAGGCGGTGCAGGCTCAGGCGCTGGCCTTGGCCTGCTCGCGGTACACCAGCAAGGGCTTGCCGCCCTCGTCGATGATGTGGTCGTCCACCACGACCTTGGCCACGCCATCCAGTGTGGGCAGGTCGAACATGGTGTCGATCAGGGCTTGCTCCATGATGGAGCGCAGGCCTCGGGCACCGGTCTTGCGCTTGAGCGCCTTGCGGGCGATGGCCGCCAGCGCGGTCGGCCGGATCTCGAGTTCGACGCCGTCCATCCCGAACAACTTCTGGTACTGCTTGACCAGGGCGTTGCGGGGCTCGACCAGGATCTGGACCAGGGCCTCCTCGGTCAACTCGCCCAGGGTGGCGACCACCGGGAGACGGCCGACCAGCTCAGGAATCAGGCCGAAACGCACCAGGTCCTCGGGCTCGGCATTGCGGAAGACCTCGGAGACACGCTTTTCGGTCTTGCTGTGCACGGTGGCGCCGAAGCCGATGCCGGACTTCTCGGTGCGGCTCTGGATGACCTTCTCCAGGCCATCGAAGGCGCCGCCGCAGATGAACAGGATGTTGGTCGTGTCGATCTGCAGGAAATCCTGGTTCGGGTGCTTGCGCCCCCCTTGCGGCGGAACGCTGGCCATCGTGCCTTCGACCAGCTTGAGCAGCGCCTGCTGCACACCTTCGCCCGAGACATCGCGGGTGATGCTGGGATTGTCGGACTTGCGGGTGATCTTGTCGATCTCGTCGATGTAGACGATGCCCCGCTGCGCGCGCTCCACATCGTAGTTGCAGTTCTGCAGCAGCTTCTGGATGATGTTCTCGACGTCCTCGCCCACATAACCGGCCTCGGTCAGCGTGGTGGCGTCGGCGATCACGAAAGGCACGTTCAGCAGTCGCGCCAGGGTCTGGGCCAGCAGCGTCTTGCCCGAGCCGGTGGGGCCGATCAGCAGGATGTTGCTCTTGGCCAGCTCGACGTCGTCCTTGGACGCGCCCAGGTGCTTGAGCCGCTTGTAGTGGTTGTACACCGCCACCGCCAGGATGCGCTTGGCGGCGTCCTGCCCGATCACGTACTGGTCAAGGCTGCCCTTGATCTCGGACGGCGTGGGCAGGTCGGACTTGGCAGGCTTGGCCGAGGCGCCCTCGGCGGGCACCTCGTCACGGATGATGTCGTTGCACAGATCGATGCACTCGTCGCAGATGAAGACCGAGGGGCCTGCGATGAGCTTCTTGACCTCGTGCTGGTTCTTCCCACAGAAAGAGCAGTGGAGGACCTTTTCGGTGGACGAACCCTTCTTGTCGGACATGAGCGGCGTTGGCTGGACGTGTAGTCTGGATCAATGATAGTGCATGCGGCCCGGCGACCCGGGCGAGCGGCGGGGGTGAAGCCCCCCGCTGTTCCGGCGATCAGCCGCGCTTCTCGAGGACCTGATCGATCAGGCCGTAGGACTGGGCTTCGGCGGCGGTCATGTAGTAGTCGCGCTCGGTGTCGGCCTGGATCTTCTCCAGCGGCTGACCGGTGCGCTCCGCCAGGATGCGGTTGAGCTGCTCGCGGGTCTTGAGGATCTCGCGCGCGTGGATCTCGATGTCGGTGGCCTGGCCCTGGGCACCGCCCAGCGGCTGGTGGATCATGACCTTGCTGTTGGGCAGCGAGAAACGCTTGCCCTTGGCGCCGGCCGACAGCAGGAACGCCCCCATGCTGGCCGCCATGCCGATGCACAGCGTCGAGACATCGGGCTTGATGAACTGCATGGTGTCGAAGATCGACATGCCGGCGCTGACGCTGCCGCCTGGCGAGTTGATGTAGAACGAGATGTCCTTGTCGGGGTTCTCGCTCTCCAGGAACAGCAACTGGGCCACCACCAGGTTGGCGCTCTGGTCATTGACCGGGCCAACCAGGAAGACGATGCGCTCTCGCAGCAGCCGCGAGTAGATGTCGTAGGCCCGCTCGCCGCGGCCCGACTGCTCGATGACCATCGGGACCATGCCCAGGGCTTGGGTGTCCAGTGCGCTCATGGATGTCCTTGCAGATTTGCGATTGAAAGCGATGACCACATTATGCGGTCGCCAGGGAAGTCCCGTTGGCGCGAAAAAAAGCCCGGCAACGCGGCCGGGCCCTTTCATGGTGCAGCCGCACGCGGCGGCCGCGGACCTCAGGCGGTCATCAGCTCGTCGAACGGCAGGACCTTGTCGGTGACCTTGGCGTTGGCCAGCACGTACTCGGTGACGTTGTTCTCGATGACCACGCCCTCGACCTCGGCCATGCGCTGACGGTCCGACAAGTACCAACGGACGACTTCAGCCGGCTTCTCGTAGCTCTGGGCCATGTCCTCGATGTGGGCCTGCAGCTGCTCGGGCTTGGCTTGCAGGTTGTTGGCCTTGACCAGCTCGGCGACGACCAGACCCAGGCGGACACGCTTTTCGGCTTGCGGCTGGAAGATTTCCTTGGGGATCGGGGCCTTCTCGGCGTCCTTGATGCCACGCGCCTTCAGGTCGGCGCGGGCGCCTTCGGCCAGGCGCTCGAGCTCGCCTTCGACCAGGGCCTTGGGCAGGTCCAGCTCGGCGGCCTTGACCAGGGCGTCCATCGCGGCAGCCTTGTTGCGGGCCAGCACGCGGAACTTGACCTCGCGTTCCAGGTTCTTCTTGACGTCGGCGCGCAGGCCTTCGACCGTGCCTTCGGCGATGCCGAGCGACTTGGCGAATTCGGCGGTGACCTCCGGCAGGTTCTGGGCTTCGACCTTCTTCATGGTCACCAGGAAGTCGGCTTCCTTGCCGGCCACGTCAGCGCCGTGGTAGTCGGCCGGGAACTGCAGCGGGAAGGTCTTGCTGTCGCCGACCTTCATGCCACGCACGGCGGCGTCGAACTGCTCCAGCATCTGGCCTTCGCCGACCAGGAACTGGAAGCCTTCGGCCTTGCCGCCAGCGAAGGGTTCGCCGTCGATCTTGCCCTCGAAGTCGATGGTCACGCGGTCACCGGCCTGGGCGCCTTCGTCAGCGGGACGCTGGGCAAACGTGCGGCGCTGCTTGCGCAGGATCTCGACGGTCTTGTCGATGGCGGCATCGTCGACCTCGGCGGCGACGCGCTCGAGTTCCACGGCGGACAGCTCACCGAGCTTGACCTCGGGGTAGACCTCGAAGGTGGCGTCGAAGGCCATGGTGCCTTCGGCGGCCTCGTCCTTCTGGGCGATGCTGGGGGCGCCGGCGACGCGCAGCTGCGCCTCGTTGGCGGCCTGGGCGAAGGCCTGGCCCAGCTTGTCGTTCATCACTTCGTACTGGACCGAGTAGCCGTAGCGCTGGGCCACGACCGACATCGGCACCTTGCCGGGACGGAAGCCATCGGCCTTGACGGTGCGGGCCAGCTTTTTCAGGCGGGCTTCGACTTCCGAGTTGATGTCGGCGGCCGCCAGGGTCAGCGTGATGCGGCGTTCGAGTTTCTCGAGGGTTTCAACAGTGACTGCCATGGGCGAACTCTTGCGTTGCGGTGTCTCAAAACGTGATCGGTGCTGGTGCGCGGAGCCGGACTCGAACCGGCACGCCCGTGAAGGCGTCAGGACCTAAACCTGGTGCGTCTACCAATTTCGCCACCCGCGCGGATCCGATCACGAAAGCCTGTCGGCGGTGCATGACACCCCCTCAGGCGCTCCTTGTACGGCAGTGCGGGACTGGAAGCCCGGGGCGATACAGCCGCCCAAGGCCCCCGGCCCCTGCGAACCGGTAAACGGTGGATTCTAGCCGCCCTGCGGGCGGTTTTCTCAGGCGGAGGTTCCGGAGCCCCGCGGAACCCTGAACCAGGCCGCGTACATCGCCGGCAGCGCCAGCAGCGTCAGCGCGGTCGCGACGATCAGGCCGCCCATGATCGCCACCGCCATCGGGCCCCAGAACAGGCTGCGCGACAGGGGGATCATGGCCAGCACCGCGGCGGCGGCCGTCAGCACGATCGGGCGGAATCGCCGCACGGCGGCCTCGACCACGGCCTCAAGGGTGGGCACCCCACGCAGCCGGTCCTGCTCGATCTGGTCGATGAGGATCACCGAGTTGCGCATGATCATGCCCACCAGCGCGATGAAGCCCAGCAGCGCCACGAAGCCGAAGGGGCGGTCCAGCAGCAGCAGCGCGCCAGCCACGCCGGCGATGCCCAGCGGTGCGGTGAAGACCACCAGGAGTGCGCGGCTGAAGCTCTGCAGCTGCAGCATGAGCAGCGTCAGCATCAGGAAGGCCATGATCGGCACGCCGGCGGCGATCGAGCCCTGGCCCTTCTGACTTTCAGCCACGGCGCCCGCCACCTCGATGTGCAGGCCCTGGGGCATGCGCGCCTCGAGCTTCTGCAGCTCTGGCCAGATCTGCGCGGTGACGGTGGCTCCCTGGATCCCGTCCTCGACGTCGCCCTGGACGGTGACCGCGTACTGCCGACCCTCGCGCCACAGCACGCCCGGCTCCCAGCCGTGGGTGAAGCGGGCCACCTGGGCCAAGGGCACCATGCGACCACTGCTGGTCGGCACATAGGCATTGCCCAACGCCGAGATGGTGTCACGTTCCACGAGCGGCTGGCGCAGCACGATGTCGATCAGGCGGTCACCCTCGCGGTACTGGCCGATGGTGCTGCCGCTGAGCAGAACGCGCGCAGACTGAGCGATCGCCTGGCTGCTCACGCCCAGCGCGCGGGCCTTGTCCTGATCCACCTCGAGACGCACGGTCTTGACCCGCTCGTTCCAGTTGTCGTTGACACCCCGCATGTGCGGGTTGGCGCGCAGCACCGCCTTGGCCTCGTCGCCCCACTGTCGCACCAGGTCCATGTCCTCGCCCACCACCCGGAACTGCACCGGGTACGGCACCGGCGGACCGTTGGGCAGGAGCTTGACGCGGCCGCGGGCCTCCGGGAACTCCTCGGCCAGCAGCGAAGGCATGCGCTGGCGCAGCACATCGCGCTCGCCCAGGTCCTTGGGCAGCAGGATGAACTGGCTCACGTTGGCCTGCGGGAAGACCTGGTCCAGCGGCAGATAGAAGCGCGGCACCCCGCTGCCGATCCAGCCGGTCACCGTGGCCACGCCGGGCTCGCGCGCCATGCGGGCCTCGAAGCGTTTGGCCAGGGCCTCGCTCTGCTGCAGGGTCGAGCCCTCGGGCAGCCACAGGTCCACCAGGATCTCCGGGCGGCTGGAATCGGGGAAGAACTGCTGCTGCACCCGGCCCATGCCGGCGATGCCCAGCGCGAAGGTCAGCAGGGTCAGGCCGATGGTCTTCCAGCGGTGGTGCACACACCAGGCCACCAGCGCGCGGAAGCGCTGGTAGAACGGGGTGTCGAAGAGTTCGTGCGCCTCGCCCGAATGGCTCTGGCGGGTCTTCAGCAGCCACGCCCCCAGATACGGCACGAAGTACACCGACACCACCCACGAGATCAGCAGCGCGGCGGAGGTGACGGCGAAGATCGCGAAGGTGTACTCTCCCACGGTGGAGTTGGCCATGCCGATGGGCAGGAAGCCGGCCGCCGTGATCAGGGTGCCGGTCAGCATCGGCATCGAGGTGGCCTCGTAGGCGTAGGTGGCCGCATGCATGCGGTCATGCCCCTCCTCGAGCTTGCGCACCATCATCTCGACCGCGATGATCGCGTCGTCCACCAGCAGGCCCAGCGCGATGATCAGCGAACCCAGCGAGATCTTGTGCAGGCCCACGCCCCAGTAGTACATGGTGACGAAGGTGATGGCCAGCACCAGCGGGATGGTGATGCCCACCACCATGCCCGGCCAGATGTCGATGCGCAGCGGCTTGAAGTGCAGACCCAGGCTGATGAAGCTCACCGCCAGCACCACCACCACGGCCTCGACCAGCACCTTGACGAACTCGCCCACCGAGCGCTTGACCGCTTCGGGCTGGTCCTGGACCTGGCTGAGCTCGATGCCCACCGGCAACTCCGCATGGGCCTTGGCCAGCTCGGCCCTCAGGGCCTTGCCCATGGCGATGATGTCGCCCCCCTTGGCCATGGCGACCCCCAGGGCGACCACCTGCTGGCCCTGGTGGCGCACCATCACCGCCGGCGGGTCGACATAGCCGCGGCGCACCTCGGCGATGTCACCCAGGCGCAGGCTGCTGGCCTGGCCGGTGCTCGGGTTGACCGCACGGATCGGCAGCGCGCGCAGGTCTTCCACCGCGCGGAACTGGCCGCCCACCCGAACCTGCAGGTTCTCGCTGCCGGCGTTCAACACGCCGGCGCCCTCGACGGCGTTCTGCGCCCCCAGCTGGGCGATGACCTGGTTCAGGTCCAGGCCCAGTTGGGCCAGGCGGCGCTGCGAGATCTCGATGAACAGCTTTTCCGGCTGGACACCGAAGAGCTCGACCTTGGCCACGTGCGGCACGTGGAGCAGGCGCGAGCGCAGCCGCTCGGCGAACTGGCGCGCCTCCTCGGGACTGAAACCGTCGGCCGACAGGGCCACGATCGAGCCATAGACGTCACCGAACTCGTCGTTGTAGTACGGCCCGGACACGCCCTGCGGCAGCGTGCCGCGCATGTCGCCGATCTTCTTGCGCACCTGGTACCAGGCGTCGTCGACCTTCTTGGCCGGCGACGAATCCTTGAGCTGCAGGATGGTCAGCGACTCGCCCGGCTTGGTGTAGCTGCGGATCACGTCCGAATACGGCGCCTCCTGCAGCGTGCGCTCGATCTTGTCGGTGACCTGCTCAGCCATCTGCTGGGCGGTGGCACCCGGCCAGTAGGCCGTCACCACCATGGCGCGGAAGGTGAAGGGCGGGTCCTCGTCCTGCCCGAGCTGGAAGTAGGCAACCAGGCCCAGCACCATCAGCACCACCATCAGGTAGCGCGTCAGCGGCGCGTGTTCCAGCGCCCAGCGGGAGATGTTGAAGCGTGCCGGGGCCGGCACCGCGGGATCGGGGCGTTGTTCCATGCGTCCCCCCCTCACTTCGCTGCCGCCGAAGCAGCCGGGGCCTGCCAGGGCTTGACCTTCTGCCCGGGGGTCAGCACGTGGGTGCCGGCGGTGACCACCTCATCGCCAGCCTTCAGGCCGCCGGTGATCAGCAAGTCGTTGCCTTGCGCGGTGCCCACCTGCACGGTCTGCAGGCGCACCGAGCCGGAGGCGCGGTCGAGCAACCAGACCGCACTGCCCGCCCCTTGTGCCACCACGGCGGACAGCGGCACGCGCAGGGCGGCCGCGCCCTCGGCGGAAGTCCAGCGCGCCACGGCGGTCTGGCCGAGCGCCAAGGTGGCCGAGCCCAGGTCGGCGCGCACGGCGAAGGTCCGGGTCACCGGGTCGGCGGCGCCGGCCACCTCACGCACCCGCGCCGGCCACTCACGGCTGTCGCCCCAGGCGACCACCGTCAGGGCGCCGGCCTTGCCCACCAGGGCGCGCACCTTGGACACCTGGTCCTCGGGCACCTGGAACACCGCGTCCAGCGGGCCGTCGTGGGCCAGTCGGAGCACCGGTGTGCCGGCGGCCAACACCTGGCCGGGTTCGGCCAGCACGGCGGTCACCACGCCGGCCGCAGGGGCCGTCAAGCGGGTGTATTCGGTCTGGCGCCCCTGCCCTTCGGACGAGGCCCGCGCCTGCTCCCACTGCGCCCGGGCGGCCTTCGCGGCGTTCTCACGGCGCTCCAGCTCTGCCGGGCCGACGAAGCCCTGGGCCCGCAGGTCCCGACTGCGCTGCAGGTCGGCCTCGGCCTGTTCCAGGCTGGTGCGGGCGGCACTCAGGCCGGCCTCGGCGGCCTGCTGTCCCAGGCGGTAATCGGTGGGATCGAGCCGCGCGAGCAGTTGGCCGGCCGCCACCCGCTGGCCGTTGTCGGCCGACCGGGCGTCCAGACGGCCGGCGACCCGGAAGGACAGCGCTGTCTCGGTGCGGGCCCGAATCTCGGCCGCGTACTGGGCGCCAGGCGCGGCGCCCTGGGCGCCCACGACCAGGGTGCGCACGGCGCGCACGGGCTCGGCCGCCGGCTCGGGCCGGCTGCAGGCCGCAAGCAGGGACAGGATGAACAGGCCGGTGGCCGCGCGAAGGACGTGCTGGGGCATGGCAAGAACCGATACTGACTGACTGGTCAGTAATGTACGCAGCGACCTGACCTGCGTCAACCGCCAAGCCATGGCCTTGTGCACCGACAATCCACCGCCGTGAGCGTCAACCACTACGAGAACTTCCCGGTCGCCTCTTGGCTGTGCCCGCCCCCGCTGCGGCCACCGATCGTCGCGATCTACCACTTCGCCCGTACCGCCGATGACCTGGCCGACGAGGGCGGCGCCCTGCCCGGCGAGCGGCTGGCGGCACTGGCACGCCTGCAGGCGGATTGGCAGCAGACGCAGCAGGCCGGCGTGGCGCCGCCGGGGCCTTGGCAGGCCATGCTTGAGCAACTGGCCGTCCAGCAGCGCCGCCACGGCTGGCCATCCGCCCTGCTGGAAGACCTGCTGTCGGCCTTCCGTCAGGACTGCGGCAACCCGCTGTACGAACGCCAGACCGACCTGCTGGACTACTGCCGCCGGTCCGCCAACCCGATCGGGCGCCTCTTGCTGCACCTTTGCGGCATCACCGAGCCCGCCGCCCTGGCCCGCTCCGACGCCATCTGCACCGCCCTCCAACTGGTCAACTTCTGGCAGGACTTCAGCGTGGACCACCCGCGGGGCCGCTGCTACCTGCCGGACGACCTGTGCCGACGCCACGGCGTGGACCGCGCGGCGCTGCTCAGTGGCGCCCCGCCCGGCGCGCCCGAAGCCGCCCTGCTGACCGAGCTGCTCGACTGGACCGAGGGCCTGATGCGCGAGGGCGCCCCCCTGGTGCACGCGGTCCCCGGCCGCATGGGCTGGGAGTTGCGTGGCGTGGTCCAGGGCGGCAGCCGCGTTCTTGAGAGAATCCGCGCCATGAACCCGCACTCCCTTCTCCGTCGGCCTCGCCTGGGTGCCGCCGACCTGCCCATCCTGGCCTGGCGTGCCCTGCGGATGCGTCCGGAGCCGCGCGCATGACCCCCGAGCAGTACGTGCAGGAGAAGGCCGCTGCCAGCGGGTCTTCCTTCTATTACGCCTTCCTCTTCCTGCCGCCCGAGCGCCGGGCCGCCATCACCGCCTTCTACGCGTTCTGCCGCGAGGTTGACGATGTGGTCGACGAGGTCAGCGACCCCGGCGTGGCCGCGACCAAGCTGGCCTGGTGGCGCCAGGAGGTGGCCCGCGCCTTCGCCGGCCAGCCCAGCCACCCGGTGACCCAGGCCCTCCTGCCGCACACCGGACGCTACGGCATCCGCGCCACCCACCTGGACCAGGTGATCCAGGGCTGCCAGACCGACCTCGAGCAAAGCCGCTTCCTCGACTTGCCAGCACTGGAGCGCTACTGTCACCTCGTGGCCGGCGTGGTGGGCGAGGTCGCCGCGTCGATCTTCGGGCAGACCGACGCGCAAACCACCGCCTATGCCCACCGCCTGGGCCTGGCGATGCAGCTGACCAACATCATCCGGGACGTCGGTGACGACGCCCGCCGCGGTCGCATCTACCTGCCCATCAGCGAGTTGCAGCGCTTCGATGTGAAGGCGCACGAGTTGCTCAAGCGCGAGGCCCCCTGGGGCTACTCCGACCGCTTCCAGGCGCTGATGCGCTTTCAGGCCGAGCGCGCCCACGCCATCTACGACGAGGCCATGGCCCTGCTCCCCGAGGTCGACCGCTCGGCCCAGCGCCCCGGCCTCATGATGGCCAACATCTACCGGGCCCTGCTGGTCGAGATCGAGCGCGGAGGCTTCCAGGTGCTGCACCAGCGCATCTCGCTGACCCCGCTGCGCAAGCTGTGGATCGCGGCACGCACCCAGTGGCGCGGCCGCTGACCCCGCCGCGGCTGACCATCGTCGGCGCCGGATGGGCCGGCCTGTCGGCGGCCGTCGCGGCCACCGAACGCGGTTGGGCGGTGACGCTGCTCGACATGGCCCGACAGCCCGGTGGACGGGCCCGAAGCAGCGCCGATGCCGGCGGGCTGCGGCTGGACAACGGGCAGCACATCCTCATCGGTGCCTACCGAGAGACGCTGGCGCTGATGCGTCGGGTCGGGGCAGATCCGGAGCGCCTGCTGCGGCGACTGCCCCTGGACCTTCGCGATGAGCAGGGCCGAGGCCTCAGACTACCCGCCGGACACCCGGTCCTGGCCTTCGTGCGCGGCATCCTCGGTTGGCGAGAACTGCCTTGGCACGACCGCGCCGCCGTCCTCATGATGGCGGCGCGCTGGCGCCTCACGGGCTTTCGCTGCGACCCGGACCGGCCGGTGTCGGAACTGGCCGCCCGATGCCCGCCGCGCGCCTTCGAAGCCCTGTTGGATCCTCTGTGTGTCGCAGCCCTGAACACCCCTGCAGCCGAGGCCAGCGGCCAGGTGTTGCTGACGGTGCTCCGCGACGCGCTGTTCTCCGGTCCGGGGGCTGCTGACCTGCTGCTGCCAACCGTTCCGCTGGACGACCTCCTGCCCCGTCCGGCCATGGCCTGGCTGCTGGCCCGGGGCATCGATTGGCGCGCTGGCCGACGCGCACAGTCCCTTGAGCCCCGATCCGACGGTGGCTGGCGTGTCGATGGCGAGCCCTGCGACCGGCTGCTGCTGGCGTGCGGTCCCCGCGAAAGCGCGCGCCTGCTGAGCCCCTGGGCACCGGATTGGTCTGCGCAGGCGACCGCGCTGGCCTACCAGCCCATCGTCACGGTCTGGCTGCACAGCCCTGGCGTCGCGCCCGGCCGGCCGATGGTCCGTCTGGGCGGTGCGCCAGCCCAGTTCGCCTTTGACCTGCAGGCATTGCAGGGCCAGCCTGACACCTGGGCGCTGGTGATCAGTGGGGCCGGCCCCTGGGTGGCGCAGGGACAGGACGCCACCGCCCAGGCCGCCCTCGCCCAGTGGCGCGCGGCGTGGCCCGAAGCCCGGCACACCCGCGTCCTCGCGATCCGCACCGAGAAGCGCGCGACCTTCGCGTGCACGCCAGCCCTGGTCCGGCCACCGGGGGCGCCTTGCCCGGACCTGGACGTCGCGGGAGACCACACGGCAGGCCCTTATCCGGCCACCCTGGAGGGCGCGGTCCGGTCGGGTCGGGAGGCCGTCGAACGCCTCGCGCGAGGACGCCCTGGAAATTTCGCATCCCGGAAAACTCTCGGATGATGAAAAATGGCTTTCGTCATGCAAAAATGGGACGGATCAACCCGAACCCCACATGACGCGCAAAGACAACCAGACCCCCAGCATCCAGGTGCTCGCCCGGGCCTTCGCGCTGCTCGACGAGCTGGCCGCCCACCAAGACCCGGTGCCCCTCAAGGAACTGAGCGAGCGGACCGGACTGCACCCCTCGACCGCCCACCGCATCCTCAACGATCTGGCCGTCGGCCGTTTCGTCGATCGGCCAGAGGCCGGCAGCTACCGCCTGGGCATGCGCCTGCTGGAGCTGGGCAATCTGGTCAAGGCCCGCCTGGACGTGCGCGACGCCGCCATCGGCCCGATGCGTGAACTTCACAAGCTGACCCACCAGCCGGTCAACCTGTCCGTGCGGCAAGGCGATGAAATCGTCTACATCGAGCGCACTTACAGCGAGCGCTCGGGCATGCAAGTGGTTCGCGCCGTGGGCGGCCGCGCACCGCTGCACCTGACCTCGGTGGGCAAGCTGTTCCTGGCCTGGGACGACCCGCAACGCGTCCGTGCCTACGCCACCCGAACCGGCCTGGCGGGACACACCCGCAACAGCCTGACCGACCTGCCGTCGCTGGAGCGGGAACTGGCCCGCGTGCGGCGCGAAGCCATGGCACGGGACGACGAGGAGCTGGAACTCGGCGTGCGGTGCATGGCTGCCGGCGTGTTCGATGACCAGGGCAAGCTGGTGGCAGGCCTGTCGGTCTCCGCGCCGGCCGATCGCCTCGAGGAGTCCTGGCTGGATCGCGTCAAGGCCACCGCCGCGCAGATCTCGGCGTCGCTGGGCTATCGCGGCGCCACCGCGCCCTCGCCCTGAGCTTCGCCGACGAGACGTCCCCCCCTCAAGCAAAAGGGACCCTTCCGGGTCCCTTTCCTTTCAGGCGGTGGCGCCCCTGCCCGGCGAACCGCGACTCAACCGGCGTTGCGGCCTGCCTGGATGGGACGCACGGCCGCCTGATCGGGGTGGCTGGCCAACCAGCGGCGGATGCGCTCGGCGTCGGCGATGCGGGAGTACTTTCCCGCCGAATCCAGCAACACCAGGATCAGCTTGCGACCGGCGAGCCTGGCCTGCATGACGAGGCACTGACCCGCTTCGGTGATGTAGCCGGTCTTCTGCAGACCGATGTCCCAATCAGGGCTGCGAACCAGCCGGTTGGTGGTGTGGTACTGCAGCTGGCGCTTGCCAACCGCCACCTGGTACTCCGGCGAGGTCGACAGCTCACGGATCATCGAGACTTGGTAGGCCGCCTTGACCAGCGTGGCCAGGTCCCGGGCACTCGACTGGTTGCTGCTGGACAGGCCGGTGGGCTCCACGTAGCGCGTGTCGGACATGCCCAGGGCCTTGGCCTTGGTGTTCATGGCGGCGACGAAGGCCGACAGGCCGCCGGGGTAATGGCGCCCGAGCGCGTTGGCCGCCCGGTTCTCCGACGACATCAATGCCAGATGGAGCATCTCGCCTCGGGTGAGCTGGGTGCCCGGCGCCAATCGGGAGCGGCTGCCCTTCTCGGTGTCGATGTCGGCCTCGCTGATGGTGAGCATCTCGTCCATGGACAAGTGGGCCTCGGTGACGACCAGAGCGGTCATCAGCTTGGTGATCGACGCGATCGGGAGCACCGCCTGGGTGTTCTTGGCCAGCAGGACCTCGTTCGTGTCCTGGTCCACCACGAAGGCCACGCTGGACTTGAGGTCCAGGGGATCATCGGCCCCATGCAGGCCATACATCTGGCCGAAGGACGGCCGGACAGCGGGCTCGGCCTTGGCTGCCACCGAGGTGCGCGCCACCCGAGCAGCCGCAGGCTTGCGCACGACGGCGGCCGGTTTCTTGGTGGCCACCGCCTTCGCGGCGCGGGCAGGCATGGCCTTCTGCTGGTTTTGGCGGCTGGCGGCTTCAGCCACCGACGGCTGGGCCAGCACGGCGGCCAGGCAGAGGAACCAACCCAACGGGCGCATGCTTCTTGACTTCATGTGGTGGTGCTCTTGACGGTAACGCAGGCGTCTGGCCAGAGTCTATGAGAAACAAAAAAGACATGCAAGATCAAAAACTTGCATGTCTTTCCTAAAGTGCCATCCGGGCGAACCCGGAGGGCTTCGATCACCACTGGGCCGAGGTGCGCTCCACGTTGCCCTGCAGCTTGTTCAACGCCGCCAGATAGGCCTTGGCGGAGGCCACGACGATGTCCGGATCCGAACCCACGCCGTTGACGACCCGGCCGCCATGCTGCAGCCGCACCGTCACCTCGCCCTGGGATTCTGTGCTCCCCGAGGTGATGGCATTGACCGAATACAGCAGCATTTCCGCACCACTTTGCACATGGGCCTCGACCGCCTTGAGGCTGGCATCGACCGGACCATTGCCTTCGGCCTCGGAGGTGACCTCCTTCTGTCCGGCGGCAAAGGTGACCTTGGCAGAGGGACGCTCACCGGTCTCCGAGCGCTGGCTCAGGGCGATCAGGCGGTAGTGCTCCTGCTCGGCGGTGACGCTCTCGTCTCCCACCAGGGCGATGATGTCCTCGTCGAAGATCTCGCTCTTGCGATCGGCCAAGTCCTTGAACCGGGCGAAGGCGGCATTGATCTCGGCCTCGGACTCCATCTCGATGCCGAGTTCCTGCAGCCGTTGCTTGAAGGCGTTGCGGCCCGACAGCTTGCCCAGCACGATCTTGTTGGCCGCCCAGCCCACGTCTTCGGCGCGCATGATCTCGTAGGTGTCGCGGGCCTTGAGCACGCCGTCCTGGTGGATGCCGCTGGCATGGGCGAAGGCGTTGGCGCCGACCACGGCCTTGTTCGGCTGCACCACGAAGCCGGTGGTCTGGCTGACCATGCGGCTGGCCGGCACGATCTGGCTGGTGTCGACGGTGACGTCCAGGCCGAAGTGGTCGCGGCGCGTCTTGACCGCCATCACGACCTCTTCGAGCGAGCAATTGCCCGCACGCTCACCCAGGCCGTTGATCGTGCACTCGACCTGGCGCGCGCCGCCGATCTTCACGCCAGCCAGCGAATTGGCCACCGCCATGCCCAGGTCGTTGTGGCAATGCACCGACCAGATCGCCTTGTCGGAATTGGGCACCTTCTCGCGCAGGGTGCGGATGAACTGGCCGTACAACTCGGGGATCGCGTAGCCGACGGTGTCCGGGATGTTGATCGTGGTCGCGCCCTCGGCGATCACGGCCTCGACCACACGGGCCAGGAAGTCCATGTCCGAGCGGTAGCCGTCCTCGGCGCTGAACTCGATGTCGCCACACAGGTTGCGGGCGAAGCGCACCGCCTGCTTGGCCTGCTCGAACACCTGGTCGGGCGTCATGCGCAGCTTCTTCTCCATGTGGAGCGGGCTGGTCGCGATGAAGGTGTGGATGCGGCCGCGGTTGGCGCCGGCCAGCGCCTCGGCCGCGCGGGAGATGTCGCGGTCGTTGGCGCGGGACAGCGAGCAGACCGTCGAGTCCTTGATGATGTCGGCGATCGCCTTGACCGCTTCGAAGTCACCGTTGGACGACGCGGCGAAGCCCGCCTCGATCACGTCCACCCGCAGTCGCTCCAACTGCCGCGCGATGCGCAGCTTCTCGTCCTTCGTCATCGAGGCGCCGGGCGATTGCTCGCCATCACGCAAGGTGGTGTCGAAGATGATGAGTTTGTCGGACATGAAGAGCTCTGTGGTTGCGGTGGAAAAAGAAAAACGGCCCGCTGCGTTGCGCATGGCGGGCCGTTGATCGGGGGATGGAGTACGGGTCAGGTACAGACGTGTTCGATCAGCGCGCCCAATGGGAGCCTAGCAGGGCTAGCAGCAGCGAGTGCTTGGCGGTCGAAGACATGGAACTGAATATAGCACGGCATGAAGGCCATGCGGCCTTCAATGCAAACCCCGCTCGTCCGGCTCGTCGGTGGAGGTGGCGATCACGCTCACCGGCTTGCCCATGGCCCTGCGCTTGGCATAGACCACATAGCCCGAAAGCCCGTAGACGCAGAACAGCGCGAACAGCACGGTGGGCGGGTGGATGTTGATCACCGCGATGCCCAGCGCGATGGCGACGATCACGATGAAGGGCACGCTGCGCTTGAGGCTGACGTCCTTGAAGCTGTAGAACGGGACGTTGGTGACCATCGTCAGGCCGGCGTAGAGCGCCACCGCGAATGCCAGCCACGGCAGCACCGGCAGGGTGGACACCGCCTTGTAGCCCGCGTCATCCAGCACCCAGATGAACCCGATCACCAGGGCGGCCGCTGCCGGACTGGGCAAGCCCTGAAAGAAGCGCTTGTCGACGATGCCGATGTTGGTGTTGAAGCGCGCCAGCCGCAGGGCCGCGCAGGCGCAGTAGACGAAGGCGGCGATCCAGCCGGCCTTGCCCAGGCCCTTGAGCGCCCACTCGTAGACGATCAGTGCCGGCGCAGCGCCGAAGCTGACCATGTCGGACAGGCTGTCCATCTGCTCGCCAAACGCGCTTTGCGTGTTGGTCATGCGGGCCACCCGGCCGTCCAGGCTGTCGAGCACCGCGGCGCAGAAGATGCCGATGCAGGCGTTCTCGAAGCGGCCATTCATGGCCATGACGATGGCGTAGAAGCCACCGAACAGTGCGCCCAGCGTGAACAGGTTGGGCAGGATGTAGATGCCCTTGCGGCGGGGACGCGGGACCTCGGCGACTTCGTCGTCGGTGTCGTCGATCACGGGTTCATTCATGGGCCAGAGGATACCTCAGGCCCATGAACGAAAAAGGCCGCCCACTGGGCGGCCTGCTCCAATCCGGCGCGGCCCGAGGGCCGCGCCCGGCGATCAGTTGCGGGTCTTGTCGACCAGCTTGTTGGCCTTGATCCAGGGCATCATGTCGCGCAGCTTGGCGCCGACGACTTCGATCTGGTGCTCTTCGGTCAGGCGGCGGCGCGAGATCAGGGTCGGGGCACCGGCCTTGTTCTCGAGGATGAAGGACTTGGCGTATTCGCCGGTCTGGATGTCCTTCAGGCACTGGCGCATCGCGTTCTTGCTCTCCTCGGTAATCACGCGCGGGCCGGTGACGTACTCACCGTACTCGGCGTTGTTCGAGATCGAGTAGTTCATGTTGGCGATGCCACCTTCGTAGATCAGGTCCACGATCAGCTTGAGCTCGTGCAGGCACTCGAAGTAGGCCATCTCGGGGGCGTAGCCGGCTTCGGTCAGGGTCTCGAAACCCGCCTTGATCAGCTCGACGGCGCCGCCGCACAGCACGGCCTGTTCGCCGAACAGGTCGGTCTCGGTCTCTTCACGGAACGAGGTTTCGATGATGCCGGCCTTGCCGCCGCCGTTGGCCGCGGCGTAGCTCAGGGCCAGGTCGCGGGCCTTGCCGGTGGTGTCCTGGTAGACGGCCACCAGGTGCGGCACGCCGCCACCCTGGCGGTAGGTGTTGCGCACGGTGTGGCCCGGGGCCTTGGGGGCGACCATCCACACATCCAGGTCGGCGCGCGGCTGGACCTGGCCATAGTGCACATTGAAGCCGTGGGCGAAGACCAGCGAGGCGCCGTTCTTGATGTTGGGCTCGACTTCGTTCTTGTAGACGTCGGCGATCTGCTCGTCCGGCAGCAGGATCATGACCACGTCGGCCGACTTCACGGCGTCGGCGATCTCGGCGACCTTCAGGCCGGCGCCTTCGGCCTTGGCCCAGGACGCGCCGCTCTTGCGCAGACCGACGGTGACCTTGACGCCCGAGTCGTTCAGGTTCTGGGCGTGCGCGTGGCCTTGCGAGCCGTAGCCGATGATCGTGACGTTCTTGCCCTTGATCAGGGAGATGTCGGTGTCCTTGTCGTAATAGACCTTCATGGTGTGTCTCTCGTGATGAATGCTGGCGGGAAGGAAGTGAAAAGCGATCCTGCTCGGATCAGACGCGCAGGATGCGCTCGCCGCGACCGATCCCGCTCGAGCCGGTGCGCACGGTTTCCAGGATGGCGGCGCGGTCGATGCCTTCGATGAAGGCATCGAGCTTGCCCGCGTCGCCAGTGAGTTCGATGGTGTAGCTCTTCTCGGTCACGTCGATGATGCGGCCGCGGAAGATGTCGGCCATGCGCTTCATCTCCTCGCGTTCCTTGCCGACCGCGCGGACCTTGATGAGCATGAGTTCGCGCTCGGTGTACTGACCCTCGGTGAGGTCGACCACCTTGACCACGTCCACCAGGCGGTTCAGGTGCTTGGTGATCTGCTCGATCACCTCGTCACTGCCGGTGGTCACGATGGTCATGCGCGAGAGCGACGGGTCTTCCGTCGGGGCGACGGTCAGGCTCTCGATGTTGTAGCCGCGGGCGGAGAACAGGGCCACCACGCGGGACAGGGCGCCCGGCTCGTTCTCGAGCAGGACGGCGATGATGTGTTTCATGGTCTCAACTCCTGGCGCGCTCTTCAGGATGGCGGCGGTAACCGCCACCCCTTGGCCACGCCTGTTGATCAAAGGATCGTTTCAGTCGATCCGGTCGTGGGACCGCCTCGATCCGCCACCCTGGCGGAGGCGGCAACCCCCACCAGCCGACGGATCTGCAGCGGTCACAGATCCTCGGATCCCAGCAGCATCTCGGTGATGCCCGCGCCCGCCTGGACCATCGGCCAGACGTTTTCGGTCGGGTCGGTGCGCACGTCCAGGAAGACGGTGCGGTCCTTCAGGCGAATCATCTCCTTGAGGGCCGGCTCGACCTCGGACGGCTTCTCGATCTTGATGCCGACGTGGCCATAGGCCTCGGCCAGCTTCACGAAGTCGGGCAGCGCGTCCATGTAGCTGTGGGCATAACGCTTTTCATAGATCAGCTCCTGCCATTGCCGGACCATGCCCAGGTACCGGTTGTTCAGCGAAATGACCTTCACCGGCGTCTTGTACTGCTGGCAGGTGGAGAGCTCCTGGATGCACATCTGGATCGAGCCCTCGCCGGTGATGCAGAACACGTCCGCATCCGGCTTGGCCAGCTTGATGCCCATGGCGTAAGGCAGACCCACGCCCATGGTGCCCAGGCCACCCGAGTTGATCCAGCGGCGCGGCTCCTCGAAGCCATAGAACTGGGCCGCCCACATCTGGTGCTGCCCGACGTCAGAGGTGACATAGGCATCGGTGCCACGGGTGAGCTCGGCCAGGGTCTGGACCACGAACTGCGGCTTGATGAGCTCGGTGCTGCCCTTGTACTTCAGGCACTCGCGCTTGCGCCACTCGTTGATCTGACCCCACCACTGCGAGATCACGGCCTTGTCAGGACGCGCCTGGGCTTCCTTGATCTGGGCGATCAGCTCCTGCAGCACGTCCTTGACGTCGCCCACGATGGGGATGTCGACCTTGACGCGCTTGGAGATCGACGACGGGTCGATGTCGATGTGGACGATCTTGCGCTCGACCGAGGCGAAGTGCTTCGGGTTGCCGATCACGCGGTCGTCGAACCGGGCGCCCACGGCCAGCAGCACGTCGCAGTG
This sequence comes from Hydrogenophaga intermedia, assembly GCA_943371055.1. Lineage (GTDB taxonomy): Bacteria > Pseudomonadota > Gammaproteobacteria > Burkholderiales > Burkholderiaceae_C > Ideonella > Ideonella intermedia_A. The sequence goes on along the minus strand of CALRTJ020000012.1, from coordinate 74,745 downwards.
CTGCATGGTCATGTTGGCCTCGTAGGTGCCGTGCATGCCCAGCATGCCCAGGAACTTGGGGTCCGAGGCCGCGGTGGCACCCAGGCCCATCAGGGTGTTGGTGACCGGGAAGCCCAGCAGGTCGCACAGCTCGCGCAACTCGGCCGTGGCATTGCCCAGCACCACGCCGCCACCGGTGTAGATGTAGGGGCGCTTGGCCTGCAGCAGCAGCTGGACCGCCTTGCGGATCTGGCCGCCATGGCCCTTCTTGACCGGGTTGTACGACCGCATCTCGATCGTGTCCGGGTAGTGGAAGGGCGCGGTCTTCAGCGACACGTCCTTGGGGATGTCGACCACGACCGGGCCAGGACGGCCGGTGCGGGCGATGTGGAAGGCCTTCTTGACGGTCTCCGCCAGGTCCCGCACGTCCTTGACCAGGAAGTTGTGCTTGACCACCGGGCGGGTGATGCCCACGGTGTCGCACTCCTGGAAGGCATCCAGGCCAATGGCGGCGGTGGGGACCTGACCCGTGATGATCACCATCGGGATCGAGTCCATGTAGGCGGTGGCGATGCCGGTCACGGCATTCGTCACGCCCGGACCGGAGGTCACCAGGGCCACGCCGACGTCGCCGGTGGCGCGGGCGTAGCCATCGGCCGCATGGACCGCGGCCTGCTCATGCCGCACCAGCACGTGCTGGATCGAATCCTGGCCGTAGAGGGCGTCGTAGATGTAGAGCACCGAGCCACCGGGGTAGCCCCAGATGTATTTGACCCCTTCGGCCTGCAGGCAGCGAACGAGGATCTCCGAGCCATTGGGCTCGGCGGCGGCGGTGACGGGGGGGGTGTTTTGCGGCTGCGCCGACGAGGCGCGCTTCATTTCCGCGGCAGACATGTCCATTTCGAACCTCTGTGAATTTCTCTGACGAAAAACCTTCGGTGCCCCTCCTCGCGCCCTCATGAGGCGGACTCGGAACCTGCGCGATCAACGGGAACGGCACCCGCTGTCGGGGCGCCCAGGAGATCTTTTCGCTATGTGCGACCGCAGCATTATTGCACCGCTTTCGCACATTGACCGATTCTGGTGCTGCCCGGTGCGATAATTCATTCCATCTGATCCCGGCGGCGCAGGCCGTCCGAGCCGTCTTGGCCACCGACAAAGAACTCTCCGACTTCCTCAAGGGCATCGAGAAGCGCGCCTTCAAACGCACGCTCTACAGCGTCCGTGACGAGGACGCCGCCCTGGACATCGTGCAGGACACGATGATCCGTCTGGCCGAGAAGTACGCTGATCGCCCCGCGGCCGAGCTGCCGCTGCTGTTCCAGCGCATCCTGTCCAACGCGACGATGGACTGGTTCCGACGCCAGAAGGTGCGTCGCGCCGTCGTGCAGAACCTTTCCGAGTTCGAAGGATCGGACGAAGACGGCGACTTCGACCTCCTGGAGACCCTCGAGACGCTCGAGGGCTCGCTGGGTGCCGAGAGTGCCGCGGACAGCTTTGGACGGGAACAGATCTTGCGGATCATCGATTCGGAGGTCGGCCGCCTGCCCGATCGTCAACGCGAAGCCTTCCTCCTGCGTTACTGGGAGGAACTGGATGTTGCCGAGACGGCCGCCGTGATGGGTTGCTCAGAGGGCAGCGTGAAGACGCACTGTTCCCGGGCGGTGCACGCGTTGGCCAAATCACTCAAAGCCAAGGGAATCGCGCCATGAACAAGACGACCGCCGCCTACCCGGCAGAGACCGCCGCGGGCCTTGAGGCCCGGTTCGGGCTTCGCGTGGCCGCATCACTGTCCCAGCACACTGGCGCAGCTGAGCACGACATCTCCGAACGCCTGCGCGTGGCACGCGAGCAAGCCTTGGCGCGGGCCCGGCTCCAGCGCGCACCCGAGGCCGTTGAAGTCACCGCCTCCTCCCCCGCCATCGTCGGCATTTCACCCTCCGGCGTGGCCACGCTGGGTGCTCACCCTGCCGACTGGTGGGGCCGGGTGGCGTCGGTGCTGCCCATCCTGCTGATGCTGGGCGCACTGATCCTGATCGACGACTGGCACGCCCGCGCCCAGATCAACGCGGCCGCGGACATCGACACCGCCTTGTTGTCTGACGACCTGCCGCCAGCCGCCTACACCGACCCGGGCTTCGCCGAGTTCCTGCGCAGCCCCCAGGAGTGACATGCCCCTGATGACCCGAGGCCTGCTTCGCCTGACCCTGGTCGCCACCTTGTGCGCCGGCGCCTGGAGCGCCGCCTTTGCACAACAGGCCGGCTCCGGGCCGGCTTGGACCGCACTCAAGCCTCCGCAACAAGAAATCCTGGCTCCCTTGCAGAAGGATTGGGGCACCCTGGACGCGGGCCGCAAGTCAAAATGGCTCGAGATCGCCGCCCGGTACCCCAGCATGCCCCCTGAGCAGCAACTGCGCATGCGTGAGCGCATGGCCGAGTGGGCCCGGATGAGCCCCGAGGAGCGCGGCCGCGCACGGCTGAATTTCCAGCAGGTCCAGACGCTGCCGGCACCGGACCGGGCCGCGCAGTGGGAGGCCTACCAGGCCCTGCCCACCGAGCGCAAGGAAGCCCTGGCCCGCCAGGCGGTCAGCCCCGCTTCCGCGGCAGCCGGCCAGCAGATCGCCAACACCAGTTCACTCCGCAAGGCCCCGCTGGACGCGCAAGCCCCCAAGAACAACTTGACGCCACCGCCAGCGCCGGCCACTGCGCAGCGTCCGATCGGCCCTAGCTTGGTCCAGACCGGCCCCGGCGCGAGCACGCGACTGATCACCCAACCCCTGCCCGCCGCGCGTCCGGCGTCCGCCCCGCCCCGCCCCAAGATCGAAGTGGGGCAAGCGGTCGTCGACCGCACCACCTTGTTGCCGCGTCCGGTTCCACCAGCCGCCCCTCAGGCGCCAGCGGCCGCACCGCCCACGGTGGTCCAGGCGCCCGCCAGCCCCGCCAGCGTCCCCGCGGCGGTCGCCCAGTGAGCGCCGCACCGGCCATGGCGCAGGCCCCCGGCCTGGCGCGTCGACTCGCCTGCTTTCTCTACGAGGGCGTGCTGCTGTTTGGCGTGACCATGATCTCCGGGTACCTGTTCTCCGCCCTCACCCACCAGACCCATGCACTGCAAGGCCGCGAGGCCCTGCAGGCCTTCGAGTTCGTGGTGCTGGCGATCTACTTCTGCTGGTTCTGGTCCCGCGGCGGCCAGACCGTGGCCATGCGGGCCTGGCGGATCCGCCTCACCGACCTGCAAGGACAGCCCGTCAGCCAGACCCGCGCCATGGCGCGCTATGTCTGCTCCTGGATCTGGTTCCTGCCCGCTCTGGGGCTGTCACGCCTGCTCCACCAAGACCACAGCACCGGCCAGATCTTTGGCTGGATGGTGGCTGGCGTGCTGCTGTACGCCGCCACTTCACGCCTGCATCCGCGTCGCCAGTTCTGGCACGACGCCTGGTGCGGCACGCAACTCACCGACTGGCAGGTCAAAGCCCCGGCCAAGGCCTCCTGAGCCACCGGTTCGGGGTGGCAAAATCCGGTCGAATGAGCAATCCTCACAAGGGCCGCACCGGCCTTGACCGCATCCTGCACGCCGCGGGCTACTCCTGGGCCGGCCTGAGGCAGGCCTACCAAGGTGAGAGCGCGTTCCGGCAAGAGGCCTGGCTGTGTGCCCTGTTGCTGCCGTTGGCGCCATGGGTCGGACGCAACTGGACCGAGGCCTCGTTGCTCGCGGCCGCCGTGGTGCTGGTGCTGGTGGTGGAGCTGCTGAATTCAGCCGTGGAGGCCACGGTCGACCGCATCGGCTTCGAAATGCACGAACTGTCCGGGCGGGCCAAGGATTTCGGCAGCGCGGCCGTCCTGCTCAGCCTGCTCCTGTGTTCGGCATTGTGGGTGACCGCGCTGTGGAACCGCCTCGCATGACCGCCCTGCCCCGCCCGTTCAGCGTTTGCGTCTACTGCGGCTCTCGCGAGGGTCACCTGACCGCCTATGCCGAGGCAGCTCGGGCGTTGGGTCAGCTGATCGGCGAACGCGGCTGGCGACTGGTCTATGGGGGCGGCAATGTCGGCCTGATGGGACTCGTGGCCGACGCCACGCTGGCGGCCGGCGGCCAGGTGGTGGGCGTCATCCCGGAACGCCTGCTGCAGCGAGAAGTGGCCCACCACGGCCTGACCGAGCTGCACGTGGTGCAGGACATGCACCAGCGCAAGATGCGCATGGCCCAGGAGGCCGACGCTTTCCTAGCCATGCCGGGCGGCATCGGCACCTTTGAAGAGCTCTTCGAGATGTGGAGCTGGCGCCACCTGGGCTACCACCCCAAGCCGCTGGGCCTGCTGGAGGTGTCCGGCTTCTGGGCGCCGCTGCTGCGGTTCCTGCAGCAGACGGTGGAAGCCGGCTTCATGGACGCCGGGCAGATGGCCATGCTGGACCACGACGCCAGCGCGGCCGCGCTGCTGGACCGACTGGCCGCGGCCGCCACCACGGCGACGGACCCGGCCGACTACCGCGGCACCTGAGGGCCCGGGCGGCTGCCCGGGTGCGGCAAAAGGATCAGACCGCCGACTCGTCGGTCTCGCCGGTGCGGATGCGCACCACCTGCTCGACCGGCGTCACGAAGATCTTGCCGTCGCCGATCTTGCCGGTCTTGGCCGCCTTGACGATGGCCTCGATCGCGCGCTCGACGTCGACGTCCTTGACCACCACCTCGATCTTGACCTTGGGCAGGAAGTCGACGACGTATTCGGCCCCGCGGTAAAGCTCGGTGTGGCCCTTCTGGCGGCCGAAACCCTTGACCTCGGTGACGGTCAGGCCGGACACGCCGACCTCGGCCAGGCCCTCGCGCACTTCCTCGAGCTTGAAAGGTTTGATGATGGCGGTGATCTGCTTCATGGAGGACTCCGGTGCGAGGGGAAGGTTGAACGGGATTTAAGCACGGAACTTCGAGGTGATCGGGTACCGCCAATCGCGCCCGAAGGCCCGGTGGGTGATTCGGATGCCGATCGGCGACTGGCGCCGCTTGTACTCGTTGATCTTGATGAGGCGCGTGACCCGCTCGACGTCGGCCCGCTCGAAGCCCGCTTCGATGATGGACTCGATCGGCTCGTCGTCCTCCATGTAGCGGGCCAGGATCGCGTCCAGGACGTCGTAGGGCGGCAAGCTGTCCTGGTCCTTCTGGTCGGGGCGCAGCTCGGCCGACGGGGGGCGGGTGATGATCCGCTCCGGAATCACCGGCCCGAGCGAACCATCGGCGCGCCGGCTGGGCTGTCGGTTCTTCCACTCGCACAGGCGGTAGACCAAGGTCTTGGCCACATCCTTGATCACGGCGAAGCCACCGGCCATGTCACCGTACAGCGTGCAGTAGCCGGTGGCCATCTCACTCTTGTTGCCGGTGGTCAGCACGATGGCGCCGGTCTTGTTGGACAAGGCCATCAGCAGGGTTCCACGCACCCGGGCCTGGATGTTCTCTTCAGTGGTGTCCTCGGCCAGACCGACAAACTGCGGCGCCAGCGCCTGGCGGAAGGTGTCGAACATCGGCGTGATGCCGATCTCGTCGTAGCGCACGCCCAGGCGCTCGGCCATGTCCCGCGCATCGATCCAGGAGATGTCGGCCGTGTAGGGCGACGGCATCATCACCGCGCGCACCTTGTCGGCTCCCAAGGCATCCACCGCCACCGCCAGCACCAGGGCCGAGTCCACGCCACCGGACAGGCCGATGATGGCGCCCGGGAAGCCGTTCTTGCCCAGGTAGTCGCGCACGCCCATGACCAGGGCCTGCCAGACCTGGGCCTCGACCTCGGGCAGCTCGGCACAGGCACCGCGGACACGGCCGTCGCCATGGACCTCGACGCTCAGCAGCGCCGGCTCAAAGCTGGGAGCGCGCGCCTGGACCTTGCCCTGCGCGTCCACCGCAAAGGATGCGCCGTCGAACACCACCTCGTCCTGGCCGCCCACCAGGTGCGCATACAGCAGCGGCAAACCCAGGCCTCGGGCGCGTTCGCCCATGCGGGCCTCGCGTTCGCCGTGTTTCTCGATGTGGAACGGTGACGCGTTGAGCACCAGCAGGGCTTGCGCTCCGGCGTCGCGGGCCAGTTGGGCAGGCTCGTCGAACCAGGCGTCTTCGCAGATCAGCAGGCCGAAGCGGACGCCGCCGGCGTCGAACACCACCGCACCCTGCCCGGCTTCCCGACCGGTGGCAAAGTAGCGGCGCTCGTCAAAGACCTGGTAGTTGGGCAGCTCCCGCTTGTGATAGGTGGCCAGCACCCGACCGCCGGACAGCACCGAGGCCGAATTGAAACGCCGGGGCAGCGAGTAAGAACGCGACGACAGCGCCGGCCCCTCCTTCCACTCGCTCGGATGACCCACCACCAGATGCAGGCCCTCGCAATCGGCCAGGGCCGCGGCCAGATCGGCCAGCGCGCGCTCGCAACCGGCCATGAAGGCCGGGCGCAGCAGCAGGTCCTCGGGCGGGTAGCCGGTCAGGGCCAGCTCGGGCGCCAGCACCACCTGGGCGCCGCTGGCGTGGGCCCGGCGCGCCGCGTCGGCCAACAGCCGGGCGTTGCCCGTGAGGTCACCCACCGTCGCGTTGATCTGGGCCAGGGCGACGGTGACGGCAGCAGTGCTCATGGAGACTCTTGATTTGGGAATGCCGGATTATTCCATCGAGGTGCTCGAGCAGCCGGACGACTGGCCGGTGGCCGAGTGGAACGCGTTGCTCCAGTGCCAGGACCACCCCACCCCGTTCATGCGGGCCGAATGCCTGCAGGCCCTGGCCGAGGGCGGCGCCGGGCCTGAACAGGGATGGCACGCCCGGTTCGTGCTGCTTCGGCGTGATGGTGAGCTGTGCGCGGCCGCGCCCGCCTGGGCCAAGCGCCATTCCTGGGGCGAATACGTGTTCGACCAGGCCTGGGCCCAGGCCTATCACCAGCACGGTCTCCCCTACTACCCGAAGCTGGTGGTTGCCGTGCCCTTCACCCCCGTGCCGGGCAGCCGCTTGCTGGCCCGCGACGGCCGAGACCGGTCGCTCCTGCTGCAGGCGCTGGAACGATTGGCTCGCGCAGAAGGCCATTCCGGCGTTCACCTGCTGTTCGGCGATCCCACCGACCAGCGCGCGGCCAGCGCCGCCGGCTGGCTCCGACGCGAGGGCGTCCAGTTCCACTGGACCCGGCCGGCGCAGGCGTCAATGCTGACCTGGCCCGACTTCCTGGCCAGCCTGCAGCGCGACAAGCGCAAGAAGATCCAGCAGGAGCGCCGCCGCATCGCCGAGGCCGGCGTGACCTGGCGCGTGCTGGAGGGCGAGCGGATCACCCCGGAGGACTGGGCCTTTTTCCACCGCTGCTATGCGGGCACCTACCTCGCCCACGGCCAGCGCCCCTACCTCGACGAGGCCTGCTTCCAGCGTTGGGGGCGCGAAATGCCGGGCCATTGGCTGATGTTCGTGGCCGGGCGCGAGGGCCGCGACATCGCGGCGTCACTGCTGGCGATCGACCGAGCGCAAGGGCTGGCCTGGGGCCGCTACTGGGGGGCGCTGGAGGAGCTGCCCTGCCTGCATTTCGAGGCCTGTTACTACCAGCCGCTGCAGTGGTGCCTGGAACAGGGGTTCCAGCGCTTCGAGGGCGGCGCGCAGGGCGAACACAAGATGGCCCGGGGACTGATGCCCGCAGGCACCGGCTCGGCGCACTGGGTGGCGCACCCCGGTTTCCGGGAGGCGATCTCGCGCTTCGTCGAGCGCGAGGGCCAGGGGATGGCGGCCTACCGGGAGGAGCTGGACGAGCGCAGCCCGTTCAAGGCTGCGCGGTCCGGCTCCACGGACTGACCCGAGGTCAGCCCTTCTTGGCCAGGTCGGCCTGGTAGGCCGCCATGCCGTCGACGATTTCCTGCTTGGCGGCCTCGGGGCCTTCCCAGCCGGTCACCTTGACCCACTTGCCGGGCTCGAGGTCCTTGTAGTGCTCGAAGAAGTGCTGGATGCTCTTCAGGCGCATCGGGTTCAGGTCCTCGGGCTTGGTCCAGCTGCTGTACAGCGGCAGGATCTTGGTCACGGGCACGGCGATCAGCTTGTTGTCGCCGCCGGCCTCGTCGTCCATCTTCAGCATGCCGATGGCGCGGCACTTGACCACGACGCCCGGGATCAGCGGCACCGGGGTGATGACCAGCACGTCCACCGGGTCGCCGTCGGCGGCCAGGGTGTTGGGCACGTAACCGTAGTTGGTCGGGTAGTGCATGGCGGTGGACATGAAGCGGTCCACGAACAGCGCGCCGCTCTCGTGATCCACCTCGTACTTGATCGGATCACCATTCATCGGGATCTCGATGATCACGTTGAATTCTTCGGGCGCCTTGTCTCCGGGCGTCACGTTGTGCAGGCTCATGGTTTGCTCGCTTGGTGTGGTTGGACGGTAAGAGGGGAAACCCGGATTCTACGGGTGCCCCTTGCCCGCCCCTGACATGAACGGGCCTTGACCCACCGCAGGAAAACACCGAGCGGCCCACGGGCGTCCTCCACTAGCATGGTCCGCGCCGACCCCGGTGGCCGGCACGACGGGCGGGCCCACCGGGATCAGATCAGTCAACGGATCTGTGAGAGGAAGGAGATACCTGATGTCCACTACCGTGGCGCTTTACACCGCGCTCGCGTGCGGCCTGGTCGCCGTGATCTACGGCTTCGTGCAGCGAAGCTGGATCCTGAGCCAGGACGCGGGCAATGCCCGCATGCAGGAGATCGCTGGGGCCGTGCAGCAGGGCGCGGCCGCGTACCTGACCCGGCAGTACCGAACCATCGCCATGGTCGGCGTGGTGCTGGCCATCCTGATCGCCGTGTTCCTCGGCACCCAGACCGCCATCGGCTTCGTGCTGGGCGCGGTGCTGTCCGGGGCCTGCGGCTTCATCGGCATGAACGTGTCGGTGCGCGCCAACGTGCGCACCGCGCAGGCGGCCACCCACGGCATCGGGCCGGCCCTGGACATCGCCTTCAAGGGCGGCGCCATCACCGGCATGCTGGTGGTCGGCCTGGGCCTGCTGGGCGTGGGGCTGTTCTTCATGCTCATCGGCGGTGTCGCCCAGCCCGACCCGACCACGCTCAAGCCTCTGCTGGGCTTCGCCTTCGGCTCGTCGCTGATCTCCATCTTCGCCCGACTGGGTGGCGGCATCTTCACCAAGGGCGCGGACGTCGGCGCCGACCTGGTGGGCAAGGTCGAGGCCGGCATCCCCGAGGACGACCCGCGCAACCCGGCCGTGATCGCCGACAACGTGGGCGACAACGTGGGCGACTGCGCCGGCATGGCCGCCGACCTGTTCGAGACCTATGCGGTGACCCTGATCGCCACCATGGCACTGGGTGCGCTGATGGTCGCGGGCGGAGGCGGCGCCGCGGTGGTCTACCCGCTGGTCCTGGGCGGGGTCTCGATCATCGCCTCGATCGTCGGCTGCTTCTTCGTCAAGGCCAGCCCCGGCATGAAGAACGTGATGCCGGCGCTCTACAAAGGCCTGATCGTCGCCGGCGTGCTCTCGCTGGTGGCCTTCTACTTCGTCACCACGACGATGTTCCCGACCGGTCTGGCCCTGGCCAGCGGAGGCAGCACCAGCGCGATGGCGCTGTTCGGGGCCTGCGTGGTGGGCCTGCTGCTGACCGCCGCCATGGTCTGGATCACCGAGTACTACACCGGCACCGACTACGCGCCGGTCAAGCATGTCGCCCAGTCCTGCACCACCGGCCACGCGACCAACATCATCGCGGGCATCGGCGTGTCCATGAAGTCCACCGCCTGGCCGGTGATCTTCGTCTGCCTGTCGATCCTGGCGGCCTACTCGCTGGCCGGCCTGTACGGCATCGCCATCGCCGCCACCGCCATGCTCAGCATGGCCGGCATCGTGGTGGCCCTGGACGCTTACGGTCCGATCACCGACAACGCCGGCGGCATCGCCGAGATGGCCGAGCTGCCCGACAGCGTGCGCGACATCACCGACCCGCTGGACGCGGTGGGCAACACCACCAAGGCCGTGACCAAGGGCTACGCCATCGGCTCGGCGGGCCTGGCCGCGCTGGTGCTGTTCGCCGACTACACCCACTCGCTGGAATCGCGCGGCATCACCGCGTCGTTCGACCTGTCCAACCCCAAGGTCATCGTCGGCCTGTTCATCGGCGGTCTGATCCCCTACCTGTTCGGCGCCATGGCCATGGAAGCCGTGGGCCGCGCCGCCGGCTCGGTGGTCGAGGAAGTGCGTCGGCAGTTCCGCGAGATCAAGGGCATCATGGAAGGCAAGGCCAAGCCCGAGTACGGCCGCGCGGTCGACATGCTGACCGGCGCCGCGATCAAGGAAATGATGATCCCGTCCCTGCTGCCGGTGGTGGTGCCGATCGTGGTCGGTCTGCTGCTGGGGGCCGAGGCGCTGGGCGGCCTGCTGATGGGCACCATCGTCACCGGCCTGTTCGTGGCGATCTCCATGTGCACCGGCGGCGGCGCCTGGGACAACGCCAAGAAGTACATCGAGGACGGCCACCACGGCGGCAAGGGCAGCGATGCCCACAAGGCGGCGGTCACCGGTGACACCGTCGGCGACCCCTACAAGGACACCGCCGGCCCGGCCGTCAACCCGCTGATCAAGATCATCAACATCGTGGCGCTGCTGATCGTGCCCCTGCTGCCCGTGAGCGGCGGCGCCAAGGCCCCCGAAGCGGCGGCGAAAGCACCGGTGACCGTCACGTCGCCGGCCGAGGCAGCAGCGCCGGCCACACCGGCCGCTCCGGCCGCCTCGCAATGAGCAGCTGAGTCCTCCGTTCCCCAAGGGCTGCTGCGGCAGCCCTTTTTCTTCCGGGGCCCCAATCGTTATCCTCCGCCCATGTCACTGCCCTGGCTTCTCGAGGACACCCCGTTCCCGCCCACCGCGCTGGCCCTGGACGCCCGCACCGATGCCCCCGGCCTGCTGGCCGCCGGCGGCGGTCTGGCCGTGCCGCGGCTGTGCGAGGCCTACCGCCAGGGCATCTTCCCCTGGTACGCGCCGGGCCAGCCGGTGCTGTGGTGGTGCCCCGACCCGCGCATGGTGCTGCAGGTCCGGGACTTCAGGCTCTCGCGCTCGCTGGCCAAGACCCTGCGCCGCTTCCTGGCCACCCCGGGCTGCGAGCTGCGGTTCGACCACGACTTCGCCGCGGTGATCGGCGCCTGCGCCAGCACGCCGCGCGAGGGCCAGCGCGGCACCTGGATCGTGCCCGAGATGGTCCGGGCCTACACCGCCCTGCACCGCGCCGGGGTGGCCCACAGCGTCGAGACCTGGGTCGACGGTCGGCTGGTGGGGGGGCTCTACGCGATCTCTCTGGGGCGCATGGTGTTCGGAGAGTCCATGTTCTCGCACCGCACCGATGCCTCCAAACTCGCGCTGGCGGCGTTGGTGGCCTGGTGCCGCGGCCACGGGGTGCCGTGGATCGACTGCCAGCAGGAGACCGGCCACCTGGCCAGCCTGGGCGCCGCCCCGGTGCCGCGCCACCGCTTCGAGGCCCACCTGATGCGCCACATCGACGACCGGCCCGCACCCCCGTGGGTCTATGATCCGTCCCACTGGGCGCTGCTGTTCGGGCGCCAAGAGCCGCCCGCGACGTGACCCACCCCAAGGAACCCCTGTTCGCGCCGCTGCACTTCTACGCGACGGCGCCTTACCCCTGCAGCTACCTGCCCCGCCGCCAGGCGCGCTCGCAGGTGGCCACGCCCGGGCACCTGATCCACGCCGAAACCTACTCGCTGCTGGTCGCGCGCGGATTCCGGCGCAGCGGGCTCTTCACCTACCGGCCGGCCTGCGAGGGCTGCGAGGCCTGCCAGACGCTGCGACTGCCGGTCGACCGCTTCGAGCCCAACCGCAGCCAGCGCCGCGCGCTGCAGACCCACGGGCACCTGGTCAGCCGGGTGATGCGCCTGGGGTTCGCGCGTGAGCACTACGACCTCTACCTGAAGTACCAGGCCGCCCGACACGCTGGCGGCGGCATGGACCACGACAGCGTGGACCAGTACACCCAGTTCCTGCTGCAGTCCCGGGTCAACTCCCGCCTGGTCGAGTTTCGGGAGCCTTCCGGCCCCGATGGCGTGCCGGGCGCGCTGCGCATGGTGTCGATCGTCGACATCCTCAGCGACGGCCTGTCGGCCGTCTACACCTTCTACGACCCCGAGCCCAAGGCCAGCTACGGCACCTACGGAGTGCTCTGGCAGGTGGAGCAGACCCGCCAGATGCGGTTGCCGTACCTGTACCTGGGCTACTGGATCGAGGGCAGCCCCAAGATGCGCTACAAGGCCCAGTTCCTGCCTCACCAACGCCTGGTCGGCCAGACGTGGGTGGACCACACCGGTTGAGGCGCCGATGGCGACGCGCTCAAGTGCCCGCCCAGGCGGCCGATGAGGCAGACAACCGTCGGCATCTCCTGCCGGCACCGACTTCGTCCCAGCCTCGCCCGCACCGCGCATGACCCTCCGCTTCGCCACCCGACTCCTGACCGCCGCCACCGCTTGCCTTGGCCTGGCCATGCCGCTGCAGGCCCAGGACAGCGGCTACCGCTTCTCGCCCGTCAACCAGTACGGCATCCAGCTGACCGCCTCGTACTGGAACCCGATCATGGGCTACGTCAGTGACAAGAGCGGGCTCAAGCTCAACCTCAAGATCGGCCGCACCTCCGCCGACACCACCGCCTATGTGCTGGCTCAGGAGGTGGAATTCGTCTTCACCAACCACCTCTTCAGCCCCGAACGCGAGAAGCTGGGCTGGAAGGTGTTCGGCCGTCGGGTGACACCGCCGGTCCACGGCGTGCTGATCGTCCCCGAAGACTCCCCCATCACCAACCTGCAGCAACTGGAAGGCAAGGACGTGGTGTTTCCCGGCCCCGAAGCCACCGTGTCGTACAAGTTCCCCTACGCCCACCTGCTGTCGCGCAAGATCCCGGTGAAGGTGGTCTTCGGGGGCAACACCGATGGTGCACTCGGCCAGCTCTACGCCGGCAAGGCCGCCGCCGCGGGCGTGAACTCCCAGTTGGCAGAAGGCTACAGCCGGCGTGAAGGCAAGAAATACCGCGTGCTCTGGTCGACCGAGCCCTTGCACGACCTGGCCCTGATGGTGTCGTCCAAAGTGCCCGAGAGGGATGCGCAGGCCGTGGCCCGCGCCTTCATCGGCATGCACAAGGACCCGGTCGGCCGAGACATCCTGCAGAAGGCGTCCGAGCAGGTCGGGCTCAGTGCCGAGGCCTACTTCATCGGCTCGGACGGCAGCGAATACGCCCCCTACCGCCGCTTCTACCAGACCGCCCCGGTGTCGCTGCACTGAAGTCAGGGGGCTCCGCTTGCCCATCCTCTCGCGCCTGCTGCCCCGGTCTCTGACGGGGCGGATCTTCGGTCTGTACTCGGTGGCCCTGCTGGTCTTCGTCGCGGCGGGGCTCGTCGCGTTCTACCGGTTCCAGTTCACGGTCCAGGTCGACCAGGCCCAGGAACAGGTCGACACCCTGGGCGGCATCATCGCTCCTGCGGTGGCCGACGCCGCGGTGATCGGCGACTACGACACCATCGAGCGCACCCTCGAGCGGGCGCTGCGGAATTCCTGGCTGGCCTCGGCGGAGTTCATCGACGTCTCGGGGGGGCGGGTGCGCGCGTTCGACGCCGCCCGCCCCGAGGAGTCGCCGCCGCAGTGGCTGGTCAAGCTCTTCGAGGAACGCCTGTACGACGGCAACCTGCCGATCACCGTCGGCGGTCGGGACTATGGCGTGCTGCGCCTGCGGTTCGCCCATGATCGGGTGGCCGGCGCGCTGTGGCTGCCCACCCGCATGGCGCTGTGGCTGGCCTTGGGCGGCCTGGCGTTCGGCCTGCTCCTGATCCGGCGTCCGCTGCACAACTGGCTCGACAGCCTGGAGCGTTTCCGCAGTCTTCAGCATGACATCCGGGACGGCACCCGATCGGTCAACGCCGGTCTGGGCGCTGACGCGCCGATCGAGTTCCGCCAGGCGTTCGAGGTGCTCAACCAGGCCGCCGTCACCTTGCAGGAGCAGCGCCAGCAAGCCGAGGTGACCCTTTGCGCGGTGGCCGACGGCGTCGTGACGCTGGATCCTGCCGGCCGCATCGTGGCCACCAATCCGGCGGCGCGCGACATGCTGCAGGCGCCCGGGCATCCGCTGTTGGGCGCTCTCTGCCACGAGGCCCTGCCCGAGGTCTTCGCGCCCGGTGAGCGACTGACCCCCTGGGTGCAGCGCCGTTTCACCGTCGAACGCTATGGCCGCAGCCGGGTGCTCGACGCCACCCTGACCGCGGTCACGGACGAGGTCCATGGCATCTCGGCCGGCCATGTCCTGGCCTGTCGCGACGTGAGCCAACAGCACCTGCTGGACCAGCAGCTGCGCGCCGAGATCCGCAGCCGCGAAACCGCGCTGAAGTCGATGCGCGGCGTGCTCGAAGGGCTGCTGCCTGGGGCACGGCCCCTGGCGGTGGACGACGACAACGCCAACGCCACCCTGGAGGCCCTGTCGCATCTGATCTCTGCGCTGGTGGGACAGCTGCAGGCCCGTGGCGACCAGCTCGACGCCATCTTCGCCCTCAGCCCCGACGGCTTCGCCTCGTTCGACAGCGACGGCCGCATCAGCCTGGTGAGCCGGGCCTTCAGCCACCTGACCGGCCTGGACCAGGGCCGCCTGCAGGGCCTGGCCGAACCCGCCCTGCTGGCGCTGCTGGCCGAGCGGGCCTCGCCCGACTCGCCGGTGCCGGACGCCGAGCGACTGCGCCGGGCCAACGGATTCCAGGGCCAGTCCACCCGCCCGGTGCTGGAGCTGCTGCGCCCGACGCGCCGGGTGCTGGAGCTGGGTCTGCACCAGGGCTCGTCCACCAGTGGTGTCAGCCAGGTGCTCCATGTGCGCGACATCACCCATGAATCCGAGGTTGACCGGATCAAGAGCGAGTTCCTGTCCACCGCCGCCCATGAGCTGCGCACGCCGATGACCAGCATCCACGGGTTCGTCGAGTTGATGCTCATGCGCGAGGTGTCGGCGGATCGACGGCGCGACATGCTGCAGACCGTCAGCCGCCAAAGCCAGCTGATGATCAGCATCATCAACGAGTTGCTCGACCTGGCCCGGATCGAGGCCCGCCAGGGAAAGGACTTCCACCTGGAGACCCTGGACCTGTCGGCGCTGGTCGAGCAGTTCGCGCACGATGCCATTCCCCCCGCCGGCCGATCCCCGCTGGTGTTGGAGTTGCTTGCCCAGGCACCCGCCCGGGTCCGCGCCGACCGCTCCAAGCTGCTGCAGGCACTGACCAACGTGGTCTCGAACGCCTACAAGTACTCGAACAGCGGCGAGGTGCGCCTGCAGCTGATCCGCGGCGACGCCCGCCCCGCCCTGGGCCTGCGGGTGAGCGACCAGGGCATCGGCATGACCGCCGAGCAGCTGGCCCGGGTGACCGAGCGCTTCTACCGGGTGGACGCCTCGGGCAACGTGCCGGGCACCGGCCTGGGCATGGCCATCGTGCAGGAGATCATGCAGTTGCAGGACGGTTGGCTGGAGCTGCAGAGCGCGCCCGGAAAGGGCACCACCGTGACCCTTTGGTTGCCCACCGAGGAGCCCGACGCTTCGTGAGATAATGTGGAGTTGCGCAAACTGCCCGGCGCCGTTCAAGAGACGGCCCGGGTTTGTGCGTTCCACAACACGAACTCAAGGAGCTCATTCTGGCCAAGGACGATCCCAAGACCACCATCGACGCTGGTGGCCTGCGTTACCGCTCCAAAGTGGCCGGTTCGCCCTTCTCGGCGACCGGTGCCTTCGGCGCTGCGACCATGTCGTGCTTCCTGTGCGGCAAGCACCGGCCCCGCGCCCAACTGAAGTCGCGCAAGCTGCTGGGCAAGTCCCAGGCGGTCTGCTCGCCTTCCTGCAAGGAACTCGACGAGGCCGGCAAGGCCTGAGCCTCCCGAGTCCAGGGGCCTGTCACCGCAAGGTGCCAGGCCCTTGTTCCATCGGCCCCGTCCTCCGCACCCAGGCGCCCATGGCCTCCTCCGACCCGCCCGCCCCCTCGCCCGCCCTGCGCCCCGAGGACCTGTTCGCCCCGGCGGCTCCCGCCGCCCTGAGCCGACGGGAGCGCGCCGCGGTGATCGCGCGGATCGAGGCCCTGATGGAGTACTGGGGCATCACCCCCGAAGACCTGGACGCCGCCCCGGCGCCGGTCGACACCCCCGGGCCCGCAGTCATCAAGTACCGCCACCCGGTCAGCGGCGAGACCTGGGACGGCCAAGGCCCGCACCCGGATTGGTTGCGGCGGGCCCTGCTCCAGGAAGGCCTGCGGGTGGAAGAGCTGCGCCCCGACGCCGACCGCACCGGGGCCTGAACCCCAGCGATCAACCCAGCGAGCGCACCGGCACGCCCAGGTCCTGCCACCAGTCGGGGTGGCAGGTGAACAGCAGCAGCTGGTGGCGGCGCGCCACGTCGAACAGCACCCGCTTCATCTGTGCCAGGCGCTCCCCGTCGCTGTGGGTCAGCACGTCGTCCAGCACCAGCAAGGTCGGACGGCCGGCGGCCTGCAGCAGGTCGGCGTAGGCGAAGCGGCTGATCAGGCGCAGCTGCTCACGCGCCCCGAAACTCAACGCCTCGACCTCGCCGGTCTCCAGACGGCCGGCCGCGTCGGGGCGGCTCATGCCGGCCGGCGCCAGGTCCTGACCCAGCTGCAGGGTCGCCCCGGGCCACAGCAGCGGCAGGTAGTGCTGAAGCCGCTCCAGCAACGGCCGCTGCAGGCGCTCCAACGTGGCCTGGCGCCGCGATTCCAGGCGTTCGCACAGCAGGTCCAGGGCCTGCGCCCGGCGCTGCAGTTCTTCGTGGCGGCGGCGAGCCGCGGCCAGCTCCACCGACAGGCGCTCCAAGCCTTCTTCAAGCCCGGTGGCCCCCTGCTCCTGCAGCCGGATGTCCAGGGCCAGCAAGTCGCGGGCGCGCTCCTGGTGGACGGCCTCGGCCTGCTCGGCGCTGCGCCGCAAGCGCTCGATGTCCTGTTGAACGAACTCCGGCCGCGCCGCCTGCAGCTGGGCCTCGGCCTGTGCGATCCGGGCGGACAGGCGCTCGGCCTCCTGCCGCAGCGCGGACAGCTCGTCTCGGCAGACCGCCTCGCGCTCGGGCCGACCGGGCTCGTCCATCAAGGCCCGGGCCCGGCCGTGCTCGCGTTCGGCCTCTTCCGCGCGGGTGCGGGCGGTCAGGCGCAGCCCCTCGGCCTGGACCTGGGCCTGGCGGGCCAGCTGCAACTCCTGCACCGCCGCCTGGTGGGCCAGTTCGGCGTCGGTCAGCGAGGCGGCGGGCCCTTCCTGGGTCGGCACCGCCTGCAGCGCCTCGGCCAGCGCCGCCGCACGGGCCTGCTCGGCGGCCAGGGCCTGCCGCAGGGCATCCAGCCCCTCGGGCGCGTAGATCGCCAGGGCCTGTTCGGCCAGGCGCAGCTGGCCCTGGCGATCGCGTTGGCGCACCATGCGCGCCTCGGCATCGGCCAGGCTGTCCAGGCCCGCGGCGGCCAGGGCCGCGGCCAGGGCGGCCTGCGCGTCGGTGCGCTCCTGCGCCCGCGCGCCCAGGTCCTGCCCGCCGGGCTGCAGCGACAGCCGCCCGCCGCCCGGCAGCTCCAGGGTCACCGGGCCCTCGATCCAGCAGTGGCCCTCGCCCTCCAGGCGCTGCTCGGCGTCCCCGTGCTGCAGCCGCACCGACTGCCCCGCCGGCAGCGCGTGGTCCATGCGCGTGGCCAGCGCCTCCAGGCGCAGCGCCGCGTCGCGGGCCCGCCGGTCCAGCTGGCGCAGCCGCTCCAGACCGTCGGGTGACAACAACTCGCCCGCGGACTCGGCCTGCAGAGCCAGCACCCGGGCCTGCTCCTCACCGGCCTTCTTCAGGGCCCCGGCCAGGCGGTCCACGGCGGCGGCGGCCTCGCGGGACTGCTCCTGCAGCTGCAGGCGGCGCGCCGCCTGACGGGCCAGGCGCAGGCCCTCGGCCCGCTCGTCCAGGCGCTGCTGCAAGGCGTGGAGGCGCTGGGCCGCCACGCGCTCGGCGGTGTCGGCCGACTGCAGGGCCTCGCGTGCCTCACCCCAGGCCTGGGCCCGCTGGGCCGCGGCCTGGGCCTGGGCCGCCCACACCGACAGTCGCTCGGCGCGCAGCTCGGCGTTGCGGCGGCACTCGTCGCCGCGGCGGCGGTCCTCGGCCAGGCGGGCCGCCTGTGCCTGCAGCGCCTGGGCCTGTCGCTCGGCGGCGGCCAGCTGCTCGCGCAGCTGGCGCCAGGGTTGGCGCCGTTCGTCGGTCTCGTGCGCCTGGCGCAGCACCGCCAGCCGGTCGACCTGGCTGCGGTAGGTCTGCAGCTGGGCCTGCTCCTGCGCCTGGCGGGCGGACAGCGCCTCGAGCTGGTTGGCCGCGTCGTTCAGCACGCCCCGGGGCTTGCCGCCGGCGGTCAGCAGCTCGGCCCGCTGGGCCTTCAGCGTGGTCAGCAACGCGTCACCGCCCCCGCTGGCCAGCACACCCGCCGCGGCCTCACCGCCCAGCGCGTCGTGCAGCGGCGCCCGGGCATGCTCCACGGCCAGCTCGTGGCCCGCGCCCTGCTCCACCCACAACAGGCCCGGAATGCCCCAGTGCTCGGCCCGGCTGGCGCCCTTGAGCGCGAACTGGAACCCCAGCCACTGCGCCAGGTGGTCCTCGGCCTCCACCCCCTCCCACTGGCGCGAGCCGATCTGCAGGTGGCAGCGCTTGCGGCCCAGGAAGGTCTTGCGCAGCCGGGCCGGCTGGCCGTCGGCCAGGAAGTCCAGCTCGACCGAGGGGGCGGCCGCCCCGTCGCCCCAGGGGCGCAGGTCATCGACCGCGGCCGAGCGGTGGCGCTCGAGGAAGGCCGCGCGGATGGCCCGCACCAGGGAGCTCTTGCCCGACTCGTTGGGCGCGCCGATGACGTTCAGTCCCGGGTTCAGGCCGGCAAGCTCGAAGGGCTCGCGGAAGCGGCGCCATTGTTCGACCCGCAGGCGGGTCAGGCACAGCGCGGGGGCGGCGCGGGCCGGCGTCTCGGGCGCGCTCATGCCGCCACCTCGGGACCCTGGCGGGCCATCAGCAGGCTGGCCAGCAGGGCGAGGGCGTCCTGTGCGGTGCGGGCGCCCGGATCGTCCGGCGGCACCGCGCGCAACTCGGCCAGCACCTCGCCCAAGTAGCCGTCGGCCTGCAGACGGGACAGGTCGTCGTCGGTCGGGGACAGGCGCAAGGCGCCCTGGTCCGTCTGCAGGTGGCGGGCCCGCGCCGCGGCGCGGGCCAGGCCGTCGCTCAGGCGGGCATGGGCTTGAAGGTCCAGCTGGCCCTGCAGGCGCAGCTCCACCACGTCCTGCGGTCCCAGGGTGTCCAGCTGCCTCAGCAGCAGGTCCAGGTCGGAATCCACCTGCAGCGCCGCCTCGAGGGTCTGCCAGCGGTACTGGGCAGTGGCCAAGGGCTGCAGCCGGGGCTCGGCCCCGGGGGCCGGAAGTTCGACCAGCAAGGCCTGGCCCGAACCATTGGCCTTGAAACGGTCGGGCTCGGGCGTGCCGCTGTAGGCCATGCGCGGCCCCAGCAGGCGCTGGCCATGCCAGTCGCCCAAGGCCAGGTAGTCCAGGCGGGCCCGCTGCGGCCGATCGGGGGCGATCGGGTTGGGCGAGTCGATGTCCTCGGCCAGCAGGCCCTGCACGCTGCCATGGGCCAGACCCACCCGCCAGTGGTCGTCGGGCGATGCCGCCTGATCGAACCACTCGGTCAGGTCGGCATAGGTATGGCGCTGGGTCAGCGGGGCGGGCAGCACGGTCAGGCGCAGCTCCGCCATGACCAGTGGCTCCGGGGCCAGCAGCAGGTGGACGTTCGGCGGCACCAGCCCCAGACGGCGCACCCGGCTCCAGACGCTCTCGGCCAGCGCCGCGTCATGGTTGCCCGGCAGCAGCAGCCAGGGCCCGGTGTAGCCGGCCATGGCGTTGAAGCAGCGCCGCAGGGTCCGCTCGGACACGGTCTGGGCGTCGAAGACATCCCCGGCGACCAGCACGGCATCGACCCGGTGGGCCACCGCCAGGGTGGCCAGCCGCTCCACGGCGGCCAGGCGGGCATCCGCCAGGATCGGGGCGTGTTCGGGGTCCAGGCTGGAGAATTGGCGGCCGATCTGCCAATCGGCGGTGTGCAGGAGTCGGAGCATGCGGGGCGAGGCGTGATGACAGGCGCGCAAGGATAGCCGCAGCCATGGCTCAGGGGCTGAGCCACGATCCCCCCGGTGCGACCCGCCGCCGGTTCGCGTATGCTTTGCAGCAGCAATGAACCAGCCAGTACAAAAAGCCACCGCCCGGAAAAGGGGGCGTCCTCCGGCCGCCGAGGCCGAAACCGGTCGCACCAACGACCCCGAGCGGACCATGGCCGACATCCTCGAAGTGGCCACCGCCGAGTTCGCGGCCAAAGGCCTGGCCGGGGCCCGGATCGACGAGATCGCCGCGCTCACCCGCACCAGCAAGCGGATGATCTACTACTACTTCGAGAGCAAGGAAGGCCTGTACATCCGGGTGCTCGAAGAGGCCTACGCCCGGATCCGGCGGATCGAGTCCGAACTCCACCTCGAGGACCTCGAACCCGAGCGCGCGCTGCGCACGCTGGTGGCCTTCACCCATGACTACCAACTGGCCAATCCCGACTTCATCCGCCTGGTGATGAACGAGAACATGCACCACGGCGAGTACCTGGCCCGCTCCAACCTGATCCGCAAGCTCAACGTGCCGGTCATCCGGGCGGTCGAGGAGGTCTACCGCCGCGGCGTGGCCAGCGGGGTGTTCCGTGCCGATGTCGACCCGGTGGACCTCCACATGTCGATCTCGGCGCTGTGCTTCTTCAACGTGTCGAACCGGGCCACCTTCGGCCTGATCTTCGACCGGGACATGAACACCACCGCGGCGGTGACCGCGCGGCGCGAAAGCATCGTCGAGATGGTCGTGCGCCACGTGCGGCGCTGAGGTGACTGCCCCGCCCGCGACCCTCGGGCGGGCGCGATGTTGATCCAGGTCAGGGTTTGCCCGAATCAAAAAACTAACCAGTTCGTACATTATTCGCACCCAGAAGGCCGGCCCCGCCGACCGGCCCCTGAGGAGTCCTGAATGAACAAACTGCTGGGCGGCTACTGCCGCCTGATCGAATGGCTGCTGGTGGCCATGATGGCCTTGATGGTGGTGCTGGTGTTCGGCAACGTCGTCGCTCGGTACGCCTTCAACAGCGGCATCACGGTCTCCGAGGAGGTTTCGCGCTGGCTGTTCGTGTGGATGACCTTCCTGGGCGCCATCGTCGGCGTGCGCGAGCGCGCCCACCTGGGCTCGGACATGCTCACCTCGCGCCTGGGGCCCACCGGCAAGAAGGTCTGCCTGGCGCTGGGCCAGTCCCTGATGATCTATGCCACCTGGCTGCTGCTCAGTGGCAGCTGGTCACAGGTGCAGATCAACTGGGACGTCGAAGCCCCGGTCACCGGCGCCTCGGTCGCCATCTTCTACAGCGCCGGCATCGTCTTCGCCGTCTCCGCCGGCCTGATGCTGGCCTTGGACCTCTGGCGCACCCTCAGCGGCCAGCTCTCCGAGGATGAACTCGTCATGGTCCAGGAGTCCGAGGACCTCGCGCAGATCGAGGACCTCCACCTCGACCAGAGCCACACCTTCAAGAAGCATTGACATGGGGCACCCGGTGGTGGTCTGAAGACCGCCACCACCCGCCGAGCGGGTGGCACAGCCGCCTTGGGGCGGCCCGGCGCCAGCTGCGTCGCTGCCCGGCCTGAGTCACCGAACACCAGAACGCCGAGACACACCATGACCGTCTTCCTCTTCCTGGGCTCCCTGCTGGCCGTGATGGCCCTGGGCGTGCCCATCGCCTACGCGCTGCTGCTCTCGGGCGTGGCCCTGATGTGGCACCTGGACATGTTCGACGCCCAGATCCTGGCGCAGAACACCATCAACGGCGCCGACAGCTTCCCGCTGCTGGCCGTTCCCTTCTTCATGCTGGCCGGCGAGATCATGAACGTCGGCGGCCTGTCGCGCCGCATCGTCAACCTGGCGCTGGCCCTGGTGGGCCACCTGCGCGGCGGCCTGGGCTTCGTCGCCATCGTCGCCGCCTGCCTGTTGGCCGCGCTCTCCGGCTCGGCCGTGGCCGACACCGCCGCGCTGGCCTCGCTGCTGCTGCCGATGATGGTCGCCGCCGGCCATGACAAGGCCCGCGCCGGCGGCCTCATCGCCTCGGCGGGCATCATCGCCCCGGTCATCCCGCCATCCATCGGCTTCGTGGTCTTCGGTGTCGCCGGCGGCGTCTCGATCAGCAAGTTGTTCCTGGCCGGCATCGTGCCGGGCCTGCTGATGGGCATCTCCATCGCCGCGGCCTGGTGGTGGGTCGCCAAGAAGGAGAACATCACCCCGCCGCCCAAGGCCAGCGCCATCCAGCGCCTGCAGGCCCTCAAGGAAGCCACCTGGGCCCTGGTGCTGCCGGTCATCGTGGTCGTCGGCCTGAAGATGGGCGTGTTCACGCCCACCGAGGCGGCCGTGGTGGCCGCCGTCTACGCCCTGCTGGTCTCCACGCTGGTCTACCGCGAACTCGACCCCAAGCAACTCCACGAGGTCTTCGTCGCCGCCGCCAAGACCACCTCGGTGATCATGTTCCTGGTCGCCGCCGCGATGGTCAGCGCCTGGCTCATCACCGTGGCGGACATCCCTTCCAAGATGATCGCCCTGCTGGAGCCCTTCATGGGCAACCAGACGCTGCTGCTGATCGCGATCATGCTGCTCGTCATCGCCGTGGGCACCGCCATGGACATGACCCCCACCATCCTGATCATGACGCCAGTGCTGATGCCCGTCATCAAGGCCGCCGGCATCGACCCGGTCTATTTCGGCGTGCTGTTCATCATGAACAACGCCATCGGCCTGATCACCCCGCCGGTGGGCACCGTGCTCAACGTGGTGGCCGGCGTGGGCAAGATGAAGATGGACGAGGTCACCCGCGGGGTGGTGCCCTTCATGATCGCCCAGTTCACCGTCATGTTCCTCATGGTCTTCTTCCCCGCCCTCGTGACCGTTCCGGCCCGATGGTTTGCCCACTGACCTGCCCTTCCCCCACCCTCAACCACACTGGAGACTTGCCATGACCCGCTTCGCCCGTCGCGCCCTGTGCGCCGCCCTCGGTGCCGCCAGCCTGATGCTGGCCACCGGCCTGGCCCAGGCCCAGGAACGCACCTTCAAGTTCGCACTGCAGAATCCCAAGGGGCACCCGCTGGAAATGGGTGCGACCAAGTTCGCCGAACTCGTCGCGGCCAAGAGCGGCGGCCGCTTCAAGGTCAACGTCTTCCCCGGTGGCACCCTGGGTGGTGACGCCGCCAACGTCTCGGCCCTGCAGGGCGGCACGATCGAGTTCGTGCAGCTGAACTCGGGCATCCTGGCCTCTCAGGTCAAGGACTTCGAGGTCTATGACTTCCCCTTCATGTTCGCCAGCGCCAAGGAAGCCGACGCCATCGTCGACGGCCCCTTCGGCCAGAAGCTGCATGCCAAGCTGACCGAGAAGGGCATCATCGGCCTGGCCTATGTGGAGCTGGGCTTCCGCAACCTCACCAACAGCCGCAAGCCGATCCAGACCGTCGAGGACATCGCCGGGCTGAAGCTGCGCGTGATCCCCAACGCGATCAACATCGACTGGGTCAAGGCCCTGGGCGCCAACCCGACCCCGATGGCCTTCCCCGAGGTCTACGCAGGCCTGGAGCAGAAGGCGATCGACGGGCAGGAGAACCCGCTGTCGGTCATCCTGGCCAACAAGTTCTACGAGGTGCAAAAGCACCTGGCGGTCACCAACCACCAGTACAACCCCCAATCCCTGATCTTCAGCAAGAAGGTCTGGGACACCCTGTCCGAGGCCGATCGCAAGCTCCTCAAGGATGCCGCGGTCGAGGCGGCGGCCTACCAGCGCAAGGTCAACCGCGACAAGTCGGCCGACGACCTGCAGGAGCTCAAGCAGGCGGGCATGCAGGTGACCGAGTTCTCGGCCGCCGAGCAGGCCAAGCTGCGGGAGAAACTCAAGCCGGTGGTCGAGAAGCACGGCGCCGCCATCGCCGCGACCGTGACCGAGCTGCAGGCCGAGCTGGCCAAGTTGCGCAAGTAAGTCGCTGAACCGCCGCGGGCCCCGTGCCCGCGGCCCTTCCCGTTTCGAGGACACACCATGAACGCCACGGTCCAGGACCCGGCGCTGGGCACGCTCACGCCTGCCACTCCGCAACTGCTGCTGGGCCTGATCGGCTCGGGCATCCAGCAATCGCTGACCCCGTCGATGCAGCAGGAGGAAGCCCGCCACCACGGCCTGCGCCTGCACTACCAGCTGATCGACCTCGACCGGTTCGGCGGCAGCGCGGCCGATCTGCCCGCCCTGCTCCACGCGGCACGGGCCATGGGCTTTGGTGGTCTCAACATCACCTACCCCTGCAAGCAGGCCGTGATCCCGCTGCTCGACGAGCTGTCGGACGAGGCCCGCGCCATGGGCGCCGTGAACACCGTGGTGGTGCGCGGCGGCCGCCTGATCGGCCACAACACCGACGGCTCCGGCTGGGCCCGCGGCTTCCAGCGCGCGCTGCCCGGTGCCGACCTGCGCTGCGTCGCCCTGCTGGGTGCCGGTGGCGCCGGCGCGGCCATCGCCCACGCGGCGCTGGGCCTGGGCGTGCAGGACCTGCGCATCGTCGACGCCGACCCTGCCCGGGCCCAGGCCCTGGCCGACGAGCTCCAGGCCTGCCACGGCCCGCGCGCCCGCACCGCGGCCGATGCCGCCCAGGCCCTGGACGGCGCCTGCGGACTGATCCACGCCACCCCCACCGGCATGGCCAAGCTCCCGGGCCTGCCGCTGGACGCGGCCCTGCTCCACCCCGGTCTGTGGGTGTCCGAGGTGGTGTATTTCCCGCTCGAGACCGAGCTGCTGCGCACCGCCCGGGCCCTGGGTTGCCCGATCAGCGACGGCGGCGGCATGGCCGTCGGCCAGGCGCTGGGTGCCTTCGAGCTGTTCACCGGCCTGAAGGCCGATGCCGGCCGCGTCGAGCGGCACTTCCTCCAGCTGCTGGCGCTGCGCGCCGCCGGCCAGATCTGACCCCCGCCCTGCACGAGGTACCCCGATGACCGCCAAGCCCGACCTGCCCCTGTCCCGAGAAGGCCTGCGCCAGCTGCCCAACCCGCTGGGGCTGCTGGGGCTGGAATTCATCGAGTACAGCACCGCGCGGCCGCAGCTGCTGGGCCATAGCCTGGAGCGCCTGGGCTTTCGCCCGGTGGCGCGCCACCGCTCGCGCGAGGTGCTGCTGTACCGCCAGGGCGACATCAACGTCATCGTCAACGCCCACCGCGCGCCCGAGGACCCGCCCCTGCCCGAGCGCGCCGAGCTGGCCGCCGTGGCCTTCCGCGTGCGCGACGCCGCCAGCGCCTTCCGCCGCGTGCAGGACCTGGGCGCCTGGGCGGTGCCCACCCAGGTCGAGGTCATGGAGCTCAACATCCCCGCCATCCACGGCGTGGGCCGCAGCCGCATCTACTTCGTCGACCGGGTCGGCGAGTTCTCGATCTACGACGTCGACTTCATCCCCATCCCGGGCACCGAGGAGCGGCCGCCCGCGCTGGCCGGGCTGCACCTGTTCGGGATCGTGCAGTACATCGGCTTCGAGCGCACCGCCGACTGGTGCGCCTTCTATGGAGAGCTGTTCGGCTTTGCCGAGCTGCCGCCCGAGCAGCACTTCGGCGTGCTGCACGAGGGCCGCATCCTGGCCAGCCCCTGCGGCACCCTGCACTGGCAGCTGATCGAGCCCGCGCCCGACGCCATCGACCTGGATTCGGAGGAGCTGCTGCAACGCGTGGCCTTCGGCACCCGCGACGTGCTGGCCACCGTGGCCGAGCTGCGCAGCCGCGGCGTCGAGTTCATCGAAGCCCCCCGGGCCGTGCACAGCGAGCCGCGTGGCGCGCTGACCCGCCCCAGCGACACCGGCCCGGCCTTCGAGCTGGTGCGCGATCCCCGCTGAGCCGGAGCCCCGCCATGCTGCAGCAGCGCCGCACCGAGACCGCCCACATCGCCGACTTCGGCATGGACACCATCACCCTGGCCGGCCCGCTCGAGGCCAAGCTCGCCGCCGTGCGGGCCGCCGGCTTCGGCCAGATCATGCTCGCCGCGCGCGACCTGGTCGGCCACCCCCAGGGCCTGGACGCCGCCGTGGCCGCCGTGCGCGCCTCGGGCCTGCGCGTGACCGGCTTCCAGGTCCTGCGCGACTTCGAGGGGCTCTCGGGCCACCTGCACGGCTACAAGGTCGACATCGCCAAGGAGATGGTCCGCATGGCCGCGGCCCTGGGCGCCAAGGTCCTGCTGGCCTGCTCCTCCACCTCGCGCCACGCCAGCGCCGCGCCCGATGACATCGCACGCGACCTGCGCAAGCTCGCGATGCTGGCGCTGCCCCACGGGATCCGCGTGGCCTACGAGGCCCTGTCCTGGGGCCGCCACATCAACGAATTCCAACAGTCCTGGGCGGCGGTGCAGCGCGCCGACATGCCCAACCTGGGCATCGGCATCGATTCGTACCACATCTTCGCCACCAGCACGGCGCTGGAGCACCTGGACGCGGTCGACCCCGCGCGCATCTACCTGGTGCAGCTCTCCGACTTCATGTGGCAAGAGACCCGCACCCCGGAGGAGCGCATCGAGACCGCCCGCCATTTCCGCGTCTTCCCCGGCGAGGGCGTGCACAGCCAGGCCCTGGCCACCCTGGTGCGCCGCCTCGACGCCATGGGCTACCGCGGCGACTACAGCTTCGAGGTCTTCAACGACGACTACCAGCAGCTGCCCCTGCCCACCGTCTCCGAGCGCGCCCGCCGCAGCGCCCTGTGGCTGGCCCAGGGCGTGCTGCGCCGCAGCTTGCCGCTGCCCGGCGCCGCCCAGCTGCGCCCCGGCACCTGATACGCTGCCTGCCGTTTTCCCCATTCCCTGACGGATCTCCCATGCGCGTCCTGCTGCTCAACGGCCCCAACCTGAACCTGCTCGGCACCCGAGAGCCCCACATCTACGGGGCCGACACGCTGGCCGACGTCGAGCGCCGCTTCACCGAAGAGGCCGGCACCTTCGGCCTCGAGGCCCAGTGCTACCAGAGCAACCACGAGGGTGCGGTGATCGACCGCATCCACGCGGCCCGCACCGACGGCACCGCCTTCATCGTGATCAACCCGGGCGGCTGGACCCACACCAGCGTGGCGCTGCGTGACGCCCTGGCGGGCGTGGCCATCCCGGTGGTCGAGGTGCACATCAGCAACGTGCACAAGCGCGAGGAGTTCCGCCACCACTCCTTCATCTCGGGCATCGCCGAGGGCGTGATCGCCGGACTGGGCGTGTTCGGCTACAGCGCGGCGCTGCAGTTCGTGGCGCGCAAGCTCGGCGCCCGCGCGGCCGGCTGACCCTGCGGCCTCAGGCCGGCGCCGCCTCCAGGCGGTAGCCCAGGCCCCGGACGGTGTGGATCAGGGTCGGGCGCCCGCCGTCGTCCAGCTTGGCCCGCAGGCGGCGGATGTAGACGTCGACGATGTTCGTCAGCGGGTCTTCGCTGGCGCCCCAGACGTTGGACAGGATGCGCTCCCGGCTGAACAGTCGGCCAGGCGCGCTCATCATCAGCTCGAGCAAGGCCAGCTCCTTGGCCGTCAACGCCAGCGGCGCGCCCGCGCGACTGGCCTGCATGCGCTCGCGGTCGAACACCAGGTCGCCCACCACCAGCCGGCTGAGCGGCGGCCGGGCCACCTCGCGCCCGCGCCGCGACAAGGACTCCAACCGCGCCAGCAGCTCCTCGAAGTCGAAGGGTTTGGGCAGGTAGTCATCAGCACCCAGGCGCAGGCCCGCCACGCGGTCCTCGACCGCGCCCAGGGCCGACAGCATCAGGATCGGCAGGGCCACGCCCTCGCTGCGCAGCGTCTGGCAGACCTCCAGCCCGCCGATGTCCGGCAGCATCAGGTCCAGGACCAGCACCGTCTGCACGCCCTCCTCCTGGCTGCGGCGCATGGCCTGGCGCGCCGCGGACAGGCCCGCCTGCCCCGTGGCGGCCAGCTCCACCCGGTGCCCCTCGGCCCGCAGACCGCGGGCCAGGAAGTCCGCGATGCGCGGGTCGTCCTCGATCAGCAGCAGGTTCATGCGGGCTCCCGCGCGGTCTCGCTCGGACTGGCCGGGCCGCTTTCGGGCAGCCACAGGCAGGCCTCGGTGCCCTGGGTGTCGCTGCGCAGGGTGAGCTCGCCCCCGTGGGCCGTCGCCAGCGCCTGCGCGATGCCCAGGCCCAGGCCGCTGCCTTCCGGGCTGTGGTGGCGGGCCGCGTCGCCACGGAAGCGCCGCTCGAACAGGTGCGGCAGCTCGTGTTCGGGAATGCCGATGCCCTGGTCGTGCACGAGGACCCGTACCCGCCGCGCGGCCCCCGCCTCGGTGGCCCCGGACGGCTCCAGGCGCACCCCCACCACCCCGCCTTCGTGCGAGTAGCGGATCGCGTTGTCCAGCAACACGCCCAACAGCTGGCGCAAGCGCAGCGGATCGCCCACCACATCGGCCCGCGTCCCTGGCCCGGTCTCCAGCACCAGCGACACCCCCCGGCGCTCGGCCAGGGGCCGCAGCTGCGCCTGCACATCCTCGGCCAGGGCCAGCAGGTCCACCGGCTGGCGCTGCAGGGACAGGGTCTCGATGTCGTGGCGGGCCATCGCCAGCAGGTCGTCGATCACCGCGCCCAGCTGCCGCGAGGTGTCGACGATGCGGCTCAACGCCTCGCGGTACTCGGCCGGAGGCTTGTCGACCCCGCGCAGCGTGATCTCGGCCTCGCCGCGGATCACGGTGGTGGGCGTGCGCAACTCGTGGCTCACATCGGCGAACAGACGGCGGCGCTGCGCATCGGCGCGCCGCAAGGAGGCCAGCGCATCGGCCAGCTCGCCGGTGCGTGCCGCCACTTCGTCCTCGAGGTGCAGGCGCTGCCGCGACTCCCGCTCGCGGTGCTGCTCCAACTCCACCGCCAGGGCGTTGACACTGCCCGCCACCTCCGAGAACTCGTCCCGGCCGTGCAGGTCGATGCGGTGCTCCAGACGTCCCTCTCGCAGCGCGCGGGCGCCCTCGCTGAGCAAGCGCAACGGCGTCCGCAGCGCCCGGGCGAAATACATCAGCGCCGCCAGAGCGGTACCGGCCAGCGCCAAGGCCGCGCCCAGCCACAACCAGCGCACCGCAGCGAGGGTCGCATCGGCGGCCGCCCGCTCGCGCTGCACCGCCGCGGTCTCGCGTGCGATGTTCTCCGCGATCAGCCGGCGCACGTCATGGCCCTGGGACTGGTCGAACACGCGGGACTGCGCCATCCAGGCCTCGCGCGCATCGGCGCCGGCCGCCAGGGGCCGCGCCCGCTCCACCGACAGGGCCAGCGCCGCCACGCTCTGCTCCAGCACCGACAGGGTCTCGCGCCGGCGCAGGTGCTCCTCGCGGGCCTCGGCGCTGCCGTCGAGCTCGATCGCCTGCTGCGAGAGCGCCTTCAGGCGCTGCAGCGTGCCCTGCATCGCCGCCAGCAGTTCGCTGCGCACCCCCACATCGGCGTTGGCGTCCTGCTGCATCTGGGCCACCCAGGCACGCAGGCGCTGCTTCTGGGCCGAGAGCTGGATGAAGCCGGTGGCGATGTCGCTGGCCACGCGACCACGCAGCACCTGCCGCTCGGTCAGCGCCAGCGAGGCCACGGCCAGGGAGGCGGCCATCACCACCAGCACCGCGATGAAGCCCAGAACCAGGGCCAGACGACGTCGGAACATGGCGGGATTGTCGCGGTGCCACGCCCGCCACGGTGCCTGTTCATCTGGCGTTCATGCCCGACGCAGTTCCTGCTCATGCAGGCCTCACGAGGGGTTCAGCGGGCGGCGCTGAAATGGCCCGGCCGGTGCACGACGCACCGCCTCATCCACAACCCGCAGGAGAATCCGATGAAGAAAGCATGGTCCACCGCCGCCGTCCTGGCACTGACCGCCGCCGCCGTCCAAGCCCAACACGTGGTGGTCAACCAAGGCGTCACCGAGGCCGAGGTCCTGGCGGCCCAGCAGGGCTGGTGCAAGGCGCTGGTGGACATCAGCAGCGCCCACACCCAGGGCGGACAGGCGGCCGCCAAGGCCCTGGCCGAAAAGGTGATCGACAGCGCCTATGGCTACCAGATGGGTGCCGTGCTGTTCAAGCCGACCCTGACCGTGAACCCGCAGACCTTCCGCACCACCCGGGCCGGTGCGCTGGCGTACTTCGTCGGCGGTGATCCGGCGTTCCCGAAGGACAGCGGCTTCGCGCTCAAGGGCTGGACCCAGTGCCAGGTGGCCAACGCGGGCATCTTCATCGCCGGCGACAGCGCCACCACCATGGGCAAGGTCCACATCACCGGCAAGGACGGCAAGGTCACCACGGTGGACAAGACCTGGTCCTTCGTGAAGGACGACGCCGGCCGGCTGCGCATCGTGGTCCACCACTCCTCGCTGGAGTTCGCGGGCGGCTGAGGCCCGGCGAGCGGACAAGAAAAAAGGCCCCTAAGGGCCTTTTTTCATTCATGCGGTGGGGTGGCTGATGGGACTCGAACCCACGACAACCAGAATCACAATCTGGGACTCTACCAACTGAGCTACAGCCACCGTCGTAAGCTTTGCATTATATGCAGAAATTCGGTGAGTTGTCCAATCTCACGAAAATCATTTCGTCTGGGCCGCGCCGCCCAGATGCTCCGGGTGCAGCTCCACCTTGAAGCGGCGCTTCAGGCTGTCGTAGTAGGCGGCACTTTCGGCCTCGGCCAGCGCGCGCGCCACGTAGGGCTGGGCACGGGCATTGTCCGGGTCGTTGGCCTCACGGGCCACCACCTTGACCACCCGCAGCACGGCAAAGCCGCGCTCGCCCAGGTCGACGCCCTGCACCGCAGGGCCCTGGGCCAGGTCGGCACGCAGCGCGGCCTCGACGACCTCGCGCGGCTGGCCGGCGGCCTGGGTGCGGGACACCACCACGGCGGCGCCCGGCAGCTCGGCGCCACCCTTCAGGGAAGCGACCTTGGCCTGGCCGTCCGCGCGGGCAGCGGCGGCGGCCATCTCGGCGCGCACGCGCTCGATCACCTGGGCCTTGACGGCCTCCAGGGGCTGCACGGTCTCGGGGTGGTGGGTGACGATGCGGGCCGACACCAGCTGGTTGGCGCCGGTCTCGACGGCTTCGGTGTTGCGCTTGTTGCTCAGGGCGTCGCTGCCGAACACCGCGCCCAGCAGCTTGGCCGAGGCCAGCGGGCCCTTGGCGCCCGGGGCCGGGCTGCGGCCGACCGTGGCGGTCTGCTTGACCAGGCCCAGCTTGTCGATCAGCGGCTGCAGGCTGTCCGACTGCTCGTAGGCCAGGTTGCCGAACTGCTCGGCCACCTCGGCGTACTTCTTCTGGGCCAGCTGGCGCGAGACCTCTTCGGTGATCTCGGCCTTCACGGCTTCAAACGGCTTCTTGCTGCCGCCGCGCACGCCGGTCAGTCGGATGATGTGGAAGCCGAACTCGGTCTCGACCGGGCCGACCACATCGCCCTCCTTCATCGAGTAGACCGCGTCCTCGAAGGCCTTGGTCATCGCGCCCTTGCCGAAGAAGTCCAGGTCACCGCCGTTGGCCGCCGAGCCCGGGTCCTCGGAGTTCTTCTTCGCCAGCTCGGCAAAGCCGGCCGGGTTCTTGCGCACCTGCTCCAGCAGCGCCTGCGCCTTGGCCTTGGCCTTCTCGCGGTCGGCAGCGGGCGCGTCCTTCGGGGCGTTGACCAGGATGTGGCTGGAGCGGCGCTCCTCGGCCACGGTGTAGCGGGCGATGTTCTCGTCGTAGTACTTGCGCAGGTCGGCGTCGCTGACGCTGAGCTGCTTCTTCAGCGCGTCCAGGTCCAGCACCACGAACTCGATGTCGGCGGTCTCGGGGGTGCGGAACTGCGCGCTGTGGGCCTTGTAGAAGGCCTGCAGTTCAGCGTCGCCCGGGGTCTGGCGGGCCAGGTAGTCCTTGGCGTCAAAGCGCTGGACCTGCACCTCGCGGCGCTCGAGCAGCGCGTCGACGGCCTGGGCCTGGGCCCGCTGGCCACTCAGGGTGGTGGCGGTGACGCCACCCAGCACCTGGCGCAGCGCGTAGTCCTGACGCAGGCGCTCGGCGAAGACCTCGGAGTTCATGCCTTGGGCTGCCAGGATCTCGGCGTTCACGCTGCCGTCAGGGCGGCGGATCTGCGCGTACTGGGGGTCGGACACGAAGAGGCGCTTCAGGCGCTCGTCGGTCACGACCAGGTGGTCCTTGGTGACCGTGGTCAGCAGCACGCGCTCACGCACCACGCCTTCCAGGGTCTGCAGACGCATCTCGGGGGTGTCCAGCAGCTTCACGTCCACACCAGGCATCTGCTGGGTCATGCGCTCGATCTGCTGCCGGTGGGCCGCGTCGACCTCGCTGTTCTTGATCTCCCCGCCATTGACCTTGGCCACCGTCTTGGCGGCCCCATCCGTGAAGCTGGAATAGCCCTGCACCCCGAAGAACACGAAGGACGGGAAGATCAGCAGCACCAGCAGGAACTGCAGCAAGCGGGTGTGCGAACGGACGAAATCGAACATGGAGGTGACCTTGTGAGGGGACGCGCGCCCCCGGAAACGACAAAGGCGAACCGGAGTTCGCCTTGTGATCGGGTCGCGCGCGATTCGCGCGGGATTCTAGCCAGACTCCGGACCCGGGCCGGTGGTGGGTGCTGAGGGGCTCGAACCCCCGACCTACGCCTTGTAAGGGCGCCGCTCTACCAACTGAGCTAAGCACCCGGCCTTTGTGGTGTCAGAGAGCGTCCTTCAGGGCCTTGCCCGGGCGGAACTTGGGGACCTTGGAGGCCTTGATCTTGATGGCGTCGCCAGTGCGGGGGTTGCGGCCGGTGCGGGCGGCGCGCTTGGTGACGGCAAAGGTCCCGAAGCCCACGATCGAGACACTGCCACCCTTCTTGAGGGTGGTCTTCACGCCACCGATCAGCGCGTCCAGGGCGCGGCCGGCCGCGGCCTTGGAAATGTCGGCCTTGGTGGCGATGTGCTCGATCAATTCAGACTTGTTCACGGAGGAATCCCCTCTTCCAGAAGTGACGCGGTGGGTAAGGCTGGCCCCGTGCCGTTGTCGGCGCCTCAGCGGGCACTTGGGCAACGGGGCAAAGATGCTGATTGGAGCCCCCCCGATTCGTGGGTGTCAAGCGGGGAAAAGCATTCTATGTGCAATCATCGGCAAGCCCTGAGGCGGGCACGCCGCAGGACGCGTCAGGATGTCAACGGCGGCGGGTGACCAGGGCCACCCCCAGCACGGTCAACGCGATGCCGGCCAGCACCCGCGGACCCAACGCCTCGCCGAACAGGCCCCAGGCCATCAGCGCCGTGCAAGGCGGCACGAGGTACATCAGGCTGGCGACCTGGGTGGCGGCCCCGCGCTGGATGAGCAGGTACAGCAGCGAGCTGCCGCCCAGCGTGAGCGCCCCGACCGACCAGGCCAGCGCACCGACCATCTCGCTGGTCCAGCGGATGGACTCGCGCTCCAGCAGCGCCAGGGGCAGCGTGACCACCAGCGCAGCCAGCAGCTGGATGCCGTTGGCGGTACGGACGTCGCAGGGGGCCACGAACCGCTTCTGGTACAGGGTGCCCGCGGTGATGCTGCACAGCGCCAGCATGGCCAGGCCCAGCGACGGCGCGCTGGCCTCGCCCTGCCCCAGGCGGTGCCAGACCACCAGGGTCAGCCCCAGCAGGCCCAGCAGCAGCCCGGCCCACTGGCGCGGCGGCACCCGGTGTTCGCCGCCCTGCCAGGACATCCACAGGGCGGTCAGCACCGGCTGCAGGCCCACCAGCAGCGCGGTGGTGCCGGCCCCCAGACCCAGCTTGACGGCGGACCAGACGCCGCCCAGATAGCCGGCGTGCATCAGGATGCCGGTGACCGCCAGGTGCCCGAACTGGGTCCGGCCTTGCGGCCAGGCCGCGCCGCTCAGGCGCACCCAGACCGCGAAGGCCAGCGCGGACAGCGCATAGCGCCAGGCCAGGAAGCCCATCGGCGGCGCGTGCGGCATGCCGTAGCGCGCGACGATGAAGCCGGTGCTCCAGATGAGCACGAACACCGCAGGCATGGCCCGCACCCAGCGGGCCGCAGCGGTGCTGGCCGACACGCTCAGCGCGCCTTGGCCCGGATCTCGGGCAGCGCCTTGCGCAGGTAGTACACCATCGACCAGATGGTCAGCACCGCCGCGGCCACGATCAGCCACTGGCCCCACAGCCGGGTGTCGACCACCTCGAGCAGGCGCCCGTCGTAGAGCAGGAAGGGGATGGCGACCATCTGCACCGTGGTCTTGAGTTTGCCCAGCATGTGCACCGCCACGCTGCGCGAGGCGCCGATCTGGGCCATCCATTCACGCAGCGACGAGATGGCGATCTCGCGGCCGATGATGATCAGGGCGATCAGCACGTCGACCCGCTGCAGGTGCACCAGCACCAGCAGCGAGGCACAGACCAGGATCTTGTCGGCCACCGGGTCGAGGAAGGCGCCGAAGGCCGAGCTCTGGTTGAGCTTGCGGGCCAGCCAGCCGTCGAGCCAGTCGGTCAGCGCGAAGACCACGAACATGCCCGTGGCGATCAGGTTGCGCAGCGGCTCGGGCAGCGGCAGGTAGAACACCCCCACGATCAGCGGGATGGCCACGATGCGGGCCCAGGTGAGCAGCGTGGGGATCGTCAGGAACATGGGCGGATTCTGCCTGCCTTTGGTGCGTGGCGCGGGGCCTGTGTCACTGGTCCAGCGTCCGCGGCTTGAACTTGCGGTTGTCGTCGAACAGGAAGGCCTCGGTGTAGCGCCAGGGCTTGGGCAGCTTGCGCATGTCGCCGAAGGGGCCGGCGCGCTTCATCGCGTCGATCGCCAGCTGGGTGGTGTCCTTGGCCTGCGAGGGCACGCGCAGCACGTTGATCTTCAGGATCTGGCCGTCGGCGCCCAGTTCGGCCTCGAGCACCGGAATCGCCAGCAGGGGCTCGGGCACGGTGCCCAGGTAGGTCATGCCGGGGTTGGCCTCGACCAGGCGCTGGGCGGCCAGCACCCGGAACTCGGCGGCGTTGCGGGCCTGCTGGGGGGCCGGGCGTGCCGGGGCCGCGGGGGCCGGCGCCGGAGCGGCACCGGGCGCCGGGGCCGGTGCCGGCTTTTGCGGCGCGGGGCTGCTGCAGCCGGCCAGCCAGGCGGCGGCACCCACGGTGCCCAGCGCGGCCCAGGCACGCCAGGCGGCGCCCAGCCGGCGGGCGCGGGAGGTGAAGTCAGTGAAGTGCACGGTAGATCTCCAATGCCAGGTCTCTTGAAATGCCGTCAACGCCCTGCAGGTCCTCGACGCTGGCGGCGGCCACGCCGCGCACACCGCCGAAGCGCTGCAGCAGCTTGGCCCGTTTCTTCGGGCCGACGCCCGGGATGTCTTCCAGCCGGCTGCCGCCGGTGCGCACGCTGGCGCGCTTGCTGCGCATGCCGGTGATGGCGAAGCGGTGGGCTTCGTCGCGGATCTGGGCCACCAGCATCAACGCCGCCGAGTCCGGCGGCAGCGTCAGCTTGTCGCGCCCGTCGGCGAACACCAGTTCCTCCAGACCCACCTTGCGGCCCTCGCCCTTCTCGACACCGACGATCAGCGACAGGTCCAGGCCCAGCTCGGCGAAGACCTCGCGCGCCATCGACACCTGGCCCTTGCCGCCGTCCACCAGCACGATGTCGGGCAGGCGGACCTTGGCGGTGGCCGGCGGCGCTCCCTCGGCCGCCACCTGCTCGGCCAGCTTGGCGTAGCGGCGGGTGAGGACCTGGCGCATCGCGGCGTAGTCGTCGCCGGGGGTGATGCCGTCGATGTTGAAGCGGCGGTACTCGCCGTTCTGCATCTTGTGGTCCTGGAACACCACGCAGGAGGCCTGGGTCGCCTCGCCCGCCGTGTGGCTGATGTCGAAGCACTCGACCCGGAAGGTGTCGGGGTCGTCGATCGCCAGGTCCAGCGCGTCCATCAGGGCCCGGGTGCGCTCGCGCTGCGAACCTTCCTCGGCCAGCAACCGGGCCAGCGCCAGGTCGGCGCCGGTCTGGGCCATCTCCAGCCAGATGCGGCGCTGCTCGCGCGGCTGGTGCTGGGCGGTGATCTTCACGCCGGCCTGCTCGGCCAGCGCGGCCAACAGACCCTTGTCCACCGGGTGGCTGGTGACCAGCAGCGGCGGCGGCGTGCCCTGCAGGTAGTGCTGGGCGATGAAGGCCTGGAGGACCTGCTGCTCGGTGCTCAGGGGCTCGGCGCCGTCGGCCGCATCCAGTGCCTGCACCGCGGCGGCGTCCTCGACATGGGCCGGGAAGAAGGCGCGGTCACCCAGGTGGCGGCCACCGCGCACCATGGCCAGGTTGACGCAGGCGCGGCCGCCCGCCACCTTGACGGCCAGCACGTCCACCTCGCGACCGGCCGAGGACTGGCTGCTTTCCTCGACCACCTGCTGGGTGCGCACCTTGGCCAGCGCGGCCAGGCGGTTGCGCAACTCGGCCGCCTTCTCGAAGGCCAGCACCTCGGCGTGGGCCATCATCTGGGCCTGCAGTTCGTCCACCACCTGCTGTTCGTCGCCAAGCAGGAAGCGCTCGGTGTCGCGCACATCGCGGGCGTAGTCCTCGGGGCTGATCAGACCCACGCAGGGGCCCGAGCAGCGCCGGATCTGGTACAGCAGACAGGGGCGCGAGCGGTTGGCGAAGACGGTGTCCTCGCAGGTCCGCAGCCGGAACACCTTCTGGATCAGCTGGATCGCCTCGCGCACCGCGCCGGCGCCCGGGTAGGGCCCGAAGTAGCGGTGGCGGCGGTCGACCCCGCCGCGGTAGTAGGCCACCCGCGGAAAGCCGCCGGTGGTGATCTTGACGTAGGGGTAGCTCTTGTCGTCCCGGAACAGGATGTTGAACTTCGGGTTCAACGCCTTGATCAGGTTGTTCTCGAGCAGCAGCGCCTCGGCCTCGGTGCGCACCACCGTGGTCTCGAGCCGCGCGATGCGCGACACCATCAGACCGATGCGCGTGCCGCCGTGGTCCTTCTGGAAGTAGCTGGAGACGCGCTTGCGCAGGTCACGGGCCTTGCCCACGTAGAGCACCGCGTCGCGGGCATCGAAGTAGCGGTAGACCCCGGGCAGGTTGGGCAGTGCGGCGACCTCGGCCAGCAGGCGCTCGCGCGCCGCGGCGGCGGCCTCGACCAACGCGGCCTGCGCCCGCGCCTCGGCGGCCTCGTCGCGCGCGACCGCCGGCGGGGTATCGGCCGGGGTGGGGACGGGGTCTGCGCGGTCGGACGGGCTCATGGTGGCGCGCATTGTGCCGCCTCGGTCGGGCCGGATTCGATAATGCGGCGATGCCTGCCTTGCACTGGGACCTCTTCTGTCGCGTGATCGACAACCACGGCGACCTGGGCGTGTGCTGGCGCCTGGCCGCCGACCTGGCCGAGCGCGGCCACGCGGTGCGCCTGTGGATCGACGACCCGGCGGCCCTGGCCTGGATGGCGCCCCAGGGCCACCCGGGCGTGCAGTGGCTGCACTGGCGCGAAGAAGACCTGCCCGAGCCGGGCGATGTGGTGGTCGAGGCCTTCGGCTGCGACCCGCCCGCCGCCTTCGTCGCCGGCATGGCGGCGCGCCGCCCGGTCTGGATCAACCTCGAGTACCTCAGTGCCGAGGCCTACGTCGAGCGCAGCCACGGCCTGCGCTCGCCGGTGATGAGCGGACCCGGCGCCCGCCTGGACAAGTGGTTCTTCTATCCCGGATTCACCCCGGCCACCGGCGGGCTGCTGCGCGAGCCGGGCGTGCTGGAGGACCTGGCCCGCCGCGACGCCCTCGACACGCTGACCGAACTGGGGGTGCTCCCCCGCCCTGGCGAGCGCGTCGCCAGCCTGTTCTGTTACGACGACGCCCCGCTGGACACCCTGGCCGGCTGGCTGTCGGACCGCCCCACCCTGCTGCTGACCACCCCCGGCCACGCCACGCGCCAGGCCGAGTCCGCGCCCTGGCCCGCCACGGTCCGCCGCCATGCCCTGCCCTGGCTGCCCCAGGCCGGCTACGACCGACTGCTGGCGGCCTGCGACCTGAACCTGGTGCGTGGCGAGGACAGCTTCGTGCGCGCCCAATGGGCCGGCCGACCGTTCCTTTGGCACATCTACCCCCAGCACGACGGCGTGCATGGGGACAAGCTCGACGCCTTCCTCGACCGGATGCTGGCGGGCGACCCCCCCGCCATCGCGCAGGCCCTTCGCGGGGCATTCCGGGCCTGGAACCGTCTGGGGCCGCCCCCCGCCGGGGGCCTGCCCACCCGCGCCGACTGGGCCGCGCAGACGGCCCGTTGGCGGGCGCGCCTCTTGACCCAGGTCGACCTCACCAGCCAGCTCCTCGCCTTCGTCGCCGAAAGGCGTTAAAATTCAAGGCTTTGCGGAAAACCGCCTTGCAGGCGCCACCCAGTGACCCCATTTTTCGGGGCCGGGCCTTGCATGGACGGTGCCCGGCGGGAGGGCCTGCCGGATGACCACCACGCATGCCAACCCCGGCGCCCACAGGCACCGGCTTGCCGGCGGTCATCGCATCCGTCACCAGACACCCCCCGACAGGGCGACCCAGGGCACGCGCACCGCGTGCCGGGCCCGCGCCCGCAACACCTGGAATCTCACCATGAAACTCGCTCAGGAAATCCGCGCCGGCAACGTGATCATGCAGGGCAAGGACCCGATGGTCGTGCTGAAGACCGAATACAGCCGTGGTGGCCGCGGCGCCGCCACCGTTCGCATGAAGATGAAGAACCTGCTGAACGGCTCGGGCGCCGAAGTGGTCTTCAAGGCCGACGACAAGATGGAGCAGATCATCCTCGACACGAAGGACTGCACCTACACCTACTTCGCCGACCCGATGTACGTCTTCATGGACAGCGAGTACAACCAGTTCGAGGTCGAGGCCGAGAACATGGGCGACGCCGTCTCCTACCTGGAAGACAACATGGCCGTGCAAGTGGTGTTCTACGACGGCAAGGCCATCTCGGTCGAAATGCCCACCACCGTCGTGCGCGAGATCGAGACCGAGCCGGCCGTCAAGGGCGACACCTCGGGCAAGGTCATGAAGCCCGCCCGCATCGTCGGCACCGGCTTCGAGATCGCCGTGCCGTCGTTCGTCGAGAACGGCGACAAGATCGAAATCGACACCCGTACCCACGAGTACAAGAAGCGCGCCTGATCCCGCGCACCCCGGGCCCCTGGCGGGCCACGGCATGATGGGCACCTTCGGGTGCCCATTTGCTTGGTGGACCCGCCATTGCGCCGCCTCCCGCCCATGAGCTTCGACTTCGACCACGCCGTCCAGGCCCCCTTCCGCATGCAGCCCGGCCTGCGTCGCCTGGACGCCGACGCCCCGCCGCCGCTGACGCCGAGCGGACCGGGCAGCCGCCACCTGCGCGAGAAGCTGGCCGTGCTGCAGCGCTGGCCGGACGAGGCGCTGCTGTGCCAGAGCGGCTTCGACCCCGGCCCGGCACTCGACGCCCTGGCCCTGGAGGCCGCCCGCCTGCACCCGCAGGCCTGGGCCGTCACACCCCAGGGCCATTGGCAGGCCCCGCGCCTGGGTTGCGCCGTGGCCCCCGACGGCGCGCTGCACACCACCGAGGGTGCCTGGGTCGAGGTGGGCCGCGCGCTGAGCGCGCTGCCGGCCGCCCAGCGCCGCGCCGCCCTGCTGGCGCTGGCCTTCATCGAGGACCTGGCCATCGTCGACGGGCAACGCGCCAGCCTGCCCTGGCTGGCGGTGTGCCTGCCCTCGCACTGGGCCCCTCGCGACAAGGTCGGGCGCAGCTTTGCCGAGGCCCACGCGCCGGTGGCCGATGCCGAACGGCTGCGCCAGGCCGGTGCCCACCTGATGAAGCTGGTCTGCGGGCCCGGCGGCTGGGAGCGCTTCGTCTGGACCGTCAGCGACCACCCCTGGCTGCACGCCCACCCCGACCGCGCCGGCTGCCACCCCTGGCCGCCAGGCTTCGATCCGGCCGCCCCGGGCAGCGCCTGGTGGCGCACCGAGCGCCAGAGCTTCATCGCCCTGCCCGAGCTGGGCCAGGCCGTGTTCACGATCCAGGTCCAGGTGCAGCCCCTGGCCCAGGCCATCGACAGCCCTTTGCGCGCGCGGCGCCTGCACGACAGCCTGGCCAGCATGAGCGAGGCGGTGCTGGCCTACCGCGGGCTGAGCGCGGTGCGCGAGCCCCTGCTGCGCTGGCTGGCCGCGCAGGCCGGTCCGTCCGCGTGAAGACCGCGCCGATCCAGACCGCCCGGATCACCTTCGGTGAGGACGGGCCCTGGTCGGCCGACTTCGGCGACCGCTACCACGCCCCCTACGGTGCGTTCGAGCAGGCCCGCCGGATCTTCCTGGCCGGCAACGGCCTGCCCGAGCGCTGGCAGGACCGGCGGCGCTTCACCGTGCTCGAGACCGGCTTCGGCCTGGGCAACAACTTCCTGGCCACCTGGCAGGCCTGGCGCGACGACCCGCACCGCCCCGCCCAGCTGGTCTTCGTGTCGATCGAGAAGCACCCGCTGCAGGCGACCGACCTGGCCCGGGCCCACCGCGACAACCCGGCGCCGGACCTGGCGGCGCAGTTGCGGGCCGCCTGGCCGCCCGCCAGCCCCGACCTGCACACCCTGGAGTTCGAGGGCGGCCAGGTGCGCCTGCTGCTCGCGCTGGGCGACGTCGCCGACTGGCTGCCCGAGCTGGTGGCCGAGGTGGACGCCTTCTACCTGGACGGCTTTGCGCCCGCCCTCAATCCGGCGATGTGGGACCCGCGTGTCTACCCGGCGCTGTCCCGGCTGGCCGCCGCCGACGCCACCGCCGCCACCTGGAGCGTGGCGCGCGAGGTGCGCGACGGTCTGACGTCCGCCGGCTTCGAGGTCGAGCGCCTGGAAGGCTTTGGCGGCAAGCGCAAGACGCTGCGCGCGCGCTTCCGCGGCCCGGGCCGTCGCCTGCCCGCACCCGCCGGTCGGCGCCACCGCCCCGACGCGCGCCAGGCCCTGGTGGTGGGTGCCGGCGTGGCCGGCGCCGCCGCCGCGCGGGCCCTGGCCCGCGACGGCCTGGCGGTGACCGTGCTGGAGCGCCGCGACGGCCCGGCGCAAGAGACCTCAGGCAACCGCGCCGGCATGTTCCACGGGGTGCTGCACCCGCACGACGGCGCCCACGCCCAGCTGCTGCGGGCCGCCGCGCTGCGCACGGCCCAGCTGCTGCGCCCGGTCGTCGGCACCGAGGCCCTGCCCGGCGCGGTCGATGGCCTGCTGCGGGGCGCCGGCGACGACACCCGCGACACCGCGCAGGCCCTGCTGGCGCGCCTGGGCCTGCCCCAGGATTTCGTCCAGTGGCTGGACCCCGGCCCCGCCTCGGCGATGGCCGCCCTGCCGCTGGAGCGGCCGCAGTGGCTGTACCCCGGCGGCGGCTGGGTCAGCCCGCCCGCGCTGGTGCGCCACCTGCTGCAACACCCCGGCGTCGAGCTGCGCACCCGGACCGAAGTGGCCGCGCTGCGCCGCCCCCCCGGTGGGCGCTGGCAGGCCCTGGACACCCAAGGCGGTGTCCTGGCCGAGGCCGACGTGGCGGTGCTGGCGGGCGCCACCGATGGCCTGGCGCTGCTCCAGGGCTGGCACGACGAGGCCAGCGCCTGGCCGCTGGGCCGACAGCGCGGCCAGGTCAGCTGGCTGCCACCGGTCCTGGCCCAGGGCCTGCCCCGGCCGGCGCGACCGCTGGCGAGCGGCGGCTACCTGATCGCGCTGCCCGACACCTTGGGCGGGGGTCTGCTGTGCGGCGCCACCTCGCAGCCCGGCGATGCGGACCCGGCCCTGCGCGCCGAAGACCACCGCCACAACCTGCGCCACATCGCCGCCCTCACCGGCCAGCCGGCCGATCCGGCCCTGGCCGACGACCCGCGCCTGCAGGGCAAGGTGGGTTGGCGCCTGGCCACCGACGACCGCCTGCCCCTGGTGGGCCCGGTGCCGGCGCCGGCGGCCGAGCGGGCGGGCCACCGCCGCCAGGAACAAGCGCGGCAGATCGCCCGCGTGGACGGGCTGTACCTGCTGTCGGCACTGGGCTCGCGCGGGCTGACGCTGGCGCCGCTGCTGGGCGAGGTGCTGGCGGCCTGGGTCAGCGGGGCGCCACTGCCCTTGGCCGGCAGCCTGCTCGACGCGGTGGACCCGGCCCGCTTCATCGCCCGCGCGGCCAGAAAAAAGGGCTGAGGCGCCCCCTGCGGTGCGGCTCAGCCCTGCGGCGGTGGCGGCACCCGGCGGCGCCGCGAACGTTCAGAACTCCAGCGTCTTCACGCCCTGCGAGGTGCCCAGCAGGCAGACCTTGGCCTTGTGGCGGCCGAAGATGCCCACGGTGACCACGCCGGGCCACTGGTTGACCTCGGTCTCCATGGCCAGGGGATCGGTGATCTTCAGGCCGCGCACGTCGACGATGACGTTGCCGTTGTCGGTGGTCACGCCCGCGCGGACCGTGCCGGTGCCGCCGTAGGTGGCGGCAAAGCGGCGGGCCACCTGGGTGGCGGCCATCGGGATGACCTCGACCGGCAGCGGGAACTGGCCCATCACCGGCACCAGCTTGGACTCGTCGGCGATGCAGATGAAGCGCTCCGCCAGGTCGGCCACGATCTTCTCGCGGGTCAGCGCGGCACCGCCGCCCTTGACCATGTAGCCGGCGTGATCGATCTCGTCGGCGCCGTCGATGTAGACCGGGATGGACTCGACGGTGTTGGCGTCGAACACCGGGATGCCCAGCGCCTGCAGCCGCTCGGTGCTCTTGACCGAGCTGGAGACCGCGCCGCGGATCTGGTCCTTCATCGTCGCCAGCGCGTCGATGAAGCAGTTGACGGTGGAGCCGGTGCCCACGCCCACGATGGAGCCGGGCACCACATAGGCCAGGGCGGCCTGGCCCACGAGGGCCTTGAGTTCGTCTTGGGTCATGGCGCGATTATCGCCGCTCGCCCCGGCCCGGGCGGCGACAATCCGGCGATGAGCACCCTGCCCCCCTGCCCCGCCTGCGCGTCCGCCTACACCTACGAGGACGGCACGCAGCTGATCTGCCCCGAATGCGGCCACGAGTGGAGCGCCACCGCCAGCACCGAGTCCGAGCCCGCCGCCAAGGTCTGGAAGGATGCCCACGGCAACCCGCTGCAGGACGGCGACACCGTCACCCTGGTCAAGGACCTGAAGATCAAGGGCTCCTCCTCGGTCATCAAGGTCGGCACCAAGGTCAAGAACATCCGCCTGATCGAGGGCGACCACGACATCGACTGCAAGATCGACGGCTTCGGCCCGATGCAACTC
Organism: Hydrogenophaga intermedia; assembly: GCA_943371055.1. Classification (GTDB taxonomy): domain Bacteria; phylum Pseudomonadota; class Gammaproteobacteria; order Burkholderiales; family Burkholderiaceae_C; genus Ideonella; species Ideonella intermedia_A. The sequence continues at coordinate 31,507 of CALRTJ020000012.1, read as the reverse complement.
AAGTCCGAGTTCATCAAGAAGGCATGAGGCTGGAGCACCCGGCTTCGGGGTACCGAAGCCACCCTCCGAGAGGGTGCCCCAGCCGCTGACGGACTGAGCGGCACGGCTGACCTGAGACAATCCGGGCCACCATGGCCCTGATTCCCTACGCCCTCACCCGCCCCATCCTGTTCGGGATGGACCCTGAAGCCGCGCACGAGCTGACCCTCGAGCAGATGGCCCGCTTCCAGAACACGCCGCTGCAGTGCCTGTGGTCGCAGCCGCGCGTGAGCGACCCGGTCACCGTGGCCGGCCTGAAGTTCCCGAACCGGGTGGGCATGGCCGCGGGCCTGGACAAGAACGGCCGCGTCATCGACGGTCTGGGGGCGATGGGCTTCGGCTTCATCGAGGTGGGCACGGTCACGCCCAAGGCCCAGCCGGGCAACCCCAAGCCGCGCATGTTCCGCCTGCCGGCCCGCCACGCGCTGATCAACCGCCTGGGCTTCAACAACGAGGGCCTGGACGCCTTCCTGGCGAACGTGCAGCGTGCCACCAGCTTCCGCGCCGCCGGCGGCATCCTGGGCCTGAACATCGGCAAGAACGCGGCCACGCCGATCGAGGACGCCACCTCGGACTACCTGATCGGCCTGGACGGCGTCTACCCGCACGCCGACTACGTCACCGTCAACATCAGCAGCCCCAACACCAAGAACCTGCGCGCGCTGCAGAGCGACGAGGCGCTGGACGGCCTGCTGGGCGCGCTGGTGGAGCGCAAGGCGCAGCTGGCCACCCGCCTGGGCAAGCGGGTGCCGGTGTTCCTGAAGATCGCGCCGGACCTGGACGAGGACCAGGTGCGGGTGATCGCCGCGACGCTGAAGAAGCACGGCATGGACGGCGTGATCGCCACCAACACCACCATCGGCCGCGACGCGGTCAAGGGCCTGCCCCACGCTGAAGAGACTGGCGGCCTGTCGGGCGCCCCGGTGCTGGAGCCCAGCAACCGCGTGATCCGCCTGCTGCGCGCCGAACTGGGCGCGGGCTTCCCGATCATCGGGGCCGGTGGCGTGCTGTCGGGCGCCGACGCCCGCAGCAAGGTGGCCGCCGGCGCCGACCTGGTCCAGGTCTACACCGGCCTGATCTACCGCGGCTCGCCCCTGGTGCGCGAGGTCGCGCAGGCCCTCAAGGGCTGAGGCCCTCAGTCGCCGGCCACCACGCCCTCGCGGCGGGGGTCGGCGCCGCCCAGCCAGCCGCTGCCGGCGGGGTCACGCACCAGCGCGTGGATGCCGCTGGCGACCTCGTCCTCCACCACCGTGTGGCCACGCCCGCGCAGGCCCTGCAGCACCACCGCCGGCCAACGCCCGCGCTCGGCCCAGCTGCCCGGGGTGTTGAAGTTCAGCAGGTGCGGTGCATCGGCCGCCTGCTGCGGGCTCAGACCCCGGGCCAGGGCGTCGAGCGTGCCGGCCACGAAATGGATGATGGCGCCACCGCCCGGTGAGCCCAGCGTGGCCAGCAGCCGGCCGCTGCCGCGCTCGAAGACCAGGGTGGGCGCCATGCTGGAGCGCGGACGCTTGCCGCCTTCAGCGCGGTTGGCCACCGGTCGGCCGTCGGCACCGACCGGCTGCAGCGCGAAGTCGGTCAGCTCGTTGTTGAGCAGGAAGCCGCCGGGCAGCCCGGTGCCCCCGTCGCACAGCAGACCGCTGCCGAAGCCGGCCTCGATGGTGGTGGTCAGCGCCACCGCACCGCCCTCGGCGTCCACCGCGCTGAGGTGGCTGGTGCCGTGCTCGGCTTGCTCGGCCTGGGGGGCGAAGGCCCGGGGCCGCGGGACCGGCTGACCCGCCGCGGCCGGCCCCATCGAGCGCTCGCCGATCCGCGCCGCGCGCCCGGCCAGGTAGTCCGGTGCCAGCAGGGTGCGCCAGTCGCCCCCGGGCGCGGCCACGAAGGCCGGATCGGCCACGAACTGGGCGCGGTCGGCGTAGGCCAGGCGGGCGGACTCGATCCAGCGGTGCGCCCGCTCGACCGGATCGGTGGCGGCCGGCAGCGCGTCCAGCTGGCCGAGCAGTTGCATCACCGTCAGGTGTCCGCTGCTGGGCGGGGGCATGCCGCAGACGCGCCAGGCGCGCCAGTCGGTGCACAGCGGCTCGCGACGCAGTGCCTGGTAGCCGGCCAGGTCGGCCAGGGTCATCGCCCCGGGCCGCTCGGCATGGCCCTGCACCCGCGCCTCGATGGCCCGGGCCACCGGCCCTTCGTGCAGTGCGCGGGCGCCCTCCCGGGCGACCTGGCGCAGCACCGCGGCAAAAGCCGGGTTGCGCAGCCGATGGCCCACGGGCCAGGGCTGGCCCTGCGGGTCGAGGTAGTAGGCCCGCGCCACGGCGTCGGCGTGCAGCGCCGCGCTGGCCGCGATGGCCTGGTGCAGGCGCGGGCTGACCGGGAAGCCGTCCTCCGCCAGCGCGATCGCCGGCTGCAGCAGCCGGTCCCAGGGCAGCCGACCGTGCGCGCGGTGGGCGGCCTCGAGCAGGCGCAGGGTGCCCGGCACGCCCACCGAGCGGCCGCTGGCCACGGCCTGCGGCATCGGCATCGGGCGCCCATCGGCCTGCAGGAACAGCTCGGGGGTGGCCGCGGCCGGCGCGGTCTCGCGGCCATCCCAGGCCGTCAGGGCCTGGCCGTCCCACCACAGCAGAAAGGCGCCGCCGCCGATGCCGCTGGACTGCGGCTCGACCAGGGCCAGCACCAGCTGCGTGGCGATCGCCGCGTCCAGCGCGTGGCCGCCGTCGCGCAGCACCTGGGCACCGGCCTGCGCCGCCAGCGGGTGCGCCGCGGCCACGCCCTGGCGCTGCAGGTGGCGGCCCGCCTTGGCCTGGAAGGGACTGGCGGGCTCGGGCGCTGCCCAGCGCTCGGGCGCCGACGCGCAGCCGGTCAGGGCCAGCAGCAAGGCCAGGCCCAGAGGAGCGGCGCGCAGGCGCTTCATCGGGCCTGCCCGCGGTGCGGCATCGGAAGGTCGGGCGGGTGTTCGCCGGCCCGCGCCAGGGCTTGGTGCATGGAGCGATGCTAACGGACGGCCCCATGAGAAAGGGGCGCCCACGGGCGCCCCTCGGATCGGACCGTGCGGGCTCAGTGCACCTGCACGCCGGTCTTGGCCTGCACTTCCTCGCGGGTCACGCCCGGGGCCAGCTCGACCAGCTTCAGGCCGTGCGGGGTCACGTCCAGCACGCACAGGTCGGTGATGATGCGGTCGACCACGCCCAACCCCGTCAGCGGCAGGGTGCAGCTGGGCAGAATCTTGATGTCGGTGGTGCCGTCCTTCTTGGTGGCCACGTGTTCCATCAGCACGACGACGTTCTTCACGCCGGCGACCAGGTCCATCGCGCCGCCCATGCCCTTGACCATCTTGCCCGGGATCATCCAGTTGGCCAGGTCGCCCTTCTCGGAGACCTGCATCGCGCCCAGGATGGCCAGGTTGATCTTGCCGCCGCGGATCATGCCGAAGCTGTCCGCGCTGCTGAAGATGCTGCTGCCCGGCAGCGTGGTGACGGTCTGCTTGCCGGCGTTGATCATGTCGGCGTCGACCTCGTCTTCGGTCGGGAAGGGGCCGATGCCCAGCAGGCCGTTCTCGGACTGCAGCCAGACCTCCATGCCGGCGGGCACGTGGTTGGCCACCAGGGTCGGCAGACCGATGCCCAGGTTCACGTAGAAGCCGTCGGCCAGTTCCTTGGCGGCGCGGGCGGCCATTTCATCGCGGGTCCATGCCATGTCGCGTTCTCCTTCAGGCCTTGCGGACGGTTCTTTGTTCGATGCGCTTTTCCGGCGTCGTGTTCAGCACGATGCGGTGCACGAAGATGCCGGGCAGGTGGACCTGGTCGGGGTCGATGGCGCCGGTCTCGACGATCTCTTCCACTTCCACCACGGTGATGCGGCCGGCCATGGCCACGTTGGGGTTGAAGTTGCGCGCGGTGCGGCGGAACTGCAGGTTGCCGCTCTTGTCGGCGCGGAAGGCCTTGACCAAGGAGACCTCGGGCACCAGCGAGCGCTCCATGACGTAGGTCTCGCCATCGAACTCGCGGGTCTCCTTGCCGTCGGCCACGATGGTGCCCACGCCGGTCTTGGTGAAGAAGGCCGGGATGCCGGCGCCACCGGCGCGCAGCTTCTCGGCCAGCGTGCCCTGGGGGGTGAACTCCAGTTCCAGCTCGCCGCTGAGGTACTGGCGCTCGAACTCCTTGTTCTCGCCCACGTAGCTCGAGATCATCTTCTTGATCTGCCGGGTGGCCAGCAACTTGCCCAGGCCGAAGCCGTCAACCCCGGCGTTGTTGGAGATCACGGTCAGGTCCTTCTTGCCGCTGGCCTGCAGGGCATCGATCAGGGCCTCGGGGATGCCGCACAGACCGAAGCCGCCCACCGCCATCAGTTGGCCGTCGCGCACGATCCCATCCAGCGCGGCCGCCGCGCTCGGGTACACCTTGTTCATGAATGAAGCCTCCGGGCTTGTTCCGATGGGCACGAAGGGTACTACGTAACACATTACGTAGTCAGTACGTCAGATTGCTTAAGGCCGACCCATGATCGACCTCGATTACCGCACCGCCTTCGACCTCGCCCCGGTGGGCCTCGTCATGTCCCGCCACCGCCTGGTGGTGGACTGCAACCAGCAGCTGCTGGCCATGTTCGGCGCAGAGCGCGAGCAGCTGATCGGCCAGTCCTTCGAGGTGCTCTACCCCAGCGCCGAGGAGTACCAGCGCACCGGCGAGCGCATCCTGGCCAGCCTGGGGCGCGACGGCCGCTACGCCGACGACCGGGTGATGAAGCGGGTGGGCGGTGAGCTGTTCTGGTGCCACGTCTCGGGCCGCACCCTGGACGCGGCCGACCCGCACGCGGCCGGCATCTGGACCTTTGAAGACCTGTCGGCGCGGCGTGTGCTGAAGGTGGACTTCACGCCACGCGAGCGGGAGATCGCCGCCCTGCTGATCGAGGGCGCCACCAGCAAGCAGATCGGCAAGAAGCTCGAGATCAGCCCCCGCACGGTCGATGTCTACCGTGCCCGGCTGATGCGCAAGGTGGGCGCCAGCACCACGCCCGAGCTGGTGCACCGGCTGCTGACCGCCTGACCCGCGCCGCGCGGCCGGGCATGAAAAAGGCCACCCGAAGGTGGCCTGCGGCAGGGGCGTGGCGGCCGGGGCCGCCAGGCCTCATTCCTGAGAGAACTTGTAGTCGGTGCGGGCGGCCTTGCGCAGCTTGTCCTGGAACTCCTGCAGCTTGACCTGGGCGGCGCGCTGCATCAGCTGGCCCTTGACCTCGTCGAAGCTCGGGAACTGCGCTTCACGCACGTCTTCGAGCTTGATGATGTGCCAGCCGAACTGGGTCTTGACCGGGGCGGCGGTGACTTCGCCCTTCTTCAGGGCGGCCATGGCCTGGCCGAACTCGGCCACGTAGTTGCCGGGCTTGGCGAAGTCCAGGTCACCACCGTTCTCGGCCGAGCCGGGGTCCTTGGAGTTCTTCTTGGCCAGCTCTTCGAAGCTGGCGCCGGCCTTGATCTCGGCGGTCAGGCGCTTGGCGTCCTCTTCCTTCTCGACCAGGATGTGGCGGGCGCGGTACTCGGTGCCGGCCTGCTCGGCCTTGACGCGGTCGTACTCGGCCTTGGCGTCGGCCTCGTTGGGCGGGTTCTTCTTCTGGAAGTCGGAGAACAGCTCGCGGATCAGCACGCTTTGGCGGGCCAGTTCCATCTGGGCCTTGAACTCGGGGCTGGCGCCGATGCCGCGCTTCTCGGCTTCCTGGGCGTAGATCTCGCGCAGGACGATCTCGTCACGGGCCCGCTGTTCCATCTCGGGCGGCACCGGCTGGTTGGCGCGCGCGGCCTGCTGCAGCAGGGTGTTCAGGCGAGCCTTGGGCACGGCCTTGCCGTTGACGATGGCGAGGTTCTGGGCCTGGGCAGCCAGCGGCAGGATCAGGGCCGCAGCAGCCAGCACGACGGTGGACTTGAGTTTCATGGAACGGAGGGTTCAGAAAGGACACCGGGCGCCGCGTCAGGCGGCCTCGGCGGGGGTGCGGGCCTCGATGGCCAGGGCATGGATGCCCCGGGGCATGAGGTCGCTCAAAGCATCATACACAAGGCGGTGGCGGGCCAGCCGCCCCACCCCCTCGAAGCGCGCGCTGGTGATCTGCACGCTCAGGTGGCTGCCTTCGCGGGCCCCGGCATGGCCGGCGTGGGCGGCACTGTCGTCGCGCACGACCAGGCTCAGCGGCGCCAGCCGCTCGCGCAGCGCGGCCTCGACCTCGGGGGCCGTGACGTGGCGGCGCACCGGGTCAGCGGGGTTGGGCATCGTCGGCTCCACCGGCGGCGGCCTCGGGCGGCAGCACCCGGTTGATGTAGACACCCTGGGCCACGATGAACACCACCATCAGCGCGGTGGTGCCGAAGACCTTGAAGTTGACCCAGGTGGCGGTGTCCACGCTGTAGGCCACGGCGATGTTGAGCACGCCCATGACCGCGAAGAACAGCACCCAGGCCAGGTTCAGGCGCGACCAGGTGCGGTCGTCCAGGGGCAGTTGCTCGCCCAGGGTGAGCTTGAGGATGTTCTTGCCGAACAGCGCCGCGCTGCCCCAGTACAGCAGGGCCAGGCCGCCGTAGACGCCGGTGGGCTTCCACTTGATGAAGGTCTCGTCGTGGAACCAGACGGTCAGTCCGCCCAGCACCACCACCATCGCCAGGGTGACCCAGGTCATCACCTCGACCTTCTGGCCGCGCAGCTTGAGCCAGGCGACGGTCAGCAGCGTGGCCACGACGGTGGCCAGGGTGGCCAGCAGCATCGGGGCCTGGTCCGGGGCGACCACGCCGCCCGAGGTGAGCAGGCCGAAGTGGCGGGTGGCGAACTCGGCCGCCGCCTCCTTGTGGCCTTCGGCGATCTTGAAGGTGCCGAAGAACAGGATCAGCGGCAGGAAGTCGAGCAGGAGTTTCATCGCGGGGGGTCTTCGTCCGGCGCGAAGTGTATCGCCGCCGAATTGATGCAGAAACGCTCGCCCGTGGGCTCGGGGCCGTCGTCGAAGACGTGGCCGAGGTGGCTGCCGCAGGCGGCGCAACGCACCTCCACCCGCACCATGCCGTGCGATCGATCGACCAGGCGCTCCACCTTGCCGTCCTCGATCGCCTGCCAGTAGCTGGGCCAGCCGCAGCCGGCGTCGAACTTGGTGTCCGAGGTGAACAGCGGCGCGTGGCAGCCGACGCAGTGGTACACGCCCGGGGCCCAGTGGTTCCAGTAGACCCCGCTGAAGGCACGCTCGGTGGCGGCGTGGCGGGCGATCGCGTACTGGGTGGGGTCGAGCTGGGTGCGCCACTCCTCGTCGGACTTGTGCACCGCGTAGCTGGGGTCGTCGTGGGGCTTCTGGGGCATCAGGGTTTCCTCGGCCGGGCCGTTGTTACCACCAGTGTAGGCAGCGCGGCTGTCGCCCGCGTGACGCAGGGACATCGCTGTGTTGCGGGCACCACCCGATCCTCAGGTCGGTGCTCTTGTGCCTATCATCGCCCGCAATCGCCACGACACCAGGAGACCCCGATGAGCGCGCTGATGGGCCAGATGATGAACATGCCGCTGATGATCTCGTCGCTGCTCAAGCATGCGGCGCGGCACGCGGCCGACACCGAGGTGGTGTCCAAGCGCGTGGAGGGCGACCTGCACCGCACCACCTGGGCCGGTGTCGAGAAGCGCGCCCGCCAGCTGGCGCAGGCCTTCGCCCGCCTGGGCTGCCAGCCGGGTGACCGCATCGGCACCCTGGCCTGGAACGGCTACCGCCACCTGGAGATCTACTACGGCAGCGCCGGCTCGCAGTTGGTCACCCACACGATCAACCCGCGCCTGTTCCCCGAGCAGATCGCCTGGATCGCCAACGACGCGGCCGACCAGGTGCTGTGCTTCGACCTGAACTTCCTGCCCCTGGTCGAGAAGCTGGCGGCCGAGCTCAAGACGGTGCGGCACTTCGTGCTGATGACCGACCGCGCCCACATGCCGGCCAGCACCACGGTGCCCAACCTGCTGTGCTACGAGGAGCTGGTCGAGGCCGAGGACGGCGACTACCGCTGGCCCGAGTTCGACGAGAACACCGCCTGCACCATCTGCTACACCTCGGGCACCACCGGCAACCCGAAGGGCGCGGTCTACAGCCACCGCTCGACCATCCTGCACGCCTATGCGGCGGCCCTGCCCGACGCGATGGACTGCTCCAGCCGCGAGGTCATCCTGCCGGTCGTGCCGATGTTCCACGTCAATGCCTGGGGCCTGCCCTACACCTCGGCCCTGGTCGGTGCCAAGCTGGTGTTCCCGGGCCCTCACCTGGACGGCAAGTCGCTGTTCGAGCTGTTCGAGTCCGAGAAGGTGACCTTCTCCGCGGGCGTGCCCACGGTCTGGCTGGGCCTGATCACCTACATGAAGGCCAACGGCCTGACCTTCAGCAGCTTCAAGCGCACCGTGATCGGCGGCTCGGCCTGCCCGCCGGCCATGATGAAGACGCTGCAGGAGGACTTCGGCGTCGAGGTCATCCACGCCTGGGGCATGACCGAGCTCTCGCCGCTGGGCACGCTGTCCAAGCTCAAGAGCAAGCACGACGGCCTGGACGCCGAGTCGCGCCAGCGCCTGCTCGAGAAGCAGGGCCGCGCCATCTACGGCATCGACATGGCCATCGTCGACGAGGAGGGCCATGCCCAGCCCTGGGACGGCAAGGCCTCGGGCAACCTGGTGGTCAAGGGCCCGTGGGTGATCGGCAGCTACTTCGGCATCCAGCGCTCGCCGATGGTGGATGTGGATGGCGACCCGGGCTGGTTCCCCACCGGGGACGTCGCCACCATCGACGCCGACGGCTTCATGCAGATCACCGACCGCAGCAAGGACGTGATCAAGTCCGGCGGCGAATGGATCAGCTCGATCGACCTCGAGAACATCGCCATGGCCCACCCGGCGGTGCACGAATCCGCCGCCATCTCCTGCAAGCACCCCAAGTGGGACGAGCGGCCGATGCTGGTGGTGGTGCTCAAGCCCGGCGCCAGCGCGACCCGAGAAGAGATCCTGGCCTTCTTCGACGGCCGCATCGCCAAGTGGCAGATCCCGGACGACGTGGTCTTCGTCGACGAGATCCCGCACACCGCGACCGGCAAGATCCAGAAGCTCAGGCTCCGCGAGCAATTCAAGGACCACCAGCTCCCCGGCGCCTGATCGCCGCGGGCGGCACGCGCCGCCCGCCGGATGGGCCGCAGGCGACGCCCCGCCGCGGTGCTCGGCGGGCCCACCAGGCCTCGCCCCGTCCCGCCCGTGCGGCTTCAGGCCGCTCCGCACGCCGGCCGCTCACGGCAATCCCGGCGGGCCGGACCTCGCCGAGGCCCTGGTCCAGGCCGGGGTTCCGGTCCGACACCGGGCGTCCAGGGGATCTCGGAGGGCGACCTGCCCGGCGATGCGCCAGGGCGTTCGCCTGACCTGTCGAGGCTCAGCGGAACTCGCGCTCGCGCATCCACTTGGTGGCCACCCATTTCTCGCCCGCGATCACCGGCGCGCCGGCGTGCAGGGTGCGGGTGGACGGGTGGGCGCGGGGGTAGCTGAAGAACACCGCATGGCCCTTGCGCGGCGCGACCTGCAGGCCGATGTCCGGGAACACCGTGGCGCCGCCGGCCTCGGGGGTGTTGAGGTACATGACCAGGGTGCCCACGCGCTGGCCGCCGCGGGCCAGGATGGTGGACGCGCCGGGCTGCTCGGGGTCGAAGTAGTCGTAGTGGGGCTCGTACTGCGCACCGGGGCGGTAGTGCAGCACCTGCAGGCCCTCGCCGTTCTCGACCGGCCAGTTCAGCAGCGTGGCGATGCGGCGCTCGATGCGCTCGCACAGCGGGTGCTCGCCGACGCCGAAGAACATGCCGTCGCTGGTGCGGACCTCGTTGACCTCGCTCCCGCCGGTGGCTCCGACCACGGTCTCGCTGCGGGTCATGCGCGGCGTGGCCAGGGCCACCAGCTCGTCGCACTCCTGCTCGGACAGGAACCCGCCGAACAGCACCACGCGGGGCAGTGGCAGGTGCAGCAGCACCTGCACCTCGCGGTCACCTGCCCACAGCGTGGTGGGCTCGGTGGCCAGTGCGGGCTCAGGCACCCGACTGGACGCCGGCGGCTGGGCGGGCGCCTGTGCGGGTGCCGTCTGCAGGTGGCCGGAGAGGGTGTCCTCCAGGGCCCGGATCGCCACGTCCTCCTGCCAGCCGCTGGCGCGCATGGCGGCCAGCACGTCTTCGGGCCGGCAGCCGGCTTGCGCCTGCTCGATGATCCACTGGCGCAGTTGCGGGGTGACCGCCTGCACGGCGGCGTGTTGACGGGTGTCGGTGCGGGCCATGGCCGGATTGTGTCAGCGTCGGCGAAACACCAGCCGGTCCGGCGTCGAGGCGTCCTCGGCAAAGGCGTAGCCGTCGCTGTCGAAGTCACGCAGGCGGGCCGGGTCGTCCAGGCGGTGCTGGATCGCGTAGCGGGCCATCAGGCCGCGGGCGCGCTTGGCATAGAAGCTCACCACCTTCCAGCGACCGCTGCTCCAGTCCTCGAACTGGCACTCCACCACCCGGGCCTTCAGGGCCTGGCGGCGCACGGCCTTGAAGTACTCCTGCGAGGCCAGGTTGACCAGCACCGGGGTTCGCTCGCGGGCCTGCCAGCCGTTCAGGTGCTCGGCCAGCTGCGTGCCCCAGTAGCCGTACAGGTCCTTGGCGCCGGGGGTGGCCAGGCGGGTGCCCATTTCCAGGCGGTAGGGCTGGAGCCGGTCCAGCGGGCGCAGCACGCCGTACAGGCCCGAGAGGATGGCCAGGTGGCGCTGGGCCCAGGACAGGTCCTCGACCGACAGGCTGCCGGCGTCCAGGCCCTCGTACACGTCACCCGCGAAGGCCAGCACCGCCGGGCGGCTGTTGGCCTGGGTGAAGCGGGTGCTCCAGGCGGCGTAGCGGCCGACGTTGAGCTGCGCCAGCGCGTCGGACAGCTCCATCAGGCCGGCGATCTCGACCGGTGACCGGGTGCGCAACACCTCGATCAGCACCTGGGCCTGGGGCACGAAGGCCGGCCGCGTGGCCAGCGCCTCGACCGCCTCGGGCACCGGGCTCTCGTAGTCCAGGGTCTTGGCCGGGGAGATGACGAACAGCATCAGGCCTCGTCCTCCTCGGCGCCCGCCTCGGCCGCCCGGGCGGCGCCCATGGCCTCGGCCCAGGTGCGCTTGGGGATGTGGCTGCGCAGGCGCAGCAGCGCGCTGTCGAGCAGGGCGCCGTTGATCTCGTGGCCGGCCCCGCTGACGATGTCGATCGTGGCGTCGCCCTGCAGCGCGGCCAGGCGCTGGATCGCGTCCTTGGCGTGCTGCACCGGGATCACGTCGTCGTCGGCGCCGTGGAAGAAGTGCAGCGTGGTCTCGCGCGGGGCCTGCAGCGGCAGGCTGGCATAGCGGCCGGCGAAGGCCAGCACGCGCCCGGCGATGCCGTCGTGGGCCTGGGCCAGGCCCAGGGCGCAGATCGCCCCCTGCGAGAAGCCCACCAGCGCGGTGGCCTGCGGGCCCAGGCCGGCGGCCTGCTGGGCGGCGCGCACGGTGGCGGCCAGCGCCGGCAGCACCGCGTCCAGGCGGGCGGCGCGGTTGTCCTCGGTGACGCCCTGGATCGAGAACCACTGGCGGCCGGCGCCGCCGCCGGGGATGCCGTCAAAGGGCTCGAAACCGTCGAAGGCCATCACGGTGGCCTGCGGGAAGGCCTGGCGCAGGTGTTCGGCCAGGGGCTGCATGTCGGCGGCGTTGGCGCCGACACCATGGAAGAGCAGGAAGAGCTGCTGCGGAGCGCCCTGCTCGGGCGCCCAATGCATCGTCTTGACGGTGGCGTTCATGGCGGGATTGTGCCGCCCTGCCCCCACCCGCGCCGTTCAGCGGATTTGGCGGCGGCGTTCAGGGCCCGGGCGGGAACAGACGCTCGCCGTTGGCCCAGGCCACCGCCTGCGCCACCTCGGGCGGCAGCCCCCCCAGCCAGCGGCGATAGCCCTGCATCAGCGCGGCGTAGTCGTCCCAGCGGCCGTTGACCCAGGTGTCGGAGCCGATCAGGAAGCGGTCCGGGAAGCGCAGCAGCAGCGCTCGCCACTCGGGGCAGAGCTGGCCATCGGCGCAGACCAGGCCGGGGCGGTAGGACAGCTCACCCACCAGGCCGGGGTGGCGCTGCAGCAACTCGGCCACCCGGGCGGGCGACGCGCCCTCGATGCCGGTGTGGGCCCAGACCAGGCGCAGGCGCCGGGGCGCGGTGGGCGTGGCCGCCATCAGCAGCTCCACCGCGGTGTCGTCGCAGTGGGCCATCAGCACCAGGCCGCGCGCCTCGGCCAGGGCCACCAGGCGCTGCGGCACCGGGTGGCGGGCGTCCTCGGCACGGTAGAGGTGGAACTCGCCCAGGCCGCGGAACGGGCCGGCCGCGGTGCCGCGGGCCAGCTCCTGCTCGACCATCTCCAGGATGCCGGGGTCGCGGGTCCAGCCCTGGTAGTCCTGGCGGTCGCGGTACAGGCGCACCAGCGGCACCACGCGGATGCCGGCGGCCTGGAGCGCGGCGTCGCGCGCCAGCACATGGGTGCCCTCGTTGGGCCGCGAATTGGCCAGCACGGCGCGCACGCCGGCGGCCTGCAGGCGGCGCAGCACGTCCTCGGGCGGGTGCGGGCCGGCACGGCCGTCCCAGGCCTCGAGGTTGTAGTGCAGGTGGGCGTCGAACAGCGGACCGGCGTGGTCGGCGGCCCGCACCGGGCCCCAGAGGAGGAGCAGGCCGGCGATCAGGCCCAGGCAGCGGATGGACAGGCGCATGGACGCCGATGCTGCCGCAGGCGCGGTGTCCGTGCCCGCGGCAAGGACACCGCGCCCGGCGCGCTCAGGGGCCCTGGAAGCCGCCGGCGCGGAAGGTCAGGACCAGGGTGTCGCGGTGGCCGCCGCGGGCGGGGTCCAGCGGCTGGATCGGGGTGGACTCGTGGATGACCCGCTCGTCGTCCAGCAGCAGGGTGCTCCAGGGCTGGGTCAGGGTGAAGCGTTGGCCCTCGCGGCCCTCGGCGGCGAAGACGCGGGTCTCGGCCCCCTTGATGCCCTCGCGGGCCACCAGGGTCACGGTGACCAGGTCGACGCCGTCGCGGTGCGCGCCCTCGGGCGTGGGGCGGCCGATGCCGTCGGTGGTGTCGATGCGGAAGGGGTGGGCCTCGACGTACCAGCGCTGCGCCCCCTTGAGGGCCGAGGCGCGCGCCGCCATGGCCAGCAGCCAGGCGTTCCACAGCGGATCGGCCAGCAGGGCCGGCTCGATCGGCTCGAAGTGGCGCTCCAGGCCGCCGTGCAGCGCGTTGTATTCCACCGGCTGCCAGTGCGGGCGGTGCGGTGCCAGCGTGACCTGGTCGCCGTCGACGATGAAGCTGCCGTGGCGGCGGTAGCGGTAGCGGCCGCCGTCGCGCAGGTAGGCGTCGGGCGGCAGCCGGTCCCAGTGCGCGAGCCAGGGCGTGAAGGCGGCGGTGTCGCGCCCCAGCAGCTGGCCGGCCCCGGCGGCGTCGAGCACCGCGAAGCCCTGGGCGGCCAGGGTGGCGTCGAGCTGCTCGACGGGGGTGATGGGGGGCTGCAGGATCATCGCGCTCGGAAAATCGGGGAACGGGAGCCGGCGATTGTGCCGCCGCCGGCGCCCGGGCGCGGCCACCGCGGCTTGCGCCAGCGCATCCGGCTCAGCCAAATCGGCCGTGCAGGAACCAGCCCGGCTCACCGGGCGGGGGCGCGGGACGCAGGCGGTACACCCAGACCAGGGTCTGCGACGGCGCCTGGGCGACGAAGTAGTCGCGCGCGGCGGCGGCCTCGTCCCACCAGCCGGTCTCGATGCGCTCGGGGCCGGCCAGCAGGCGCAGCGGCTCGCCCGCCAGCCAGGGGCGGCCCTGGCGCTCGGCCAGCGGGCTGGGGGGCTCGAGCAGCCAGGTCGGGCGACTCAGACGAGGGCGTTGTGCCGGATCGACCTCGACCCGCTCCGATCGCGCAGGCAGGCACTGCACGACCGGACCCGCCGCCGCGCCAGGCCGCCAGGGGGCGTGGCCGCTGGCCTGCTCGGGGCGGTGTTCGGGGGCGGCTTGCAGCTGGGCCACGCCCTCGTCGCCCAGCCGGGCCTGCAGGCGCTCGAGCAGGCGCAGCAGGCCCTCGTGGCCGGCCTCGTCCAGGTCGGCGAACAGGCTGGTGGGCGGCGGCGCGCCGGCCACCGGCTCGTCGCAGGACAGGGCCAGGCCCAGCACCGGCGCCGCCAGGGGCTCGCGCGCCAGGCGCTCGCGCAGCAGCCCGCGCCAGTGCGCGGGGTCGGCCGAGGGCTGGGCCAGCGCCAGGGTCAACCGGCTGGCATGGGCGCCGGCCGGGCCGGCGGCGCTGGCGCGCAGGCGGCTCTCGTGGCGCCACTCGAGGGTGAAGCGCCCCACCCGGGCCTGCAGCGCACGGGCCCAGGCGGCCATGCGCTCGAACAGGCGGGAGGCCGCCTCGAGCAGCACGGTGGCGTCGTCGGTGCGGCCGTGCAGCTCGAGCGCATCGGCGAAGCGCTGGGGTGGGCGCAGCGGCTCGCGCGGGTCTGGGACCGCGCCCCAGGCGCGGTCCAGGGCGGCCAGCGGCGCGGCGCCAAAGCGGCGCGTCAGGCCGGCGCGCGGCTGGGCCCGCCAGTCGGCCACCGTGGCCAGGCCCATGGCCTGCAAGGCCTCGGCCTGCGCGGCCTGCGACACCAGCACCGTGGCCGGCAGAACCTCGAGGCGGCGCTGCGCCTCGGCCCAGGCGGCGTCGGGCGAATGGGGCTGGCCCGGGCGCGGCGCGGGCGCAAGCACGGCGCGGGTCTGGTGCGCGGGTGGGGTGGGCTCGGGCTGCCAGCGGGCCAGCCAGGCCGCGGCCTGCGCCCCCGGGGCCCAGGCCAGTTGCAGGGGCTGCGCCAGCGCAGCCAGGTCCTGCTGCAGCTGATCGGCCAGCGCGGCCAGGCCGCCGAAGCAGCGCTGGCTGGGCTGCAGCTCGGCCAGCAGGCCCTGGGGCGGCAGCGCGACCACGGTGGGGGTGAAGCGCATCAGCCGGTGGACGGCGGCCTGCAGGGCGCGGGCGTCGCGCACCGGGTCGGCCGGGCCCAGGCGCAGCGTGGGGCACAGGGCCAGCGCGGTGGCGCGCTTCATGCCCGGGGCCACGCCCGCCGCCGCGGCCGCCGGGTTGACCGCCAGCAGCCGGTGCGGGCCCTGCAAGGCCAGCGGCTGGGCGGCCGCGGCCTCGTCCAGCTCGGCCAGCCAGGAGGCCAGCGAGAGCTGCGGCAGGTGAACCCCAAGCCACAACATGGCAGGACACGGGCGACGCGGGGGCGGCTCAGCGGCCGGCCGCGGACGCGCCCAGCCGTGCCAGCCAGGCAGCGGTGCCGGGCACGCCGGCCAGGCCCTCCCCCAAGCGGTCCCCCACGGGGTCGACCGCTTGGGCGGCGGGCCGCTCGGACAGGGCGGGATCGGTGGCGGTCCGGCCCGAGGGCAAGGGCCAGGGCTGGGCCGCGCGGGCCAGGGCCCGCGGCGAGAGCACCGGCGGCAGATCCAGAGCCAGCAGCTGATCAAGCACCGGGCCGCGGCGCTTGAGCAGCTGCACCCCCAGGCGGTCGGGGCCCAGGCAGGTCAGGGACAGGCGCAGCGGCGCGGGACTGGGCCGGGTGGCGGCCGCGGGCTCGCGCAGCAGGAAGGCGGGGCCCGGGTGCGACTGCGCGGCCAGTTGCCAGCGGCGCAGGATGTCGGGCCGCGCGGCGGCACCGGGCCAGGCCAGCACCGCCCCCAACTGGCCGCTGCGCAGGGCCTGTTCCAGGGCCCAGCAGACCTCGACCGGCGCGGCCGGTGGGCGGCGGGCCGCGGCACCGGCGGCCAGACGCTCGGGCGCGCGGGCCTGCACCACCAGGCAGCGCGAGGGCGGCAGGCCCAGCTCGGCCAGGGCCTCGGCCGAGGGGCGCGCGGGCGGGTTGAACAGCATCACGGCCCGGCCCCGGGCCGCCAGCCGCGACAGCGCCGGGGCCAGCAGGCGCCACTCGCCCAGGCCGGGCCCGGGCAGCAGCAGCTCGGTCAGGGCGCGCTGGGGCCAACCCCCGCCGGGGAGCTCGGCGTCCAGGGCCGCAAAGCCGCTGGCGCAGACCTGGGCCTGCGCCACCTGGCCGCCCCGGGCCCGCCACAGCGCGGGGTGCAGGCGGCAGGGGTCGGGCAAGGGGGCGGGAACGATCGGGCTCATGATACTGTACGTTTATACAGTATTCAGAGGCTGATCGGCAAGCGCTCGGGATCCGGTCGCTCCAGCCTGGAACACCCTGAACAGAATCCCCACCGCTTTGAGGGTTAGCACGGGGTTTGCGATGCGAAACGCTATGCAGATGATTGCATAGCCCTGAACGGTGCCTGCTGCACCCCTGGGCCGACCGACCACGGACCGAAGCGGAGAACCCCTCATGCAGAAGAGCCTTCACATCAACCCGGACAAGTGCACGGGTTGCCTGCAGTGCGAAATGGCCTGCTCCTACGAAAACTACGGTGTGTTCGCGCCGGCCAAGTCGCGCATCAAGGTCTTCAATTTCCACGAGACCGGGCGCAAGGTGCCCTACACCTGCACCCAGTGCGACGAGGCCTGGTGCCTGCATGCCTGCCCGGTCGAGGCCATCACGGTCGACAAGGCCACCGGCGCCAAGGTGGTCAGCGAGACCACCTGCGTGGGCTGCAAGGTCTGCACCATCAGCTGCCCCTTCGGCACGGTGAACTACGTCCAGGAAACCGGCAAGGTCCAGAAGTGCGACCTGTGCGGCGGCGACCCGGCCTGTGCCACCGCCTGCCCGACCGGCGCCATCACCTACATCGATGCCAACTGGACCGGCATCGACAAGATGCAGGCCTGGGCCGACAAGCTGGGCAACCAGGCCGCGGCCTGATCACGTTCGACAAGGAGTCACACACATGTCCTGGGCAGGAAAAATCCTCCGCGTCAACCTCAGCACCGGCACCGTCTCTTCCGAGCCGCTGCGCATGGACTGGGCCAAGGAATACCTGGGCTCGCGCGGCCTGGCATCCAAGTACCTCGTCAACGAGATCGACCCCAAGGTCGACCCGCTGTCGGCCGACAACAAGCTGATCTGGGCCACCGGCCCGCTGACCGGCACCATGGCCTCCACCGGCGGCCGCTACACCGTCGTCACCAAGGGCCCGCTGACCGGCGCCATCGCCTGCTCCAACTCGGGCGGCTACTGGGGCGCCGAGCTCAAGATGGCCGGCTGGGACATGGTCATCTTCGAGGGCAAGTCGGCCAAGCCGGTCTACCTGTCGATCCAGGACGACACCGTCGAGCTCAAGGACGCCGGTCACCTGTGGGGCAAGTCGGTCTGGGAGACCGAAGCCGCCCTGAAGACCGCCCACCAGGACCCGCAGCTGCGCGTGTCCACCATCGGTCTGGCCGGCGAGAACCAGGTGCTGTTCGCGGCCGTGGTCAATGACCTCCACCGTGCGGCCGGCCGCTCGGGCGTCGGCGCGGTGATGGGCAGCAAGAACCTCAAGGCGGTCGTCGTGCGCGGCACCAAGGGCGTGGGCAACCTGTCCAACCCCAAGGAGTTCTTCAAGGTCGTCGCCGAGAAGAAGCAGATCCTGCACGACAACGCCGTCACCGGCCAGGGCCTGCCGACCTACGGCACCCAGGTGCTGATGAACGTCATCAACGAGATGGGCGCCCTGCCCACCCGCAACCACAAGGACGTGCAGTTCGAGGGTGCCAAGGACATCTCCGCCGAGGCGATGGCCACCCCGCGCGCCACCGATGGCAAGAAGCACCTGGTGACCAACCAGGCCTGCTTCGGCTGCACCATCGCCTGCGGCCGCATCTCGAAGATGGACAAGGGCCACTTCACGGTCGAGAACAAGCCGCAGTACTGGGGCGCCTCCGGCGGCCTGGAGTACGAAGCCGCCTGGGCCCTGGGCGCCGCCAACGGCGTCAACGACCTCGAAGCCCTGCAGTACGCCAACCTGCTGTGCAACGAGCAGGGCATGGACCCGATCTCGTTCGGTGCCACCGTCGGTGCCGTGATGGAGCTCTACGAGATGGGCGTGCTGACCGCCGAGCAACTGGGCATCGACGCCAAGTTCGGCGACCCCAAGGCGCTGGCCCACTTCGCCGAGATCACCGCCAAGGGCGAGGGCTTCGGCAAGGAGATCGGCCAGGGCTCCAAGCGCCTGTGCGAGAAGTACGGCCACCCCGAGCTGTCGATGAGCGTCAAGGGCCAGGAGTTCCCGGCCTATGACTCGCGCGGCATCCAGGGCATGGGCCTGACCTACGCCACCTCCAACCGCGGCGCCTGCCACCTGCGCAGCTACACCGTGGCCTCGGAAGTGCTGGGCATCCCGGTCAAGACCGATCCGCTGACCGCCGACGGCAAGCCCGAGCTGGTCATCGCCTTCCAGGACGCCACCGCCGCCTTCGACGCCGCCGGCATCTGCATCTTCACCAGCTTCGCCTGGGGCCTGGCCGACGTGCAGCCGCAGGTCGCGGCCGCCTGCGGCGAGGAGTTCACGATGGAGAACATGGCCAAGATCGGCGAGCGGATCTGGAACATGGAGCGCGACTTCAACAACCGCGCCGGCTTCACCGCCAAGGACGACACCCTGCCCAAGCGCCTGCTGACCGAGCCGGCCCAGACCGGCCCGGCCAAGGGCCTGGTCAACAAGCTGCCCGAGATGCTGCCCAAGTACTACGAGCTGCGCGGCTGGGACAGCGACGGCCAGCTCAAGCCCGGCACCCGCGAGCGCCTGGGCCTGTGACGAAGGCCGATTGATCCACTGGGTCCCGGGGGCGGTCTGAACCGCCCCTTTTCCTTCCTGCATCCTGCACCGCACGCACCCATGAAGCACGTCATCCTTGGCGCCGGCCCGGCCGGCATCATCGCGGCCGAGACCCTGCGCAAGCACGCCCCGGCGACGGACGAGATCGTCATCGTCGGCGACGAGCCCGAGGCGCCCTACTCGCGCATGGCCATTCCCTACCTGCTGATCGGCAAGGTCGGCGAGGAAGGCACGCACCTGCGCCACACGCCGGGCCACTTCGAGTCCCTGCGCATCCAGGTGCTGCGCGGCGTGCGGGCCCAGTCGATCGACGTCGCCCAGCGCCAGATCCTGCTGTCGGACGGCCGCAGCCTGGGCTTCGACAAGCTGCTGATCGCCACCGGCTCCTCGCCCGCCACCCCGCCGGTGCCGGGCATCAAGGGGCCCGGCGTGCACAGCTGCTGGACCCTGGCCGATGCGCGCGCCATCATGGACCTGGCCAAGCCGGGCGCCAAGGTGCTGCAGATGGGCGCCGGCTTCATCGGCTGCATCATCATGGAGGCGCTGGCGATGCGCGGCGTCGAGCTGTCGGTCGTCGAGATGGGTGACCGCATGGTGCCCCGCATGATGGGCCCGACCGCCGGCGGCATGATCAAGAAGTGGGTCCAGGGCAAGGGCGTGAAGGTCTACACCAGCGCCCGCGTCGAGGCCATCGAGCGCGGCGCCGCGGCCCAGCCGGGCCTGCTGGGCAAGATCGCCGCCGCGGTGGGTCTGGGCCAGTCGGCCATGCCCACCGGCCCGATGACCGTTCGCCTGTCCACCGGTGAGCAGCTGCAGGCCGACCTGGTCATCAGCGCCACCGGCGTGCGGCCCAACATCGGCTTCCTCGAGAACTCGGGCATCCGCTGCCTGGTCGGGGTGCTGACCGACGAGCACCTGCAGACCAACGTCCCCGGCATCTACGCCGCCGGCGACTGCGCCGAGGCCTTCGACAAGGTCAGCGGCAAGACCATCGTCAGCGCGATCCAGCCCAACGCCGCCGAACAGGCCCGCGTGGCCGCGCTGAACATGGCCGGCCAGACCGCCGAACTCAAGGGCGTCACCCAGATCAACGTGCTCGACACCCTGGGCATGATCTCGGCCAGCTTCGGCCAGTGGGACGGCGTGCCCGGGGGCCAGCAGGTCGAACAGATCGACGAGGCCGCCGGCAAGCTGCTGAGCCTGCAGTTCGACGACGAGAAGATGGTCGGCTGCAACGCGATCGGCTGGACCGACCACGTGGGCGTGATGCGCGGCCTGGTCGAAGGCCAGGTCAAGCTGGGCGAATGGCGCGAGCGGCTGCAGCAGGACCCCACCCTGCTGATGGAGGCCTACCTGGCCTGCTCGCAGGGCCAGTCGGCCCCTGCCCACCTCAAGCCCTGACCGCCGGCCCCTGCCCCTGTCCCGCACAGGGGCAGGCCGCGCCGCCGATACTGGCCCCGCCATGCAGATCACCTTCAAGCTCTACGCCAGCCTCACCGAGTACCTGCCGCCCGAGCGCCGCACCCAGAACCAGATGACGCTGGAGCTGGCGCCCGGCGCCACCATCGCGCAGGTGATCGAGCCCTTCGGCCTGCCGATGAAGCTGGTGCACCTGGTGCTGGTCAACGGCCACTACGTCGCCCCCGAAGGCCGCGCCAGCCACGCCCTGGTCGAGGGCGACGTGCTGGCCATCTGGCCGCCCATCGCCGGCGGCTGAGCGCCGGCACGATGTTCGACAGCCCCCGCGACACCCCGGTCTTCGAGCGCGAGCACGGCTTCACCGAGGCCGAGTGGCTGCGCATGCTGCCGATGGCCACCGCCGGGCACCCGATGCGCACCCTGCCCGGCGTGGCCGAGGTCTCGATCGGCGCCGGCGGACTCCGGCTGGCATGGACCGTGTTGCCGCCGCGCCAGATCGCGCTGATGCGCATGCCGCGGCTGCAGGTGCGCTACGCCTTCGATGGCCTGAGCCCGGCCGCGCAGCAGGCCTTCATGCGCCACTTCGACCTGCACATCCAGAAGGGCGGCGGCTAGCGCTGCAGGTGCCGCGCCGCGCGCCCCGACAAGGCGTTGGGGAAATACAGCGCGGTCAGGCTGCGGCTGTGCACCGGCGAGTAACCGCGGCCGTCACCGCCCTCGGCGGCCTCGGCATAGCGGCGCCAGTCGCGCACCCAGTGGATGTCGTCGCAGACCTCGAGCAGGCCGATGGTCTCGCGGTCGCCCACCAGCACGCCCTGCACCCGCAGGCCCAGGCGCTCGCGCGCCTCGTCCAGGCGCCGCAGCGTGGCCGGCACGCAGCCGAACTCGCCATCGCTGACGATCAGCAGGTCGGCGCTGCGCCAGGCGGCCTCGTGCACCGCATCGATCGCGCGCTCGATCGGCGTCTGCACATCGGTGCCGCCGTCAAAGGAGCGGCCCATCAGGGCCAGCAGCGCCGGCAGGCCGCCCTCGCCCGGGTCCAGGGTCTGTTCCAGCAGCTCGCCCGGCCCGCCGAAGGCGATCAGGCGCACGCCGCGGCGGCTGGCGTGGGCCGCGCGCAGGGCCGCGATCACCACCGCCTTGGCGATGTTCTCGGGCGCCCCCCGCATCGAACCCGAGGTGTCCAGGCACAGCAGGATCGGGCCGCGCGCCAGCGGCTCGGGCGGACGCGGCGGCGGCGCGGCCACCGCCGCGCCGGCCGGGTCGGGGCGCCAGTCGCGCAGCACCGCCTCGCTGTCCCAGCCCAGCAGCCGGCCCTCGGCCTGTCGGGCGCGCCAGAGCCGGCGCAACACCGGGTGGCGCAGCATCAGGGCCTCGCTGGCCAGCATCTGCTCGGGTCGGTGGGTCAGGCGCACGCCGGTGATCTCGCCTGGCGCCTCGGGCAGGCGGGTCTCGACCAGGCGCTGCGGCAGTGGCGCCGGGTCGGCCTGCGGTGCCGGTGCCGGCTCCTGCGCGTCGGTGGCGCGTTCGGTGCGGCCCAGGCGCTCGATCAGCGCCGCCAGCTCGGGCAGCTGGGCCAGCCATTCGGCGGCGCGGCGCGCGGCCTGCAGCGGGCGCTCGGCCAGCTGACCGCGCAGCGCGTCCCAGCGCAGGTGGGCCAGGTCGCCCAGGTCCTGCAACAGCGCCAGCACCTGCTCCAGGCCCTGGGTCTCGAGCTGCCAGGCGGCGCGGAACTCCTCGGCCAGCCGGGCCACCGCCGCCGCGCGGTCCAGCCGCGGCTGCAGGTCGGCGATGCGGTCCAGGTGCCACAGCAGCGCACGCAGCAGCTGCTCGCCCAGGTCGGGCAGGCCGCCGCACAGGCCCGGCAGGCCCAGCTCGCCAACCACCGCCCGCAGCGCACCGCAGCCCTGCGGATCGCCGAAGTGGTGTTCGGCCGCCGGCAGCCGGCCCTGCGACAGCGCGTCCAGCCAGGCC
Organism: Hydrogenophaga intermedia; assembly: GCA_943371055.1. GTDB lineage: Bacteria > Pseudomonadota > Gammaproteobacteria > Burkholderiales > Burkholderiaceae_C > Ideonella > Ideonella intermedia_A. The sequence continues at coordinate 9,335 of CALRTJ020000012.1, read as the reverse complement.
CGCGCATCGCTCAGCCGCGCCCCGCGCTCGCCCGCGCTGCACACCAGCCCGGGCAGCCACAGCGTGCGCGGCAGCGCCTGCAGGCGGTCGTAGGGGCGGTCGCTGGGCCCGGCGGGGGCCTCGGGGCTCATGCCGGCTCGAAGGCCACGGGCGCCGGAGCCTCGGCGGGCAGGTCATCGTCCAGCGGCAGCGCGGCATAGCCGGCCCGCGCCGCCAGCAACCGCGCCCGCAGCGCCGCGTGCACCGCCTGGGTGTGCCGGTGCGCGCCGACCAGCCGCTGGCGCAGCGCGGGCGGCCACCACAGCCGGTGCCGCAGCCGGGCCTCCAGGGCCGCCGCGGCGGCGTCGGCCGCGGTCTCGGCGGTCATGGCCTGCTCGATCAGTTCGTCGAGCTGACCCAGCCGGGCCGCCACGTGCACCGGGCTCCAGCGGCGCTGCAGCGCCCGCTCGAGCTGGGCCGACTGCAGCCGCCAGCCGGCCGCGGCGGCGCCGTCGTCGCCCTGCCCCATGCCGATGCTGCGGGCCAGCGCGAGCTTGCCGGCGGCGTCGCCGGCCTCGGCGTCGTCGCGCGCGCTCTGCTCAAGCTGCAGCTGGCGCTCGAAGGCCTCGACCGCGCGGGTCAGCCACGGGGCGTCCTGCGGCACCGCCTGCAGGCACTCGGTCTGGAACCACTGCGCCAGCGCCTCGGCCTGTCCGGGCTCGTCGGCCACCACGAAGGGCGCCAGCCACAGGTCGGCGGCGTCCACCTCGGTGCGGCCGTCGGCGGCCGCGGCCACCTGCATCAGGCCCAGCCACTGCCGCCAGCGGCGGTCGCTGGGCGCGCGGTCCCGGGCGGCCAGCCAGGCCCGCAGCGCGCGCAGCGCGGCCAGGCCCTCGGCCCCCAGCACCACGCCCGCGGCGCCGCCGCGCAGCGCCTGCACCTCGGACAGCGTCAGCGGCGCCAGGGTCGGCGGAGCCGGTGGCGGCAGGCGCAGCAGGGCCTCGAAGGCCTCGTCGCCCACCGGGCCCACCGGGATGCGCACCAGGAAGCGGTCGAAGAAGGCCTGCAGCGCCTCGTCGGCCGGCAGCTCGTTGCTGGCCGCCACCGCGCACAGCAGCGGCGTGCGCTGGCGGCCGCTGCCGTTGTCGAACTCGCGCTCGTTGAGCAGGGTCAGCAGCGCGTTGAGGATGGCCGAGTTGGCCTTGAAGACCTCGTCCAGGAAGGCGATGCCCGCGGTGGGCAGAAAGCCGTCGCACAGGCGCTCGTAGCGGTCGTCCTCCAGGGCCTTGAGCGACAGCGGACCGAACAGCTCCTCGGGCGTGGAGAACCGGGTCAGCAGCCGCTCGAAGTAGCGCTGGCCGTCAAAGGCCTGGTGCAGCCGCCGCGCCAGCGCGCTCTTGGCGGTGCCGGGCGGGCCCAGCAGCAGCACGTGTTCACCGGCCAGCGCCGCCAGCAGCACCAGCCGCACCGCGGCCTCGCGCTCGAGCAGCCCGTCCTCCAGCGCCGACAGCACCTGCCGCAGCCGCTCTTGCGTGGGTTTGACCATGGCCGGATTGTCCCGGCGCCCTGCGGGCACGGCAAGGTCGATGCACCCGGCGGCTGCGTTATCGTTGCCCCTTGACGACCCCAGCGCCATGAAGACCCGCGGCATCCACCTCCAATACAGCTTCCTGTCCGACGGACAGCGCGGCGCCGACATCCAGAACCCGCTGTTCGACCTGCTCTCGGCGGTGCGTCAGCATGGCTCGATCCAGCACGCGGCCAGGTCCATGGGCGCGTCCTACCGCCACGTCTGGGGCGCCCTCAAGCAGTGGGAAGAGGTGATCGGCGAGCCCCTGGTCACCTGGACCCAGGGCCAGCCCGCGCGGCTCACCCCCTTTGCCGACCGCCTGCTGTGGGCCGAGGCCCGCGCCCGCACCCGCATGACGCCCCACATCGAGGCCCTGCGTGCCGAGCTGGAACGGGTGCTGGCCGAGGCCCTGGACGGCTCGCAGCAGGTGCTGACCGTGTACGCCAGCCACGACATGGCGCTGCCGGTGCTGCGCGAACGCGCCGCGCAGCAGCACCGCCTGCACATCGAACTCAAGTTCGCCGGCAGCATGGACGCCCTGCGCGCCCTGGCCGAGGGCCGCTGCACCGTGGCGGGCTTCCACGTGCCGCCGCTGCGCGACAACCACAACACCTTCGCCGAGGGCCTCAAGCCCCTGCTCAAGCCCGGTCGCCACAAGCTCATCGGCTGCACCCGTCGCACCCAGGGCCTGATGGTGGCCCGGGGCAATCCGCTCAAGCTGCGCGGCCTGGCCGACCTGAGCCACGAGGGCGTGCGCTTCATCAACCGGCAGGCCGGCTCGGGCACCCGGCTGCTGACCGACCACCTGCTGGCCGAGCAGGGCCTGGCCCCCGCCCACATCGCGCACTACGACAGCGCCGCCGAGGACAGCCACCTGGCCGTGGCCGCCGCCGTGGCCAGCGGCGTGGCCGACGCCGGCATGGGCGTGGCCGCCGCGGCCGAGAGCTTCGGCCTGGACTTCATCCCGCTGATCGAGGAAGACTACTTCCTGGTCTGCCTGAAGGACGCGCTGGAGCACCCGGCGGTGGTCAAGCTGCGCGAGGTGCTGCAGGGCGCCGACGTCGCCAGCGTGGTGAGCGACCTGGCCGGCTACTCGATGCACCAGCCCGGCGAGGTGCTGTCCCTGACCCGCGCCCTGCCCTGGTGGCAGTTCCGCGCCCCCAAGGACGGCCACGCGGCCGAGGCCGCCACCCACGACGACTGAGGCGCGGGCCTCGTCGCCCGGGCGCCGCAGCGCCCCGGCACGGCGGCCACGGCCGAAGCCGGCTCAGCGCCCGGCAGGCGCCAGCGCCTCGCGTTCGTAGCGCGGGTACAGGTGGGCGATGTTGCGCAGGTACTCGGTGTCGAACGCGGCCCAGGCCCGGAACTCCGCGGGGACCGCGGCGCGCAGCAGCTCGTTCATCTCCTGGCCCTGGCCGGCCGCGTCACGGAAACGGCCATCCAGCCAGCGCAGGTAGCGGCGGGTCTGCTCCAGACCTTCGGTGCCGCGGTGCACCGGGCCGTGGCTGGGCACCACCTGGGCCTGGTCCAGGCCGGTCATGGTCTGCAGCGCGTCCAGGCTGGCCAGCCAGGCCGGCACCTGGGCGTGCGGCGTGGTGGGCACCCGGCGCGAGAACACCAGCCCGCCGGCGAACACCACGCCACTGGCGCGGTCCACCAGCACCAGGTCCGAGTCGGTGTGGCCGCGCCACTCGCGCAGCTCGAACTCACGGCCGCCCACGCGCCAGCGCAGGCCCTCCGGCGGCACGACCAGCTCGCGGTCGGGCGCCAGGGTCTCGGTGCCCTTCATCCAGTCGCCGCACAGGCGGTACAGGTTGGTCTCGTAGGCCGCCGATTCGCGCGCGACACCGGCCCGGGTGGCGGCGGTGGCCACGCGCGGCACGTCGGCAAAGGCCTGGTGGCCCAGGAAGTAGTCGGGGTGCAGGTTCAGCTGCAGCACCTGCACCACCGGCTCGGGCGTGGTGCGGGCGATCAGTGCGCGCAGCTGCTCGCCGTAGCGGCGGCTGGGACCGGTGTTGACCACCAGCACCCCGGACCCGGTGGCGATGAAGCCGGTGTTGATGATGTTGCAGCCGTTGGCCACGCTGAAGTCGGCGTTCTCGCCCTCGACCACCCACACCCCCGGCGCCAGCGCCCGGGCCTGCAGGCGGTAGTCCTGGGTGGCGGGGTCGGCCGCGGCCAGCGCGCAGGCGGGCAGCACGCCCAACAGCACCACCAGCAGCACCGCCAGCAGCAGGTTGCCCAGGGTGGAATCGGTCAGGGCCCGGAGCTTCATGGCAGCCGCCCGTCGATGCGGTTGCCGTTGTTGTCGGCCCCCACCACCCGCACGCCGCCCGCCGGTGGCTGGGCGAAGTCGAAGCTGAACACCGGGTTCTCGCTCACCGGCTCGAAGGCCTGCAGGCGCGCCAGCTCGCGCCCCTGCGCGTCCTGCACCGACAGCCGGTTGACGAAGAAGGCCGGGATGCCGCCCACCAGGCCGGTGTCCATCGGGTGCATCACCCGCAGCCGCAGGCGCGCGGCCGGGCTGGACTGGCCCTCGCCGGCCAGCGGGAACACGCGGCCGCTGAGCTCGCCCAGGGTGCGCGACCAGCTGCCGTCCTTGCGGGTGTCGCCGCTGACGGTGCAACCGCCCCCGGCCGACTCGACCCAGGTGCCGCCCACGTGCCAGACGCCATCGGGCGTGCGGGCCGCCACGCGCACCGGCGAGGCCTGCTCCAGCTTGAAGCGCAGCGACAGGCTGGGCAGCGCCAGCAGCGGCTGGTAGTTCACCACCCGCTTGATCGGGTTGCGGTCGACCAGCACCAGGATCTGCTCGACCGGTCCCAGCGCAGGGTCCACCCGCAGGCTGATCGGCACGTTCATCGGGTCTTCGGCAAAGGCCGGGCCCTGCACCTGCACCCGCTCGTCGTAGACCACCCGACCCCCGCCCAGGAACTCCCGGCGCATGTCGATCCAGGGGTGGGAGCGGAAGGGGTCGCCCTCGAACTCGTCATCCGGCGCCGCCCAGGCGGCCCGGCCCGCGGCCAGGCCGCTCAGGGTGCACAGCAGGGTTCGGCGCCGCATGGGGGTCTCCAGGTTCAGGGGCGGCCGTCGAGCAGGCGCAGGCCCAGCAGCACGCTGCGGGGGGCGCCCGGCTCGAAGAAGCGGCCGTTGCCGTCGTTGACGATCACGCTGCCGGCATAGCGCCGGTCGGCCAGGTTGTCCACCCGCGCCAGCAGCTCGGCGGTCTGGCCGCCGGCCAGGGCGTAGCGCTGCGACCAGCGCAGCGCCAGCACCTGCCAGCTGTGGGCGTGGTCGGTGTTGCGGTCGTTGACGGCCACGCGGCCGCTGGCCCGCCACTCGGCGCCCAGTTCGCCCCAGGCGGTGTCGCGCCAGGCCAGCTCGGCCCAGCCGTTGGCGCGCGGCGCGCCGGCCACCCAGTTGCCGGCCTCGACCGGCAGCGTGGGCGTGTTGCACGGCGGGGCGCCGCAGGTCAGGAAGCCGTCCAGGTAGGTGGCGTCCAGCCAGGTCAGCGCGGTGGCGGCGCGCCAGCCGCCGGCCGGGCGCCAGGCCGTGGCCAGCTCCAGGCCCTGGCGGCGGGTGCGGCCCACGTTCTGGAAGCTGGAGCGGCCGCCGGCGTTGGTGGCCACGCCGATCTCGTCGGACACCCGGGCCTGGAAGGCGGTGGCGTCCACCCGCCAGGCGCCGTCGCGCCAGCGCAGGCCCAGCTCGGCCTGGTGGCTGGTCTGGGCCTTCAGGTCGGTGTTGAAGCCGCCGGTGCCGTCGGCGCGGTAGGCCAGCTCGCCCAGGGTGGGGGTTTCGGCGCCGCGGGCCACGCTGGCGTGCAGCTGCCAGCCCGGTGCCAGCTGCCAGCGCGCGCCCAGCACCGGCAGGGTGTAGCCGTAGTCCACGGCACCGCTGTCGTCGCCGTTGGACAGGTAGCGGTCGTCGGCCGACAGGCGGGCGCGGCCGTGGCGCAGGCCGGCGCTCAGGGCCACGGCGGGCGAGACCTGCCACTCGAGCTGGGCGAACAGGTCGCGGGTGTCGGCGTGGTCGGCCTCGTTGCGGCGCAGCGCGCCGGTCACGCCGGTGGTGCCGCCGATGAAGTTCTCGAACCCGCGGCGGTCGTCCAGCTGGCGGTCGAAGGCCGCGCCCAGCACCAGGTCCACATCCTGCCAGCCCAGTCGGGCGCGGGCCTCGCCGCCGCCGTAGCCGCGGTCGAAATCGACCACCCCGCCTCCGTGGCGCGGGCTGCCCTGGGCCGCCACCGGGATGGACTGCCACTGGGTCACGCGGCGCTGGCCGCCATAGACCGAGAGCTGCGTGTCACGCAGCGGACCGGCCTCGAGCGTGTGCAGCCAGCTGGCGCCCAGCTGGGTCTGCGACAGCGCCTTGCGGGTGTCGAAGGCGATCGCGTTGGAGACCGTCTGCAGCGGGTCGGCGTCAAAGGCCTCGCGGGTCAGGCCCAGCGGGTCCTGGGCGTTCTGGCGCAGGTGGGACAGGCGCAGGGTGACGCGCTCGGCGCCGCCGGTCCAGCCCAGCTGGGCCTGGGCCGACTCGCGATGGGCTTCGGACTGCGGGCGAAAGCCGTCAACGTCCATCAGGGCGGCCGAGGCCTTCATCGACAGGCCCTCGCCCCAGGCGGTGCCCACGCTGCCGCGCACCTGGCGCAGGCCATCGCTGCCGCCATCGACCGCGAACTCGGCCTGCGGGCCCTTCACCGGGGCGCTGAACAGCGACACCACGCCGCCCGAGCTGGCGCCATACAGCACCGAGAACGGGCCGCGCAGGACCTCGACGCGCTCGGCACCGGCCAGGTCGAAGTGCGACACCTGGCCCTGGCCGTCGGGGCCGCTGGCCGGGATGCCGTCGGTGTACAGGCGCAGGCCGCGCACGCCGAAACCGGCGCGCGCGCCAAAGCCGCGCGAGCTGATCTGCAGGTCCTGGGCGTGGTTGGAGCGGTTGTTCACCACCAGGCCGGGCACCTGGGCCAGGGCCTCGCTCAGGTTGAGCATCGGGCCGGCGCTGCGCAGGGCCTCGCGGCCGACCACGCCCACCGCGAAGGGCACGGTGTCGCTGGCGCGCGGCACCGCACTGCCGCTGACCACCACCTGAGCGGTGTCGACCTCCTGGGCCCAGGCGCCGGCGCTGCCCACCAGCAGGGCGGCCGCCAGCGGCAGCGGGTTCAGACGGAACGACGACGGGGAGCGGGCGGAACAGCGGAACATGGACGGTCGGGGGATCGGGGGGATCGGGGTGGTTGGGCGACAAGCCCCGTCTTCGCGGAGCATGCCGCCATCAGACCCGAGCCCCGACCGCCGGCAAAGACCGGAAGAACCCCGACCGCTGCGCCAGGAAGTGACACCCGGCCGCCCAGGGACTGTCCCAGCCCCCGCCGCCCCTCAGACCACGCAGCCCGCCTCGACCCCCGGCGCGCCGCCACCGATGAACACCGGCTCGGGGATGTGCCAACCGTAGCGCACCGCGGTCAGCTCGGCCAGGATGGACACCGCGATCTCGGGCGGGGTGCGGGCGCCGTTCTTGATGCCCACCGGGCCGTGCAGGCGCGCCAGCTCGGCCTCGCTCAGGTCGAAGTGCTCGGCCAGGCGCTGCTTGCGCTTGGCCTGGTTCACCCGCGAGCCGATCGCGCCCACGTAGAAACACGGCGCGCGCAGCGCCTCCATCAGGGCCAGGTCGTCCAGCTTGGGGTCGTGGGTCAGGGCGATCACCGCGGTGTGGGCGTCGGGCTTCATGGCCAGCACCGCGTCGTCGGGCATCTCGCGGGTGCGCTGCACGCCGGGCAGCTCGGGCATGTACTCCTCGCGCGGGTCGCACACGATCACCTGGTAGTCCAGCGCCTGGGCCATCTGGGCCAGGTACGCCGTCATCTGGCCGGCCCCGATCACCATCAGGCGCCAGTGCGGCCCGTGCACCGACACCAGGCAGCGCTCGTCCAGCAGCACGGTGTCGGCGCCCTCGGCCGGCGCCAGCGTGACCGCCCCGCTGTCCAGCGCCAGGGTGCGGCGCACCCGCTCGCCCGCCGCCAGGCGGCTCAGCAGTTCCTCAACCCGGCTGTGGGCGGCCAGGGGCTCGAGCACCAGCTCCAGCGTGCCCCCGCAGGGCAGCCCGAAGCGCGCGGCCTCGTCGCCCGACACGCCGTAGCGCACCACCTGGGGCGCGTCGGCGGCCAGGGCCTTCTCGCGCATGCGGGCGATCAGGTCGTCCTCGATGCAACCGCCCGAGACCGAGCCGGCGATCTGCCCGTCGTCGCGCACCGCCACCACCGAACCCACCGGCCGCGGGGCCGAGCCCCAGGTGCGGGTGATCGTGCCCATGACCACCGAGTGGCCGGCCTCGCGCCACGCCACCAGCTGGCGCAGCACCTGCAAATCGACGTTGTCCATCGTGGGGATTCTCGACGGGGCCCACCGGGGCCGCCCTGGTAGGGGATTAGGCCGCTGCCACCGCACCCACCGCCGCGCCGGTTTCCCTTATGCAAATGGCCCCATAGCTGGCAAACCCTTGTCACCGGCGCCACCTTTGCACGGCCATTCATAAGCGTTTCCGGGACAGGTGTTTTCAGGCGTGTCTGCCTAGCATCAAAGCCGCCGCGGCACAGACCGCACCACGTCACCCATCCCCCAGGAGACAAGGCATGTCCACGATCACGTTGAAGGTCAATGGCAAGGACGTCACCCGCGACGTCGCGCCGCAGACGCTGCTCGTCGAATTCATCCGCGAGACGTTGCAGCTCACCGGCACCCATGTGGGCTGCGACACCGCCCAGTGCGGCGCCTGCACCGTGCACCTCAACGGCCGCGCCGTGAAGAGCTGCAACATGCTGGCGGTGCAGGCCGCCGGCTCTGAGGTGACGACGATCGAGGGCCTGGCCGCCGCCGACGGCACCCTGCACCCGATGCAGGTGGCCTTCAACCAGTGCCACGGCCTGCAGTGCGGCTTCTGCACCCCCGGCATGGTGATGAGCGCGGTCGACCTGGTGAAGCACCACAAGGCCGACTCCGACGAGTCGGTGCGCGCTGGCCTGGAAGGCAACCTCTGCCGCTGCACCGGCTACCAGAACATCGTCAAGGCCGTGCGCAGCGTGGCCGCCCAGGGCTGACACCAGGAGACACGACCCATGAACGCACCCCAAGGATTCATCGGCAAGTCGGTCGTCCGGCGCGAGGACACCCGCTTCCTGACCGGCAAGGGCCAGTACACCGACGACATCAACCTGCCCGGCCAGACCCACGGCTACTTCCTGCGCAGCCCCTACGCGCACGCCCGCATCAAGTCGCTCAACACCAGCGCCGCGGCCGCGGCCCCCGGCGTGGTCGGCATCCTGACCGGCGAGCACTTCAAGGCGGTGGGCGGCCTGCCCTGCGGCTGGCTGATCAACAGCCTGGACGGCAGCCCCATGAAGGAGCCCAAGCACCCGGTGCTGGCCGACGGCAAGGCCCGCTACGTGGGCGACCGCGTGGCCCTGGTGGTGGCCGAGACCCTGGAGCAGGCCAAGGCCGCCGCCCAGCTGATCGAGGTCGACTACGAAGAGCTGCCGCCGGTGATCAACCCGGCCGCCGCCACCGCCGCCCCGGCCAACGTCCACGACGAGGCCCCGGGCAACCTGTGCTACCACTGGGGCATCGGTGACAAGGACGGTGAACCGGCCCGGGTTTCGTGGAGGCCAGTGGGTTTAAGTCAGGCCGCGATGGCGACCTGCTCGGCGAGATGCCGGTAGTAGTTTGCCTCAGCCTCGGCAGGCGGGATGTGGCCGATGGGCTCCAGCAGTCTGTGGTGGTTGAACCAG
>CALRTJ020000011.1:0-156718 GCA_943371055.1 Hydrogenophaga intermedia | reverse complement strand
CCTGGACGGCGGGGTGAGCGCGGCGATCAACCTGCGCGACGAGCGAGAAGCCAGCCTGGTGTTCATCAGCCCGCCACCCGAGGCCGTGCGCCAGCGCCAGAACCGCATGTCGGTGCTCAAGAACCGCAGCACGCCGGCGATCGATCCGGGGAATGACCGATGAGTGTGAGGGGGTCAGACATGTCCAGAGGCGTCATCAGGCTGGGTGATCCGACCGACCACGGGGGCATGGTGGTGTCCGTCAGTGCGAGGCAATGCACCGTCGACGGCATCCCCTTGGCCCGGGTTGGCGACCGTTGCTCATGCCCCAGGAGAGGCCACGGCGCCTGTGTGATCATCGAAGGTGATCCTGACCACACGATCGACGGCGTTCCGGTGGCCTACGAAGGCCACATGACGTCTTGCGGGGCGCGACTGCGGTCCACGGCGGCGCACTTCAGCAAGGGCTGAGGGGCGGCGCTGGCGTGCGGCTTGTCGGTGCGGCGGCTGCGCGGCAGCGAACGGCGCCGTGGCTTGGCGTGAAAGGGGGGAAGCTGGTGCCCATGGCCAGACTCGAACTGGCACGCCTTGCGGCGGCGGATTTTGAATCCGCTACGTCTACCGATTTCGTCACATGGGCGGGTGAGGGGCGCGATTATGGCATGCGCCATCGAGGGCGAATGGTGCCCCGTCATAATGGGGCGGTCATTGCCTGAACCCGCACCCATGCCCGCTTACAAGACCCTGGAAGATGCCATTGGCCACACCCCGCTGGTGCGATTGCAACGGCTGCCCGGGGCCGCGGTGGCCGCCCGCGGCAACGTGATCCTGGGCAAGCTTGAGGGCAACAACCCGGCCGGCTCGGTCAAGGACCGCCCGGCGATCAACATGATCCGGCAGGCCGAGGCCCGGGGCGACATCCGTCCCGGCGACACGCTGATCGAGGCGACATCGGGCAACACCGGGATCGCGCTGGCCATGGCCGCGGCGATCAAGGGCTACAAGATGGTCCTGATCATGCCCGAGGACCTGTCCATCGAGCGCGCGCAGACCATGAAGGCCTTCGGGGCCGAGCTCATCCTCACGCCCAAGTCCGGCGGCATGGAGCTGGCCCGCGACATGGCCGAGCAGATGCAGCGCGACGGCCGCGGCCGGGTGCTTGACCAGTTCGCCAACCCTGACAACCCGGCGGTGCACTACGACACCACCGGCCCCGAGATCTGGTCCGACACCGACGGACGGGTCACCCACTTCGTCAGTGCCATGGGCACCACCGGCACCATCACCGGCGTGTCGCGCTACCTCAAGGAGCGCAACCCGGCGGTGCGGGTGGTGGGCGCGCAGCCCTCCGAAGGCTCCCGCATCCCCGGCATCCGCAAGTGGCCCGAGGCCTACCTGCCCAAGATCTACGATCCGAAGGCGGTGGACGAGCTGGTCTACGTCAGCCAGGACGACGCCGAGGACATGGCGCGCCGCCTGGCGGCCGAAGAAGGGCTGTTCGCCGGCATCTCCGCCGCCGGGGCCTGCTGGGTCGCGCTGCAACTGGCGCAGCGCTTGGAGAACGCCACCATCGTGTTCGTGGTCTGCGACCGCGGCGACCGCTACCTGTCCACCGGGGTGTTTCCGGCGTGAGCGACACCTGGCGCTTCTGCCCGCAGTGCGCCGCCCCGCTGGCCTGGCGCACCGAGGACGAGGACGGCGGTCCGCGCGCCCGCCTGCGCTGCACCGCCTGCGACTTCACGCACTGGAACAACCCGACGCCGGTGCTGGCGGCGGTGGTCGAGTGCACTGACCAGGGCGGGCGGGTGCTGCTGGCCCGCAACGCCGCCTGGAGTGGCAAGCTCTTCGCGCTGATCACCGGGTTCATGGAGGCTGGCGAGACGCCCGAGGCGGGCATCGCCCGTGAGGTCCTGGAAGAGACCGCGCTGGTCGCCGACCGCGTGTCGCTGATCGGGGTCTACGACTTCCAGCGCATGAACCAGGTGATCATCGCCTACCACGTGCAGGCCCGCGGCACGGTGCAGCTGTCCCCTGAACTGGCCGAGCACCGCCTGTTCGAGCCCGCTGCGCTGCGGTGCTGGCGCGCCGGCACCGGCCAGGCGCTGGCCGACTGGTTGCGCGCGCGCGGGATCGAGCCGCAGTTCTTCGATCCGCCGCTGCCCGACGCCCCGGCGCCGACCGCGGCCTAGAATCCCGAGACCTTTCACCAGGATGCCCCGCGCATGGACGCCCAACAAGAGATCGACACCAGCGGCCTGAACTGCCCCCTGCCCATCCTGAAGGCCAAGAAGGCCCTCTCCGGCATGGGCAGTGGCGAGGTGCTGAAGGTGATCGCCACCGACCCGGGTTCGATGCGCGATTTCCAGGCCTTCTCCCGCCAGACCGGCAACGAGCTGTTGAAGCAGGATGCCGAAGGTGAGGTCTTCATCCATTACCTGCGGCGTCGCTGAGCCCCCCTTGGATTCAGGGGTTTCCCGAGATTGAGGGCTTGAGTCCGCCGCCCGCGAGGGCCAGAGTGGAGGCTGTCATCAGTCCGGCGGTCGGGTGCGGCCGCCACAGAGGGAGCCTTTACATGAAGTTCATTCGTCGTGCGCTGGCCGCTGCCGCGGCCACGCTGGCCCTGGGCAGTGCCCATGCCAGTCTGGTCACCTTGACCGACGGTGGGGTGTTCCAGTCCGGTTTCGCCAACGCGGCGGCGGTGCAGTCCGCCGCTCTGGCCGCCACCGTCGGCGAGTCGTCCGCGACCATCGCATTGTTCGACAACGTGGTCGCCGCCGGTCTCGGGCAGGTGTTCACCATCAATTTCGGTGTGTCCGCGGCGCAGGCCGGGGCCTGGGATTTCCGCTTCGGTGTCGATTTTGGCGGCGGCGGTGCGGTCTTCGTCGACGGCGTGGCGATGGCCTTCAACAACTCCGACATGTGGTGGTCGGGCGATTGGAACGCCTCGTCCGACGTGTTCAATGTCTCGACGGTGCTGGCCGCCGGCAACCACACGATCAGCGTGTACGGCTTCGAGCAGTGCTGTTTTGGCGGCAACAGCGGGCAGTACAACAACGGTCAGGGCTGGGTCACCTTCGGCAGCCAGGACGGCCTGGCCGCGGCGGTGCCCGAGCCGGGCAGTGTCGCCATGATGCTGGCGGGCCTGGGGGCGCTGGGCCTGACCGGCCGTCGCCGCCGCAAGGCCTGACGCGCCGCGCGCACACGTGAAAAGGGGGCCTCAGCGGCCCCCTTTTTCATGTGCGAGACAGTGCGGCGCGGCCGCCGACTTCAGAGCGGCAGGCTCTTGAGGTAGGCGCGGAAGCCCGGGCCCAGCTGCGGGTGGGCCAGTGCCAGCTCGACATTGGCTTCAAGGAAGCCGTCCTTGGAGCCGCAGTCGTAGCGGCGGCCGTCGTAGCGGTAGGCGAAGACCTTCTCGCGGCGCATCAGCGCGGCGATCCCGTCGGTCAGCTGGATCTCGCCGCCGACGCCGCGGGGCAGGTTGGCGATCTCGCGGAAGATGCCCGGGGTCAGCACGTAGCGGCCGGCCACGCCCAGGTGGGAGGGCGCCTTCTCGGGGGCCGGCTTCTCGACGATGTGGGTCAGGTCCATCATCCGGTCATTGACCGGCGTGCCGGCGATGATGCCGTAACGCCGGGTGTGCTCCGGGGGCACTTCCTGGACCGCCAGGATCGAGGCCTGCCACTCGTGGAACTGGTCCACCATCTGCTTCATGATGGGCGGCTGACCGACCATCAGGTCATCGGCCAGCAGCACCGCGAAGGGCTCGTTGACCACCACCGACTGGGCGCAGAGCACGGCATGTCCGAGGCCCAGGGCCTTGGGCTGGCGGATGTAGATGCACTCCATGTCGTCGGGCTTGATGGAGTGGACCAGGTCCAGCAACTCGCGCTTGCCCTGGTTCTCGAGCTCGATCTCGAGTTCCTGGGCGGCGTCGAAGTGGTCTTCGATGGCGCGCTTGTGGCGGCCGTTGACGAAGATCATCTGGCGGATGCCGGCCGCATAGGCCTCTTCAACGGCGTACTGGATGAGCGGCTTGTCCACCACGGGCAGCATTTCCTTGGGCTGCGCCTTGGTGGCGGGCAGGAAACGGGTGCCGAGGCCGGCGACGGGGAAAACAGCTTTGTTGACGCGCATCGGACTGCTCTTGGTGTTCAGGGATCGCCTGGATTCTTGCACGTGGCAGGTGGCGCTCCGGTGACGACGGACAGGCCCCGGGGCGCCTGTCCGGCCCATGAACATGGGATGCCCTGCGTCAGGCGGTCGGCAGCTTGGCCAGTTGCTCGCGCAGGCGCTCCAGCGTCTGGCCGAAGTCCGCCAGACGCTGCCGTTCCTGGGCGACCACCGCCTCGGGGGCGCGGGCGACGAAGCTCTCGTTGCCGAGCTTGGCATGGGCCTTGGTGACCTCACCCTCGATGCGGGCGATCTCCTTGCCCAGGCGGGCGCGCTCGGCGGCGACGTCGATCTCGACCTTCAGCGCCAGGCGCGCGTCGCCCTGCACCGCCACCGGAGAGGTGGCGCTGGCGGCCGAGAAGGCGGCCTCGTCGGCGATCAGCTGCACCTCGGCCAGCTTGGCCAGGGCCTTGAGCAGCGGGGCGGCGGTCTCGAAGAACGGCAGGTCACCGTGCACCAGCAGCGGCACGCGCTCGGCGGGCGACAGGCCCATCTCGCCGCGCAGCGAGCGGCAGGTGCCGACCAGGGCCTTGAGCTTGGCCATCCAGGCGTCGGCCACCGGGTCGATGCGCTCGGGCTGGGCCACCGGGTAGGCGGCGGTGGCGATGGTGTCGGCGGTCTTGCGGCCGGCCAGCGGGGCCACCACATCCCACAGCTCGGCCGTGATGAAGGGCGCCACCGGGTGCAGCAGGCGCAGCACGGTCTCGAGGGTGCGGATCAGGGTGCGGCGGGTGGCGCGCTGCTGGGCCTCGGTGCCGGTCTGGACCTGGACCTTGGCGATCTCGAGGTACCAGTCGCAGAACTCGTCCCAGACGAACTGGTAGATCGCGCTGGCCACGTTGTCGAGGCGGTACTCGGCGAAGCCCTGGGCCACCGCGGCCTCGACGCGCTGCAGCTCACTGCTGATCCAGCGGTCGGCCGCGCTGAAGCTCATGTAGCCCTCGGCCTTGCCGCCCACGGCGCAGTCGGCCTTGGTGTGCTCCATCAGGCCGCAGTCCTGGCCCTCGGTGTTCATCAGGACGAACTTGGTGGCGTTCCAGAGCTTGTTGCAGAAGTTGCGGTAGCCCTCGCAGCGCTTGGAGTCGAAGTTGACCGAGCGGCCCAGCGTGGCCATGGCCGCGAAGGTGAAGCGCAGCGCGTCGGCGCCGTAGCCGGGGATGCCCTCGGGGAACTCCTTCTCGGTGGCCTTGCGCACCTTGGGCGCGGTCTCGGGCTTGCGCAGGCCCTGGGTGCGCTTGTCCAGCAGCGGGGCCAGCTCGATGCCGTCGATCAGGTCGACCGGGTCCAGCACGTTGCCCTCGGACTTCGACATCTTCTTGCCCTGGGCATCGAGCACCAGGCCGTGGATGTAGACGTGCTTGAACGGCACCTGGCCGGTGAAGTGCTTGGTCATCATGATCATCCGGGCGACCCAGAAGAAGATGATGTCGTAGCCGGTGACCAGCACGCTGCTGGGCAGGAACAGGTCCTGCTCGACCGTCTTGGCCGGCCAGCCCAGGGTGCTGAAGGGCACCAGGGCGGACGAGTACCAGGTGTCGAGCACGTCGGCGTCGCGGGTGAGCGCACCGGTGTAGCCGGCGGCGGTGGCCTTGGTGCGGGCCTCGTCCTCGGAGCGGGCGACGAAGAGCTGGCCTTCGGTGCCGTACCAGGCCGGGATCTGGTGGCCCCACCAGAGCTGGCGCGAGATGCACCAGTCCTGGATGTTCTTCATCCACTGGTTGTAGGTGTTGACCCAGTTCTCGGGCACGAACTTGACGTCGCCCGACGCCACGGCCTCGATGGCCTCCTCGGCGATCGACTGGCCGTTGGCGCCGGCCTTGCTCATGGCCACGAACCACTGGTCGGTCAGCATCGGCTCGATGACCTGGCCGGTGCGGGCGCAGCGGGGCACCATCAGCTTGTGCTTCTTGACCTCGACCAGCAGGCCCTCGGCCTCGAAGCGGGCCACCAGCTGCTTGCGGGCGACGAAGCGGTCCAGGCCGACGTACTCGGCCGGGATGTCGGCGGCCTCATGGGCGCTGACCTTCGCCTCCAGGTCGAAGATGGTCAGCATGGGCAGGCCGTGGCGCAGGCCGACCTGGTAGTCGTTCTGGTCGTGGGCGGGCGTGACCTTGACCACGCCGGTGCCGAAGTCCTTGTCCACGTAGGCGTCGGCGATCACCGGCACCAGGCGGCCGGTGATGGGCAGCTTGACCTGCTTGCCGATCAGGTGGGTGTAGCGCGCGTCCTCGGGGTGGACCATCACGGCGGTGTCGCCCAGCATGGTCTCGGGCCGGGTGGTGGCCACCACCAGCGACTCGTCGGTGCCATCCACCGGGTAGCGGATGTGCCACAGGCTGCCGTCCTCCTCCTCGCTCTCGACCTCGAGGTCGGAGACGGCGGACTTCAGGATCGGGTCCCAGCTCACCAGGCGCTTGCCGCGGTAGATCAGGCCTTCCTCGTACAGGCGCACGAAGGTCTCGGTGACCACGGTGGACAGCTTCTCGTCCATCGTGAAGTACTCGTGCTCCCAACTCACCGAGTCGCCCATGCGGCGCATCTGGCGGGTGATGGTGGAGCCCGACTGCTCCTTCCATTCCCAGACCTTGGCGACGAAGGCCTCGCGGCCCAGGTCGTGGCGGCTGACCTTCTGCTCCTGCAGCTGGCGCTCCACGACGATCTGGGTGGCGATGCCGGCGTGGTCGGTGCCGGGCACCCACAGGGTGTTGTGGCCGCTCATGCGGTGGTAGCGCGTCAGCGAGTCCATGATGGTCTGGTTGAACGCGTGGCCCATGTGCAGCGTGCCGGTCACGTTGGGCGGCGGCAGCTGGACGCAGAAGGAGGGCTTGGCGGTGTCCAGCGTCGGCCGGTAGACGCCGCTGTGCTCCCACAGCGGGGCCCAGCGGGCTTCGATGTCTTTGGGCTCAAAGGACTTGGCGAGTTCGGTCATGGCGGCTCGGGTGGGCGCCTCAGGCGCGAGGGGAGGGGGCCAGGGCGGCGCTGCCGACGGCAACGTCTGGACACGCGACGGTGTCAACGCCAAGGCTTCCGGGGGAGTTACCGGATTGTAGGGCGTGGTAGCTTCGCGCCTGTCCCGGCCCGCCGCCCCCGCGCGCGGTGCGGCCCCACCTGCAGGAGCCCCGATGACCCCGTCCCGATCCCTGTTCGCACGCAGCCGCACCGCCCTGGCGGCGGCGGTCTGCTCCGCGCTGCTGGCCGCCTGCGGGGGCGGTGGTTCCGACCCCGGCGTGCCCCTGACCTGCTCGGCGTCCGACCAGAAACTCTGGCTGGAGTCCTACCTCGACGACTGGTACTTCTGGTACCGGGTCAGCCCGCGTCCCTCCACCGGGTCCTATGGCAGCGTGGCCGACTACTTCGCGGCCCGGCTCTACACCGGCTCCGACCCGGATTTCCCGGCGGCCGACCGCTGGAGCCATTCCACCCCCACCACCGAGTACCAGCGCTTCTATGGCGAGGGCCGAACCCTGGGCTTCGGCGTGATGGTGGCGGGCCTCGAGGTCAAGGGCCACTCCGAGTGGCCGCTCTACGTGCGCTACATCGAGCCCGGCTCGCCCGCGGCCACCGCCGGCCTGGTGCGCGGCGACGAAGTGCTGCTGGTCAACGGCCGGTCGGTGGGCGACCTGATCACCGCGGACGACTTCAGCGCCTTCAGCGCCAACGCCACCGGTGATCTGCTCACGCTCCGGGTGCGCGGCCTGGACAACCAGGTGCGCGACGTCACCGTCAGCGCTGCGACCTACGCCCTGGTGCCGGTGACCAACGCGTCCACCGTCCGCTCGGTCGGCGGTCGCCTGGTCGGCTACGTGGCGGTCAAGGACATGGTCAGCCAGGCCGAGTCGCCGTTCGACACCGCCTTCGCCCAGTTCCGCAGCGCCGGCGTGCAGGACGTGGTGATCGACCTGCGCTACAACGGCGGCGGCCTGGTGTCGTCGGCCCGGACGCTGGCCTCGTACCCCTCGGCCAGCAGCACCGCGGGGCAGGTCTACACCCGGTTGCTGTACAACGACCGCCAGGCCGGCCGCAACGAGGAGATCGCCTTCCGCAACCCGTCGGCGGCGCTGGGCTTGTCGCGCGTGTACGTGCTGACCGGCCAGCGCACCTGCTCGGCCAGCGAGCAGCTGATCAACGCCCTGCGGCCCTATGTGCAAGTGGTCACCGTGGGCGACACCACCTGCGGCAAGCCGGTGGGCTTCCTGCCGCAGGACGACGGTTGCGGCAACACCTGGAGCGTCGTCAACTTCGAATCGGTCAACGCCCTGAACCAAGGCCGCTACTTCGACGGCTTCGACGCCACCTGCGCGGTGGCCGAGGACTACGCCCAGCCGCTGGGCAGCACCGCCGAGCCGCTGCTGGCCACGGCGCTGTGGCACGCCGACACCGGCAGCTGCGGCGCGGTGCAGGCGGCGCGCACCGGCCGCGCCAAGGCGCTGGCCGAGCGCAGCCACCGCGTCGAGCCCGGCGACCGACAGGGCATGGTGCTGCGCTGACCGGTCAGCCGGCGGCGCCCGCCGCCGGCGCTCAGGCGTCCAGAAAGGCCTTGAGCCGCTCGGCCAGGGCCTCGGGCTGCTCGTGGTGCAGCATGTGGCCGCAGGGCGACAGCAGTGCCCGCTCCAGCCGTGGCACCTGGGCCAGCCGGTGCTCGACCTCGCTGCGCGGGTAGCGGTCGCCCCACCAGCCCGACAGGTCCGTCAGGTCGCCCTCGGCCCACAGCACCGGCGCGGTGATGCGGCGCCAGGCCGCCATCACCTCTTCCACCCGGTAGACCATCGGGTTGACGCGCTTGTGGGCCGGGTCGCCCAGCACCTGCCAGCGTCCGTGGGCGTCGGGCTCGGCCCAGCGCCGGGCCAGCCAGGCGGCGCGGTCCGGGCGCAGGCGCGGGTTGGTCTTGCGCAGCCGCTGGGCCACCGCGTCGGCATCGGGGTAGTCGCGCAGGGTCTGCGGCTGGGCCAGCTCGTCCAGCCAGCGGGCCAGCCGGGCCGGGGCCTCGTGGGCCTCGCTGCGCGGCAGGCCGAAGCCCTCCAGGTTGACCAGGCGTCGGATCAGCGTCGGCCGCACGCCGGCGTAGTGCATGACCACGTTGCCGCCCATGCTGTGGCCCAGCAGATCGATCGCCTGGCGGCGCGCGTCCAGGCCCGGCACCCGGCCGTCCAGCAGCAATTCCAGGTCGCCCAGGTAGTCCGGGAACCAGAAGCTGTCGGTCGGTGGCACCCGGGTGCGGCCATAGCCGCGCCAGTCCAGCGCCAGGATGTAGCGGCTGTCGCCCTCGCGTTCGGCCAGGGCGTCGACCAGGAACTGGAAGGATGCGCCCACGTCCATGTAGCCGTGGCACAGCAGCAGGGCGGGGCGCTCGGGCGTGGCCAGGGTGGCATCGCCCCAGACCTCCAGGTGCATCTGCAGGCCGCGCAGCGGCACGCTCAGCGATCGGGAAGGGCGGCGGGGGGTGTAGGCGCTCTCGGTCATCGGGCGATGGTAGGGCGCGAGCGGGCCGCAGCCCTGACGCCCGGGTGACAGAATCGACCGCATG
Source organism: Hydrogenophaga intermedia (assembly GCA_943371055.1). Classification (GTDB taxonomy): domain Bacteria; phylum Pseudomonadota; class Gammaproteobacteria; order Burkholderiales; family Burkholderiaceae_C; genus Ideonella; species Ideonella intermedia_A. The sequence goes on along the minus strand of CALRTJ020000011.1, from coordinate 147,045 downwards.
AAAACCCCGACCCCCTTCATCCTGCGGCCGGCGGCACCGCGGGACCTGCCGGCCCTCGTCGGGCTGATCCGCGAGCTGGCGGCGTTCGAGCAGCTGGAGCATCTGGTCGAGACCACGGTGGAGGGGCTGCGCCCGCACCTCTTCGGTGAGCGGCCGGCGGCCGAGGCGGTGGTGGCCGAGGCGGACGGCGCGGTGGTGGCCTTCGCGCTGTTCTTCACCAACTTCTCCACCTTCCGCTGCCGCCCGGGCCTGTACCTGGAAGACCTCTACGTGCAGCCGGCCCACCGTGGCGCGGGCCTCGGCCAGGCCCTGCTGCGGCACCTGGCCGGGCTGGCCGCGGCGCGCGGCTGCGGGCGCTTCGAGTGGAGCGTGCTGGACTGGAACGCCAACGCCATCGCCTTCTACCAGCGCATGGGCGCGCAGCTCCTGCCGGACTGGCGGATCTGCCGGGTCGGTGGCGAATCGCTGGCGGCGATGGCCGCGGGCACGGTCGAAGCCTGACTCGGTGTCCCTCCGGATGGGCAGGCGGCGGCGTCTGCCCTAGCGTGGGGGCATGCAAGACCCCGATCCCCAGGACGCCTGGGCAGAACTCCACGGCCAGTTCCGCTGGCAGGTGCCGGCCTGGTTCAACCTGGCCGACGCCTGCTGCGGCCGCTGGGCCCGCCAGACCCCGCAGGCGGTGGCGATCCGCACCGAGACCCCGCAGGGCCGGCCGCGCCTGACCCGCTTCGCCGAGCTGCAGGACCAGGCCAACCGCCTGTCGCGGCTGCTGCGCCGCCTGGGCGTGCGGCGCGGTGACCGCGTGGCGGTGGTGATGCCGCAGCGGGTCGAGACCGCGGTGGCCCACATCGCCACCTACCAGCTCGGCGCGGTGGCCATGCCGCTGTCGCAGCTGTTCGGCCCCGAGGCCCTGGCCTATCGCCTGCAGGACAGTGCCGCGGTGGTGGCGATCGCCGATGACAGCACGCTCGACGCGCTGCGCCTGGTGCGGGCCGAGTGCCCGGACCTGCGACACCTGGTGGCGGTCGGGATGGCGCAGCCCGGTGAGATCGACTGGGTGGCGGCGCTGGCGCGCGAGCAGGCCGGCTTCACCGCCGCCCGCACCCGGGCCGACGAGGCGGCGGTGCTGATCTACACCAGCGGCACCACCGGCCCGCCCAAGGGCGCCCTGATCCCGCACCGCGCCCTGATCGGCAACCTCAGCGGCTTCGTCTGCAGCCAGAGCCTGCTGTTGGGCACCCAAGGACGGGCGCGCCACCGCCTGGGCCCGGGCGGCCTGCCCGCCGATGCGGTCTTCTGGAGTCCGGCCGACTGGGCCTGGACCGGCGGCCTGATGGACGCGCTGCTGCCCAGCCTGTACTTCGCCATGCCCATCGTGGCCTGGGCCGGCCGCTTCTCGCCCGAGCGGGCGCTGGCCCTGATGGCGCGCCACCGCGTGACCCACAGCTTCCTCTTCCCCACCGCGCTCAAGGCCATCATGAAGGCCTGCCCCGAGCCCGCACGGCAGCACCGGCTGCGGCTGCGGGCCATCATGAGCGCCGGTGAGGCGGTGGGTGACACCGTCTTCCACTGGTGCCGGCAGGCGCTGGGCGTGACCGTCAACGAGATGTTCGGCCAGACCGAGATCAACTACATCGTCGGCAACTGCAGCCAGACCCTGGGCGCCGACGGCCGCCCCGCCGCCGGCTGGCCGGCGCGTCCGGGCAGCATGGGCCGGGCCTACCCCGGTCACCGGGTGGCGGTGATCGACGACGACGGCCACGAATGCCCGCGCGGCGTGCCCGGCGACGTCGCGGTGCACCGCCGCGACGTCCATGGCCACCCGGATCCGGTCTTCTTCCTGGGCTATTGGAAGCGCGAGGACGCCACCCGCGCCAAGTACACCGGCGACCCCGCCGACAGCTGGTGCCGCACCGGCGACACCGCGGTCATGGACGAGGAGGGCTACCTCTGGTACCAGGGGCGCAGCGACGACGTCTTCAAGGCCGCCGGCTACCGCATCGGCCCCAGCGAGGTCGAGAATTGCCTGGTGCGCCACCCAGCCGTGGCCAACGCCGCGGTGGTGCCCAAGCCCGATCCCGACCGGGGCGCCGTGGTCAAGGCCTACGTCGTCCTGGCCCCCGGCCACTGCGGCGACGAGGCCTTGGTCGACGCGCTGCAGCAGCACGTGCGGGGGCTGCTGGCCCCCTACGAGTACCCCAAGGAGATCGAGTTCATCGAGGCGCTGCCCATGACCACCACCGGCAAGGTCCAGCGCCGGGTGCTTCGCCTGCAGGAGGAGGCGCGCCACCAGGCGCGGCAGGTGGCACGCCCGGGCTGATCGCCGCGGGCTCAAGACCCGGCCAGGGCGGCCGATAGCCCTTGTGCCGGACCGCATGGGCGGGAGGCACCCCTGAGCCGTCCACCGTGAACCGCCCCACCTGCCTTCCGCTGCCCCGTCGCCCCTGTTGGGCCGTTCTCTGCCTGGCGCTGGGCCTGGTCGCCGGCACGGCCCGGGCGCAGGCCGCCCAGGAGCTGGCCGGGCTGCCGCTGGAGCAGTTGCTGGACATGACGGTCAGCGGGGCGTCGCGCCTGAGCGCCCGCCGCAGCGAGGCACCGGCATCGGTCACCGTGATCGGCCGTGAGGAAATCCGGGTGCGGGGCTGGCGCCACCTGGGCGAGGTGCTGCGCGCGGTGCGGGGCGTCGACATCTCGGCAGACGGCAACTACACCTACGCCGCGGTGCGCGGGCTGCGCGCCAGCGGCGACTACAACACCCGCGTCCTGCTGCTGATCGACGGCCACCGGGTCAACGACAACCTCTACGACCAGGCCGCGCTGGGCTCCGAGCTGCCGCTGGACCTGGCCCTGGTGGAGCGGGTGGAGTTCATCGCCGGACCAGGGTCGGCGGTGTACGGGGCGAATGCCCTGTTCGGCGTCATCAACGTGGTCACCCGCGAGCCCTTGGGCGACGGGCGCGCCGAGGCGACCGTGCGCGCGGGCAGCCTGGGCGAGCGCGAACTGCGGGCCACGCTGGACACCTCGGTGGCGGGCGGGCGCCTGCTGCTGGCCGGTCGCGCCGGCCGGCTGGACGGCGAATCGGTGCAGGAGTCCTGGTTCGGAGCCCAGGCCGCCAACGGCACCGCCGGCATGCACCAGCACGGCCTGTACCTGCGCTGGGACAGCGGGCCCTGGCGACTGGGCCTGATCAGTGGCCTGCGCGAGCAGGGCACCCCGGCCTCGGCCGACACCGTCTTCGGCGACCGCCGCGCCCGGGTGATCGACCGCTACCACATGGCCGACCTCGAGCACCGCCACGTGCTGGACGAGGACACCGAGCTGACCGCCCGCGTCTTCGCCGGCAGTTACGCCTTCCAGGGTGACTACCCGATCGACTACCCGCCCATCACGCTCAACCGCGACGTGTCGGTGGGCAGTTGGTGGGGCACCGAGGGCCGCGTGACCCACCGCCTCTCGGACCAGCAGCGCCTGGTGCTGGGCGTGGAGGCCCAGCGCCAGCTGCGACAGGTGCAGCGCAACTTCGATGTCGAGCCACAGCCGCTGGACTATCTGGACGACCGGCGCCAGGGCGGCCGGGTGGCGCTGTACGGTGACCACCTGTGGCAGTGGTCCGAGGCCTGGAGCCTGCAGTCCGGCCTGCGGGCCGACCGCGAGCAGGGTGTCGGCCACCTCAGCCCGCGCCTGGCCCTGCTGTGGACGCCGGCCCCCGGCTGGACCCTGCGGGCCCAGCACGGCGGCGCCTTCCGCGAGCCCAACGCCTACGAGCGCTGGTACCACGGCGATGGCCCTGGCAGCTGGCGGCTGAACCCGGCGCTGCACGGCGAGCGCATCACCAGCGACGAGCTGGGCCTCGAGTGGGGGCAGGGTGCCTGGCGGTTGGCCGGGGCGGCCTACCAGCTGAGGGCCCGCGGCCTGACCTCGTTGCGCTACGACGCGCAGGACGACCGTTACCAGTACGAGAACCTGGGGCTGATGGCCTCACGGGGCCTGGAAGGCGAACTGGAGTACCTGCGCGGCGGCCAGCGCTACCGGCTCAACGGCAGCTGGAACCAGGTGCTCGCGGCCCCGACCGGTCTGTCCGTCGGCTACCCCGCCGGGATGCTCAACGCCATGGGCCAATGGCGCCTGTCCGACGGGCTGCACCTGGCGCTGGATCTGCACTGGCGCAGCGCGCGTGGCGAGGCCGCGGCGCTGACCCTGCTCCATCTGGGCGCCCAGTGGTCGCTGGCCCAGGGCTGGCGCCTCGGCGCCGGGGTGCGCAACCTGGCCGACCGCCGCTGGTACGACCCCGGCCCGGACCCCCAGCGCCAGCCCTTGGTCCGCGGCGCTGGCCGCCAGGGATGGATCGAGCTGAGCTGGGAGGCTCGGCCATGAGCGGTCCTGCGCCCCGGGGCCGCCGGACGGGCCTGCTCGCCCTGCTGGTCGCACTGGCCATCGGCCCGGGCGCGCCGCTCCACACCCGGGCCAACGCGGACGAGGCCGCGCTCAAGGCGGCGATCGCCTACAACCTGATGCTGTTCACCCAGTGGCCCGACGAGACCGCCTGGTCGGTGGGCGCACCGCTGGTGCTGTGCGCCGACCCGGGCAGCCGCTGGTGGCCGGCGCTGCGCCAGCTGCAGGACCGGCCGGTGCGCCAGGCCCGTCTGCAGGTGCGTGAGCCGGGCCGCTCGGCGGATGGCTGGCGGGCCTGCCATGTGCTGCTGCTTGACGGTGCGCTCCAAGGCGCCGTGGCCGCCGCCGGTCAGCTGCCGATCGCCGACGAGGGCGAGGGCACGCGAGGCTGGGTGATCCGGCTGGGCCGCCAGGGCGAGCGGCTGGTGTTCGACATCGACCTCCAGGCCGCGCGCACCTTGCGCCTGCAGGTCAGCTCCAAGGCCCTGAGGCTGGCCAGAGAGGTCCGCGAATGAGTCCCGCGTCCGCGTCCACCACGCCGGTCACGTCCTCCGGGCCGATCGCGCCCGGTACCCTGGCCGGTCGCCTGACCCGGCTGGCCATGCTGGCCGCGGCGCTGGCCCTGGTGGTGGCGGGCGGTGCCCTCAACCTGGCGGCCCACCTCATGGGCCTGCAGTCCCTGCAGCGCCAGGCCGCCGAGCAGGCCCGGGTGCTGGCCAGCAACCTCTCGGCGGCCGCGGCCTTCGACGACCGCGCGGCCGCCGCCGAGACCTTGGCCAGCCTGGACGGCCTGCAGGCCGTGGGCCGTGCCACGCTGGTCGACCCGCAGGGCCGGACGGTGGCCGAGTTCGTTCGGCCCGACGTCCAAGCGCCCGTGCCGGACCTCAAATCCCTCGCGCTGGACCCGACCCGCGGCGACCTGCGCGAGGGCGGTGGCTGGATCGTGGCCAGCGAGCCGGTGCGACTGGGCAATCGCTGGTTGGGCCTGACCCTGGTCGAGGTCTCCACCGAGCCGCTGCAGCGGCGGGCGTGGATCTTCGCCGGGGTCACCGCCGGCGTGATCGCGGTCGCGCTGGCCATGGCCTGGCTGCTGGCGGTGGGGGTGCGGCGCGACGTCTCGCGCATCGAGCGGCAGCTCGACGACCTGGCCCACCGCGACCCCGTCACCGGCCTGTACAACCGCCACGCCGCGATGGCCCACCTGACGGGGCTGGTGTCCAGCGGGCCGCGCCGGGCGCGCGCCTTTTCGGTGGTGTCGATCGACCTGGACGACTTCAAGCTCATCAACGACACGCTGGGCCACGCGGTGGGCGACGATGTGCTCCAGCAGGTGGCCCGCCGGCTGCAGGCGGGGCTGCGCCCCGGCGGCTTCGCGTGCCGCTTCGGGGGCGACGAGTTCGTGGTGATCTGTCCCTGCCCGGAGGGCTATGCCCAGCCGGGGATGTACCTGCAGCTGGTGCGGCAGGCGCTGTCGATCACCCCGCCGCCGGAGGCGCCCGACCTGGAGCTGAGCGGCAGCGTGGGCGTGGCGCGCTACCCGCAGGACGCCGCGGACGTGCCGGGGCTGCTGCAGGCCTCGGACATCGCGATGTACGTCGCCAAGCAGCGCGGCAAGAACCAGATGGCGGCCTTCGAGACCTGGATGCGCGAGCGCACCGAGCAGTGGCTGCAGACCGCCAATGACCTGCGCGGGGCGCTGCGCCGCGGGGAGCTGCGCCTGCACTACCAGCCGATCATCGAGCTGGCCACCGGGCGCATCACCGGCGCCGAGGCCCTGGTGCGCTGGCAACACCCGCAGCGGGGCTGGCTGCTCCCCGGCGACTTCATTCCCGTGGCGGAACGATCGGGTCTGGTGGCCGATGTGGGCGGCTGGGTGCTCGAGGAAGCGGCCCGCCAATGGACCCGCTGGCGCGACCAGGGGCTGGGCCGCCTGAACATCGCCGTCAACGTGTCGCCCCGCCAACTGCGGCGCGACCTGCTGCGCCAGCAGTTCACCCAGGCCCTGCAGCGCAGCGGCGCCGACCCGGCGGCCTTCACGCTGGAGCTGACCGAGCACAGCCTGGTCGAGAACCTGGACAGCCACATGGCGCTGCTGCTGGAGCTGCGCGGCCAGGGCGTGTCGGTGGCGATCGATGACTTCGGCACCGGCCTGTCTTCGATCTCCTACCTCAAGCGCCTGCCCGTCAGCAAGCTCAAGATCGACCGCAGCTTCGTCAGCGGCATGACCGAGTCCGAAGGCGATGCCACCATCGTCGGCGCCACCCTGGCCATGGCCGAGGCCTTCGGCCTGCAGGTGGTGGCCGAGGGGGTGGAAACCGAGGCCCAGCGCGACCTGCTGCGCCGCCTGGGCTGCGGCTTCGGCCAGGGCTATCTGTTCAGCCGCCCGGTGGGTCCGGCCGACTTCGAGCGCCTGGTGCTGGCGCAGCAGGACGCCCGCCAGCCGCTGCCCCAGGCCTGATCAGCGGGCGCAGCGCCCGGCCGCCGCCTGGTAGGCCAGCAGCGGCAGGCCCAGCAGACCGCCGGGCACGCCGTCACGCAGGCAATCGCGGTGCGCCGCGCCGGCCACGCCCTGGCCCAGGGCCTGGTCCTGGCGCTCCAGTGCCAGGCCGGTGGCGGCGGCCGCCCGCTCGGACAGCAGCGGTCCCGTGGCCGCGCCGGTGGGCAAGACCAGGCGCAGCGCGGCCGACGCCGGTCGCGGCACGGCCGAGGCGGCGTCCGCTGGCGCGTCGGTGGAAGCCGCCTGCAGGGCCCAGCCGCCCTCCAGCGCTGCCCGGGCGGGCGCGGTTGCCGCGGGCCGGGTGCGTGGGGGCGTGGTCGGCGCCGTGACCGGAGCCCTGGCGGGGGCACGCGTGGGCGCCACGGCAGGCAGCGGTGGCAGGTTCACCCACTGCAAGGCCGCGGCCGGCGCCGCCACCTCCACCCAACGCTGGCCCAGCGAGCGCGACCACAGCAGCACCAGCAGACCGTGCAGGGCCAGCACGGACAGTGCCACCACGGGGCCCGGTCGGCGGGTGCGCGGCCAGCCGCTCATGGGGTCGGCGGCGCGTCGTCCGCCTTGAAGCCCAGCAGGTCGCCCGGCTGGCAGTCCAGCGCGTGGCAGATCGCCTCGAGGGTGTCGAAGCGCACGCCCTTGACCTTGCCCGACTTGAGCAGCGAGAGGTTCTGCTCGGTGATGCCGATGCGCTCGGCCAGTTCGCGCGAGCGCATCTTGCGCCGCGCCAGCATCACGTCCAGGTGCACGACGATGGGCATGTCAGACGAAGCCCTCGTTCTCGGCCGCCAGACGGCCGGCCTCGGCCATGACCCGCGCCACCGCCACGAAGACCAGCGCGCACATCAGCAGCGCGTAGTCGTGCGAGCCCAGCGTCACCACCAGCTGGCGTTGACCCGGGGGGTTGTCCAGCGAGACCGCCACCGAGGCCAGGCTGCGGCTGAGCGGCTCGATCAGCGCCAGCGCCGCCATCGACCACCCGAAGCGGCGCATGTGGCCCAGCGGACGCGGACCGAACACGTCGCCCCGCCGGTAGGCCCCGAACAGCGCCCAGAGCTGCCACAGGGCGGCCAGCGCCACGGCCACCGGCAGCACGGTCACGCCCGCCAGGCGGGCCCGCACCGCCGGGGTCATCTCGCCCTGCAGCAGGTTCAGCAGGCCACCGCCATACAGGCCGTGCACCGGGTCGTCCGGTCCGGCGGTGGCGAACAGGATCCAGGGCGGCAGCGCCAGCAGCACCAGCGCGCCCAGCAGCGCCAGGCTGCGCACCCACCAGGCCAGCCCCCGCAGGCGCACGGCCAAGGCGGGGGAGGGCACCGGGGCGGCGGCGGAAGAGGGGGTGTCCGATCTCATGAAATTAATGTAAAACGATAAAACATGAACGTCAAACAATCATTCAAAAGCCGAATGGCCGCGCTGCTCGCGGTGGGCCTGTGCGCCGCCCTGGCCGGCTGCAGCCGCATCCCGCTGTCCAGCCTGTGGGCCCTGCGCACGCTGGAGCTCTCCCAGCTCGAGGGGCCGGCCCTGCGCGCCCTGCTGTACCTGCCCCACGGGCTTGAGGTGTCGGGCGGTGGTGCCCGGGTCACCGTCAAGGTCGAACGCGGCCAGGGCCTGCCCGACCGGCTCGAGACCGAGCTGGACCTGGTGCCCCTGCAGGGCCCGGCCGCCGCGCACCGCCTGAGCGCACCCCGCACCGCCGGCCACTGGGTGGCCCTGGGCCTGTCGCCCGAGGGGCTGCGGCGCCTGGCCGCGCTGCGCCAGACCCTGGCCCAGTGGCGCAGCGCCGACGGCCCGGGCGCCAAGCGCCAGCTCAGCCTGTCGGCCGACCCGCGCCTGTGCCGCCGTGGCGCCGCCGGCAGCGACCCGCGGCTGGACCTGTGGTTGCGCTGGCGCGAGGGCCAGGACGACCTGCGGCTGCTCGACGGCGCCACCCCCGACGACCTGGCCGACACCGGCCGTGAAGGGCCGCTGCCCGCCTGCGGCTGAACCCTGGCGACAGCGGGTGGTGGCGGGATGCGGCACACTCGGCGCCCATTCCCACCCACTGCACGCACACGACATGCAACACGTCACGCTGGGCCAGAGCGATCTGGCGGTCACCCCGATCTGCCTGGGCACGATGACCTTCGGTGAGCAGGTCGACCAGGCCGACGCCCACGCCATCCTGGACCGCGCGCTGGAGCGCGGCGTCAACTTCCTGGACACCGCCGAGATGTACGCGGTGCCGCCGCGGCGCGAGACCTTTGGCGCCACCGAGACCATCCTGGGCCACTGGTTCGCCAAGCGCCCCGAGGCGCGTCGCCAGGTGGTGCTGGCCACCAAGGTGGCGGGCCCCAGCCGCAACATGGACTGGATCCGCAACGGCGCGCGCGACCTCAAGCCCGAGCACATCATCCAGGCCTGCGACGACAGCCTGCGCCGCCTGCAGACCGATGTCATCGACCTCTACCAGATCCACTGGCCCAACCGCAACGCCGCGGTCTTCGGCGCGCTGTACTTCGACCCGGCCAAGGACGCCGAGCAGACCTCGATCGAGGCCCAGCTGCGGGCGATGGAAACCCTGGTCAAGGCCGGCAAGGTGCGCCACGTGGGCCTGTCCAACGAGACGCCCTGGGGCCTGATGGCCTTCCTGCGCGAGGCCGAGCGCCAAGGCCTGCCGCGCGTGCAGACGGTGCAGAACCCCTATGCGCTGGTCAACCGCGTGGTCGACAACGGCCTGGACGAGGTGATGCACAAGGAGCAGGTCGGCCTGCTGGCCTACTCGCCGCTGGGCTTCGGCGGCCTGAGCGGCAAGTACGACGGCCCGGGCTTCGACCCGGCGCAACCCGAGCTGGGCCGCATCGCCCGCTACGAGTCGGTGCGCAAGCAGCGTTGGGCCCGCCCCGAGACCCTGGTCGCGGCCCGCCGCTACAACGCCCTGGCCCGTGAGCACGGCCTGACGCCGGTTCAGCTGGCCCTGGCCTTCTGCTACCGCAACTGGCGCGTGGCCTCGACCATCATCGGCGTGACCAGCGTGGCCCAGCTCGACGAGTGCCTGGACGCCTGGTCCGTGCAGCTGTCGCCCGAGTTGCTGGCCGCGGTCGACCAGATCCGCTGGGAGACGCGCGACCCCGCGCAGTGAGGACCGGCGGATGGCGAAGAAGGACAAGCACGTCAGCGAGACGCCGGCCACCCAGTGGCTGAAGGCGCAGGGCGTGGCCTACACCGAGCACCCCTACGACTATGTGGACCATGGCGGCACCGCCGAGTCCGCGAAGCAGCTGGGCTGGGACGAGCACGCGGTGGTCAAGACGCTGGTGATGCAGGACGAGAAGGCCGAGCCGCTGATCATCCTGATGCATGGCGACCGCCAGGTGAGCACCAAGAACCTGGCGCGCGAGATCGGCGTGAAGAGCGTGGAGCCCTGCAAGCCCGAGGTGGCCCAGCGCCACAGCGGCTACCTGGTCGGCGGCACCTCGCCCTTCGGCACCCGCAAGGCGATGCGGGTGTTCGTCGAGGCCTCGGTGCTGGACCAGCCCCGGATCCTGATCAACGGCGGCCGCCGCGGCTACCTGGTGGGCATCGAGCCGTCGGTGCTGACCGGGGCGCTGGGGGCGTGGGCGGTGAGCTGCGCGTTGATGGGCTGATCCCGAGGCTGGGTGGCCGTTGCAAGGGCCTGGCTGCGGCGGTCGCGGCGGGGCGCGGAGGGGGGCTTTGGCCCTTCTCTCATGTCACCCGGCCTGCGGCCTCCTTCTTGACTTCGCTTCGGGCCAAAGCCCCCCTCCGCACCAGCCACCCACCGTTGCCTGCGAACGCGAGCCGTGCACACCGATTGAACTGGCGCCGGCCGCGGGGCAGAGGGCCGGGCGCAATGCGAGGGGCGCTGAGGAGCGCAGTCGCCTGGGGGCCTGACCGCAGGTCAGGCTTCGTCAACTGAATATGGGCTCGGCTGTTCGACCACAGCGAGGCAAAGCCGAGCGGAGGGAGTTCCGAGCCCACCCCAGACGGCGAGCACCGCGAGGGAGTCGGCACGTCAGTGCCGACCGCCCCTCGAGCGCCCGGCCCGCTGCCCCGCGGCCGGTGCCACGCCACAAACCTCAGCAAGCCCACCTCAGCAGGCCCACCTCAGCAGGCCCACCTTAGCAGGCCCACCTCAGCAGGCGCACCGACCCTGGCGGCAACGGCCTGCCAACCAAGCTCAGACGAAGCCCAGCAGCCGCTTGGCGTTTTCCTTCAGGATCAGCGGCATCACCTTTTCCTTGAAGCCGGCCTCCTTGAAGTCGGCTATCCAGCGCTCGGGGGTGATCAGCGGGTAGTCGCTGCCGAAGAGCATGCGGTCCTTCAGCAGGGTGTTGGCGTACTGGATCAGCTGCTGCGGGAAGTACTTGGGGCTCCAGCCCGACAGGTCGATCCAGACGTTGGGCTTGTGCAGGGCCAGCGACAGCGCCTCGTCCTGCCAGGGCCAGCTCGGGTGGGCGATGACGATCTGGATGTCGGGGAAGTCGATCGCCACGTCCTCCAGCAGCATCGGGTTGCTGTTCTGCAGGCGCAGGCCGCCGCCGCAGCGCATGCCGCTGCCGATGCCGCTGTGGCCCGAGTGGAAGATGGCCGGCAGCTTGTGCTCGGCGATCACCTCGTAGAGCGGCCAGGCCATCTTGTCGTAGGGCAGGAAGCCCTGGACGGTGGGGTGGAACTTGAAGCCCTTGACGCCGTGCTCCTCGATCAGGCGGCGGGCCTCGCGGGCGCCCATCTTGCCCTTGTGCGGGTCGATGCTGGCGAAGGCCACCATCATGTCGCTGTTCTCGCGCGCGGCGTCGCAGATCTCCTCGTTGGGGATGCGGCGGCGGCCCAGCTGGCTCTCGCTGTCCACCGTGAACATCACCAGACCGATCTTGCGCTCGCGGTAGTAGGCCACCGTCTCGGCGATGGTGGGGCGGCGGTTGGAGCCGAAGTACTTGTCGGCGGCGCGGTCGTACTCCTCGCCGTAGTTGTCGAAGGGGTTGCGGCACGACACCTCGGCGTGGGTGTGGATGTCGATCGCGATCAGTTCGTCGTGCTTCATGTCTCCGGGGCTCCGAAAGCGTGGATCAATTAGTTCATTATTAAAACTAAAGGGCCCGTAAGCAAGCGCCATGGCTAGGCTTTTCCCTCGGTTTCGTGGTGGCGTAGGGGAAAACACCCGCTCCTCTTTGACCGCGCGTTTAGTTAAATGAAATAACCAAACGACGAGCCACGACATGAGCACCGACTTCACCCCCGCCGCCGGCCTGCTGGCCACGCTGGACCTGCTGCGCGTCGAGCAGTCGGGCCCGGTCATCCACATCCGCCTGAACCGCCCGACCAAGCGCAACGCGATCAACGACACCCTGATCGCGCAGCTGCACACCGCCATCGTCAACCTGCCGGCCGAGGCGCGGGCCGTGGTGGTCAGCGGCGAGGGTGAGCACTTCTGCGCCGGCCTGGACCTGTCCGAGCTGGTCGAGCGCGACACCCACGCCGCCATCCTGCACTCGCGCGGCTGGCACGCCTGCTTCGATGCCTTCCAGTTCGGCAAGGTGCCGGTGATCGCGGTGCTGCACGGCGCCGTGGTGGGGGGTGGCCTGGAGCTGGCGGCGGCCTGCCACATCCGCGTCGCCGAGGACTCGGCCTACTTCGGCCTGCCCGAGGGTCAGCGCGGCATCTTCGTGGGTGGCGGCGGTTCGGTGCGCGTGCCGCGCCTGATCGGCACCGCCCGCATGACCGACATGATGCTGACCGGCCGCGTGTTCGATGCCGACCAGGGCGAGCGCTACGGCGCCGTCAACTACCGCGTGGCCGATGGCGCCGGCCTGGCCAAGGGCATCGAGCTGGCGCGCAAGATCGCCGGCAACGCGCCGATGACCGCCTTCGCCGTGATGCACGCGCTGCCGCGCATCGCCGAGATGAGCCCCTCCGAGGGCCTGTTCGCCGAATCGCTGATGGCCTCGGCGGCCAGCAACACCGCCGAGGCCCAGAGCCGCCTGCGCGCCTTCCTGGAAGGCCGTGCCGGCAAGGTGGTCAAGGAATGAGCGCCCCGGCCCGATACCGCCACGCCGACGTCGGCGGCTGCGTCGACGCCACGCTCGAGACCCGCGCCGACGGCTGCCGGATCCTGCGCTCGACCGAGGCGCTGCGCTGGTTCCCCGACCGCCTCACCGACGCCATCGAGCAGTGGGCCGCCGAGGCGCCCGAGCGCACCCTGGTGGCCAAGCGCGACGAGCGCGCGCCCTGGAACGGCGACTGGCGCCGGGTCAGCTACGCCGAGTTCCTGCAGCGCATCCAGGCCGTGGGCCAGGCCCTGATCGAGCGCGGCCTGTCGGTCGAGCGCCCGCTGGCCATCCTCAGCGACAACGACATCGAGTACCTCACCCTGGCCTTCGGCGCCATGTGGGTGGGCGTGCCGTATGTGCCCATCTCGTCGGCCTACTCGCTGATCAGCACCGACTTCGGCAAGCTGCGCCACATCGCCGGCACGGTCACCCCGGGCATGGTGTTCGCGTCGTCGCCGGCCTATGCCAAGGCGATCGAGTCGGTGTTCGGCCTGGACGTGCCGGTGGTGCTGACCGAGGGGCGTCCGTCGCCCGAGGTGCTGCCCGGCCGCGAGGTGCTGAGCATGGATCAGGTGCTGGCCACCGTGCCGGGCGAGGCCGCGGCCGCTGCGCACGCCCAGGTCGGTCCCGACACCATCGCCAAGTTCCTGTTCACCTCGGGCTCCACCAAGGCGCCCAAGGGGGTCATCAACACCAACCGGATGATCTGCGCCAACCAGCAGATGATCCACCAGTGCCTGAACTTCCTGGCTGCTGAGCCGCCGGTGCTGGTGGACTGGCTGCCCTGGAACCACACCTTCGGCGGCAACCACAACGTCGGCATCGTCGTCTACAACGGCGGCACGCTGTACATCGACGGCGGCAAGCCCACGCCCAAGGGCATGGCCGAGACCCTGCGCAACCTGCGCGAGGTCTCGCCCACCGTCTACTTCAACGTGCCCAAGGGCTTTGAGGAGATCGCCACCGCGATGGACACCGACCCGGTGCTGCGCCGGTCGCTGTTCTCCAGGGTCAAGGCCTTCATGTTCGCCGGCGCCGGCCTGAGCCAGGCGGTGTGGGACAAGCTCGAGGCCCATGCCGAAGCCGAGGTGGGCGAGCGCATCCGCATCATCACCGGCCTGGGCATGACCGAGACGGCTCCGTCGTGCACCTTCGCGGTGGGCACCGACGTCAGGTCCGGCTGGATCGGCCTGCCGGTGCCGGGCGTCGAGGTCAAGCTGGTGCCGCCGCCCGCCGACGACGTGGCCGGCAAGACCGAGATCCGTTTCCGCGGCCCCAACGTCATGCCCGGCTACTGGCGTGCCCCCGAGCAGACGAGCGACGCCTTCGACGAAGAGGGCTTCTACAAGACCGGTGACGCGGTGAAGTTCGTCGACCCGGCGCATCCCACCCGCGGTCTGGTCTTCGATGGCCGCACCGCCGAGGACTTCAAGCTCAGCACCGGCACCTTCGTCAGCGTGGGTCCGCTGCGCGCCAGGGTGGTGGCCGCGGGCGAGCCCTGCATCCAGGACGCGGTGGTCACCGGCCTGAACCGCGACGAGATCGGCCTGCTGGTCTTCCCCCGCGTGGACGAGGTGCGCAAGCTCGCCGGCGTGCACGACGGCGTGCCGTTCCCCGACGTGCTGCACCAGCCCAAGGTGCGCGCCTTCTTCCAGGATGTGGCCGACCGGCTGTGGGCCGGCGGCACCGGCAGCGCCAACCGCCCGGCACGCCTGCACGTGCTGGCCGAGCCGCCGCAGATCGACAAGGGCGAGGTCACCGACAAGGGCTCGATCAACCAGCGCGCGGTGCTGGCCGCCCGCGCCGCCCTGGTCGAGGCGCTCTACGAGGGCGGCGAGTCCGACCCCTTCCTCATCCTGCCCCGCAAGGGCTGACACGGAGAACCTGAATGGACATCCAAGGACAAGCGGCCCTCGTCACCGGCGGGGGCTCCGGCCTGGGCGAAGCCGTGGCCCGCGAGCTGGCCCGTCTGGGCGCCAAGGTCACGGTGCTGGACGTCAACGAGGCCGGCGCACAGCGCGTGGCCGCCGACATCGCCGGCCTGGGCCTGAAATGCGACATCACCGACGAGGCCAGCGTCACCGCGGCACTGGACGCCGCCGAGGCCGCCCACGGCCCGGCGCGCATCGTCATGAACATCGCCGGCATCGGCACCGCCAAGCGGGTGATCCAGCGCGACGGATCGCCCGCGCCCCTGGCCGATTTCGAGCGCGTGGTGCGGGTCAACCTGATCGGCACCTACAACGTCACCCGGCTGGCCGCGGCCCGCATCGCCAAGACCGAGCCGCTGGCCGATGGCGAGCGCGGCGTGGTGGTCAACACCGCTTCGGTGGCCGCCTTCGATGGTCAGGTCGGCCAGCAGGCCTACTCGGCCAGCAAGGGCGGCGTGGTCGGCATGACCCTGCCCATGGCGCGCGACCTGGCGCAGTTCGGCATCCGCTGCTGCACCATCGCGCCGGGCCTGTTCGCCACACCGTTGATGAAGGAATTGCCTGAAGAGGTGCAGCAATCCCTGGCCGGCTCGATTCCCTTCCCCAAGCGCTTGGGTAAACCCGAAGAGTTCGCGGCCCTCGCGGCCCATATCGTCGCCAACACCCACCTCAACGGCGAGGTCATCCGCCTCGACGGGGCCCTGAGAATGGCCCCGCGTTGACCCGCCCCCCGTTCACCACGCCACGCCACTGGAGACAACCAGCCATGAAGAAGTTCTCGCGCACCATCCTGGCCGCCGCCGTGTTCGGCCTCGGCACCACCGCCGCCCTGGCCGACATCACCATCGGCATCAGCCTGCCGCTGACCGGTCCGGCCTCCGGCCTGGGCATCCCGATGGCCAACCAGATCAAGCTCTGGCCCAAGACCATCGCCGGCGAGAAGGTCAACGTGGTGGTGCTGGACGACGCCACCGACCCGACCAAGGGCGTCAACAACGCCAAGCGCTTCGTCACCGAGGACAAGGCCGACATCATCATGGGCTCGGCCGCCACGCCGGTGGTGATCCCGATGGCCGAGGTGGCCTTCGAGACCCAGACCCCGCAGTTCATGTTCTCGCCGGGCGTGCTGCAGGCCGGCAAGGACGCCTGGTCCTTCCGCCTGCCCCAGGGCGGCGCGGTGATGGCCTACGCCATCATCACCCACATGAAGAAGGCCGGCATCAAGACCGTCGGTTTCCTGGGCTACACCGACGCCTACGGCGAGAGCTGGCTCAAGGACTTCCAGGACCAATCCGCCGCGCTGGGCGGCCCGAAGGTCGTCGCCACCGAGCGCTTCGCCCGCAGCGACACCAGCGTCACCGGCCAGGCCCTGAAGCTGGTCTCGGCCAACCCCGACGCCATGCTGGTGGTGGCCTCGGGCTCGGGCGCGGCCATGCCGCACAAGGCCCTGGTCGAGCGCGGCTACAAGGGCAAGATCTACCAGACGCACGCCGCGGCCAGCCGCGACCTGATGCGCGTGGGCGGCAAGGATGTCGAGGGCGCCCTGGTGGTCTCGGGCCCCGCCGTGATCCCCGAGCAGCTGCCGGCCGACCACCCGTCCAAGGCGGTGGCCCAGAAGTTCGTCGAGCAGTACGAGACCGCCTACGGCAAGGGCAACCGCAACCAGTTCGCCGGCCACGCCTATGACGCCTGGCTGGTGCTGGAGAAGGTCGTGCCCGTGGCCCTGAAGAAGGCCAAGCCCGGCACCAAGGAGTTCCGCGCCGCGCTGCGCGACGCGGTCGAGGGCATGGGCCGCACCGTGGTCTCGCACGGCGTCCTCAACTACACCAAGGACAACCACTGGGGTTTCACCACCGAGACCGGCGTGATCCTCAAGGTCGTCAACGGCGACTGGAAGGTCGAGTGATCGCGGTGGCGGCGGCCCCGGTCAGGGGACGCCGCCCCGCCCAGCGGTCTTCCTGACCGCATTCCCGTGTTTGCCTGTCCCGGAAGGGCCCCATGGATTTCTCCATCGCCAGCATCCTGGCGCTTGATGGCGTGACCAACGGCGCGGTGTACGCGCTGCTGGCGTTGGCCACGGTGCTGCTGTTCACCATCACCCGCGTGATCTTCATCCCGCAGGGCGAATTCGTCGCCTTCGGCGCCCTGACCCTGGCCATGCTGCAGGCCGGCCAGGTGCCGGGCACGGTGTGGTTCCTGCTGATCATGGCCGGCCTGGTGGCCGTGCTCGACACCGTCGCCGGCCTGCGCGCCGGTCGGCCGCTGGGCCGGGTGCTGTGGCCGGTGCTCAGGGGCCTGGCCTTCCCGGTGCTGGTCTGCGCCGTGGCCTGGTGGGCCGCACCGCGCCAGTTGCCGCTGCTGGCGCAGGCCGCGCTCACCCTGGCCCTGGTCACGCCCTTCGGCGGCCTGATCTACCGCCTGGCCTACCAGTCGCTGGCCGACGCCTCGGTGCTGGTGCTGCTGATCGTCTCGGTCGGCGTGCACTTCGCGCTGGTGGGTCTGGGCCTGTACTTCTTCGGTGCCGAGGGCTTCCGCAACCCGTCGTTCTGGGACGAGCGCTTCAGCGTCGGCCCGCTCACGCTCAGCGGCCAGACCGTGATCATCTTCCTGGTCTCGAATGCGCTGATCGTGATGCTGTGGCTGTTCTTCGAGCGCTCGCTGTGGGGCAAGGCCCTGCGCGCCACCGCGGTCAACCGCCTGGGTGCGCGGCTGATGGGCATCTCGTCGACCAGTGCCGGCCGGCTGTCCTTCACGCTGGCGGCCTTCATCGGCGCGCTCTCGGGTCTGCTGATCGGCCCGACCACCACGGTCTTCTATGACTCCGGCTTCCTGATCGGCCTCAAGGGTTTCGTCGCCGCGGTCTTCGCGGGCCTGTCCAGCTACCCGCTGGCCCTGGTCGGCGCCACCCTGGTCGGCCTGCTCGAGAGTTTCGGCTCCTTCTGGGCCAGCGCCTTCAAGGAAGTCATCGTCTTCTCCTCGATCCTGCCGGTGCTGCTGTGGCGCTCGCTGCGCGACCCGCACGGAGAGGAACACTGAACATGAAACCCCGCTTCCTGCTCCCGGCCTTCTGTGCCCTGATGCTGCTGGTGCCGGCCCTGCCGGTGCCCGAGTTCTGGATCACCCAGCTCAACTACATCGGCCTGTATGCGCTGGTGTCCCTGGGCCTGGTGCTGCTGACCGGCGTGGCCGGCCTGACCAGCTTCGGTCAGGCCGCCTTCGTGGGCGTCGGCGCCTACACCTCGGCCTACCTGTCCACCGCCACCACGGTCTCGCCCTGGCTGGCGCTGTTCATCGGCGTGGCCCTGGCCATCGTCGTGGCCGTGGTGCTGGGCTTCATCACCCTGCGCATGTCGGGCCACTACCTGCCGCTGGCCACCATCGCCTGGGGCCTGTCGCTCAACTACACCATGGCCAACATGGAGTTCCTGGGCAAGTACGACGGCATCCTGGGCATCCCGGCGCTGGACTTCTTCGGCATCAGCCTGGCCAGCGGCCGCGCGATCTATGTGCTGATCTGGGCCGTGGCCCTGCTGTCGGCCATCGGCGTGCTGCGACTGCTGGACTCGCGCACCGGCCGTGCCATCCGCGCGCTCAAGAGCGGGGCCACCATGCCCGAGGCCATGGGCATCTCCACCTTCCAGTACAAGCTGCTGGCCTTCGTGCTGGCGGCGGTGCTGGCCTCGGTCTCGGGCTGGCTGTTCGCCCACTTCCAGCGCACGGTCAACCCGTCGCCGTTCAGCATGAGCAAGGGCATCGAGTTCCTGTTCATGGCGGTGCTGGGCGGCGTGGGTCATGTGTGGGGCGCCTTCACCGGCGCGGCCGTGGTCAAGCTGGTCGAGGACCAGTTGCAGGTCCTGCTGCCGGCCCTGATCGGCACCAGCGGCAACTTCGAGACCATCGTCTTCGGCGTGGTGCTGGTGCTGGTCCTGAAGTACGCCCCCGAGGGCCTGTGGACCTTCGTCAAGGGCTGGGTGCCGGTGCGCCAGCGCGAGCGCGACTGGGGCAACGCCCCCGCGCTGCCCGCCCGCGAGCACCCCACCCGCGGCGAGCTGCTGCTGGACGTGAAGGCGGTGCGCAAGGAGTTCGGCGGCCTGGTGGCGGTCAATGACGTCAGCTTCACCATCCGGGCCGGCGACATCATGGGCCTGCTGGGCCCCAACGGCGCCGGCAAGTCCACCACCTTCAACCTGATCACCGGCGTGCTGCCGCTGACCCGTGGCGAGGTGATGTTCCGCGGACAGAACGTGGCCGGCCTGGCCTCGCGCCAGATCGCCCGCCGCGGCATGAGCCGCACCTTCCAGCACGTCAAGATGGTGCCGGACATGACGGTGCTCGAGAACGTGGCGCTCGGCGGCTACCTGCGTTCCAGCTCGGGCCCGGTGCGCGCCATGTTGCGGCTGGACCGTGACGAGGAAAAGCGCCTCTTCGCCGAGGCCGAGCGCCAGCTCACCCGCATCGGCATGGCCGACAAGATGCACGAGCAGGCCGGCAACCTGGCGCTGGGCCCCCAGCGCCTGATGGAGATCGCCCGTGCCCTGTGCACCGACCCCTCGCTGCTGCTGCTTGACGAGCCCGCCGCCGGCCTGCGCCTGAAGGAAAAGCAGGCCCTGGCCGACGTGCTGCGCCAGCTCAAGGCCGAGGGCCTGTCGATCCTGCTGGTCGAGCACGACATGGACTTCGTCATGGGTCTGGTGGACCACATCACGGTGATGGAATTCGGCACCAAGCTGATGTCGGGCACGCCGGCCGAAGTGCAGGCCAGCCCCGAGGTGCGCGCCGCTTACCTGGGCACGGAACACTGAACATGGCAAACCAGAACATTCTTTCTGTGCAAGGCCTGCACGCCGGCTACGGCAAGGCCGAGGTCCTGTCCGGCCTGAACCTCGAGCTGCCGCGCGGCAGCGTGGTCACGGTCATCGGCCCCAACGGCGCGGGCAAGTCCACCACCCTGAACGCGCTGATGGGCGTGCTGCCCAGCAAGGGCCGCATCCTGTTCGACGGCCAGGACATCAGCGACCTGACCCTGGAAGAACGCGTGATGGCCGGCCTGGCCCTGGTGCCCGAGAAGCGCGAGCTCTTCGGCACCATGGCGGTCGAGGACAACCTGGTGCTGGGCGGCTTCAAGCCGATGCGCCAGGGCGTGGCCGACTGGAAGTCGACGCTGGACGAGGTCTACGCCATCTTCCCGCGCCTGAAGGAGCGCCGCGCCCAGCTGGCCGGCACGCTGTCGGGTGGCGAGCGCCAGATGCTGGCCGTGGGCCGCGCCCTGATGAGCCGCCCCAAGGTGCTGATGCTCGACGAGCCCAGCCTGGGCCTGGCGCCGCTGGTGGTGCGCGAGATCTTCAAGACCATCACCCAGCTGCGCAGCACCGGCGTGAGCATCCTGCTGATCGAGCAGAACGCCCGCGCCGCACTCGAGGTGGCCGACCACGGCTACGTGCTCGAGACCGGCAACGTCGCGCTTGAGGGCCCGGCGTCCGACCTGGCCACCGACCCGCGCGTGATCGACACCTACCTCGGCGCCAAGAAGCACTGAACCCCGCCCCTCGGCGGCACCGGGCTCCACCCGGTCCGCCGGTGTGCCCGACCCGAACCCGACAGGAGCCCGCCATGTGGCGATACGACCCCCCGCTGCGCGACATGCGCTTCGTCATCGATGAGGTGCTGGGCGCCCCCGCCGCCTGGGCCGCGATGCCGGCCCACGCCGAGGTCGACAGCGACATGGCCGCGGCGGTGCTGGAGGAGGCGGGCCGCTTCTCCGCCGAGGTGCTGGCCCCCACCAACGGCCCCGGTGACCTGGAGGGCTGCACCTGGCGCGACGGCGAGGTCAGCACCCCGGCGGGCTACAAGGCGGCCTACCAGGCCTTCGTCGACGGTGGCTGGCCCGCGCTGGCCTGCGACCCCGACTGCGGCGGCCAGGGCCTGCCCGAGCTGCTCAACGCGGCCCTGTTCGAGATGCTGGTCTCGGCCAACCACGCCTGGACCATGTACCCCGGCCTGCTGCACGGGGCCTACGAGGTGCTGCACCAGCACGCCAGCGGCTGGCTGCGCGAGACCTACCTGCCCAAGGTCACCAGCGGCGAATGGCTGTCCACCATGTGCCTGACCGAAGCCCACGCGGGCTCCGACCTGGGCCTGCTGCGCACCCGGGCCGTGCCCGGTGCCGATGGCTCGTACGCCATCACCGGCAACAAGATCTTCATCTCGGGCGGCGACCAGGACATGACGCCCAACATCGTCCACCTGGTGCTGGCCCGCCTGCCCGACGCGCCCCCGGGCACCAAGGGCATCTCGCTGTTCCTGGTGCCCAAGTGGCTGCCGGACGGCAGGCGCAACGCCGCGCGCTGCGACAGCATCGAGAAGAAGATGGGCCTCAAGGGCAGCGCCACCAGCGTGATGGCCTTCGACGGCGCCACCGGCTGGCTGCTGGGCGAGCCCCACCGCGGCCTTCAGGCCATGTTCCTGATGATGAACGCCGCGCGCCTGCACGTGGCCATGCAGGGCCTGGGCCACCTGGAAGCCGCCACCCAGAACGCGCTGCGCTACACCGCCGAGCGGGTGCAGTCGCGCTCGCCCAGCCGCCCCGCCGGCACGCCTGCCGCGGCGGCCGACCCGATCGTGCTGCACCCCTCGGTGCGGCGCCAGCTCTGGACCCTCAAGGCCCGTACCGAGTCGGCCCGGGTGCTGTGCTACTGGACCGCCCAGGCCCTGGACGAGGAGGGCGCCCACCCCGACGAGGCCGTCCGCCGTGCCGCCGGCGAGCGCGCCACGCTCCTGACCCCGGTGCTCAAGGCCCTGCTGACCGACTACGGCCACTACGGTGCCGACCGCGCCCTGGGCCTGTGGGGCGGCCATGGCTACATCCACGAGTACGGCATCGAGCAATTGGTGCGCGACAGCCGCATCGCCCTGATCTACGAGGGCACCAACGAGATCCAGGCCATCGACCTGCTGCTGCGCAAGGTGATGCCCGACGGCGGCACCCGCCTGGGGGCGCTGCTGGACTGGGCCGCGGCGCAGTGCGAGGGCTCGCCCCACGCCGAGGGCGCCCGCGCCGGCCTGCGGGCGGTGGGTGCGGCCGTGGCCGCCCTGTGCGCCGAGGCCGGCGCCGACCCCGAACTGCCCTACCGCGCCGCCGACGACCTGCTCTTCGCGCTGGGCGAGGCCCTGCTGGGCGCCGCCTGGGCCCGCAGCGACGCGGCCGCCCGCGCCGCGCAGGCCGCCGGCCGCGGCGATCCGGCCTTCCTGCAGGCCAAGTCGGCGCTGGCCGACTTCCATTTCGCCTGGCTGGGTGGCGAGCTGCGCCACCGGTTGGACAATCTGGGGGCGGCGCGTGCCGCGCTGCCCTTCCTGCCCACCGAATGAGTGCCCGATGAGCCTGGCCGACGAGCCCCGAGACCCCGCCGACCCCGCCCCGGCGCGCCCTGCCACGCGGCGGGCCGCGCCGCTGGACCAGTCGGGCCTGATGCACCTGATGGGCTATGCGGCCACGCGGGCCTCGGTGTCGCTCAAGCAGCATTTCCAGCGCCACCTGGGGCCGCTCAAGCTCAAGGCGGTGGAGTTCTCGGTGCTGACGCTGGTGCACACCAACGAAGAGGTCAACCAGAAGCAGCTGGGCGAGGCACTGGACGTCTCGCCGCCCAACCTGGCGGTGACGCTGGACCGCATGGTCGAGCGCGGCTGGGTGCGGCGCGAGCGCAGCGAACGCGACCGCCGGGCCCAGCTGATCCGCCTGACGCCCGAGGGCGAGGCCCTGATCCGCAAGGCCCTGAAGATCTCGCGCCAGATGGAGGCCGAGCCCCTGAAGGTGCTCAGCCCGGCCGAGCAGGCGCTGCTGATCGAGCTGCTCCACCGCATCGCCCGCGGGCAGCCGCGCTGACGCCTTTGCTAGAGTGCGGGCCTTGCGATCCGCGCTGACCCATGAGCAAGGCCTTCACCAAGGAACACGACGGCGACGACGATGACGACGCCGCCGGCCTGCCGCCGCTGCCCCCTGGCGGCAAGAACTACATCACCCCGGCGGGCCACGCGCGCCTGCGCGCCGAGCTGTTGCAGCTGATCGACGAGGAACGGCCCAGGACCGTCGAGGTCGTCAGCTGGGCCGCCAAGAACGGCGACCGCAGCGAGAACGGCGACTACCTGTACGGCAAGAAGCGCCTGCGCGAGATCGACCGCCGCATCCGTTTCCTGACCAAGCGCCTGGACATCGCCGAGGTGGCCGACCCGTCGGCCCACCACGGCAGCGACCAGATCTTCTTCGGCGCCACCGTCACCTACGCCAACGCCCGGGGCGAGGAGCGGACCATCACGATCAAGGGCATCGACGAGGCCGACCACCTGCACGGCGAGGTCAGCTGGATCGCCCCGATCGCCCGCGCCCTGCTCAAGGCGCGAGAGGGCGACGAGGTGGTGCTGCCGACGCCAGGCGGCACCGAGACGCTGGAAGTGCTGGCGGTGCGCTACCCCGAGCCCGCGGCGGGCTGAAGGGGACGCGCGTCGGGCCTCAGGCCACCTCGCGCCCGGTGCTGGCGCTCCACAGGCGGTACCAGTCCTGGGCGTCCAGCACCAGGCGGGTGGCGGCCAGGGCCTCTTCGGCGGCGTCCATCCGGCGTGAGCCGAACACCGGCCAGGGCCGGCTGGGGTGGCGCAGCAGCCAGGCCAGCGCCAGCGTGGTGGCGCTGCAGCCCAGGCGGGCGCCGATCTCGCCCATCACCCAGCGCACGCGGTGGGCGGCGGGGCTGTCCTCGTGGAACAGCCGGCCCCCGGCCAGTGGCGACCAGATCATCGGGCGGCAGCGCAGCCGCTGGGCCTGATCGAAGGTGCCGTCGTCCAGCGGGTCCAGGTGCAGCAGCGAACACTCGACCTGGTTGGTCACCAGCGGGATGCGGCTGTGCAGCCCCTCGAACTGGGCCGGCGTGAAGTTGGAGACGCCGAAGTGCAGCACCTTGCCCTCGCGGCGCAGGCGCTCGAAGGTGGCGGCCAGCGCGTCGGTGTCCAGCAGGTGGTCCGGGCGGTGGATCAGCAACAGGTCCAGGTGGTCGGTGCGCAGCGCGCGCAGGCTGTTCTCGACCGACGCGGTGACGTGGGCGTCGCTGGTGTCGTAGTGCTTGACCGCGTTGCCGGGTCGGGCCGGCGACACCAGCTGGATGCCGCACTTGCTGACCAGTTGCAGCCGGTCGCGCAGCGAGGGCCGCAGCGCCAGGGCCTCGCCGAACAGCGCTTCGACGCCGTAGCCGCCGTAGATGTCGGCGTGGTCGAAGCTGCTGATGCCGCGCTCGGCCAGGCCCTCGATCCACGCCAGGCGTTCGACCGGGCTCCAGCCCCACTCGGCCAGTCGCCAGGCGCCGGCCACGACCGGGGACAGGGTCAGGGGAGCGGTGTCGGCCATCACTTGGCGCGGGGCGCGCGGCCCATCAGGAAGAACTCGTCGTTGGGCCGCATCGACACCAGGTTGGCCATGCGGTTGGACAGGCCGAAAAAGGCGGTGATCGCGCCGATGTCCCAGAGGTCCTCGTCGCTGAAGCCGTGCGCGCGCAGGGCGGCATGGTCGGCCTCGTCGAGTTCGTGCGAGCGGGTGCAGACCTTGAGCGCGAAGTCCAGCATCGCGCGCTGGCGCGGGCTGATGTCGGCCTTGCGGTGGTTGACCGCGATCTGGTCGGCCAGCAGCGGTCGCTTCTCGTAGACGCGCAGGATGGCGCCGTGCGCCACCACGCAGTACAGGCACTGGTTGGCGGCCGAGGTGGCCACGATGACCATCTCGCGCTCGCCCTTGCTCAGGCCCGAGTCCTTCAGCAGCAAGGCGTCGTGGTAGGCCATGAAGGCGCGCAGCTCGTCGGGGCGGTGCGCCAGCGCCAGGAAGACGTTGGGCACGAAGCCGGCCTTCTCCTGCACGGCCAGGATGCGCTCGCGCAGGTCCTGGGGCAGGCTGTCAAGGCTCGGCACCGGGTAGCGGCTGATCGAGGGGGTGTCCATGGCTTGTCTCCGGGGGGTGCCCGCGGGGCGGGCAGGAACGGCAGGCGCCCGCCTGCGCGGGCCGGGCCTGCCAGGGGGCATCAGGTGCGGAATTGCATCGCGTGCAGCTTGGCGTACAGGCCGCCGCGGGCCAGCAGCTCGGCGTGCGGGCCCTGCTCGACGATGCGGCCGGCCTCCATCGCGACGATGCGGTCGGCGCGCTCGATGGTCGACAGGCGGTGGGCGATGACCAGGGTGGTGCGGCCCTGCATCAGGCGGTCCAGCGCCTGCTGGATCAGGTGCTCGCTCTCGGCGTCCAGGGCCGAGGTGGCCTCGTCCAGGATCAGCACCGGGGCGTCCTTGTAGAGCGCGCGGGCGATCGCCAGGCGCTGGCGCTGGCCGCCGCTGAGCTGGCCGCCGTTGTGGCCGATCACGGTATGGATGCCCTCGGGCAGGCCCTCGGCGAACTCCAGCAGGTTGGCGCTCTTCAGGGCCTCGCGCACGCGGGCCTCGTCCAGGGTGCCGCCCAGGGCCACGTTGGCGGCCACGCTGTCGTTGAACAGCACCACGTCCTGGCTGACCAGCGCGAACTGCTGGCGCAGCACGGTCACGTCCCAGTCGGCCAGCGCCACGCCGTCGAGCAGGATGCGGCCCGCCTGCGGCTCGATGAAGCGAGGCAGCAGGTGGGCGATGGTGGACTTGCCGGCGCCCGAGGGCCCGACCAAGGCCACCGTCTGGCCCGGGGCCAGGGTCAGGCTCAGGCCATCCACCGCGGGCGGCTGGTCCTCGCGGTAGCGCAGGGTCACGTCCTGCAGGGCCAGCTCGCCACGGGCGCGGGCCGGGGCGTGGGCGCCGCCACGCTCGGCGGGGAACTGCTCCACCAGGTCCAGGCCGCGCTCGAGCGCCGCCAGGCCGCGGGTGATCGGGGCCATCACGTCGGTCAGGTGCTTGATCGGGGTGATCAGCATCAGCATCGCGGTGATGAAGGACACGAAGCTGCCGACCGAGGCCTCGGCGGACTGGCTTTGCCACAGTGCCACCACGATCACGCCCGACATGGCCACCGAGGCCAGCAGCTGGGTGACCGGGGTGATCGACGCGGCCGAGGCCACCGACTTCAGCAGCAGGCGGCGCAGGCGCAGGCTGGCCTGCTCGAAGCGGCCGGCCTCTTCGCCGGCGGCGCCGTGCAGGCGCACGATGCGCCAGGCCAGCACGTTCTCCTCGACCACGTAGGCCAGCTCGTCGGTGGCGTCCTGGCCGGCGCGGGCCAGGCGGCGCAGGCGGCCGCTGGCGGTGCGCATGACCCAGCCCACGGTCGGGATCATCAGCGTCACCACCAGGGTCAGCTTCCAGTTCAGCCACAGCAGGTAGCCGAACAGCCCGACCAGCGTGAGCGAGTCCTTGACCAGGGTGTTGACCGCCTGGATCAGCATCTGGGCGCCGCTCTGCACCTCGTAGACCAGGGTGTTGGTCAGGCTGCTGGCGCTGTGCTGCGAGAACAGTTGCGGGCCGGCCTGCAGCAGGTGGCCGAAAATCCTGCCGCGCAGCTTCTGGACGCCCTCGTTGGCGGCCCAGGCCAGCGCGTAGTTGGCGATGAAGGTGGACAGCCCGCGCACCGCGAACAGGCCCACGATCACCAGCGGGATCCACCACAGCGGAATCGAGCGGGCGTGGAAGCCCTTGTCGATCAGCGGGCCCATCAGCCAGGCGGTCAGGGGCTCGGTGGCGGCGGTGAACAGCGAGGCCGTGAAGGCCACCGCCCAGGCGCCGCGGGCGCTGCGGAAGTAGGGCGACAGCCGGGCGGCTCGCTGGGACAGGGTAGGGCTCATCGGGGAGCGATTATCGGCCCGCTGCCTACAATCCGGCCCCGTGCGTCCCTGACGGAACCCGACGGAACCTTTTGCCCGCCCGATGACTCGACCCTTGCACATGAGCACCCGACGAGATGCCCTGCGCGCCCTTGGCGCCCTGGGCGGCCTGCCCTTGCTGGGCACGGCCGCGCCCGCTTCCGCCCAGTTCCGGGTCGAGATCGCCGGCGTCGGCGCGACCCAGCTGCCGATCGCCCTGGCGGCCTTCCGCGGCGAGGACGGCGTGCCGCAGCCGGTCTCGGCCATCGTCCGCGCCGACCTCGAGCGCAGCGGGCGCTTCCGCTTCATCGATCCCGGCGCCGGCCTGGACGAGGGCGCCTCGCCCGCCTGGGGCGAGCTGCGCGGCCGCGGCGCCGACGCGCTGGTGGCCGGCTCGGTCACCCGCCTGTCGGATGGCCGCCTGGACGTGCGCTACAAGCTGTGGGACGTGGTGCGCGGCGCCGACCAGGGCGGCCAGAGCCTGGCCGTGCCGGCCGCCGACCTGCGCCTGGCGGCCCACCGCATCGCCGACGCCCTCTACGAAAAGCTCACCGGCGAGAAGGGCGTGTTCGCCACCCGCATCGCCTACGTGACCAAGGGCGGTGGCCGCTACACCCTGCGCATCGCCGATGCCGATGGCGAGGGCGGGCAGGTCGCGCTCAACAGCCACGAGCCCATCATCTCGCCGTCCTGGTCGCCCGACGGCCGCGAACTGGCCTATGTCAGCTTCGAGACCCGCAAGGCGGTGGTCTGGGTGCAGGACGTGCTGAGCGGCGCACGCCGCCAGTTGGCCAACTTCCGCGGCTCCAACAGCGCGCCCGCCTGGTCGCCCGACGGCCGCGAGCTGGCGGTCACCCTGTCGCGCGACGGCGGCTCGCAGCTGTTCCTGATCGGCCGCGACGGCGGCAACGTGCGCCGCCTGACCACCTCGTCGGCGATCGACACCGAGGCCTGCTTCGCCCCCGACGGCCGCAGCCTCTACTTCGTCAGCGACCGCGGCGGCAGCCCGCAGGTCTACCGCCAGGCCTTGTCCGGCGGCGGGGCCGAGCGCGTCACCTTCAACGGCGGCTACAACATCAGCCCCGCGGTCAGCCCCGATGGCCGCACCCTGGCCTTCGTGCAACGCCAGGGTGGCCAGTTCCGGGTCATGACCCAGGACCTGGCCAGCGGCGCGGTGCAGGCCGTCAGCGACACCGGCGACGACGAGCGCCCGACCTTCTCGCCCAACGGCCGCTTCATCCTCTTCGCCACCCGCAGCCAGGGCCGCGAGGTGCTGATGACCACCACCCTGGATGGCAAGATCAAGACCCGGCTGCTCAGCAGCGGGCTGGACATCCGTGAACCGGTCTGGGGCCCCTACGGCCGCTGACCTTCCCCTCTTCGATCCGCTGGAGAACCCTCGATGAATCCGATCCGTCGCCCCTTCGGCCGCAGCCTGCTGCTGGCCGCCGCCACCACCGCGCTGCTGGCCGGTTGCGCCTCGAGCGTCAAGCTCGACAACGAGGTACCGGTCGAGACGCGTGACCCCAACGCCGCCGGCGCGGCCGGGCAGGGCGCCGGCTCGGGTGGCCAGAGCAGCGTGGCCACCGTGGACCTGGCCAGCAAGAATGCCGGTGCCGCCCTGGGCCGCACCATCTACTTCGATTTCGACAGCTTCGTCGTCAAGGACGAGTACCGCGCCGTGGTCGAGGGCCAGGCCAAGGCCCTGAACGCCAACCGCCAGCGCCAGGTCACCATCGAGGGCCACACCGACGAGCGCGGTGGCCGCGAGTACAACCTGGCCCTGGGCCAGAAGCGCGCCGAGGCGGTGCAGAAGTCGCTGCAGCTGTTGGGCGTGTCCGACAAGCAGGTCGAGGCCGTGAGCTTCGGCGAGGAGCGCCCGGCCGCCACCGGCAGCGACGAGGCCGCCTGGGCCAAGAACCGCCGCGCCGAAGTCAAGGACCGCTGACCCATGCGCCGCACGCTCGCGTGGCGCCCGCTGGCGCTGACCCTGGCCCTGGCCGCCGCCTGGCCCGCTCATGCCGGCCTGTTCGAGGACGAGGAGGCCCGCAAGGCCATCCTCGACCTGCGCGGCAAGCACGAGCAGCTGCTCAACCAGCAGCGCCAGAGCGCCGAGCAGGTGCAACAGCTGCAGCGCGGCCTGCTGGACCTGAACAACCAGAACGAGCAGCTGCGGGCCGAGGTGGCCCGGCTGCGCGGCCAGCTCGAGCAGTTCCAGCGCGACGTCTCCGACGTGCAGCGCCGCCAGAAGGACATCGCCCAGGGCGTTGACGAGCGCATGAAGAGGCTCGAGCCGCAGAAGGTCAGCCTCGACGGCAAGGACTTCATGGCCGACCCCGAGGAGAAACGCGCCTACGAAGAGGCCATCGGCGTGCTGCGCAGCGGCGAATTCGACCGCGCGCAGGGCTCGCTGCAGGCCTTCCTCAAGCGCTACCCCGCCTCGGGCTACGCCGACGCGGCGCGCTACTGGCTGGGCAATGCCCAGTACGGCCGGCGCGACTACAAGGAAGCGGCCAACACCTTCCGCCAGTTCGCTGCCGCCGCGCCGGACCACCCCCGCGTGCCCGAGGCCCAGCTGGCCCTGGCCAACTGCCAGATCGAGCTGCGCGACAACAAGTCCGCCAAGAAGACCCTGGAAGACCTGATCAAGGCCTTCCCCAAGTCCGAGGCGGCGCTGGCCGCGCGCGAGCGCCTGGTCGGCCTGAAGTGATCCCCCTGCGGGCCGGGCCGGCCGGGGCGCGAACCTAGAATCGCGCCCCAGCATGGACACCCCCGATCCGCAAGCCCTCACCACCACCGCCCTGTGGCTGGCCTTCGGCCTGGCCACGGCGCTGGGCGCCTGGAGCCAGCGCACCCACTTCTGCAGCATGGGGGCGGTGGCCGACTGGTTCAATTTCGGCGACAGCACCCGCGCCAGGGCCTTCGGCCTGGCGCTGGCGGTGGCCCTGGCCGGTTTTGCCGGTCTGGCCGCCAGCGGGCAGATCGACCCGGCCGGCACCTTCTACACCGCCCCTCGCCTGGTCTGGGCCTCTCACCTGGTGGGCGGGCTGATGTTCGGCGTGGGCATGGTGCTGGCGTCGGGCTGCGGTGCCCGCACCCTGACCCGCATCGGCGGCGGCAACCTCAAGTCCCTGGTGGTCTTCCTGGTGATGGGGCTGGCCGCCCAGGCCACGCTGCGCGGCATCACGGCCGTGGCGCGTGACGCCACCGTGGACCGCCTGGCCGTGACCCTGTCCACCCGCCAGGACCTGGCCAGCGTGCTGGGCCTGTCCGCAGGCGGACGCCTGGGCCTGTCGCTGGGCCTGGCGGCGGCGCTGGCGGTGCTGGTGCTTTGGCGTTCGCGCTGGCGCGAGGTGCTGCCAGGTGCCGGCGTGGGCCTGCTGCTGGTGGCGATGTGGTGGGTCAGCGGCCACCTGGCCTTCCTGCCCGAGCACCCCGAGACCCTGGAGCCGGTCTACCTGGCGGCCAGCAGCAAGACCATGGAAGCCTTCAATTTCGTCGGTCCGGCCGCCTTCGTGCTGGACTGGCTGACCCTGTTCAGCGACCGTTCGCGCAGCCTGGGCTTCGGCGTGGTCCTGGCCGCCGGCATGGTGCTGGGTGGCGGGTGCTCGGCGCTGGCGCGCCGCGAGTTCCGCTGGGAGGGCTTTGCCGACCTGGGCGACCTGCGCCGCCACCTGCTGGGGGCGGTGCTGATGGGCGTGGGCGGCGTCACCGCCCTGGGCTGCAGCATCGGCCAGGGCCTGTCGGGCCTGTCCACGCTGGCCCTGGGCAGCCTGATCACCGCCCCGGCCCTGGTGGTCGGGGCCTGGGCGGCCCTGCGTTGGAATGCCGCCCGACTGGAGCGCGAGGCATGAGCACCCCCGAGACCACCGAAGACGCCGACCTGGAGCGCCGCTTCGGCGGCCTGCGTCGCCTGTATGGCGACGCCGCCTACGAGCGCCTGCGCGGCCTGCGCGTGGCCGTGGTGGGCCTGGGCGGGGTCGGTTCCTGGGCGGTCGAGGCGCTGGCGCGCTCCGGCGTGGCCGGCCTGACGCTGTTCGACCTGGACCACGTGGCCGAGTCCAACATCAACCGCCAGATCCAGGCCCTGGGCCGCACCGTGGGCCAGAGCAAGGCCCAGGCACTGGCCGAGCGCATCGCCGACATCCACCCCGGCTGCGTGGTCACCGGCGTCGAGGAGTTCGTCGAGCCCGACAACTGGCCCACGCTGCTGCCGGCCCCGGTCGATGCTTTGATCGACGCCTGTGACCAGGTCCGGGCCAAGGCCGTGCTGGCCGCCTGGGCCCGAGACCAGCGGGTGCCGCTGGTGTGTTGTGGTGCAGCCGGTGGCAAGCGCCGCCCCGAGCGGCTGGAGATCGCCGACCTGTCCGAGGTCACCCACGACCCGCTGCTGGCCTCGCTGCGCAACCGCCTGAGGCGCGAGCACGGCGCGCCGCGCCAGGGTCGCCTGGCGGTGCGCTGCGTGTTCTCGCGCGAGGCGGTGGCGGCGCCGGCGGGCGCCTGCGACACCGATGGCAGCCTGAACTGCCACGGCTATGGCTCCAGTGTGACCGTCACGGCCAGCATGGGCCTGGCGGCAGCGGCAGAGGCGGTGGAGCTGGCGCTGAAGTCGCCCGCCTGATCAAAAAAACTTGGATCCCTGAAAAAGACGTGCTATAGTCACAGGCTCTGCTGAAGGGGGTTGTTAGCTCAGTCGGTAGAGCAGCGGACTTTTAATCCGTTGGTCGCAGGTTCGAATCCTGCACAACCCACCACCACCCTTCGGGGCGGCAGTGCGGGCTCTTAGCTCAGTTGGTAGAGCAGCGGACTCTTAATCCGTTGGTCGAGTGTTCGAGTCACTCAGGGCCCACCAAAAATTCGAAGCCATCGCGCACGCGGTGGCGACCGTCAGAGATGACGGGCTCTTAGCTCAGTTGGTAGAGCAGCGGACTCTTAATCCGTTGGTCGAGTGTTCGAGTCACTCAGGGCCCACCAAATCGACACCGCGCCCCGGCGCGGACCTGAAAAGGACCTAGCAGCGATGCCCGGTCCTTTTTTCTTGGCGGTCGATCGAACAGCCGCCCGGCCGGGGCGGCCTGCCACCGGCTCAGTGCAGCTTCAGGCGACCGGAGACCCGGCGCTGCAGCAGTCGCGCCAGCGCCAGCACCACGGTGTTCACGCCACCCACGATCGCCCGGTGGTGGTTGAGGTGCAGGGACATGTACATCCACTTGGCGACCAGGCCTTCGACGAAGAAGTTGCGGCCCGACAGGCCGCCCATCAGGTTGCCCACGCCCTTGTTGTCGCCCAGCGAGACCAGCGAGCCGAAGTCGCGGTAGACAAAGGGCGTGCGGTGCTCGCGCTCGTGCAGCAGGGCGCTGAGCACCGCCAGGAGGTAGGTGGCCTGCTGGTGGGCGGCCTGGGCACGGGCGGGCACCAGCTTGTCGCCCTCCCAGGCGCAGGCGGCGCAGTCGCCCATGGCGTACAGGCCCGGGGCGCTGGTTTCCAGCCGTTCGTTGACCACGAACTGGTTGGAGCGGTTGGTGGCCAGACCGTAGCGGGGGTTGCTGTCGGCGGCCTTGATGCCCGCGGCCCAGACGATCAGGTCGGCCGGGAGATGGCCCTGGCTGGTCTGGAGGCCGTCGGGGCCGATCGACAGCACCTTGGTGCCGGTGAGCACCTGCACCTGCTTGCGCTGCAGCGCCACGGTGGCCTGCTCGGAGATCTTGGGTGGCAGGCCGCCCAGGATCCGCGGGCCGGCCTCGACCACGCTGATGTCCAGCCGGAAGCGTTGCTCGCTGCCCAGGCCCTCGAGCAGTTCCTGGTGGGCCTCGATCAGCTCGGCCGAAAGCTCGACCCCGGTGGCGCCGGCGCCGACGATGGCCACGCCCAGGCGCTTCTGGGGTGAGAACGAGGCCCGCACGAAAGCGGCCAGCAGGCGCTGGCGGAAGCGCTCGGCGTCCTGCGCCTGCTCCAGCACGAACGCGTGCTCGGCGCCGGGGGTGCCGAAGAAGTTGGAACCGCTGCCGATGGCCAGCACCGCCCAGCGGTAGCTGATGCTGCGCGCCGGGATGATGGTGGCGCCGTGCTCGTCGCGCACCTCGCGCAGCGCCAGGCGGCGCTGGGCGCTGTCCAGGTCCTCGAGCTCCCCCAGCGTGAAGCTGAAATGGTTGCGCCGGGCCAGGATGGTGTAGCTCAGGCCCTCCTGATGGGCGTCGAGCGTGCCGGCCGCGACCTCGTGCAGGGTGGGCTTCCAGATGTGGAAGGCGGCGCGGTCGATCAGCAGGACGCGTTCGCGCCCCTCCTTTCGGCCGAGGCGGCGGCCGAGCATGGCGGCCAGTTCCAGGCCACCGGCGCCGCCGCCGACGATGACGATGTCGAAATGCATCACGCGTGTCCGAATTGGGAACAGGGAAGGGGTGGAACCTGCCCTGCACGCAAGATGCAGGCCGCGCGCCCAGGCCCTCGTGACCCGGGGTCGTCCCGGAGGCCGCCGCTTCTGCCGGGCGCAGGCCCTCAGCCCCGCCGCACCGTGCTGCCCCGCGCCAGCACCCGCGGGGGCAGGGCGTCGTGCTCACCGTCCTCGGCGGCGCCCCGGATGCGCTCGACCAGGCGTTGCATGGCGGTGGCCCCCATGGTCTCGCCCGACATGTCCACCGTGGTCAGCGGCGGGTTGGCGTAGCGGGCATAGAGGATGTTGTCGAAGCCGGCCACCGAGACGTCCTGCGGCACCCGCAGCCCCAGCACCGGGGCCTGGCCCATCAGGCCCAGCGCGAGCAGGTCGTTGTAGGCGACCACGGCGTCCGGGGGCTCGGACCCCAGCAGCACCTCCGAGGCGATGCGCTCGCCCTCGGCGGGGGTGGGGGCGCCCACGTCATGCAGGCGCAGCTCGCCGCCGCTGCCGGCGAAGGCCTGTTGCAGACCGGCCCAGCGCTGGGCGCTCCAGCGGGCGCCGGAGAAACCGACGTAGGCGATGCGGCGGTGGCCCAGCTCGCGCAGGTGGCGGCCCAGCATCTGCGCCGCCTCCAGGCTGTCGGTGCCGATGCTGTGGCCCTGGTGTCGGGCCGGGCGGCCGCCGTAGTAGACCGTGGGTGGGCCGGACTGCGCCAGCCAGTCGATCGCGCCATCCGACAGGCGGGCGCTGACGATCAGGCCATCCACCCGACGGCTCAGCGCCTGCAGCATCTCCAGCTCGGGCAACTGGCCCTCGGCCACATCCGCGAACAGCAGGTTCAGGCCAGCCTGCTGCGCCACCCGCGAGGCACCCTTGACCAGGCTGGTGAAGTGCGGGTTGAGGATGTCCAGGATCACGATGCCGACGTTGCCGGTCTGACCGGTGATCATCCCGCGGGCCATCGGGTTGGAGACATAGCCCAGCTCGCGGATGGCGGTGGTCAGGCGGTCCTCGACCTCGCGGGTGAAGCGCTGACCGCCGTTGATGAACTTGGAGACCGTGGCGGTGGACACCCCGGCGGCCTGGGCCACGTCGCGGATGGTGGCGGCCTTGCGGCGACGGCTGCCGGGCGGGGAGGGGGTGTCGGCGGGGCTCATGCCGGCATGTTAACGCGGCAAGGGTAACGTTTACCTTTCTCTTCCCTCCAGTAAACGACTAGTGGAAATCCCTGTTGAAAGCCGCATTGACGGAGCGTCGAGTTAAACGTTTAATCTCGTCCAGACATCAGTCGTCGTACAACCGAGCAGGAGACACCCATGACCGGATTCGCCCGGGCGGCCCTCGCCGCCGCCCTTTCGCTGGCCACCCTGGCCGCCCACGCCGTCGAGTTCCGCTCGGCCGACATCCACAACGCCGACGACTACCCCACGGTGGTGGCGGTCAAGGCCATGGGCCAGGCCCTGGAAAGCCGCAGCGGCGGCAAGTTCCGCATCAAGGTCTACAACAAGGGCGCCTTGGGCACCGAGAAGGAGACCATCGACCAGGTCAAGATCGGCGCGCTGGAGATGGCCCGGGTCAACATCAGCCCGATGAACAACGTCTGCCCCCTGACCCAGGTGCCGACGATGCCCTTCCTGTTCCGCTCGGTCGAGCACATGCGCAAGGTGCTGGATGGCCCGGTGGGCGAGGAGATCCTGAAGAGCTGCGAGGCCCAGGGCTTCATCGGCCTGGCCTTCTACGACTCGGGTGCACGCTCGATCTATGCCAAGAAGCCGGTCAAGACCGTGGCCGACGCCAAGGGTCTGAAGATCCGGGTGCAGCAGAGCGACCTGTGGGTGGCCCTGGTGGGCGCGATGGGCGCCAACGCCACGCCCATGCCCTTCGGCGAGGTCTACACCGGCCTGAAGACCGGCCTGATCGACGCCGCCGAGAACAACCTGCCGTCCTTCGACACCGCCAAGCATGCCGAGGCCGCCAAGTTCTACAGCCGCACCGAGCACTCGATGGCGCCCGAGATGCTGCTGATGTCCAAGATCCACTGGGACAAGCTGTCCAAGGCCGAGCAGGACCTGGTGCGCACCACCGCCCGCGAAAGCGTGGCCGTGCAGCGCGCCCGCTGGGACGAGCAGGAGGCCCGCTCGCTGGCCACCGTCAAGGCCCAGGGCGTGCAGCTCGTCGAGGTCGACAAGGCCTCGTTCCAGTCGGTGATGGCCCCGGTCTACGAGAAGTTCATGACCACGCCCGACATGAAGCGCCTGGTCAAGGCGGTGCAGGACACCAAGTGATCCCCGGCGCGGGGCCGGCGGCCCCGCGCGCCCACCCAAGGCATTTCCCATGTACACGAAGTTCTGTGCCGGGCTCTCCAGGCTGAGCCTGGGCCTGGCGATCGCCTGCCTGCTGGCGGTGATCCTGTGCGTGCAGTGGCAGGTCTTTGGCCGCTACCTGCTCAACGACACCCCCACCTGGGCCGAGAACCTGGCCCTGCTGCTGGTGCTCTTCGTCACGGCCTTCGGCCTGGCGGTGGGCGTGCGCGACGCCGGCCACATCGGCCTGGAGTCGATGGTGGCGCTGCTGCCCACTGTCTGGCAGCACCGCATCGAGATGCTGATCCACGTCCTGGTGGGCGTGTTCGGTGCGCTGATGTGCCACTCGGGCTGGCAATGGGCCAGCGCCAAGTGGGGCGAGAAGAAGCCGATGCTGCCGGTGCCCGATGGCATCGACTACGTCCCGCTGGTGATCGCCGGCGCGCTGATCGTGCTGTTCTCGATCGAGCACCTGGTGGCGCTGTGGCGCGGCACCGAGGTGACGCCGGCCTGGGAGTGAGGCGATGGAATTGACCGTGATGTGCGCGAGCTTCGCGCTGCTCCTGCTGCTGGGCGTGCCCGTGGCCTTCGCCATCGGCCTGTCCTCGGTGGCCACCATCTTGGCGGCTGGTCTGCCGGTGGCGGTGGTGTTCCAGAAGATGGTCGGGGGCATGCAGGTGTTCTCCTTCCTGGCGATCCCGTTCTTCGTCTTCGCGGGTGAGTTGATGCTGTACGGCGGCATCGCCGAGCGCATCGTGCGCTTCGCCAACAGCCTGGTCGGCCATGTGCGCGGCGGCCTGGGCATGAGCAACGTGCTGGGCTGCACCTTGTTCGGCGGCGTGGTGGGCTCGCCGGTGGCCGACGTGTCGGCCATGGGCAGCGTGATGATTCCGCTCATGAAGAAGGAGGGTTACGACGCCGACTACGCGGTGAACGTGACCACCCACGCCTCGCTGGTCGGGGCGCTGATGCCCACCTCGCACAACCTGATCCTGTTCACCCTGGCCACCTCGGGCATCGCCTCGGTCAGCGTGCTGGGCCTGATCCTGGCCGGCGTGGTGCCGGCGCTGATCCTGACGCTGTGCAACCTGGCCGCCGCCTGGTGGGTGGCACGTCAGCGCGGCTATGCCACCGCCGGTGCCTTCCCCGGCTGGTCGGCGGTGCTGGCGGCCTTCGTCGCCTCGCTGCCGGGCCTGCTGGTGGTGGTCATCATCCTGGGCGGCATCCTCTCGGGCGCGTTCACCGCCACCGAGTCGGCCGCGGTGGCGGTGGGCTGGGCCCTGCTGGTGACCCTGCTGGCCTACCGCTCGCTGGACCTGCACCATTTCCTGAAGGCCTGCGCCAAGGCCTGCAAGACCACCGGCGTGGTGCTGCTGCTGATCGGCATTTCCTCGGCCTTCGGCTACTTCCTGGCGCTGTACGAGGTGCCGCAGAAGACCGGCGAGTTGATGCAGTCGATCTCGACCGAGCCCTGGGTGATCTTCCTGATGATCAACCTGCTGCTGTTCGTGCTGGGCACCTTTCTGGACATGGCGCCCACCATCCTGATCTGCACCCCGATCTTCCTGCCCATCGCCCAGCAGTTCGGCATGGACCCGCTGCAGTTCGGCATCGTCATGCTGATCAATTGCGCGCTGGGCCTGAACACGCCGCCGGTGGGCTCGGTGCAGTTCGTCGGCTGCGCCATCGGCGGCATCTCCGTCGGCCAGGTCATGCGCACCATCGCCCCGTTCTACACCGCACTGGGCCTGAGCCTGGTGCTGGTCACCTACGTCCCCGCCTTCTCGCTGTGGCTGCCCGGCCTGCTGCGCTGAGCGCCCCTCCACAGGATCCTTCCATGACCGATTCCACCCCCCTGCGCTTCGGCCGCCTCTTGCTGACCGGTGCCGCCGGCCACCTGGGCCGCCAGATGCGTCCCCGACTCCAGGCCTGGTGCGACACCCTGCGGGTGAGCGACCTGAGCGACACCCTCGCCCCCGCCGGTCCCGGCGAGGAGCGCGTGGTCTGCAACCTGGCCGACCGGCCCGCCGTGATGGCCCTGCTGCAGGGCGTGGACGCGGTGGTGCACCTGGGCGGCGTGTCCACCGAGCAGACCTGGGAGCAGATCCGCGACGGCAACATCGACGGTGCGGTCAACCTCTACGAGGCCGCCCGCCGCGCCGGCGTGCGCCGCATCGTCTTCGCCAGCTCCAACCACGTCACCGGCTTCTACGGCCAGGATGAGGTCATCAGCCCCCGCGACCCGGTGCGCCCGGACGGCTTCTACGGCCTGTCCAAGGCCTTCGGCGAAGCCCTGGCGCAGCTCTACTTCGACCGCCACGGCCTGGAGACCGTCAGCGTGCGCATCGGCTCGGCCTTCGAGGCCCCGCGCGACCGCCGCATGCTGGCCACCTGGATGAGCTTCGACGACACCGAACGCCTGTTGCGCGCCGCGCTGACCGCGCCGGTGGTGGGCCACAGCGTGGTCTACGGGCTGAGCGACAACCGCAGCGCCTGGTGGGACAACACCAGCGCGCGCCACCTGGGCTACCGCCCGCTGGACAGCTCCGAGCCCTTCCGGGCCGAGGTCGAGGCTCGCCAGCCCCGGCTGGACCTGAGCGACCCCGCGGTGCGCCTCCAGGGGGGGGCCTTCGTCCGCACCGGTCCCTTCTTCGCGGGCGAGTGACGATGGCCATGGACACCGCTTGCGGCCCCCTGAGCCTGCGCTGCCCCGACCCGGCCGTCGAGGTGCTGCACCCCGATTTCCTCAAGCTGCGGCTGTTCAGCGCCTCGGTCGAGCGCCTGTTCTGCGGCCTGCGCTGGGCCGAGGGCCCGGTCTGGTTCGGCGACGGCCGCTACCTGCTGGTCTCGGACATCCCCAACGACCGCGTCCTGCGCTGGGACGACTGCTCGGGCCAGGTCAGCGTGTTCCGTCAGCCTGCCCGCCACGCCAATGGCCATGCGCGCGACGGGCAAGGGCGGCTGATCAGCTGTGAACACCTGTCGCGTTCGGTCACCCGGACCGAGCACGACGGCCGGGTGGTGCCGCTGGCCGAACAGTTCGACGGCGCGCGGCTCAACTCGCCCAACGACGTCACCGTCTGCCGCGGCGACGGCTCGGTCTGGTTCAGCGACCCCGACTTCGGCATCGGCGGCTGGTGGGAGGGCGCGCCCGCGGCGGCCGAGCGGCCGCACGGCGTCTACCGCGTCGACGCCGCCACCGGCGCCCTGGCCTGCGTGATCGACGACCTGGACGGGCCCAACGGCCTGTGCTTCTCGCCGGACGAGCGCACCCTGTACGTGATCGAGAGCCGGGCGCTGCCGCACCGCCGCATCTGGGCCTATGAGCACCTGGGTGAAGGCCGCCTGGGCGCGCGCCGCCTGCACGTGGACGCCGACGGCCCGGGCGCGCTCGACGGCATGGCCTGCGACGCGACCGGCCACCTGTGGTGCGGCTTCGGCAGCGACGGCTCGGCCGGTGCCAACCCGGCCGCGCTGGACGGGGTGCGGGTCTACGACCCCCAGGGCCAGGCCATCGGCCACATCCACCTGCCCGAGCGCTGCGCCAACGTGTGCTTCGGCGGCCCCAAGGGCAACCGCCTGTTCATGGCCGCCACGCACTCGGTGTACGCGCTGTACGTCAACACCACCGGCGCGGTGCGCTGAGGGGGCGGCCGCGAATGCGGTCATGGAGGCCCCTGGCCTTCGTCCCCGGCGGGGTGGGCATGGGCTGGCGGGATGGCGCCCGCCGGCGGTGATCGATGACGGTCCCCCGACGGCGGCGCCCTGGTGGCGCCGGCCCCGCTGCCAGCGCCCGCGGCCAATCGGCCCGCCTGGGACCCTGCGTCGCCCAGGCGACCTTGCCCACTGTCGGCGGTGTCTGTGCCGTCCTGCCCGTGGCGTACCAGGGGGCGGCGGCGCAGCACCACGGGACCACCGCGGTCCGGGTGATCGACGGCCTGGCCCCGGGCGAGATCAGGCCAGGCCCGTTGATCATGGTGGAGGCCTCGGTCAGCGTCGTCGGCGGCTGCACGCGCCCGCTCGTCGTTCCCGTTTCCCAGGCCCTGGTCGATGCGGTGACCGCCTCCATCGTCCCGGCGCGCCCTTCGACGCCGCCGCCCATGGCCCGCTGGGTCGGACCGCACCGCTCCAGGCGGCCTGGGTCCGGATCGTTCGCCGCGGGGGCGCGTTCCCGGTGGTCTCGGACTCGGAGCCGGGCGGCCTGGCGTGGTGCCTGGTGGACCGGACCGCGGGCTGCAGAATTCGACCCATGAGCCCGCTTCCAGACACCGCCTGCCCTGACGTCCTTCAGCCCGCGCTGCGCGTGGGCCTGATGGGCTGGGGCGGGGCCAGCCAGGTCTTCCATGCCCCACTGATCCGACACACCCCGGGACTGCAGTTGGTGGCGCTGTCCACCTCTCGCCCCGACGAGGCCCGTGCCGCGCTGGGCCCCGCCGTGGACCTGCACCCCGACCCCGCGGCCCTGCTGGCCCGGGGCGACCTGGACCTGGTGGTCATCCCCACCCCGAACGACACCCACCACCCGCTGGCCCTGGCCGCCCTGCGCGCCGGTTGCGCGGTGCTGATCGACAAGCCCTTCGTGCTGGACGAGACCCAGGGGCGCGAGCTCGTGGACGAGGCCGAGCGCCGCGGCCTGCTGCTGTCGGTCTTCCACAACCGCCGCTGGGATGCCGACTTTCTGACGGCGCGCGACCTGCTGCGGTCCGGCGTGCTGGGCACGGTGCGCAGTGCGCGGCTGCACTTCGACCGCTTCCGGCCCCAGGTGCGGGCGCGCTGGCGCGAAGGCGACGGGCCGGGCGCCGGTCTGTGGATGGACCTGGGGCCGCACCTGCTGGACCAGGCGCTGCAGTTGTTCGGGCGGCCGCAGGCCGTCGGCGCCGACCTGTGGGTCGAGCGTCCGGGCGGCGTGGGGGTCGATGCCTTCACCGCGCGGCTGCGCTGGGCCGATGGCCTGCGGGTGGAGTTGTCCGCCAGCATGCTGGCGGCGCAGCCGGGTCCGCGCTTCGTGCTGCATGGCAGCCGAGGGAGTTGGGTCAAGCATGGGCTGGACAGCCAGGAGGACGCCCTCAAGGCCGGGCGCTTCCCCGGTGATGGCCACCCCTGGGGCGTGGACCCCAGCCCCGGCCGGCTGCTGGTGCTGCCGCCTGACGCGGTCGCGGGCACCGAGCCGGCACCGCAGGCCGCGCCCCAGCGGGCCGGCGACTACGCCGCCTTCTACGCGGCGCTGCGTGACGCGGTGCGTGGACAGTCCGCCAACCCGGTCCCGGCCGGGCCGGTGCTGGACGTGATGCGCCTGCTGGACCTGGGGCGCCAGAGCGCCCGCGAGCGGCGCGAACTGCCGACCGGCTGGGAGGCCCCGGCTACGATGTCGGCATGATCACCCTCTACGGCATCCCCAACTGCGACACCGTCAAGAAGGCCCGAGCCTGGCTGGCGGCGGCCGGTGTCGAGCACCGATTCCACGACTTCAAGAAGGCCGGGGTTCCCGCCGACCGCCTGCCGGGCTGGGTCGCGGCCGTGGGCTGGGAGCGTCTGCTCAACCGCCAGGGCACGACCTGGCGCAAGCTGGACCCGGCCCGCCAGGCCGAGGTCTCCGATGCCGCCAGCGCCTGCGCATTGATGCAGGCCGAGACCAGCGTGGTCAAGCGCCCGGTGGTCGAGTGGGCCGACGGCGCGGTGACGGTGGGCTTTTCCGCCGAGGATTGGGCGCGCCGGCTGGTCTGACCGCAGGGGCGCCGAGACACCGCCTCGGCCACGCCAGGCAGACCGCGGGGTCCTCGGGCCCGACTCGACCCGTGGGCGCCGTCTGCCCTGTCTCTTCAGGTCCTTGGTGACGCAAGGCCCGCGCCGCCGGGCCGCTTCCGTTCGGCCGGCCCACCAGCCGACCGACCGAACCGGGGCCGGCCGTCAGGAGGCCAGCTGCAGGTCCAGCACGCCGCTGCGCGACCAGGCCTCGGCTTCCTGCTGCAGCAGGTACAGGGTGCGGGGGCTCAGGCCGTTGGCGGGCAGCAGGCGCACGGCGCCCCCGCGCCGGCGCAGGGTGAAGGGGGTGGGTGGGGCTTCCTGGCGCGCATGGCAGGCGATGGCCGCCAGGCGCAAGGCCAGCAGCTGCAGCGCGAAGGCCGGACGCTGGAGCGCGGCCTCCAGCTTGCGCAGGCCGCCACGCTGGCCCAGCACCAGGTCGGCGATGCGGCGCTGCTGGCTTTGCGAGAAGCCGGCCGCGTCCACGTGGGCCAGCAGGTAGGCGCTGTGGCGGTGGTGGTCGTGGTGCGACACCATCAGGCCGATCTCGTGCAGCGCGGCCGCCCAGCGCAGCTCGTCCAGGGCTTCGGCGTCTCCCTCGTCGTCGCCGCCGCATTGGGCATGCAGGTCCATCGCCGCGCGGCCCACGCGCAAGGCCTGCGCGCCGTCCACCTGAAAGCGCTGCTGCAGCGCCCGCACCGAATCCTCGCGCAGGTCCTGGCTGCGCGCCTGGGGCTGGCGCGCCAGCAGACGGTCATGGAGGTCGACGATCACGCCCTGGCGCAGCGCGCCCTTGGCCGGCAGCAGCCGGTCGATGCGGAAATGCGCGGCCAGCGTGTACAGGATCGCGACGCCGCCGGGCAGGACCGCGCGGCGCTCGGGCTTCAGGCCGGGCAGCTCCAGGCGGTCGACATGACCGGCCTCGAGGCAGCGCTCGATCAGCCAGCGCAGGCCGGCCGGCGTGATCGTGCCGTCGCTGACCTTGCTGGCGCGCAGCACGTCGGCCACCGCGCCCGCGGTGCCAGAGGAGCCGAGGGCCTCCTGCCAGCGGCCGGGCGCGAACTGGCTGAGCGCCTCCTCGACCTCGGCGCCCGCCGCCACCTGGGCCGCTCGGAAGGCCTCCGACGTCAGGTGCCCGCCGGGGAAGTGGCGCAGCGACAGGCTCACGCTGCCGATCTGGAAGGACTCGGCGTCACCCGGGGCCCGGCCCTGTCCGAGGATCATCTCGGTGGAGCGGCCGCCGATGTCGATCACCAGCCGGGGTTGCGCCGAGGGTTGCAGGAAGGACACGCCGGCGTAGATCAGGCGGGCCTCTTCACGGCCCGAGATCACCTCGATCGGCTGGCCCAGCGCGGCCTCGGCACGCAGCAGGAAGGCGTTGCGGTTGCGCGCCTCCCGCAGCGTCTGGGTGGCCACCGCGCGGACCTGGCCCGGTGCCATCTCGGCGAGGTGGTCGGCAAAGCGGCGCAGGCTGGACAGCCCGCGCTCCATCGCCTCCTCGGTCAGGTGCTGCTGCTCGTCCAGGCCGGCGCCCAGGCGCACGGTGTCCTTCAGGTAGAGCAGGCGCTGGTAGCGGTGGCCGCGGACCTGGCCGATCTCCAGGCGGAAGCTGTTGGAGCCCATGTCGATCGCGGCCAGCGGGCCATCGGGAGCGGGCAGGGTGGGAACGGATCTGGGCATGGCCGGGGATTGTGCCCCTGCCGCATGACAGTCCCCCCGGACACGACAGGGGCGGGGGGCGCTTCCTAGAATCCCGGCACGATTTCACGCCCGCGGTCCTGCGGGCCCAACCAAGCGCTGGAGGTGTTCCGATGTCGATGCATCAACTGGGAGTGGATGGCGAGGCCCTGCTGGGCGCCGCCGAGGGCGTGAGCGGCCTGGACCGGCGCGGCTTCGTTCGGGCGGCCCTGGGCACCGGCTTTGCCGCGGCAGCGCTGCCGGTGTGCGCGCAGACCGTGGTCAAGACCTCGGCCGAGGGCCTGGACGCGGGCGAGGTGCTGATCCCCGTGGGCGATTTCCGCCTGCCCGCCTACCGGGCGGTGCGCCAGGGCCTGAAGAACGCCCCGGTGGTGCTGGTGGTCAGCGAGATCTTCGGCGTCCATGAGCACATCGCCGACGTGGCCCGCCGCCTGGCCCACCTGGGCTACTGCGCGGTGGCGCCCCAGCTGTTCGTGCGCCAGGGCGACGCGGGCGCCTACACCGAGATCGCCCGGCTGATGTCCGAGGTCATCGCCAAGGTGCCCGATGCGCAGGTCATGGCCGACCTGGATGCGACCGTCGCCTGGGCCCGTGCGCAGGGCATGGACACCGGCCGCCTGGCCATCACCGGCTTCTGCTGGGGTGGGCGCATCACCTGGCTGTACAGCGCCCACAACGCGGCGGTGAAGGCCGGCGTGGCCTGGTATGGCCGCCTGGAGGGGGCGAGCTCCCCGCTGACGCCTCGCCACCCGGTCGAACTGGTGGCCGAGCTCAAGGCCCCGGTGCTGGGCCTGTACGGGGAGAAGGACACCGGGATCCCGCTTGACAGCGTTGCTAAGATGAAAGCGGCACTTGCCCAGGGCAGTGCGGCGGCCAAGGCTTCGGAGTTCGTGGTCTTCGCCGACGCGCCGCACGCCTTCCACGCCGACTACCGGCCCAGTTACCGGGCCGAGGCGGCCGCGCAGGGCTGGTCGAAGTGCCTGGCTTGGCTGCGCACCCACGGGGTGGCCTGAGGTCACCCCAACACCTGTCCTGGCCTGCCGGGGCGGGCCTCTTTTCCGCCCCTGATGACCCTCTTCTACATCGTCCTGGCCACCCTGATCGGCGGCGCCCTGTCCGTCCTCGTCGCCGCCTCGCTGACCATCAGCGTGCTCAGTCGGGTGGTGCGCCACCTGGTCAGCCTGTCGGCTGGCGTGCTGCTGGGCACCGCGTTGCTGCACACGCTGCCCGAAGCCTTCGAGAGCGGGGTGGACAGCCACACCCTGTTCGCGACGCTGCTGGGCGGACTGCTGTTCTTCTTCCTGCTGGAGAAGGCCGAGCTCTACCGCCACGACCACCACCACGAGGGCGACGGGCACCACCACCACCACCACCACGATGCCGAGCAGGCCGGTCGTGGGGGCTACAGCGTGCTGGTCGGGGACAGCATCCACAACTTCTGCGACGGCATCATCATCGCCGCGGCCTTCATCGCCGACCCCTGGCTGGGCCTGACCACCTCGCTGGCCATC
Organism: Hydrogenophaga intermedia; assembly: GCA_943371055.1. GTDB lineage: Bacteria > Pseudomonadota > Gammaproteobacteria > Burkholderiales > Burkholderiaceae_C > Ideonella > Ideonella intermedia_A. The sequence continues at coordinate 102,759 of CALRTJ020000011.1, read as the reverse complement.
GTCCTGCACGAGATTCCTCAGGAGGTCGGCGACTTCATCGTGTTGCTGAACGCCGGCTTCAGCCGCCGCAAGGCGCTGTTCTTCAACGCGCTGTCAGGCTTGGCCGCCGTCGTCGGCGGCGTCCTGGGCTACTTCGTCCTGGGCCTCTGGCAGGAGGTGTACCCCTTCCTGCTGGTGATCGCGGCCAGCAGCTTCATCTACGTCGCGGTGGCCGATCTGATCCCCCAGATGCAGCGCCGCATGCCTTGGCGCGAGATGCTCAGCCAAGTCGCCTGGATCGCCGCCGGCCTGGGGGTGATCGTGCTGGCCATCGGGGTGATGCACGCGCACTGAGGGCGGCTCTGAAGGGGGTCGGCCTGCCGGGCTGAGGGCGGGTCGGTACGCGCCCTCGATCCGCGTCGCGCCTCGGGGCGTCCGGGGGGCTGCAGCACGGTGACATGGCCGGCGGGCGGTTTGCCCCTGGCCAGTCCCGCCAGGGCGGCGGGGACAGGCTGGCGCCGGGGCGCCAGCCCGCGGATTCACTTGACGACCAGCACCGGCACCTGGCAGTGGGTCAGGACCTTCTGGGTTTCGCTGCCCAGCAGCAGGGCGCTGACGCCACGGCGGCCGTGCGAGGCCATCACGATCAGGTCGCAGCGTTGGGCCTTGGCGTGCTCGACGATGGCTTCCCAGGGGTGGACGGCTTCGACCGTGGCGGCGTCGCAGGCCACGCCAGCGGCAGCAGCGGCTTCGGCGACGGCCTTGACGCGCGCCGATCCGATGCGCTCCTGCGCGTCATAGAACTCCTGCGGCGGCACCGGCTGCATCTCGGAGATCGCGCTGTAGGGGAAGGGCTCCTTCACGCTGATGGCGGTGACCTTGGCGCCCAGGGTCTTGGCCAGGCTCAGTGCGGTCTGCACGGCCTTGGCGGTGATGTCGGAACCGTCGGTCGGGACGAGGATGTTGGTGTACATGCGGGGCTCCTTGCGGTGGTGTTGCCGGTGATGCCGGCCCATGCCCACAGTGTCCTGCGCCGCCGTCCAGCGGTCTTGACCCGCGTCAAGCCGAGCGTTCGACCGGCCGTGAGGGGTCGGCCGACCATTCGCTCCAGCTGCCGGGGTAGAGGTGGCTGCCGGACAGCCCCGCCGCCTCCATCGCCAGCAGGTTGTGGCAGGCGGTCACGCCCGATCCGCATTGGTGGACGATGTGGTCCGCAGGCACGCCCAGGCCTGCAAAGCGCTCGCGCAGGGCCTCGGGCGGCAGAAAACGGCCGTCGGGTCCGAGGTTGTCCTTGAAGAAGCGGTTCACCGCCCCGGGGATGTGGCCGGCCTGGGTGTCCAGGGGCTCGACCTCGCCCCGGAAGCGTTCGCCCGCTCGGGCGTCCACCACCAGGCGGGCGCCGGGTTCGGCCAGCAGGCGGGCGGCGTCCACGGTGGGCATGGCGGGTGCGCCAGCCGGGTAGGGCGCGGCGTCCAGCGGGGCCGGGCCGGGGCCGGCCTGCAGCACGCCCCCGGTGGCCTGCCAGGCGGCCAGGCCGCCGTCGAGCACGGCCACGGCGTCGTGGCCCAGCCAGCGCAGCAGCCACCAGGCGCGCGCGGCGTAGCAGCCGCCCTGGGCGTCATAGGCCACGACCAGGCGGCCCGGTTGAACGCCCCAGGACGTGGCGCGGCGGGCCAGCACCTCGCGTTCGGGCAGAGGGTGGCGCCCACCGTCGATCGGGCCGCGCGCCGACTTGGCGCCGCTCAGGTCCTGGTCCAGATGCAGGTGGCGTGCGCCCGGCAGGTGGCCGGCCTCGAAGGCCCGGCCGCCGGCGGCCGGATCGGTCAGGTCGAAGCCGCAGTCCAGCAGCACGACCGGCTCGCCCGCGTCCAGGCGGCGGCGCAGTTCCTGGGCTTCGATCAGGGGCGGGTGCGAGAACATGGCGGGCTCCTTGTGGGGCGGGGTCAGGCGTCGGCGGTGCTGTCCGGGGCGTCGGCGGCCGCCTGCTGGCGCAGCCGGGTGGCGACCACGCCGGCCCCGATGATCAGCAGCATGCCGGCCAGCGCCGGGGGGGTCAGGGGGTCATCGAACAGGGTGACCCCGAAGATGCACGAGAACACGATGCCCAGGTACTGCAGGCTGGCGTTGCTGAGGGTGCGGCCGATGGCGTAGGCCCGGGTCATCGCCATCTGCGCGCTGGTGGCCAGCAGGCCGATCGCCAGCAGCAGCCCGGCGCCACCCGGGGTGTAGCCCCGGAACGGCGTGCCCAGCACCCAGGCCATGGCCAGGCCGGCCAGCGCGCCGCCCATCGAGAAATAGAAGACGATGCGGTACTCGGGCTCGCCGCTGCGGCCCAGCGCCGTGACCTGCAGGTAGGCCAGGGCCGAGACCATGCCCGACAGCAGGCCGGCCAGCGCGCCGGCGGCCTGTCCCGGTGCCAGGGAGGGCTGCAGCACCAGGGCGACCCCGGCGAAGCCGGCCATCACCGTGGCGACCAGGCGCAGGTCGACCCGGCTGGCGCCCAGCAGGATCGCGCCGCCGATCAGGAACAGCGCCATCCAGACCGAGGACATGTAGTTCAGGGTCACCGCGGTGGCCAGCGGCAGTTGCGACATGGACCAGAACCACAGCATCAGGGCGGTCACGCCGACGCCGGCGCGCGTCAGGTGCATCAGGGGCACGGTGGTGCGCAGCGTGCCGCCGCGCAGGCGCACCAGCGACAGCACGAACAGCATGCCGATCAAGCCGCGCCAGAACACGATCTCGCCGGTGTTGAACTGGGCCGAGGCCAGCTTGACGCAGACCCCCATGCCGGCGAACAGCAGAGAGGCCAGGACCATCAGGACGGGAGCGGACATCGGGGCATTGTCGCCGCGCCCGGTACACTGCGCGGCCTCATGAAGAACATCGTCCTCCTGCTCTCCGGCCGCGGCAGCAACATGCGCTCGGTGGTGCAGGCTTGCGCCGCCGAGGGCTGGCCCGCGCGCATCGCCGCCGTCATCAGCAACAAGGCCGACGCCGGTGGCCTGGCCTGGGCCGCCGAACAAGGCATCGCCACCGCCGTGGTCGACCACAAGGCCCACGCCGACCGCGAGGCCTTCGACACCGCGCTGGCCGCCGAGATCGACCGCTTCGCCCCCGACCTGGTGCTGCTGGCCGGGTTCATGCGCATCCTGACCCCGGGTTTCGTGCGCCACTACGACGGCCGTCTGCTCAACATCCACCCCTCGCTGCTGCCGGCGTTCACCGGCCTGCACACGCACCGCCGGGCGCTGGAGGCGGGCGTCAAGGCGGTGGGGGCCACGGTGCACTTCGTCACCGCCGAACTCGACCACGGACCGATCGTGGCGCAGGCCGTGGTGCCGGTGCGGGACGGCGACGACGAAGCCTCGCTGTCGGCCCGCGTGCTGGAATCCGAGCACCGGCTCTACCCGCTGGCGGCGCGCTGGTTCGTCGAAGACCGCCTGTCCGTGCAGGACGGCCGGGTGCGCCACCACGATGGCGCCTCGCAACTGCTGCTGGGCTGAGCCACAGCGGGGATAATCCCGCGATGCACCCGAACGCCCTGCTGGACCTGGCCACCGATCTCCTTCGCCAGGTCCTGAAACTAGACGCCCCCGCCGACCAGACCGTGTCGGCCTTCCTTCGCCGCCACCGCACCCTGGGGCCACGCGAACGCCACACCCTGGCCGAGACCGCCTATGCGGTGCTGCGCCAGCGCCTGCTGTTGTCCCACCTGGCCCAGAGCGGCAGCGGGGCGCTCGAGCGCCGCCTGGCCATGCTGGCCTGGCAGGGCAGTGACACCTTCCTGCGCAGCGCCCTGGGTCCCAATGAGCAGAAGTGGCTGGCCGAGGTCCAGGCCCTGGACCGCAGCGCCCTGCCCGAGAAGCTGCGCCACAACCTGCCCGATTGGTTGGCCCAGCCGCTGCGCGAGGAGCTCGGCGACGAGTTCTGGGACCTGGTCACGGCCATGGAGAAGTCCGCGCCGCTGGACCTGCGCACCAACCTGCTCAAGGCCAAGCGCGAGGACGTCCTCGAGGCCCTGGCCGCTGCCGGCCATGAAGCCGCCGCCACCCCGCACTCGCCCTGGGGCGTGCGGCTGGCGGGCAAGCCGGCCCTCCAGAAGCTCCCCTTGTTCATCGAGGGTTGGGTCGAGGTCCAGGACGAGGGCAGTCAGCTGCTGGCGGCCATGACCGGCGCCAAGCGCGGCGAGATGGTGGTGGATTTCTGCGCCGGTGCCGGCGGCAAGACCCTGGCCCTGGGCGCCATGATGCGCAACACCGGGCGCCTCTACGCCTTTGACGTGGCGGGCCACCGCCTGGACAACCTCAAGCCCCGGCTGGCCCGCAGCAGCCTGTCCAACGTCTACCCGGCGGTCATCGCCCACGAACGCGACGACCGCATCAAGCGGCTGGCCGGCAAGATCGACCGCGTGCTGGTCGACGCCCCGTGCTCGGGCCTGGGCACGCTGCGCCGCAACCCCGACCTCAAGTGGCGACAGTCGCCCAAGGCCCTGGAGGAGCTGTGCGTCAAGCAGGCCTCGATCCTCGACAGCGCGGCGCGCCTGGTCAAGCCGGGCGGCCGGCTGGTCTACGCCACCTGCAGCCTGCTGCAGCGCGAGAACGAGGGCATCGCCGACGCCTTCAGCGCCGCCCACCCCGAGTTCCAGCCCATGCCCGCTCTGGAGCTGCTGCAGGCCGCCCAGGTCAGTGGCGCCGAGCAGCTGGTCAGCGGCCACCACCTGCGCCTGTGGCCGCACCGCCACCAGACCGACGGCTTCTTTGCCACCGCCTGGCAGCGCAAGGCTTGAGATTCATCACGTGATTCCCGGCCGCGATTGGGGCGATTACCCGGTTTCCTGACCGGGCAGGCGCCTAAAATTGCGGCACCGGGCGGCCGTCGCCGCCCTTCGACTGGTTGGGACACACGACACGATGAACGAAGCGCTCTCCGCGCTGGCGGACTTTGCCGCCAATGGTCTGCTGCACGCCTCGGGCTGGCAGTTGCTGGTCTACACCCTGGTGGTGACGCACATCACCATTGCCGCGGTCACCATCTTCCTGCACCGCGCCCAGGCGCACCGCGCGCTTGAGCTGGGGCCTGTGCCGTCGCACTTCTTCCGCTTCTGGCTCTGGCTGACCACGGGCATGGTCACCAAGGAGTGGGTGGCCATCCACCGCAAGCACCACGCCAAGTGCGAGACCGTCGACGACCCGCACAGCCCGATGACCCGCGGCATCGACACCGTGCTGCTGCGCGGTGCCGAGCTCTACCGCGCCGAGGCCAAGGTGGCCGAGACGCTGAGCAAGTTCGGTCACAACACACCCGACGACTGGCTGGAGCGCCATGTCTACACCGGCCGGAGCGCCCTGGGCGTCAGCCTGCTGCTGATCGCCAACGTGCTGATGTTCGGCGGCTGGGGCCTGACGATCTGGGCGGTGCAGATGCTGTGGATCCCGATCTGGGCTGCTGGCGTCATCAACGGCATCGGCCACTTCTGGGGCTACCGCAACTTCGAGGCGCCGGACGCGTCCACCAACATCTCGCCCTGGGGCATCCTGATCGGTGGCGAGGAGCTGCACAACAACCACCACACCTACGCCACGTCGGCCAAGTTCTCGGTCAAGCCCTACGAGTTCGACATCGGTTGGGGTTACATCCGTGCACTCGAAATGTTGGGCTGGGCCAAGGTGCGCAAGACCGCGCCGCAGCTGGTGCTGGGTTCGGCCAAGGCGCAGGCCGATGCCAAGACCCTCGAGGTCATCATCACCAACCGCTACGAGGTGATGGCCAATTACGGCAAGGAGTTGCGCCGCACCGTGGCGGCCGAACTGGCCCGCCTGAAGGAAACCGGTGCCGCCAAAGGTGCCGCCTGGTCCGACCTGCGCCTGGCCGAGCGCTGGCTGCACCGCGACGCTGACCGCATCCCCACCGCCGTGCGCGAGCGCCTGGACGCCGTGCTGGCCAGCACGCCAGCGCTGCAGAAGCTGGTGACGATGCGGGAGGAACTGCGCCAGCTCTGGACCCGCACCAACTGCTCGGCCGAGCAGTTGGTGGCCGATCTGCAGGACTGGTGCCGCCGGGCCGAGGCCAGCGGCGTGGCTGCCCTGCGCGAGATGTCGCTGCAACTGCGATCGGCCCGCGCCTGACGCGGTCGCTCGCTGCGCTTCCAGGGCCCGCCTCGTGCGGGCCTTTTTCCTGGCTCTTTGCCCGTTAGGTGGTGACGGTCGCACGCCATGAGCCAGTGGCAGGGCATCGTGACAGGCGTACGGCGACAAGCCGGAAGGCCTGGAGAGCGCGATGCAGGAGAAGGACTGGAAGCGGTGGCTGGAACGTCTGGACGAACTCAGCCCCAGGCAACGGCATGCGCTGCTGGCGCAACTGCACACGCCGGACGAGCGCGAGCTGGTGCTCGCCCAGATTGACCAGCCAGGCGCGTCCAAGCCGGGCTGCCCGCACTGCGCGGCTGAGCGGGTGGTGCGCAACGGCCAGGCTGACGGACTGCAGCGCTACAAGTGCCGAGGCTGTGGCAAGACCTTCAACGCCCTGACCGCCACGCCACTGGCCCGACTGCGTCAGCGTCACAAATGGCTGGCACAGGCCCGGGTGCTGGATGAGGGCCTGAGCGTGCACCAGGCCGCTGAGCGCCTGCAGGTGTCGCCGAGCACTGCGTTCCGCTGGCGCCATCGCTTCCTCAGCCTGGCCCAGCAGGCCAAGTCGGCGCTGCTCAGCGGCATCGCCGAGGCGGACGAGACCTTCATCCTGCGCTCTGCCAAGGGACAGCGGGTGAGCGGGCGCGCTCCCCGGCGCCGTGGCGGCCACGCCAGCACCCGTGGCACCAGCGACGACCATGTTCCTGTGCTGGTGGCCCGAGACCGCTCCGGCGGCAGCACTGACTTCATCCTCGGGCGGGCCTCCAAGCGTGAGATCCTGGCCTCTCTGAGTACCGTGCTCGCCGCGGACGCCGTGTTGTGCACGGACGGCAGTTCGGCCATGGCCACCGCGGCCAGTGCCATGGGCATCGAGCATCACGCCCTGAACATGACGACGGGTCCGCGCGTGCGTGGGCCTTGGCACATCCAGAACGTCAACGCCTACCACTCGCGCCTCAAGGGCTGGCTGCGCCGCTTCCGCGGCGTGGCCACCCGCTACCTGCACCACTACCTGGGCTGGTTCAGAGCCGTCGACCGCTGCGCCCCTCGCCATCTGCCAGCCGAGCAGTTCCTCGACCTCTCCCTAGGACGGTTCGCCCATCCATAGGCAACGGGCAAAGAGCCACGAAAAAGGCCTCCCATCGGGAGGCCTTTTCCTTCAGGTGCGAGGGGCAGGCCCCTCAACACCAGACATCAGGTGCTCTTGCAAGCGCTCGGACGCCACTTCATGGTCACGGTGCTGCCCGTGACGCATTCCCAGGTCGCGCCGCTGTCGGCCGAGTTGAAGACGATGGTCTGGCCCGAGGCTTGGCCTTGGGTCATCGTGTAGGTGATGGTGATGGCCGGCAGGGTGCCCGTCACCGAGGTGAAGGCCGAGTAGCGGCCGGTCCGGGTGGCGCTGATTTCGGTGGCGCCCGGGTTGGCCGGGGGAGCCACATAGCCGGTCGGCAGCGCGTTCTTGTCGATCGTGTAGTCGTACAGCGGCTGCTTCAGGCCACCGGCCAGTTCCACCGCTTCAGAGACCTGAGCGCGGGTGGTGTAGTCGTTGTAGGCCGGCAGGGCGACGGCAGCCAGGATACCGATGATCGCGACCACGATCATCAGTTCGATCAGAGTGAAACCCTGTTGAACGCGCTTCATGTGTAGGTCCTTGTGAGGAGGTGGGTGAAATACAGACCAGATCTGTATGAACCCATCCTTGCAGCTACCGTGCCAGCTCGGAATGCCCGGAAAAGACCCGTGAAACCCCTGCAATTCGACCAGGCCTGTCAGTCCGGGGCTCCGCAATTTGTCACCCTGAGGCCGAGGTGACAAGAGTTGTCAGTGGACCGTCAGGGGAGTTGGAGGCGCTGGCCGGCGGCCAGGGGGCGCAGCCCGTGGTCGCTGCCCAGGCGTGCCGCCAGCCCGGCCAGGACGGAACCCATCTCGCCGGGCTTGATGTGGGTGAGCTGCACCTCGACCCCTGCGGGCAGCTGGGCGAGCTCGGCCACCAGTGACGACGGGCAATGGTGGCGGCTGTCGGCGGCCACCTCCCGGTCGGCCTCGGAAAACGCGATCTCGATGACCAGCTGGCGCAGGGGCACCGGGAGTTGCCGCAAGGCCTGCCAGAGCGCCGGGCAGGGTCCGGTGTCGCCGGTGAAGGCCCAGGCGCCGCGGGCACCCAGCACGGCGTAGCCCACCGCCGGCACCGTGTGGCAGGCCGGCAGCACCTGGACCGAACGGCGCCGCGCCCCCACCTGCAGGGACTGACCGCACTGCAGCGGCCGCAACTCCAGCACCGGACGGTCGGCACGCGGCAGCCGCGTGAAGTCGGGCCACAGCACGTCGTTGAACAGGTGCTGGCGCAGCGCCTGCAAGGTTTGGGGCAGGCCATGGACGCGGATCGGCCCGCGACCCTCGCGCCGACGCATCACGCTGTCGGCCAGCAGGGGCACCCCCAGCACATGGTCCAGGTGCGAATGGGTCAGCAGGATGTCGTCGATGGCCAGCAGCTCATCGAGCGCCAGGTCACCCAGTCCCGACCCGGCGTCGATGAGCACGTCGTCATCCAGCAGGAACGCGGTGGTGCGGCAGTCCCGGGCGATCGATCCCGAGCACCCCAGCACCCGCACGACGGCCGGCGCCTCGGTCGTGGTGACCGGACAGTGCGGAGACAGGGCCGTGGGGCAGGACAGCGAACTCATGAAGCGGAACGGGAAAGCCGATCCCGCAGGCGATCGACCAAACGGTCAAGGCCCGGGATGGTGGCGTCAGGATGGAGAGAGGTCAGCCGCTGCAGCCCCTCCAGGTGCTCCAGCGCCAAGGCGCGATGTTGCTGCCGGGCGCTCGCCAGCGCAAGGTGCCAAGTGCGCACCTGGTCCCGGATCGCATCGGCCTGGGCCGCCTGCGGCGCCAGGGGCGTGAAGACCGTCACGGGCTGGCTGCGGCCCCGGACCCGGCACTCGTCCACTTCCAGCCACAGCCAGTCGGGCAGCGCCTGGCGGGCGGCCTCGCAGGTGCTGTCGGCGACCAGCAGCCCGACGCCCGTCTCGCGGGTCAGGGCCTCCAGGCGGGCCGCGAGGTTCACCGCGTCGCCCACCGCGGTGTAGCTGCGCCGGCGACGGGAGCCAAGGTCACCGACACACACCAGACCGGTGGCCAGGCCAATGCCGAAACCCACCGGCGGCAGCCCCTGCGCCTGCAGGTGGCGGTTGAGCTGCGGCAGGTGCGCCGACAGGGCCATCGCCGCCCGCACCGCGCGCGCGGCATGGTCCGGCTGTGGCAGGGGGGCCCCCCAGAAGGCCATCACGGCATCGCCGATGAACTTGTCGAGCGTGCCGCCCTGCGCCAGCACGATGTCACCGGATTCGGAGAAGAATCGGTTGAGCAGGTCGCGCAACGCCAGCGGAGGCAGCCGCTCGGCCAGGGCGCTGAAACCCTGCAGGTCGCAGAACAGCAGCGTCAGCTCGCGGTTCTCGGCGGTGATCGGGTTGCCGGGCTCACGCAGCAGCTGCCGCACCCGCTCGGGCGGCAGGTAGCTGCTGAACAGGTCCTGGAGGTCGTGGCGTCGCCGCCATTCGCCCTGCAGTCGGGCCGCCATCAACAACACCCATTGCAACCCACCGAGGCACAGCACCGACGCCTGCGGCAACCACCAACCCGCGCGGTGCTGCAGCAGCTGGGTGAGGCCCGCCACCAGCAGCAGGACCCCGACCCCGGAGGCCAGGGCGGTCGGCACCGGCAGCCGGCGCGCGATCACGGTCATCAGGCACAGGGTCGCCAGCAAGAGGGCCGCTTCATGGGCAGGCGCCCAGTCCGGCCTGGGGACCAGGTGCCCGTCCAGCAAGCCTGCGAGCAAGTGGGCATGCACTTCAACGCCCGGCATCGCCGGGTGGATGGGGGTGGCACGCAGGTCGGCCAGACCGGGTGCCGAGCTGCCCAGCAGCACGAGCTGGCCGGCCAAGGCACCCGCGGGCAGCCGCGATTCGATGAGGTCGGCCGCGCTGATGTAGCGGAAGCTGCCCCCTTGGGGGCCGGCCGCGCCACGAAAGGGCACCCGCCAGGTGCCCTGCTCGTCCAGCGGCAGGCGCCGCTCGCCCTGTGCCGAGCGCAGGCGCAGCGCCACCGGCACCCGACCGCCGATGCCATCGCGCCAGACCACCTCGGTGGTCGGCTCGCCCACGGCAAGCGACCAGAGCGACAGGGCCAGCGATGGGTAGAGGGCATCATCCAGGCGGGCGACGGCCGGCACCCGCCTCACCACGCCATCGTCATCGACCTGGGCGTTGAAGAAGCCCTGGCGGGGGGCGGCATCGGCCAGTCGCAGCAGGTTGGCGGCATGGCCATCCCAGCGGGGCAGGGTCGGCGTCGCGCTCCCTGGCGGCAGGGTCAGCAGGGGCTCGGGCAAGACCCCGGCGCGCGAGCCGCCACGGTCGGCGCTGAGGTACCAGCCCAGCACGGCCGCACGGCCGCGCAGGGCCTCGGCCAATGGGGCATCGCCGTCGGTCAGGCGGCGCCACTGCTCCAGCAGGGCCCGGCGGGACGGGTCCGCCCCCAGGCGTTCGAGGAGTTCGCCATGGTGACCGTCGTCCGGCTCGGTGAAGACCATGTCGAAGCCGAGTGCGGCCACGCGCTGGCGACCGAGCAATTCGTCGCTCAGCCGCGCCAACCGGGTGCGCGGCCAGGGCCAGCGGCCCAGGCGCTCGAGGCTGGCCTCGTCCACATCGACGATGACGATGTCCGGATGCGGCCCCGAGGGGGGCGGCAACGCGGCCCGCGCGCGCAGGTCATCGGAGACCCACTCCAGGCGCTGAAGCAGGCCCGAGGGCGCGATCAGCGCATGGTGCGCCCCGAACAGGCCCAGGACCAGGGCCAGCAGCCAGGGAGCCAGCCGGCCCGCGAGTCGGAACATCGCCTGGGAACGACGCGGCGAGACCGACCCGATCCGGGGCTCAGCCCTGGATGAACTGCATCTGGGTGCCCGCCAGGTCGATGACGTCCCCGTTCTTCAGCGAGGCGACCTCGTCACCCAGGGGATCGCCATTGATGGTGGGACGGCTGCTGCCTTCGACGTGGGCCAGGACATAGCCAGTGGGGCGCTTGGAGATCGAGGCCACCTGCAGGCCCGGCTTGCCCACCGTGGTGACGATCTTGGTCAGCAGCACCTCTCGGCCCGCGGCTCCCCCGTTGAGCACCTTGATCGAGGCCGGGAGCATGGAAATCGACGGCGGCACGGTGGCCGGCCCGGCGGCACTCATGGAGCCCGGGCGAAGGACCATGGTCTTCTCGTAGTCGGCCCCGTCATCGGCGAGGTACTTGATGCGGTACTTGCCGATCTCGACGGTGTCGTTGTGGACCAGCAGCTGCTTCTTGATCGCCTTGCCGTTGATGTAGGTGCCGTTGGTGCTGTTGAGGTCCTCGATGTAGACGTCCTCGCCCACGGCCAGCAGCACCGCGTGCTCGCCACTGACGGCGAGGTTGTCGATCACGATGTCGTTGTATGGACGGCGGCCGAGCGTGGTGCGGTCCTTGGTGATCTGGAACTCCTTGATCACCACGTTGTCGAGGGAGACGACCAACTTGCTCATGCGAATCCTCTGGGGTTGTCTTCTTGTGTGGGGCCTGGCCGTGGCGCTCAGCGCCGGAACGGCCACCATCCGCGGCCCGCCCGGGACAGGCCACCGCCCACCCGGACCACGATGACGGCGATGTTATCCCGACCGCCCGCTGCGTTGGCAGCGTCCACCAGGGCGCGGGCCATCGCCTCGAGGGACTCGTTGGCCCGCATCAGTTGCGCGATCACCACGTCAGGGAGCATGTCCGACAGCCCGTCGGAGCACAGCAGCACCACATCACCGGGCCGCAGATCGTGGGCATGCACGTCCACCAGGACCTCCGGCTCGACGCCCACCGCCCGGGTCACCAGGTTGCGGTGCATCGAGTAGCTGGCCTCTTCGGGGGTGAGCAGGCCGGCATCGATCTGTTCTTGCAGCAGGGAGTGGTCGCGACCCAGCTGTTCGAAGTAGGCCCCGCGAAGCCGGTAGGCCCGGGAATCCCCGATGTGGGCCACCCAAACCGAGTCGGTGGCGAACAGGGCGGTGACCAACGTGGTGCCCATCCCGTGGTACTCGGGGCGGCTGGCCGCGGCCTCGAAGACCTCGCGGTTGGCGAGCTGGGCGCTGCGCTCCAGGGCGACGCGCAGGGTCTCGTCGTCGTGCGGCCCGGGCGCCTGGCGCAGCCAGCCGCCGAGTTCGGAGAGGACGCGCTGGGCGGCCATCTCGCTGGCGACTTCGCCGGCGTTGTAACCCCCCATGCCATCCGCGAGCACGGCCAGGCCCAACAGGGCGTCCACCCGGACCGCGTCCTCGTTGTTGCTGCGCGCCCGACCGGTGTCGGTCAGGCTGGCGAACTCAAGGGTGATCGGCACGGCGCTGGTCAGGGGAGTGGCGGGTGGAGCGGGGTCAGTCATTTTGCCTTGGCATTCCTGAGCCGACCGCGACGGGCGTGGGCGACGGGGCCGCGATGGCCGCCCGGACCTCACGAGACCAGGCCAGCGGACCGTCCTGTCGCTGGTCGGGGTCCTTGGACAGCGCCCTGGCGAGGACAGCGGACAGCGACGGCGGCAACTCCGGCCGGACGGCGGCCAGCGGCTCCACCGGTCGGTGCACGATCTGCTGCAGCAATCCTGAAAGCTGTGCGGCGTCGCATGGCGAGCGACCGGTCAGGAGCTGCCAGGTCATCAGGGCCAGGGCATGCAGGTCGGTGCGGGCATCCAGCGGCGCACCGGTGACCTGCTCGGGCGCCAGGTACATCGGCGTGCCCAGCATCAGCCCCGACCGGCTGCGGGCGGCCTCGTCCAGTCGCGCACAGCCGAAATCGGCGATCTTGGCCTGCGGCGCGTCCCATTGCACCAGCACATTGGAGGGCTTGAGGTCGCGGTGCAGCACCCCGCGGGCGTGGGCATGGTCGAGGCCGTCCGCGACCTGAAGCATCAGGTCGAGCACTTGGCGCCAGGGCAGCAGGTGAGCGGGTTCGGTGTGCCGAGACAGGTCATGTCCCGGCACCCACTCCATCGCGATCCACGCCACGGCGCCCTGCACCCCCGAGGCATGGGTGGCGACGATGGCCGGGTGGCGGAGACGGCTGGCACTGGCGGCCTCGGCGAGGAAGCGGGACCGGGCCAGCGGATCGGTGCCCAGGCGCACCGTCTTGAGCGCCAGCGGCTGGCCCGACGCGGGGTCACGGGAGAGAAACAGGTCTCCCATGGCCCCGTGCGCCAGCGAGCGCTCGACCGGGTAGCCGCCGAAGGTCAGGCCGGCGAATGCCGCAGGCAGCCGGACCGGTCGGTCCGGCTCGGCCTCATCGAGGCGGGTCCACGGCAAGAGGCGCCGCGCACGCTGCCAGAAACCTGTGCCAGTGGCGGCCATCGGCGCTTGAGTCCCGTCTGGGGTGCTGGGGGTGCGGGGCACCATAACACAGGCCCCCACGCGCCTCGGGGACCGCACTCCCCCACCTTGGGGGAACGCTGTCCCCTGTGTGGGGCATGGCTCAGGCGGCCTGGGCCGCGCGCTGGCGCGCCCAGCGGCCGACCGCCAGCACCAGCAGCGCACCGGCCGCGCCGGCACCGTAGCGCACCCAGGCCAGCACCTCGGCCGGCGCCCCGTCGACCGCGGCCGCGGTGGGCAGGTGGCCGACGATGGCGGGGTCGGTGACCGACATCGTGCCGGCGATCCAGCCCAGCAGCATGCCGCCGGCCGTGATGATCATGGGGTAGCGGTCCATCAGGCGGATCACGAGCTGGCTGCCCCAGACGATGATCGGGATGCTGACCAGCAGGCCGAAGATGACCAGCGGCATCTGGTGATCGCCGCCGGCCGACTGGGCGGCGCCGGCGATGGCGATCACGTTGTCCACGCTCATCACCAGGTCGGCGACGATCACGGTCTTGACGGCTCCCCAGAGGCGATCGCTGCCGTTGATCTCTCCGTGACCGTCGTCATCCCCCGGTGCGATCAGCTTGACACCGATCCACACCAGCAGGGCCGCACCGGCCAGCTTCAGGAAGGGAATCGCCAACAGGGTCAGCGCGAAGAAGATCAGCACCACGCGCAGCACGATCGCGCCCACGGTGCCCCAGAAGATGCCCTGCGCACGTTGTGCCGGCGGCAGCTTGCGGCAGGCCAGGGCGATGACGACGGCGTTGTCACCCCCGAGCAGGATGTCGATCATGATGATCTGGCCGACGGCGATCCAGAGCTGGGGGTCGAAGAGGAAGTCCATGGGATTCTCCGGTGGGGTGGGTCAGGTGACGCACCGGCCGCGGCTGGACCGAACCCGGCGCATGGGGTGCGCACAGGGCCTCCGATCCACACCGGCGGTTGGTGCGGGTCGAAGGTCTTGCTCGGCAGGGCCTTCGGGCCTTGCCCGCTTCCCCGGAGGACCACGCAGGACCCTCGTATTGACGAGAAAGCGAAACCGCCGCCTTGGCGGCGGCGGTGCAGGGAGCTACTCCCCTTCTTCGTGCATTATCGCGCGGGGCCTCTTGGCCTCAGGTCTTGGCGGGTCTTTCGGTCAGGACGCAGACCCACGGCCCTGCATCCATTTGCCCAGCCCAAGCACCAGCAGCGCACCGCCAACACCCGCGCCATAGCGCACCGCCGAGACCACCTCTGGCGGGAGCTCCGGTCGTGCCGCAGGCAGCGTCGGCAGATGACCGAGGACGGCCGGATCCGTCACGGCCATCGTGCCGGCGATCCAGCCGAGCAGCATGCCACCCAGCGTGATGATCAGCGGGAAGCGGTCCATCAGCTTGATCACCAGTTGGCTGCCCCAGACGATGATGGGGATGCTGACCAGCAGACCGAAGATCACCAGAGGCATCTGGTGATCACCACCAGCCGACTGGGCGGCGCCGGCGATGGCGATGACGTTGTCCACGCTCATCACCAGATCGGCGATGATCACCGTCTTGACCGCCCCCCACAGCTTGTCGCTTCCTTCGATGTTGCCGTGGTCGTCATCATCGCCCGGTGCGATCAGCTTGACACCGATCCACACCAGCAGCGCCGCGCCAGCCAGCTTCAGAAACGGGATCGCCAGCAGGGTCAGTGCGAAGAAGATCAGCACCACGCGCAGCAGGATCGCGCCGGCGGTGCCCCACAGGATGCCCTGCGTGCGCTGCGCGGGCGGCAGCTTGCGGCAGGCCAGGGCGATGACAACCGCGTTGTCGCCGCCCAGCAGAATGTCGATCATGATGATTTGACCGACCGCGATCCAGAAGTCGGCGTGCATGAACTGATCCATCAGTCTCTCTGCTTGTAGGTGTGGGGGAAGGCGCGCAGTGTAGGCCGAGGGAAAACGGCTGTCGTGCGTGAAATTACAGATCCGGGAGACGAAAAAGGCCGCCCGTGGGCGGCCTGTGCAGGCTCATCGACCAAGCCGCTGGCCGATCAGAGCAGGCCCTTGAGCAGGCGGCCCATCTCCGAAGGGTTGCGGGTGATCGTGAAGCCGCACTCTTCCATGATGGCGAGCTTGGCATCGGCGGTGTCGGCACCGCCCGAGATCAGCGCGCCGGCATGGCCCATGCGCTTGCCCGGGGGGGCGGTGACACCGGCGATGAAGCCGACGACCGGCTTCTTCATGTTGTCCTTGACCCAGCGGGCGGCTTCGGCTTCGTCGGGGCCGCCGATCTCGCCGATCATGATCACGGCATCGGTGTCGGGATCGTCGTTGAAGGCGCGCATCACGTCGATGTGCTTCAGGCCGTTGATGGGGTCGCCACCAATGCCGACCGCCGACGACTGGCCCAGACCGATTTCGGTCAGCTGTGCCACGGCTTCATAGGTCAGGGTGCCCGAGCGCGAGACCACGCCGATGCGGCCCTTGCGGTGGATGTGGCCCGGCATGATGCCGATCTTGATCTCCTCGGGGGTGATCAGACCGGGGCAGTTCGGGCCCAGCAGCAGGGTCTTCTTGCCACCGGCGGCTTCCTTGGCCTTCATCTTGTTGCGCACTTCCAGCATGTCCCGGACGGGGATGCCTTCAGTGATGCAGATGGCCAGGTCCAGGTCGGCCTCGACGGCTTCCCAGATGGCGGCCGCGGCGCCCGCGGGCGGCACGTAGATCACCGAGACGGTGGCGCCGGTCTGGGCGGCGGCGTCCTTGACGGTGCCGTAGATGGGGATGTCCGAGAACTTCTCGCCCGCCTTCTTGGGGTTCACGCCGGCGACGAAGCAGTTCTTGCCGTTGGCGTAGGCCTGGCAGCCCAGGGTGTGGAACTGGCCGGTCTTGCCAGTGATGCCCTGGGTGATGACCTTGGTGTCCTTGTTGATGAAGATCGACATGTTCGTGTTCCTTCGGTCCGGGCTTACTTGACGGCGGCGACGATGGCCGTGGCGGCCTCGGCCATGGTGTCGGCAGCGATGATGGGCAGGCCGGAATCGGCCAGCATCTTCTTGCCCAGGTCCTCGTTGGTGCCCTTCATGCGCACGACCAGCGGCACGGACAGGTTCACGGCCTTGCAGGCGGTGATCACGCCTTCGGCGATGGTGTCGCACTTCATGATGCCGCCGAAGATGTTGACCAGGATGCCCTTGACTTCCGGGTTCTTCAGCATGATCTTGAAGGCCTCGGTGACCTTCTCGGCGGTGGCGCCGCCGCCGACGTCCAGGAAGTTGGCCGGCTCGCCGCCGAACAGCTTGATGGTGTCCATGGTGGCCATGGCCAAGCCGGCGCCGTTCACCAGGCAGCCGATGTTGCCGTCCAGCGAGATGTAGGCCAGGTCGAACTTCGAGGCCTCGACTTCAGCGGGGTCCTCTTCGTCCAGATCGCGGTAAGCGACGATCTCGGGGTGACGGAACAGCGCGTTGGAGTCGAAATTGAACTTGGCGTCCAGGGCGATCAGGTTGCCCTTGGAGTCACAGTTCAGCGGGTTGATCTCGACCAGCGAGGCGTCCGTCTCCATGTAGCAGCGGTACAGGTTCTGGAACAGGGTGATGGCCTGGGCGTGCGTGCCTTCGGGCAGGCCGATGGCCGCGGCGATCTTGCGGGCCAGGTCATCGGTGAAGCCGGCCAGCGGATCGATCACTTCGGTGATGATCTTCTCGGGGGTGCTGTGGGCCACCTCCTCGATGTCCATGCCGCCCTCGCTCGACGCGATGAAGGCCACCTTCTGGGTGGCGCGGTCGGTGACGATGGAGACGTAGTACTCCTTCTGGATGTCCGCGCCTTCTTCGATGTAGAGGCGGCGGACCTTCTGGCCTTCGGGGCCGGTCTGGTGCGTGACCAGCTGCATGCCCAGGATCTGGCCTGCCAGTTCCTTGACGCCGTCCAGGGTCTTGGTGACCTTGACACCGCCGCCCTTGCCACGGCCACCGGCGTGGATCTGGGCCTTGACCACCCAGACCGGACCGCCCAGCTTCTGCGCCGCTTCAACAGCCTCTTGCACGTTGAATGCCGGGTAGCCGCGGGGCACCGGCACGTCGAACTGGCGCAGGATTTCCTTGCCTTGGTACTCGTGGATCTTCATGGGGGGCTTTTCGTGAGTTCAGGACGAAAGAGGTGGCGCGGTGGTTTCAGGATGCGAAACGACACTGCACGGCCTCGCCGGCGCCGGATTGTGCGGCAGTTTTCTGCCAATTGGCTGACGTCGGCAAAACGCTTTTTGTGTGCCAGCCTGAGGCACCGCGTGGGGTTACCAAGGTGTTACAGGCAGCATTCCACTGTAGCACGCATGCTGCAATGCAGCATCCTGCATGCGCTGTGCGGGCCGGCCTCCCCAAGCGGCCCAGGGCAGCCGCCCGGCGCAACACGGCCTCAGTTCTCGTCGCGACCGCCCACGACTCGCCGGATGAGCTCGGGCGAGAAGCCGCGCGCGGCCAGGAAACGCATCTGACGGGCCCGCTCGGACGGCTCGGTGGCCGGCATGCCGAAGCGCTTGCGCCAGACCTCGCGGGCTCGGGCAAGCTCGGTCTCGCGCAGGGATTGAGCGGTGTCGGCATCCAGCTCGACCCCGTGGCGCGCCAGTTCCTGGCGGATGCGGGCCTGGCCGAAGCGGCCGGCGCGGGCATGGACCCGGCTTTCGACGAAACGCGCGTCGCTCTGGTAGCGCTGCTGCGCCAGCCAGTCGAGCACCGCCTCGACCTCGGCCACCTCGGCTTCGGCGCGGGCTTCGAGCCATTCGGGGTCCGGCGCGGATGCGCCCCCCCGCGAGGGCGGATCCTCTGGCCCGGACAGGAAGGCCGCCATCGGGTCGGGGACGGCCGCGGCGGCGGCCCGCAAGCGGTCCTGCGCCTGCCACAGGGTCAGCTTGCGGGCCTGCGCCTTCAGGCGCTGGGCCAGCTCGGAGCGGCTGTACTCCCGACGGGCCAGCAAGGACAAGGCATAGGCCTTGAGGCCCAGCGGTGCACGGGCCATCGGACGGCCTGAGGACTTAATCGGCCGCGGCGTCGGCCGGCAGCGTCGGCACGCCCAGGGCCTCGCGGACCTTGTTCTCGATCTCGCGGGCCAGGTCGGGGTTCTCGCGCAGGAACTCGCGGGCGTTGTCCTTGCCCTGGCCGATCTTCTCGCCGTTGTACGAATACCAGGAGCCGGCCTTCTCGACGATCTTGGCGTTCACGCCCAGGTCGATGATCTCGCCTTCGCGGCTGACGCCTTCGCCGTAGAGGATGTCGAACTCGGCTTCCTTGAACGGCGGCGAGACCTTGTTCTTGACGACCTTGACGCGGGTCTCGTTGCCGACCACCTCTTCGCCCTTCTTGATCGAGCCGATGCGGCGGATGTCCAGGCGCACCGAGGAGTAGAACTTCAGGGCGTTGCCGCCGGTGGTGGTTTCGGGCGAGCCGAACATCACGCCGATCTTCATGCGGATCTGGTTGATGAAGACGACGGTGCAGTTGGATTTCTTGATGCTGCCGGTCAGCTTGCGCAGCGCCTGGCTCATCAGGCGGGCCTGCAGGCCGGGCAGCTGGTCGCCCATCTCGCCTTCGATTTCGGCCTTGGGGGTCAGCGCGGCCACCGAGTCGACGATGACCAGGTCCACCGCGGCGGAACGCACCAGGGAGTCGACGATCTCGAGGGC
Source organism: Hydrogenophaga intermedia (assembly GCA_943371055.1). Taxonomy (GTDB): domain Bacteria; phylum Pseudomonadota; class Gammaproteobacteria; order Burkholderiales; family Burkholderiaceae_C; genus Ideonella; species Ideonella intermedia_A. Next base: position 83,592 of record CALRTJ020000011.1, on the reverse strand, counting down.
CTGCTCGCCGGTGTCCGGCTGGCTGATCAGCAGTTCCTGCAGGTTGACGCCGAGCTTCTGGGCGTACTGGACATCGAGGGCGTGCTCGGCGTCGATGAAGGCGGCCACGCCGCCGAGTTTCTGCATCTCGGCCACGACCTGCAGGGTCAGGGTGGTCTTGCCGGAGGACTCGGGGCCGTAGATCTCGATCACGCGGCCGCGGGGCAGGCCACCCACGCCCAGCGCGATGTCCAGGCCCAGCGAGCCGGTGGACACCACCTGGATGTCCTCGATGACCTCGCCCTCACCCAGGCGCATGATCGAGCCCTTGCCGAACTGCTTCTCGATCTGGGCCAGCGCGGCCTGCAGGGCTTTGGCCTTTTCGGGGTTGAGGGTCTTGGCGGGGGCGTCCATCGGGTTCTCCTGGTTCGGTGCGGCGATTATGGCAGAAGCTGGATATTCGTACAGTACCGGGTGCGCGTCAACTGACACCCCCCCGGGCACTGCCTAGAATCAAGGCATCCGGCGGGTGCCGGCACACGACAAGAGCCTCGCGGAGACGACCCATGCGCATCCTGATTGCGGAAGATGACCAGGTCCTGGCCGACGGACTGCTGCGGTCGCTGCGGGGCAACGGCTATGCGGTCGACCAGGTCAGCAGCGGCACCGAGGCCGACGCGGCCCTCGCCTCCCACGAGTTCGACCTGGTGATCCTGGACCTCGGGCTGCCCCGCATGCACGGACTGGAAGTCTTGCGCAAGCTGCGTGGCCGCGGTTCTTCGATGCCGGTGCTGATCCTGACCGCGGCGGATTCGGTCGAGCAGCGGGTCAAGGGACTGGACCTGGGCGCGGACGACTACATGGCCAAGCCCTTCTCGCTGCAGGAACTCGAGGCCCGGGTGCGGGCCCTCACCCGTCGCGGCCTGGGCACCGCCAGCAGCGTGATCAAGCACGGCCCGCTCACCTTCGACGCCACCGGACGGGTGGCCTACATCAACGAGCAGATGGTCGAGCTCTCGGCCCGCGAGATCAGCCTGCTCGAGGTGCTGCTGCAGCGCGCCGGCCGCCTGGTCAGCAAGGACCAGCTGGTCGCCCGCCTGTGCGAGTGGGGCGAAGAGGTCAGCAACAACGCGATCGAGGTCTACATCCACCGCCTGCGCAAGAAGATCGAGCAGGGACCGATCCGCATCGCCACCGTGCGCGGGCTGGGCTACTGCCTCGAGAAGATCGCCAGCTGAGGCCCCGGGCCACCGCACGAACGATGCGCGTCTTTCCGCCCCTGCCGACGACGCGCCCCCAGCCGCGCGAGCAGCACTCGCTGTTCGGCGAGATCCTGGACTGGATGCTGGCCCCGCTGCTGCTGCTGTGGCCGATGAGCGTGGCCCTGACCTGGCTGGTGGCGCAGAACATCGCCGCCCGGCCCTACGACCGCGACCTGGGCCAGATGGCGCGGATGATCGCGCACCAGATGGCGCTCGAGGCGGGCACCCAGCCAGCCGGCGCGCCGGTGCGCCTGCCCGAGTCCGCGGCCGCGCTGCTGCGCAGCGACGACGTGGACCGCGTGTATTACCAGGTGCTGGGCATGCGCGGAGAGTTGCTGGCCGGGGACCGCGAACTGCCGATCCCCGAGCTCGAACGCTTGGCCGGCGGCGACATCCAGCTGCGCGACGACCAGATCCAGAACGAGGCGGTGCGGGTGGCCGCGATCCGTCCACCGGGGAGCTCCGCCGTCGCCCTGGTCCAGGTGGCCGAGACCATGGACAAGCGATCGCGCCTCGCGACCGAGATCATCAAGGGTGTCATCCTGCCCCAGTTCGTGATCCTGCCCCTGGCGGTGCTTCTGGTGTGGTTCGCGCTCGCCCGCGGCATCGCCCCGCTGAACCACCTGCAGCAGCGCATCCGCCAGCGCGAGAGCCACGACCTCAGCCCGATCGACGAGCACGACGCGCCGGAGGAGGTGGCCCCCCTGGTGCGCTCGATCAACGACCTGCTGGCGCGGCTGGACCAGACCATGGGCGCCCAGAAGCACTTCCTGGCGGACGCGGCGCACCAACTCAAGACGCCGCTGGCGGGTCTGCGCACGCAGGCCGAGCTGGCCCAGAGAGAGCTTGACGCCGGCATGGATCCCCGGTCGGTCAAGCGCTCGCTGCAGCAGATCGCCCGCTCGAGCCAGCGGGCCGCGCACATGGTCAACCAGCTGCTCTCGATGGCCCGCGCCGAGGACCAGGAGCAGGCCCGGCGCCAACAGTCGTTCGGGCTGGTCCGGCTGGCCACCGAGACGGTGCAGGACTTCGTGCCCAAGGCCATGGAGCACCGCATCGACCTGGGTTATGAGGGCCCCGAGAGCGGCGACGCCCTGCCCCGGCTGGTGGGCCAGCCGCTGCTGGTGCGCGAACTGGTGCGCAACCTGGTGGACAACGCCCTGCAGTACACACCGGAGGGCGGCACGGTGACGGTGCGGGTCATGCCCGACCCCTTCGGCCAGGTGCAGGTGCTGCAAGTCGAGGACAACGGCCCGGGGATCCCGGCCGCCGAGCGGGAGCTGGTGTTCCAGCCCTTCTACCGGGCCCTGGGCACCAATGTCGACGGCAGCGGCCTGGGGCTGGCGATCGTCAAGGAGATCGCCGACAAGCACGGGGCCCAGATCATCGTGGACGACGCGCGCCCCGGCGCGCATCCGCCGGGCACGGTGTTCACGCTGAGATTCCCGCTGCCTCGCCCCGGCGCGGCCGCGGATGCATGACCGGACCGCTCGGCCGACTCACCGACTGAGCCTGTGCCAGCAGGGCAGGAACCCAACAAAAAGGGCCGCCCTGAGGGCAGCCCTTTTCTGACAACGGCGCCAAGGCGCCGGATCACGGGGTCACGGGGTCACTTGCCCAGCGAGCTCTTGGCGCCCTGCGCCGCGATGGCCGGCATACCGGCGGTCCAGGTGCCCGAGTTCAGGACGGAGCCGTCCAGGTAGTAGTAGGTCCAGGTGTTGTCGGGACGAACCACCAGGGTCAGCTGGATGCCCAAGGTGGCGTAGTCATAGGTGATGGCGGCGTTCTTGCCGGCGGCACCGCCACCCGCCAGGTCGGAAGCACAGCCGGTGCGGTAGCCGTTGTAGCCACCGTCGGCGGTCTTCTTGCCCAGGTGCAGGCCGTCGCAGTAGCCATCGAACACGATGTCCTTGGGCAGGGCTTGGGCGGCACCCGCCAGGGCGGCCAGGGACAGGGCCATGATCAGCTTGGTCTTCAGCATGTCGTCTCTCCGGTGAAGGTCAGGTTGGATTTCGGATCTTCCGCCCGCCAGTACTGCCTGCAAGGTGGACGGTCGCAAGCGATCGGCTCCGGCGCGCCGAGGACTGGTTCCTCAAGGGCCGTCGCACAAGTCCTGCGTGAAGTCAGGATAGGAGGGTGGGCACGGGCGAGACATCCCATGCCTGTGGTGGGATGGGCGCTGCCTCGATGCTGACCGTGGGGGGTCCTGGGACCGCCGCGCCGCGGGTCAGCTCTGGACCAGTCGGCGGCTCTTGGCGATGGACATCAGGATGCCCAGGCCCAGCCCCAGCGTGGTCATGGCGGTGCCGCCGTAACTGATGAAGGGCAGGGGAATGCCCACCACCGGGAGGATGCCGCTGACCATGCCCATGTTGACCATCGCGTAGGTGAAGATGGACAGGGTGACCGCGCCGGCCAGCAGTCGCGTGAAGACGGTGGGCGCTTCCGCGGCGATCATCAACCCGCGCAGCAGCACGAAGCTGAAGGTCAGGATCAGCGTGAGCACGCCGGCCAGGCCGAACTCCTCGGCATAGGCCGCGAAGATGAAGTCGGTGGTCCGCTCGGGGATGAACTCGAGGTGCGTCTGGGTGCCCTGCATCCAGCCCTTGCCGGTGATTCCGCCGGAGCCGATCGCGATCATGCCCTGGATGATGTGGAAGCCCTTGCCCAACGGGTCCTTGGTCGGATCGAGCAAGGTGCAGACACGGTGCTTCTGGTACTCGCGCAGCATCGGCCAGGTGACGTCGGGCTCGCAGATGGCATCCCCGAAGGTCACCAGCGCGGCCACGCCCACCGCGCCGGCCACCACCACCGGCACGATCAGGCGCCAGGACAGGCCGGCGAAGAAGATCACGTACAGGCCGCCGGACAGGATCAGGATGGCGGTGCCCAGGTCGGGCTGCTTGACCACCAGACCGACCGGCACCACCAGCAGCAGGCCGGCGGCGCCGAAGTCCAGCGGTCGCAACTGCCCCTCGCGCTTCTGGAACCACCAGGCCAGCATCAGCGGCATCGCCAGCTTGAGGATCTCGCTGGGTTGGATCACCACCCCGATGTTGAGCCAGCGCGTCGCCCCCTTCTTGGTGATGCCGAACAGCGCGGTGGCCACCAGCAGCATCACCCCCACGGTGTAGAGCGGCACCGCCAGTTGCATCAGGCGCTGCGGCGAGACCTGTGCCACCGCGAACATGATGGTCGCGGCAATCAGCATGTTGCGGCCATGGTCGACGAAGCGGGTGCCGTGGTCGTAGCCGGCGGAGTACATGGTCACCAGGCCCAGCGTGGCCAACGCGACCAGTCCGGCCAGCAGCGGCAGGTCGAAGCCCGTCAGCACCGGCCGCAGCCGCTGCCAGAGCGAAGGCCGCTCGAACACCACGCTCATCGCGTTCCTCCGGAGGCCGGCCGTGCGGCCGAAGACGGGTTGGCAGGGGACGGCCCGGCGGGGACAGCCGACGACGCCGACGACGCCGCTGCGGCGACCGCGGACGCCACGGGACCGGCCACGCCCAGCATCACCGCGTTGCCGGTGACCTGGGGCAATGGCACGCTGTCCACCGGGCGCGGGCTGCCGATCGGGGCCACCGATTGGCCCTTCTGGGTCGCGGCGATGTCCTCGGCGCTGGGGTACTGGCCCGTCAGCAGGTAGTCGAACACGCGCCGGGCGATGGGCGCCGCCGCCGCCGCGCCCCAGCCGGCGTTCTCGACGATCACCGCCAGGGCGATGCGCGGCTGATCGAGCGGTGCGAAGGCGACGTACAGCGAGTGGTCGCGCAGGTGCTCGGCCACACGGGCGGCGCTGTACTTCTCGTTCTGGCGGATCCCCACCGCCTGCGCCGTGCCGGTCTTGCCGCCGCTCTGGTACGGGGCGCCGGCGAACACCCTGGCGGAGGTGCCGCCGATGGTCACGCCGTTCATCGCCTGCAGGATCACCTGCACGTGCTCGGGCTTGAGCGGCAGCGGCTCGAGGCTCTTCTTCTCGACCGGCTTGCGCTCGCGGGTGACCAGGTCCTCGACCTCGCGCACCAGGCGCGGCTCGAAGCGCTGACCACCCGAGGACAGGGTGGACATGGCCGTGGCCACCTGCAGCATCGTGAAGGTGTTGTAGCCCTGACCGATGCCCAGCGAGATGGTCTCGCCGGCGTACCACTTGCGCTGCTCGGGGCGCTTGTAGGTGCGGCGCTTCCACTCGGTGGACGGCAGGATGCCGGTGACCTCGCCTTCCAGGTCGATGCCGGTGCGGCGCCCGAAGCCGAAGGGCTTGAGCTGGTCGTGGATCAGGTCCACGCCCATCTCGTTGGCGAGCGTGTAGTAGTAGACGTTGCTGGACTCGACGATCGAGCGGCGCATGTCCATCGCGCCGCCGCGCTCGTTCTCGGGACTGCCGTACCGGTGCCCCCCGAACATGAAGAATCCAGGGTCGTTGATGATCACCGACGGCCCGCGCTTGCCGGTGTTGAGCGCCGCCATCGCCATGAAGGGCTTGAAGGTGGAGCCCGGCGGGTAGGTGCCGCGCAAGGCGCGGTTGAGCAGCGGCTTGTCGATCGACTCGTTGAGTTCGCGCCAGTTCTCGACGTCGATCCCGTCGACGAAGAGGTTGGGGTCGAAGGTGGGCTTGGAGACGAAGGCCAGCACCTCGCCGTTGCGCGGGTCGATCGCCACCAGCGCGCCACGGCGGGCCCCGAACAGCTCCTCGACCAGGGCCTGCAGCTTGATGTCCACCGACAGCACCAGGGTGTTGCCCGGCGTGGCCGGCTGGCTGCTGAGGCGGCGCACCGCACGGCCGCCGGCCGAGGTCTCGATCTGCTCGAAGCCGGTGGTGCCGTGCAGCTGGCTCTCGTAGGCCTGCTCCAGGCCCAGCTTGCCGATGTACTCGGTGCCGCGGTAGTTGGCCTGGGCCTCGTCGTCCCAGTCCTCCATGGCCTGCTTCTCGGCCTGGTTGATGCGGCCGATGTAGCCGATCAGGTGGCTGGCCAGCTCGCCATACGGGTAGTTGCGGAACAGCCGGGCCTTCACGTCCACGCCGGGGAAGCGGTAGCGCTGGGCGATGAAGCGGGCGAGCTCCTCGTCGGTCAGGCGGTTGCGGATCGGCAGCGACTCGAAGCTCTTGCTCTCCTCGAGCTGGCGCTTGAAGCGGCGGCGGTCGCGGGCCTGGATGTCGATGAACTCGGCCAGACCGTTGATCGTGGCCTCGAGGTCGGGCACCTTGGACGGCGTGATCTCGAGCGTGTAGGCGGTGTAGTTGGTGGCCAGCACCACGCCATGGCGGTCGACGATGCGGCCACGGTTGGGCACGATCGGCAGCACGGCGATGCGGTTGTTCTCGGCGCGGGTGGACAACTCGTCGTGGCGCACCACCTGCAGGTAGACCAGGCGCGTCACCAGCAGGCTGAAGCCCACCAGCACGAACGCCGCGGCCACGAACAGGCGCAGCCGGAAGCGGTCCAGCTCGCGCTCCAGGTTGCGCAGCTCGGTCATCGCTTACAGCGGGCGGTTCTTGTCGGGGTCGGGCGGACGCCGCTGCGGGGCCAGCAGCAGCCAGTGCACCACCGGCCACAGCAGGGCCTCGGCCAGCGGCGCGAGCAGCGCCGACCAGCCCGGCAGGCCGTCCCCGGCCGCCAGGCGCACCACCACGGTCACCAGGTGGGCGGCAGCGAACAGCGGCAGCACATGCAGCACCTGCTCGCCCAGGCTGAACCACAGCACCCGGCGGTGGATGGTGATGCCCAGGAAGGACAGCAAGGTGTAGGCCAGCGCGTGCTGGCCCAGCAGCGCGCCCTGGTGCACATCCATCAGCAGGCCGAAGACGAAGGCCGCCACCACGCCCACCCGGCGCGGCTGGTGCACGTTCCAGAACACCAGCACCAGCGCGACCAGGTCGGGCAGCGCCGGCTGCGGGCCCAGCGGCACCATGTTCAGCAGCAGGGCCACGAACAGCGAAAACCACAGGAAGACGGGGTTGACCGGCAGCAGCAGCTGATCCGATCCACGGGGCATGATCATCAGCGGCGTCCTCCGCGGTGCGGGCGCGAGGCCGCCGGCTCGGGTGGCTGCGGACGCGGCGGCTGCTGTGCGGCCAGGGGCTCGAGCACCAGCACGTGGCGCACGCCGTCGGACAGGGCGGTGGGGGTGAGGGCGATGCGGGCGAAGGCCGAGTCGCCACGGCGGTCCACCGTGGCCACCCGGGCCACCGGCAAGCCGGGCGGGTAGACGCCGTCGACGCCGCTGGTGGTCAGCATGTCACCGACCTGCACGTCGTCGTTGCCGGCCATGAAGCGCAGCTCCATGGCGTTGCCGCTGCCGCTGCCGAAGGCCGCGCTGCGGTGCTCGGTGCGGGCGTTCAGCACCGGGATGGCGGCGTCCTTGTCCACCAGCAGCGTGACCTCGGAGGACAGCGGATAGACGCGGGTGACCTGGCCCAGCACGCCTGTCTCGTTGATGACCGGCGATCCCGGCAGGATGCCGTGCTGACTGCCACGGTCGAGGAAGACCTTGCGCGAGAAGGGATCGGGCGCCTCGTAGAGGACTTCGGCGGCCTGGGAGCGCACCTTGACGGCCGGTCGCAGCTCGAGCAGGCCGCGCAGGCGAGCGTTCTCCTCGGCCAGGCGGTCGGCGCGGGCGGCATGTTCGGACTGGCGGGCCAGCTGGGCCCTCTGTTCGGACACGGTGGACTGGGCGACCTGCAGCCCGTGCAGGTATTCGGCGGCCCCGCGCCACCCGTCCACCGGCATGGCCAGCAGGCGCACCAGCGGCAGCAGCGCGGTGGACATCGCCGCGCGCAGCGGCTGCGTCATGGCGAAGCGGGCGTCGGCCGCCATCAGGAACAGCGCCAGCGCGGCGCACAGCACCAGCTTGGTCAGGGCCGATGGGCCCTGGCGGAAGAAGGGGGGCGGGGAGCGGTCGAGGGTGCCCAGCGGCATGGCGGCTCAGCGCGACAGGTGAGTGCGAAAGCGCGGCAGCCGGCTCCGCGGTTGACGTGCCGGCTGCTGCATCTGTCGGGCGGGCTTATTCGCTGGTGAAGATCGAGCCCAGGCGCTCCATGCGCTCCAGGGCCATGCCGCAACCGCGCACCACGCAGGTCAGAGGATCTTCGGCCACCAGCACCGGCAGGCCGGTTTCCTCGGCCAGCAGGCGGTCCAGGTCGCGCAGCAGCGCGCCGCCACCGGTCAGCATCATGCCGCGCTCGGCGATGTCGGCGCCCAGCTCGGGCGGGGTCTGCTCGAGCGCGTTCTTGACCGCGCTGACGATCTGGTTGAGCGGGTCGGTCAGGGCTTCGAGGATCTCGTTGGAGGAGATGGTGAAGCTGCGCGGCACGCCCTCGGAGAGGTTGCGGCCCTTGACTTCCATTTCCTTGACCTCGGAGCCGGGGAAGGCCGAGCCGATGTTCTTCTTGATCATCTCGGCGGTGGGCTCGCCGATCAGCATGCCGTAGTTGCGGCGGATGTAGTTGATGATGGCCTCGTCGAACTTGTCGCCGCCGACGCGGACCGAGCCCTTGTAGACCATGCCGCCCAGCGAGATCACGCCGACCTCGGTGGTGCCGCCGCCGATGTCGACGACCATCGAGCCCGAGGCCTCCGAAACCGGCAAGCCCGCACCGATGGCAGCCGCCATCGGTTCCTCGATCAGGTAGACCTCGGAGGCGCCGGCGCCCAGGGCCGATTCACGGATGGCGCGGCGCTCGACCTGGGTGGAGCCGCAGGGCACGCAGATGATGATGCGCGGGCTGGGCTTGAGCACCGAGCGCGGATGCACCATCTTGATGAACTGCTTGAGCATCTGCTCGGTGACGGTGAAGTCGGCGATCACGCCGTCCTTCATCGGGCGGATGGCCTCGATGTTGCCGGGCACCTTGCCCAGCATGGCCTTGGCCTCGTGGCCGACGGCCTGGATGGTCTTCTTGCCGTTCGGGCCGCCTTCGTGGCGGATCGAGACGACGGACGGCTCGTCCAGCACGATGCCCTTGCCCCGGACGTAGATCAGGGTGTTGGCGGTGCCCAGGTCGATGGCCAGGTCGGTGGAGAAATAGCGGCGGACGGAGGGGAACATGAAAGCGTCAGGTCGAGTTGCCCGGTGGCGGCACCCCCGGCGCTTCTTCGAGCGCACGGGCGGTTCCGGGGGCCACAGGGCGGCACATGAATCGGGTGGGGTCGGCGGGGCGGCGTTCGGGGGCCGGAAGGACCCGGCCCACACCCGTGCCACGGACGGTTGTGGATAACCGTAGATAATACCGCAACGCCCCCGGAAACCCGGGGGAACTGCCCGTTTTTTACGCATATCCCGCGGCCGTTTCCGGCGGTTTCGACCCCACCGGCGCGCCCCGCGGACAACCCCCCTCGCCCCCACCACCATGGCACTGACCCACGAGGATGTGGACCGCATCGCGCTGCTGGCGCGGCTGGAGCTTTCCGCCGACGAGCGCGCCTCGATGCACACGCAACTGAACGAGTTCTTCGACATCGTCGAGCAGATGGGCAAGGTCGACACCCAGGGTGTCGAGCCGCTGTTCACCCCGCTGTCGGCGGCGATGGACGTGCACCTGCGCCTGCGCGAGGACGCCGTCACCGAAGGCAACCAGCGCGAAGCCAACCAGCGCAGCGCCCCGGCCGTCGAGGCCGGCCTGTTCCTCGTGCCCAAGGTGATCGAATGAGCGCGCTGCACACCCTGGGCGTGGCCGCCGCCGCCAAGGCCCTGGCCGACAGGACCGTCTCCAGCACCGAGCTGACCACCGCGCTGCTGGCCCGCGCCGAGGCCCACGCCGACCTGGGCGCCTTCCTGCACCTGGACCGCGAGGCCGCGCTGGCCGCCGCCGCCGCGGCCGATGCCGCCCGCGCGGCCGGCCCGGTGGGCCCGCTGTGCGGCGTGCCGATCGCGCACAAGGACATCTTCGTCACCGCCGACATGCCCACCACCGCCGGCTCGAAGATGCTGGCCGGCTACCGCAGCCCCTTCGACGCCACCGTGGTGGCGCGCCTGAAGGCGGCCGGCACCGTCAGCCTGGGCAAGCTCAACTGCGACGAGTTCGCGATGGGCTCGGCCAACGAGAACTCGGCCTGGGGCCCGGCCCGCAACCCCTGGGACACCAGCCGCGTGCCCGGCGGCTCCTCGGGCGGCTCGGCCACCGCGGTGGCGGCGCGCCTGGTGCCCGCGGCCACCGGCACCGACACCGGCGGCTCGATCCGCCAGCCGGCCAGTTTCTCGGGCCTGACCGGCATCAAGCCCACCTACGGCGTGTGCAGCCGCTACGGCATGATCGCCTTCGCCTCCAGCCTGGACCAGGCCGGCCCGATGGCCCGCTCGGCCGAGGACTGCGCGTGGCTGCTGTCGGCGATGGCCGGCTTCGACGAACGCGACAGCACCAGCGCCGAGCGCCCGGCCGCCGACTACGCCGCCCTGATGACCGCGCCGCGCGAAGGCGCGACCGCCGCGCAACCGCTCAAGGGCCTGCGCGTGGGCCTGCCGCGCGAGTTCTTCCCGGCCGCGCTGGCCGCCGACGTCGACGGCGCCGTGCGCGCCGCCCTGGCGCAGCTGGAATCGCTGGGCGCCACGCTGGTGGACGTCAGCCTGCCGCGCACCGAGTTGTCGATCCCGGTCTACTACATCATCGCGCCGGCCGAGGCCAGCTCCAACCTCAGCCGCTTCGACGGCGTGAAGTTCGGCCACCGGGCCGCGAAGTACGACGACCTGCTGGACATGTACCGCAAGACCCGCGCCGAGGGCTTCGGCGCCGAGGTCAAGCGCCGCATCATGATCGGCGCCTACGTGCTCAGCCACGGCTACTACGACGCCTACTACCTGCAGGCGCAGAAGCTGCGCCGCATGATCGCCGACGACTTCCAGGCCGCCTTCGGCCAGTGCGACGTGATCGCCGGCCCGGTCGCCCCCACGGTCGCCTGGCACCTGGGCGAGCAGGGCGGCGACCCGCTGCAGGCCTACCTGGCCGACATCTTCACGCTGCCGGCCAGCCTGGCCGGCCTGCCAGGCATGAGCGTGCCGGCCGGCTTCGCGAATTCGGCTGAAGGGGGCGGCATGCCCGTGGGCCTGCAGCTGATCGGCAACTACTTCCAGGAAGGCACGCTGCTGCACACCGCCCACGCGCTGCAGCAGGCCACCGACTGGCACACCCGCGCCCCCGCAGGATTCTGAGCATGAGCACTCCTTCGCAACTCGTGCGTGGCTACGAGGTCGTGATCGGCCTGGAGAACCACGTCCAGCTGTCCACCCGGTCCAAGATCTTCAGCGGCAGCTCCACCGCCTTCGGCGCCGAGCCCAACACCCAGGCCAGCCCGGTGGACCTGGCGCTGCCGGGCACGCTGCCGGTGCTCAACCGCGCCGCGGTCGAGCGCGCCATCCGCTTCGGCCTGTCGGTGGGCGCCAAGGTCGCGCCGCTGTCGATCTTCGCCCGCAAGAACTACTTCTACCCCGACCTGCCCAAGGGCTACCAGATCTCGCAATTCGAGATCCCGGTGGTGCAGGGCGGCAGCGTGGAGTTCTTCGTCGGCGACCGCAAGAAGGTGGTGCAGCTCACCCGCGCCCACCTGGAAGAAGACGCCGGCAAGAGCCTGCACGAGGACTTCCACGGCCAGTCGGGCATCGACCTGAACCGTGCCGGCACGCCGCTGCTGGAGATCGTCTCCGAGCCCGACATGCGCTCGGCGCAGGAGGCCGCCGAGTACGCCAAGACGCTGCACGCACTGGTGATGTGGCTGGGCATCTGCGACGGCAACATGCAGGAGGGCTCGTTCCGCTGCGACGTCAACGTGTCGGTGCGCAAGCCCGGCGCGCCCTACGGCACCCGCCGCGAGATCAAGAACCTCAACAGCTTCCGTTTCCTGGTGGACGCGGTCAACTACGAGGTCAACTGGCAGATCGACGAGATCGAGGACGGCCGCACCATCCAGCAGGCCACCGTGCTCTACAACCCCGACCGGGGCGAGACGCGGGCGATGCGCAGCAAGGAAGACTCGGCCGACTACCGCTACTTCCCGGACCCCGACCTGCCGCCGCTGGTGATCGCCCCCGAGTGGGTGGAGCGGGTGAAGGGTGAGATGCCCGAGCTGCCGCGCGCGATGGCCGAGCGTTTCGTGTCGCAGGACGGACTGCCGGCCTACGACGCGACGATGATGACCCAGAGCCTGGCCTTCGCCCGCTTCTACGAGGCCGCGCGTGACGCCTGCGGCCAGCCCAAGCTGGTGGCCAACTGGCTGATGGGCGAGGTCTCCAAGCGACTGAACACCGAGGGCCTGGACATCGCGGCCGCGCCGCTGGCGCCCGCCACCCTGGCGGCCCTGATCGGCCGCATCCAGGACGGCACCGTCAGCCACAACGCCGCCAAGCAGGTGTTCGATGCGCTGTGGTCGGGTGACGCCTCGGGCGTGGACGCCATCATCGAGACCAAGGGACTGAAGCAGATGAACGACAGCGGCGCCCTCGAGGCGATCATCGCCGAGGTCATCGCCGCCAATCCGAAGTCGGTCGAGGAATACAAGGCCGGCAAGGAAAAGGCCTTCAACGCCCTGGTCGGCCAGGTCATGAAGGCCTCGAAGGGCAAGGCCAACCCGGCGCAGGCAGGTGAGTTGCTGAAGGCGAAGCTGGCCTGATCTTCAGGCGTTGACGGAGGACCGCCTGCCGGGGTTTCGGTGAGGCACGAAGGGGGGCTTTGGCCCTTCTCTCATGTCCCCCGCCCTTCGGGCTCCTCCTTTACTTCGCTCAGGGCCAAAGCCCCCCTCCGCGCCAGCCACCGTGCGTGGCCTGCGAACGCGAGCAGTGCACCACGATGGAACTGGCACCGGCCGCGAGACAGCGGGCCGGGCGCGATTCGAGGGGCGCCGAGGAGCACAGCCGCCTGGGGGCCTGACCGCAGGTCAGGCTTCCAAGACTGACTTGGGCTCGGCTGTTCGACCACAGCGAGGCGCAGCCGAGCGGCGGGAGTTCCGAGCCCACCCCAGGCGGCGCGCACCGCAGGGAAGTCGGCGCGCCAGCGCCGACCGCCCCTCGTGCGCCCGGCCCGCTGCCTCGCGGCCGGTGCCACGCCACCCTCGTGAGCAGATCAAGAGCGCACCGACCAACCGGCCAGCGCAGACCAGGGACCGACCGAGGAATTCACCCCTTGAGGATCTTCGGCACCATCGCCCGCCGCAGCCGGTAGGCGTCGGGCATGCCCGAGCCCAGCAGCGGGCGCAGGTACAGGCGGAAGGCGTCGGTGACGTCGGTGCCGCTGGGGGCGATGAACTCGTCCTCCATCACCCGGGTCTTGCCGGCCACCGCCTCGAGCGGCAGCAGCTCGTAGTCGGCCGAGTAGAAGCCGGTGCGCTTGATCGCCACCGAGCCATTGCGGTCGCCCCACATCGCGAACTGCACCGCCTTCTCGCCCACCTCGCGCGCCTCGCGCTGGTCGACGTCGGAGACGCAGCCCACGAAGCTGCGCTGCAGGTAGCCGAAGGTGTCGCCGCGCACCCGCTTGATGCCCAGGTGGCGCTTGATCTCCTCGCACAGCAGGTCGGCCAGGGCGCCCGATCCGCTGAGCTGCACGTTGCCGTGGGCGTCGCGCTCCAGGTCCTTGGCCAGCAGGGCCAGGATGGGCTGGCCCCGGGCGTCGTGGATGCCCTCGCTGACCGCGACCACGCAGCGGCCGTGGCGCTCGTGCATGGCCTTCACGTCGGCCAGGAACTTCGGGATCTCGAAGACCCGCTCGGGCAGGTAGATCAGGTGCGGGCCGTCGTCCGGGAACTTCTTGCCCAGGGCCGACGCGGCGGTCAGGAAGCCGGCGTGGCGGCCCATCACCACGCCCACGTACACGCCCGGCAGGGCCGCGTTGTCCAGGTTGGCACCGGCGAAGGCCTGGGCCACGAAGCGCGCCGCGCTGGGAAAGCCCGGCGTGTGGTCGTTGTGGACCAGGTCGTTGTCGATGGTCTTGGGGATGTGGATGCAGCGCAGCGGGTAGCCGGCCTTGGCGGCCTCCTCGGCGACGATGCGGATGGTGTCCGAGCTGTCGTTGCCGCCGATGTTGAAGAAGTGCTCGATCCGGTGCGCCCGCAGCACCTTGAACATCTCCTGGCAGTAGGCCAGGTCGGGCTTGTCGCGGGTGCTGCCCAGGGCCGCCGCGGGGGTGGCGGCGACCAGCTCCAGGTTGTGGCTGGTCTCCTGGGTCAGGTCGATGAAGTCCTCGTTGACGATGCCGCGCACCCCGTGCCGGGCACCGTAGACGCGCTGCACGCCCTGGTGGCGCCGGGCCTCGAGGACCACGCCCACCAGAGACTGGTTGATCACCGCGGTGGGGCCGCCCCCCTGGGCGACGAGGATCTTGCCGGAGGACATGGATGCACCTGTGGGTTTGAGGGGAAACCCCCGGGCGCCAGCGCCGGGGACCCGCTTCAGGGTAGCGTTGCGCGCGCACCTGCACAAGCCGCGACCTCAACGACGGCGGCGATCTGCCGATAACCCGCCGAATGGTGTTCATGTCCTCTGCCCCGCCGCGCCCGCTCAGCCGCCTGGCCCGTTACCAGCCCCGCACGCTGGTGTGGGGCGGTCTGCTGCTGCTCGGGCTGATGGTGGCGGCCATGGCCGGGCACAGCCTGTGGCGCAGCCACGGTCAGGCCCTGGCCCGGGCGGAGATGCAGAGCCAGAACCTGGCCTCGCTGACCGAAGCCTACGTGGCGGCCCACATCGGCGCGCTGGACAACAGCGTGTCCCGGGTGGTGGACGAGCTGGAACAGCAGCTGACCCGCCAGGGGCGCCTCGACCCCCGGGATGCGGAAGGCGCGCTGCAGCGCGAGCTGGCACGGCGCACCGACCTGGACGGCCTGTACGTGCTCGACGTCGGCGGCCGACTGGTGCTCGGCGGCCTGGGCAGCGAATCCGGCGACACCGCGGAGCCGGCCTTCGGCCGCACCGGTCTGGACCATGCAAGGGGCGAGCTGACGGTCGGCCATCCGCTGCGCAACCCGATCACCGGGACCTGGGTCCTGCCCATGTCCCGCCACTTCCACCACCCGGACGGCCAGTCGGCCGGCGTCGTGCTGGCCACCGTCCCGGTGTCCTACCTGTCGCTGCTGCTGTCGCGCGTGGACAGCGGCCCGGCCGGCACGGTGGTGCTGCGCAGCGCCGACAACCTGCGGCAGATCGTGCGCTACCCCGCCCTGGCGGGCGACGCCGGTCGCCCCGGCGCGGACAACGCCACCCCCGAGCTGAGGGCCCAGGCCAACGACCCGGCCTGGCGCCAGGCCACCTACCGCGCCGAGCGCACCCCCGACGGCGTGACGCGCATCTACACCGTGCGGCGCATGCGTCTGGGCACCCTGCTGCTGGTGGTCGGCCTGGCCGACGCCGACTACCTCCAGGGCTGGCAGGCCGAGTCCCGCACCACCCTGGGCCTGTCCCTGGCCTTCATGCTGGTCTGGGGCCTGGGCGGCATGCTGCTGACCCGCGCCCTCGAGCGCAGCCGAGAGGACCGCCGGCGCATGCGCCTGCTGGCCCAGGTGTTCGAGCACAGTGGCGAGGCGATCATCATCACCGACGCCCACAACCAGATCGTCGAGGTCAACCCGGCCTTCGTCGCGCAGTCCGGCTACGCCCCCGAGGAGGTGGTGGGCCGCAACCCGCGCCTGCTGGCCTCGGGCCACACCTCTCCCGAGGACTACACCCGCATCTGGAACCAGCTCCAGGCCACCGGCCATTGGCGCGGCGAGCTGATCGACCGCCAGCGCGACGGCCAGCTCTCACCCAAGTGGATGTCGATCTCGCTGGTGCGCGACGAGCAGGGGCAGGTCACCCACCACATCGCCCACGCGATCGATCTCCGGGAGATCAAGGCCGCCGAGCAGCGCATCCTGCACCTGGCCCACCATGACCACCTCACCGGCCTGCCCAACCGCGTGCTGCTGCGCGCCCGGCTGGACCAGGCCATGGCCCAGGCGCGGCGCGACCAGGGCCGGCTGGCGATGCTGTTCATCGACCTGGACCGCTTCAAGGACATCAACGACTCGCTGGGCCACCACATCGGTGACGCCCTGCTGGTGGAGGTGGCTCAGCGCCTGCGCCAGGTGGTGCGCGGCAACGACATCGTGGCGCGCCTGGGCGGCGACGAGTTCGTGCTGGTGCTGGCCGGCCTGGAAGAAGGCGACGGCGGCGCCTCGGCCGCGGCCACCGTGGCCGGCAAGGTGCTGCAGGCCTTGCGCCAGCCGATCCGCGTCGAGGGCCATGAGCTGCACACCGGCGCCAGCATCGGCATCACCCTGTTCCCGCAGGACGGCGAGGACATCGACGCCCTGATGAAGGGAGCCGATGCCGCGATGTACCACGCCAAGGGCGCGGGCCGTGGCGGCTACCACTTCTACACCCCGGCGATGAACCTGGCCAGCCAGGAGCGCCTGGCGATGGAGCAGGGCCTGCGCACCGCGATCGAGCGCGGCGAGCTGTTTCTGCAATACCAGCCCCAGGTGGCGGTGGCCGGCCTGGAGACCGACGCGGTCGAGGCGCTGCTGCGCTGGCGGCACCCGACCCTGGGCCTGGTGTCGCCCGCACGCTTCATTCCGGTGGCCGAGGAGACCGGCCAGATCGCCGCCATCGGCCGTTGGGTGCTGGACGAGGCCCTGGCCCAGCTGGCCCTCTGGCGCGGTGCCGGCCTGACCGGGCTGCGGGTGGCGGTCAACGTGTCGGCCCAGCAGCTGCGCGACGACCAGTTCGCGCCCACCGTGGCCGCCGCGCTGCTGCGCCATGGCGTGCCCGGCGCGGCGCTGGAGCTGGAGGTGACCGAGTCCACCGCCATGCGCGACCCGCTGCGCACCGCGGTGCAGCTGCAGCAACTGCGTCAGCTGGGGGTGTCCCTGGCGATCGACGACTTCGGCACCGGCTACTCGTCGCTGGCCTACCTCAAGCAGCTGCCGCTGAACCACCTCAAGCTCGACCGCAGCTTCGTGATGGACATCGAGCGCGACCCGAACGACGCCGCCATCTGCGCCGCCACCATCACCCTGGCCCATGCCCTGGGCCTGACCGTGGTGGCCGAAGGGGTCGAGACCCTGGCGCAGCTGGACTACCTGCGCGACCTGCACTGCGACCTGGTGCAGGGCTACCTGTTCAGCCGGCCGCTGGACGCGGCGGACCTGCCCGCGTTCCTGGAGCGACAGCTCGTGCCGGCGGCCTGATCAGGCGTCGTAGCCGGGCAGCTGCCGGTCCAGCCGCCGGCGCAGCGCCGGCCACACCAGGCCCGCCCCCTGGCCCACGCTGACCTCGCGCGCCTGGGCCGGCATGTCCTCGATGATCGGCCGTCCCACCCGGGTCAGCGCCGCCCCGCCGGACTGCGCCAGCACCTGGATGCGGCAGGCCATCTCCAGCAGGTAGAGGTTCTGGAAGGCCTCGGGCACGCTGCGGCCCACGCTGAGCAGGCCGTGGTTGCGCAGGATCATCCACATCGCCCCGCCCAGGTCGGCAGCCAGGCGCGGGCGCTCGGCGTCGCGCAGGGCCACGCCCTCGTAGTCGTGGTACGCCAGGGCGTTCAGGATGAAGCCGCTCTGCTGCGACAGCGGCAGCAGGCCCTCGGCCTGCGCCGCCACCGCCACGCCGTGCGGGGTGTGGGTGTGCATCACGCAGGCCACCTCGGGCCGCGCCTCGTGCACGGTGCTGTGGATCACGAAGCCGGCCGGGTTGACCGGAAAGGGCGAGTCCTGCAGCGGCCGCCCGGCATGGTCCACCTTGACCAGGCTGCTGGCGGTGATCTCCTCGAAGAACAGGCCGTAGGGGTTGATCAGGAACTGGCCCGGCGCGTCGGGCACCCGCATCGACAGGTGGGTGTAGACCAGGTCGTCCCAGCCGAACAGCGCGATCAGGCGGTAGGCCGCGGCCAGGTCCACCCGGGCTTGCCATTCGGCGGCGGACACCTGCGGGCGCAGGTCGGGCAGGGGCGGCAGGGCGTGGGTCATGGGCGGGCTCCGGGTCGGGGGTGGCGGGTCGGTGGGCTGGGGCCAATCTAGCCAGCCGCGCCGCACCGGACAAGCGGCCCGACCCTGTCACGGGGGAGACATCGGGTACCCCCGGTCCTATGATCGAGGGTTGTCGCCCTTTGCCCGCCCTGTTGCCATGCTCCTGGTCGAGCGCGCCCTGTTCGGGCCCGTCCACTTCAGCGAGGACGAGGAATACCTCGGCTTCCAGTTCCGCTTCCTGAGCCTGCTGATGCTGTCGGGTGCGCTCAGCACCCTGCTGTTCGTCTGGGGCGGCCACAGCGGCGCCAACCCGATGGACGCCCGCCATCTGCGGATGATGGAGGTCTTCACCACGCTGACCCTGGGGCTGTGGCTGGCGCTGCGCGGGCGCAAGGACTGGTTCCGGCCGGTGGCCTGGGCCTACCTGCTGGCCTGCCTGGTCGAGTTCAGCTCGGCCCTGGTCCACGTGGCCACCGATGAGCTGCGGGTGCTGTGGTTCTTCATCAACGTGCCTGGCGTGTACCTGCTGCTGGGCCGGCGCGCCGGGCTGGCGGTGTCCCTGCTCACCGGCGTGGGGCTGGCGGTGGGCAACGCCCATCTGTCGCGCCCCTACTCGCCCAACGCCATGGCCACGCTGCTGGTCGGGCTGGCCTACATGGCCCTGCTGTTCCACACCTACCAGGCGCGCTCCATCTCCTACTTCCAGCGCATGCGCGCCCTCAACACCCGGCTGAAGGCATTGGCCCACCACGACGGCCTGACCGGCCTGCTGAACGCCCGCGCCTACACCGAGGCCGGCGCGCGCACCCTGCACGCGGCGCAGCGGCGGGGCGCGCCCTGCGCGGTGCTGTTCATCGACCTGGACCACTTCAAGCAGGTCAACGACCGCCACGGCCACGCTGCCGGCGACCAGGTGCTGGTGGCCGTGGCGCGCTGCCTGCAGGAACAGTTGCGCCGCAGCGACCTCTGCGGCCGCCTGGGCGGCGAGGAGTTCTCGGCCCTGCTGCCCGACACGCCCCTGTCCGCCGCCACCCGGGTGGCCGAGCAGTTGCGCCAGGCCATCGCCGCCACCCCCATCGACACCGCGGCCGGGCCCCTCCAGGTGACCGCCAGCATCGGCGTGGCCCCGGCCGGGCCCGACACCGACCTGCCGCGGCTGCTGGACCAGGCCGACCAGGCCATGTACCGCGCCAAGGCAGCCGGGCGCAACCGGGTCTCGGTGCTGGAGCCGGCCTCCGGCGGGCCCGAGGCTTGCTAACCTGACGGTTCCCCCGCCCCTGAAGTCCGCGCCCATGAACACCCGCTTCCTCGAAACCCTGGTCGTGCTGGCGCGCGTGGGCAGCTTCCGCGAGACCGCGCAGGTGCTCAACGCCACCCAGGCCGCGATCTCGCAGCGCATCGCCAACCTCGAGGACGACCTGGGCGTGGAGCTGGTCGACCGCAGCCAGCGCCGGCTGACCCTGACCGCCGCCGGCGAGCAGGCGGTGCGCCAGGCCCAGCGCATGCTGGAGCTGGAACGTGCGCTGCGCGCCAGCACCCGGCCCGAGGCCCCGCCCGCCGGCCGGGTGCGGCTGGGCGCGATCGAGTCGGTGGTGCGCACCTGGCTGTCGCCCCTGGTGCGGCTGCTGGCCGAGCGGCACCCGCAGGTGGACCTGGACATCATGGTGGACACCGCGAAGAACCTGCAGGAGGCCTTCCGCGCCCGCAAGCTCGACCTGATGGTGCAGAACGACCCCTACCCGGCCGCCGTGGGCAACATCGACCACCGGGTGACGCCGCTGTGCGAGTTCTCGCTGCACTGGATCGCCCGCCCCGAGCTGGCGCCGACCCGCGGCCCGCTGACCCTGGAGCGGCTCGAGCGGGTGCCGCTGCTGACCTTCTCGCGCACCTCCAGCCCGCAGGCCCATGTGCGGGCCCTGTTCGCCGACCGGGGCCTGGAGCCGCGGGTGTGCAGCTTCCCGTCGGTGGAGTCCATCGTCCAGCTGGTGCGCGACGGCTACGGCATCGCCGCCATCCCGCCGGTGTTCGTGGGCGCCGACCTGGCCGCCGGCACCCTGCGCCTGTGCGAGGGCCCCGCCCTGCCGCCGATGACCATCACCGCGATCAGCGAGCGCGAGGCCCCCTCGGCGGTGCAGGCCGCCCAGGCCCTGACCGCCGAGGTGGTGGCGCGCTACTGCACCGACCAGGGCTCGGCCTGGGTGCGGCCGCTGGGCTGACCTCGGGACAACCCGCAGGCCCGATCAGCAAAAGTTGTCGCCGATCAACAAGATTTCTCGTTGGACAGCGCAGGCGCCCGGCCCGACAGTCGAGCCCATCCTGCCGGCCCCGTGCCGCACAGGTCCCCGCCCACCCCACGCCCCACGAGGATGCCGATGAACCGTCGCCTGTTGATCGCCACCGCGGCCGCCGCCGCCGCGCTGAGCGCCCTGCCCGCCCACGCCACCACCAGCTGGAACCTGTCGGCCGAGCAGCCCGACGCCAACTACCTGACCCAGAACGTCCGCCAGTTCGCCGACGAGGTCAAGGCCGCCACCAACGGCGCGCTGGAGTTCAAGGTGCAGTCCAACTCGGTGCTGCTCAAGCGCCCCGAGGTCAAGCGCGGCGTGCAGGCCGGCATCGTGCCGGTGGGCGAGGTGCTGATGTCCGCCCTGGGCAACGAGGACCCGATGTTCGAGATCGACTCGATCCCCTTCGTCGCCACCTCCTTCGACGCCTCCGAGAAGCTCTGGAAGGCCGCCCGCGAGCAGATCGCCGCGCGCCTGGACAAGCAGGGCGTGGTGCTGCTGTACGGCGCACCGTGGCCGCCGCAGGGCGTGTTCACCGAGAAGCCGGTCAGCACCATGGCCGATTTCAAGGGCGTGCGCTTCCGCGCCTACAGCGCCTCGACCACCCGCATGGTCACGCTGATGGGCGCGGTGCCCACCACCATCCAGACCGCCGAAGTGCCGCAGGCCTTCTCCACCGGCGTGGTCGACATGATGATCACCTCGCCGGCCACCGGCGTGGACACCCAGGCCTGGGACTACGTCAAGCACTACTACGACGCCCACGCCTTCATCCCGCAGGCCATCGTGATCGCCAACAAGCGCGCGCTGCAGTCGCTGCCGGCCGATCAGCAGGCCGCCGTGATGGCCGCCGCCAAGAAGGCCGAGGCGCGCGGCTGGGCCACCGCCCGCGAGCGCACCGGCGTGCTGACCCAGACCCTGGCGTCCAAGGGCGTGAAGGTGCAGCCGGTGCCGCCGGCCATCGCCACCGAGCTGAGCAAGATCGGCCAGACCATGGCCGACGAATGGCTGAAGAAGGCCGGCCCGGACGGCGCCAAGGTCCTCGAGGCCTTCCGCCGCTGACCTGACCACCCCATGCGACCGCCCGGCCCCGCGCCGGGCGGCGCCGGAGCCCCCGATGAAACTGCTTGACCGCCTGGCCACGGCCTCGGGCGTGGCCGCCGCCGTGGCCCTGCTGCTGATCGCCGTGATCATCCTGGCCCAGATCGCCGCGCGCCTGCTCGGCGGCCAGATCCCCGCCGCCGACGACTTCGCCGCCTGGGCCATGGCGGCCTCGGCCTTCCTGGCCCTGCCCTACGCGCTGCGCCACGGCGACCACATCCGCGTGACCCTGATCCTGCAGCGCCTGCCCGCGGGTGCCCAGCGCGGCGCCGAGGTGCTGGCCACCGCGCTGGGCCTGGGCCTGGCGGCCTGGTCGGCCTGGCACGCCAGCGTCTTCGTCTTCGATTCCTGGCGCTACGACGAGGTGGCGCAGGGCGTGCTGCGGGTGCCGATGTGGATCCCGCAGCTGGCGATGCCGGTGGGCCTGGTGCTGCTGGCGCTGCTGCTGGCCGAGCGCCTGTGGAAGGCGCTGAGCGGCCAGCCGCTGGACAGCGGCGCCGAAGAGACCGCGCGCACCGAGTGAGGAGTCGCCGCACATGACCGAACTGACCCAAGCCGCCGTCCTGATGGCGGTGCTCTTCCTGGCCCTGGGGCTGGGCCTGTGGGTGGCGCTGGCGCTGCTGGGCTGCGGCCTGGCGGGCCTGCTGCTGTTCACCAGCACCCCGCCGGGGCTGCTGTTCTCCACCACCGTCTGGAGCGCCACCGCCAGCTGGACCCTGACCGCGCTGCCGCTGTTCATCTGGATGGGCGAGATCCTCTACCGCACCCGCCTGGCCGAGGACATGTTCGCCGGCCTGGGCCCCTGGGTGCGCGGCCTGCCGGGGCGGCTGCTGCACGTCAACGTGATCGGCTGCGGCATCTTCGCGGCGGTCAGCGGCTCGTCGGCCGCCACTGCCGCCACCATCGGCAAGATCACCCTGCCCGAGCTGAAGGCGCGCGGCTATGACGAGGCGATCGCGGTGGGCTCGCTGGCCGGTGCCGGCACTCTGGGCCTGCTGATCCCGCCCTCGATCGTGATGATCGTCTACGGCGTCGCGGCCCAGGTCTCGATCGTCAAGCTCTTCACCGCCGGCGTGCTGCCGGGCCTGATGCTGATGGCGCTGTTCTCGGGCTACATCGCCTTCTGGGCCTGGCGCCACCCGAGCCGCGTGCCCGACGACGGCGAGCAGGTGCCCCTGGCCGAGCGCTTCAGGCGCCTGCGCCTGCTGGCCCCGGTGACGGTGCTGATCGTCGCGGTGATCGGCTCGATCTACGCCGGCATCGCCACCGCCACCGAAGCGGCGGCCGTGGGCGTGCTGGGCGCGCTGGTGATCGCCGGGGTGGGCGGCTCGCTGACCCGGGCCTCGGTCGTCGCCAGCCTGATGGGCGCGGTGCGCACCTCGTGCATGATCGGCTTCATCCTGATGGGCGCCGCCTTCCTGACCAGCGCGATGAGCTTCACCGGCCTGCCGGCCACCGTGGCCACCTGGATCACCGGCCTGGGCCTGGCGCCCTGGCAGCTGCTGACCGTGCTGACCGCCTTCTTCGTGCTGCTGGGTTGCTTCCTGGACGGCATCTCGATCGTGGTGCTGACCACCGCGGTGCTGATGCCCGCCGTCCAGGCCGCCGGCATCGACCCGCTGTGGTTCGGCATCTACCTGGTGCTGGTGGTGGAGATGGCCCAGATCACGCCGCCGGTGGGCTTCAACCTGTTCGTGATCCAGGGCATCACCGGGCTGCAGCTGTTCTCGCTGGCCCGCATGGCCCTGCCCTTCTTCTGCCTGCTGGTCGCCGCCACCGCGCTGATCACCGTGTTCCCGCAGATCGTGCTGGCGCTGCCGGCCGCGATGGGCTGAGGGCCGACGCACCATGCCGATCCGCGACGACGCCACCGTGACCCCGCTGGGCGACCGCGCCCTGCGCATCGGCCTGGGCGAGCAGCCCGACGCCGCCACCGTGGCCCGGGTGCAGGCCCTGGCCCGGTGGCTGCGCGAGCAGCCGCTGCCCGGCCAGTGCGACGTGGTGCCGGCCTACACCACCGTCACCCTGCACTACCACCCCGAGGCCCTGCTGGACGATGGCAGCCCCGACGACCTGCGCGCCCCCTGGGAGCGCCTGGCGGCCCAGGTGCGCGGCGTGCTGCGCCGGGCGCGGCGCGGCGGCGCCACGGCGGCCCGCGAGGTGGTGGTGCCCATCTGCTACGGCGGCGAGGCCGGGCCCGACCTGGCCGCGGTGGCGGCCCACTGCGGCCTGAGCGAGGCCGAGGTCATCGCCCGCCACCTGGCCTCGGCGCACCAGGTCTGCATGCTGGGCTTCGCGCCGGGCTTTCCCTTCATCACCGGGCTGGACCCGGCGCTGCGCACCGCCCGCCGGGCCACGCCGCGCACCCGCATCCCGCCGGGCTCGGTGGCGATCGCGCGCGAGCAGACCTGCATCTACCCGCTGGACACCCCCGGCGGCTGGAACCTGATCGGCCGCACCCCGCTGCGCCTGTTCGACCCGGCCGCCACGCCGCCCAGCCGACTGCGCGCGGGCGACCGCATCCGCTTCGAGGCCATCGACGCCGAGCGCTTCGCCGCGCTGCAGGACCAGGCCGGGCCGACCCCGACGCCCGAGGCCCCGCGCCGCCGCCGGAGCGCGCCATGATCGAGGTGCTGCACCCCGGCCTGCAGACGCAGGTGCAGGACGCCGGCCGTTGGGGCTGGCAGGCCGACGGCGTGCCGGTGGGCGGCGCGATGGACCTGTGGAGCCACCGCGTGGCCAACCTGCTGGTCGGCCAGGCCGAGGACGCCGCGACGCTGGAGATCCTGATGCAGGGCCCGCGGCTGCGCTTCACCCAGGCCGCCTGCATCGCCCTGACCGGCGCCGAGCTCTCGCCCACCCTGGACGGCCAGCCCCTGCCCATGGGCCGGCGCCTGTGGGTGGCCGCCGGCAGCACCCTGTCCTTCGGCCGCCGCCAGGCCGGCCTGCGCGTCTGCCTGGCGGTGGCCGGGGGCCTGGAGGTGCCGCGGGTGCTGGACAGCCGCGCCACCTACGCCCGCGGCGGCTTCGGCGGCTGGCAGGGCCGCGCGCTGCAGGCCGGTGACCGCCTGCCGATCGGTCGCGCCGCCGCCCGGGCGCCCGAGGGGCTCGCCCAAGGGTTCATCGCCGCGCCCGCGCCCGCACTGGACCTGCTGAGCCCGCTGCCCGACCCCTCGCCCCAGGCGATCACCCGGGTCCTGGTGGTCGAGGGCGACCACTGGGGCGCCTTCGACGCCGCCGACCGCCAGGCCTTCCTGGCGCAGGACTGGCGCATCGGCCCGCAGTCCGACCGCATGGGCTACCGCCTGCAGGGCCAGGCCCTGGGCGCGCCGGCCCTGGGCGAGTTGCTGTCCGAGGGCGTGGCCTTCGGCACCGTGCAGCTGCCGCCCGACGGCCAGCCCATCGTGCTGATGGCCGAGCGCCAGAGCACCGGCGGCTACCCCCGCATCGCCCACGTCGCCAGCGTGGACCTGCCGCTGCTGGCCCAATGCGCGCCGGGCCAGCGCCTGCGCTTCGAGCGCCTCGGCCTGGACGCGGCGCAGGCCATGCTGCTGGACCGTGAACGCCATTTCCGCCGCCTGCGCCAGGCGCTGGCGGCCCCCGAACAGGAGACCCGATGAGCCCCGTGCTGGACCTGAACTGCGACATGGGCGAGGGCTTCGGCGCCTGGTCCATGGGCGACGACCTGGCCCTGCTGGACCAGGTCACCTCGGCCAACATCGCCTGCGGCTTCCATGCCGGCGATCCCTCCACCATGCGGCGTGTGGTGGGCGCCGCCCTGGCGCGCGGGGTGGCGGTGGGCGCCCACCCCGGCTTGCCCGACCTGGTGGGCTTCGGCCGGCGCGAGATGAAGGTCTCGCCCGCCGACGCCTACGCGATGGTGGTCTACCAGGCCGGGGCGCTGGCCGGCTTCGCCCGCGCCGCGGGCGGCCGCCTGAACCATGTCAAGCCGCACGGCGCGCTCTACAACATGGCCGCCAAGGACCGGGCCCTGGCCGACGCGCTGGCCCAGGCGGTGCACGACCTGGACCCGTCGCTGGTGTTCTTCGGCCTGGCCGGCAGCGAGATGGTGCACGCCGCCCGGGCCGTCGGGCTGCGGGTGGCGGAGGAGGTCTTTGCCGACCGCGCCTACGAGGACGACGGCCGCCTGGCCGCGCGCGGCACGCCCGGCGCGATGATCGAGGACGCCGACGCCGCGCTGGCGCAGGTGCGGAGCATGCTGGGCGGCCAGGTGACGGCGCGCAGCGGCGCCCGGGTGGCCCTGCGCGCCGACACCCTGTGCCTGCACGGCGACCAGCCCGGCGCGCTGCATTTCGCGCGCACGCTGCGGGCCGCGCTGGCGGCCGACGGCGTGGCGCTGCGCGCGCCCTGAAGGCCCCGGCCCCGCGGGCCGCTCAGACGAAGAAGCGCGCCAGCGACTCGGCCACGCAGACCGGGCGGTCCGAACCCTCGCGCAGGATCGTGACCTCGGAGCACAGCTGCCAGCCGCCCTCGATCGGCTCGCAGGTCTTCAGGCGGAACTCGCCCACCAGGCGGCTGTCCACCGGCACCGGCGCGGTGAAGCGCACCTTGTTCAGGCCGTAGTTGATGCCCATGCGCTGGCCCTGGACCTCGAAGGCGTTCTCGCCCATCCAGGAGATCAGCGACAGGGTCAGGAAGCCGTGGGCGATGGTGCTGCCGAACGGTCCGGTCGCCGCGCGCTCGGGGTCGCAGTGGATCCACTGCAGGTCGCCGGTGGCCTGGGCGAAGGCGTCGATGCGGGCTTGGTCGACCACGATGGCGGGGCTGCGGCCCAGCAGCTGGCCGACGCGGTTCGGCAGTTCGTGCACGGGGATGACGGTGGGGGTGTGGCTCATGCGGTGATCCGGTGGAAGGACATCGGTCGGTTCAGTTGAAGCTGCCGCCCTCGGCGGCCAGGCGCAGCAGCAGCGGTGCCGGCTGCCAGTGGGCGGCGGCGCCGGGCTCGGCGGCGAAACGGCGCAGCGCCCGCACCACGTGGGGCAGGCCGACCTCGTCGGCGTGCTTCATCGGCCCGCCGCGGCGCGCCGGGAAGCCGTAGCCGTTCAGGTAGACCAGGTCGAGGTCCGAGGCACGGGCGGCGATGCCTTCCTCGAGGATGCGGGCGCCCTCGTTGACCAGGGCGTAGACGCAGCGCTCGACCACCTCCTCGTCGCTGACCGGCCGCGCGGTGACGCCGGCCGCGGCGCGGGACTCGGCGATCAGCTGCGAGACCAGCGGGTCGACGATGGGCTCGCGCGCGCCGGGCACGTAGCGGTACCAGCCGGCGCCGGTCTTCTGGCCGAAGCGGCCCAGCTCGCACAGGCGGTCGGCCACCACCGGCTCCATCGGCACGCCGGCCTCGGCGGCCTTGCGCTTGCGGGTGGCCCAGCCGATGTCCAGGCCGGCCAGATCACCCACCCGGAACGGGCCCATCGCGAAACCGAAGCGCTGCAGCGCGCCATCGACCTGCTGCGGCTCGGCGCCGGCCAGCAGCAGGCCGTGGGCCGCGGCGCCGTAGCGCGCCAGCATGCGGTTGCCGATGAAGCCGTCGCACACGCCCGAGACCACCGCCACCTTCTTCAGCCGCTTGGCCAGCGCCAGCGCGGTGGCCAGCACGTCGGGCGCGGTGGCGGCGCCCCGCACCACCTCGAGCAGGCGCATCACGTGGGCCGGGCTGAAGAAGTGCAGGCCCAGCACGTCCTGCGGGCGGCGGGTGAAGGCGGCGATGCGGTCGATGTCCAGGTAGGAGGTGTTGGACGCCAGGATCGCGCCGGGCCGGCAGACCGCGTCCAGGCGCTCGAAGACCTGCTGCTTGACGTCCAGGCGCTCGAACACGGCCTCGATCACCAGGTCGGCGTCGGCCAGGGCCTCGTAGGCCAGGGTGGGCGTGATCAGGGCCAGGCGCTGGGCCAGGGCCGCCTCGCTCAGCTTGCCCTTGGCCACGCTGGCCGACCAGTTCCGGCGGATCTGGGCCAGGCCGCGGTCCAGCGCGTCTTGAGAGGTCTCGAGCAGGGTCACCGGCAGGCCGGCGGCGGCCAGCGCCATCGCGATGCCGCCGCCCATGGTGCCGGCGCCGATCACCGCGGTGCGGCGGAGGTCTCGCAGCGGCGTGTCGGCCGGCAGGTCGGGCAGCTTGCCGGCGGCGCGCTCGGCGGCGAACACATGGCGGGCGGCGCGCGACTCGGGCGTGGCCATCAGCGCCAGGAAGGCAGCGCGCTCGCGTTTCAGGCCTTCGTCGAAGGGCAGGCGCACCGCGTCGGCCACCGCCTCCACGCAGGCCAGCGGCGCCGGCAGGCCCTGGGCCGCGGCCTTGACGCTGTGGCGGGCGAACTGCACGAAGGCGTCGGCGCCGGCCGGGTCCAGGCGGACGTCGCACAGGCGACGCGGCGGGCGCCCGTCGGCCAGCACCTGCTGCGCGAAGGCCACCGCGGCGTCCACCACGCCCTCGTCCACCAGCGCATCGACCAGCGCGGTGCCGGCGAAGGCCGCGGCCTTCTGGGGCGTGCCGCTGACGATCAGGTTGAGCGCGGGCTCCAGGCCGATCGCGCGCGGCAGGCGCTGGGTGCCGCCGGCCCCGGGCAGCAGGCCCAGCTTGACCTCGGGCAGGCCGAGCGAGGCGTCGCGGCGCGCCACCCGCCAGTGGCAGCCCAGGGCCAGCTCCAGCCCGCCGCCCAGTGCGTGGCCGGCGATCGCCGCCACCACCGGCTTGGGCGAGCGCTCGAGGGCGCGGATGACGTCGGGCAGGTTCGGCGACTGGCCCGACTTGGGGGTGCCGAACTCCTTCACGTCGGCGCCCACCGAGAACACCGATTCGCCACCGGTCAGCACCACGGCCTGCACCGCCGGGTCGGCCAGGGCCGCGTCCAGCGCGTCGAGCAGGCCCTGGCGCAGCGCGTGGCCGAGGCCGTTGACGGGGGGATGGGACAGGGTCAGCACGGCCACGGGGCCGCGCCGCTCGCTCTGGACGGGGGGCATGTCGGTCTCCTGGCCGGGGCCCGGGCGGGCGCGGCCTTGTCGTTGTCGGATGGGGCCATGCTGCCACGCCGCGGCCGCGCCCCACTGCCGCCGACGCGACAGCCCCCGGGCCGATCCGGGCCGGGTCTTCACTGATCTGCGTCAGGTCTCGCGCCACCGCCCCACTTAGAATGAGAGTCAATCGCATTCAGGAGTGCCATGCGCCTGTCCGACCTGCCCAACGGCCAGCACGCCACCGTGACCGCGCTGGACCCCTCCTCGCCCGAGCTCGACGCGGCCCAGCTGCGCCGCCTGGGCGAGCTGGGCTTTCTGCCCGGCGAGCCGGTGCAGGCCCTGCGCCGCGGTCCCGGCGGCCGCGAGCCGCTGGCGGTCCGGGTGGGCGACACCCTGCTCGCGCTGCGCCGCTGCGAGGCCGACTGCGTGCAGGTGAACCCGCTGGGCACCGCCGCATGAACGCCGCCGCCACCGCGCGCGCCCTGCCGCGCAGCGTCGCCCTGGTGGGCAACCCGAACTGCGGCAAGACCGCCCTGTTCAACGGCCTGACCGGTGCGCGCCAGAAGGTCGCCAACTACGCCGGCGTGACGGTGGAGCGCAAGACCGGCCAGGCCCGCCTGCCCGACGGCAGCACGGTGCAGGTGATCGACCTGCCCGGCACCTACAGCCTGCACCCGATGTCGGCCGACGAGCAGGTGACGCTGGAGGTGATCGAGGGCCGCCGCGCCGGCGAGGACGCCCCCGACCTGATCGTCGCCGTGGTGGACGCCACCAACCTGCGCATGAACCTGCGCCTGGTGCTGGAGCTGCGCGCGCTCGGCCGCCCGATGCTGGTGGCCCTGAACATGATGGACGCGGCCCGCCAGCAGGGCCTGCGCCTGGACAGCGCCCGCCTGGCCGCCGAGCTGGGCTGCCCGGTGGTCGAGACCGTGGCCATCGCCAGCGGCGGCCACCAGGCCCTGCTGGCCGAGCTGGCCCGGGACCTGCCCGCGGTGCACCGGCACACCGCCGGCCACCACACCGAGACCCCCGACGCCCGCGCCCTGCAGGACGAGGTGCGGCGCCTGCTGGCCCTGGTCTCGCCGGGCATGGCGGCGGTGCCGCGCTTCCATCCCCGGCTGGACGCCTGGCTGATGCACCCGGTCTGGGGCCTGCTGGTGCTGGCGGCGCTGCTGTTCGTGATGTTCCAGGCCGTGTTCACCTGGGCCGAAGCGCCCAAGGGCCTGATCGAGGACGGCGTGGCGGTCCTCGGCGAGGCGGTGGGCCGGGGCCTGGCCGACGGCCCGCTCAAGAGCCTGCTGGTCGACGGCGTGCTGGCCGGTGCCGGCGCGGTGCTGGTCTTCCTGCCGCAGATCCTGATCCTGTTCGCCTTCATCCTGGCGCTCGAGGACTCGGGCTACCTGCCGCGCGCGGCCTTCCTGCTCGACACGCTGATGGGCAAGGTGGGCCTGTCGGGCCGCGCCTTCATCCCGCTGCTGTCCAGCTTCGCCTGCGCGGTGCCCGGCATCATGGCCACGCGCAGCATCACGAACTGGCGCGACCGCCTGGCCACCATCATGCTGGCGCCGCTGATGACCTGCTCGGCGCGGCTGCCGGTCTACACCCTGCTGATCGGCGCCTTCGTGCCGGCGCGCGAGATCGGCCCCGGCGGCTGGCTGGACCTGCGCGGCCTGGTGATGTTCGGGCTGTACGTGGCGGGCGTGGTGTCGGCCTGCGCGGTGGGCTGGCTGCTCAAGCGCACCTGGCTGCACAGCCGATACCAGCCGCTGATGCTGGAGCTGCCGCCCTACCGCCTGCCCAGCCCGCGCACCCTGGCCATGGGCCTGTGGGAGCGCACCCGCATCTTCCTGCGGCGGGTGGGCACGATCATCTTCGCGCTGACCGTGGTGCTGTGGTTCCTGGCCACCTGGCCAGCCCCGCCCGAGGGTTTCACCGGTCCGGCCATTTCCGTCAGCCTGGCCGGCCGCCTCGGCCACGCGCTGGAGTGGGTGTTTTCGCCGGTGGGCTTCAACTGGCAGATCTGCATCGCCCTGATCCCCGGCATGGCCGCGCGCGAGGTGGTGGTGGGCGCGCTGGGCACGGTCTACGCCCTGTCGGCCAGCGGCGACGCGGTGGCCGACGCGCTCAGCCCCCTGCTGGCCGCGCAGTGGTCGCCGGCCACCGCCTGGTCGCTGATCGCCTGGTTCGTGTTCGCCCCCCAGTGCCTGTCCACCCTGGCCACCGTGCGGCGCGAGACCCACCACTGGCGCTACCCGCTGATCATGGCCGGCTACCAGTTCGCGCTGGGCTATGCCGCGGCCTTCCTCACCTACCGCGCCGCGCTGGCGCTGGGGGGCTGAACATGCAGGGACTGGTGGTCGCGCTGGTGGTGGCCGCGTCCTTCGGGTACGCGGCCTGGACCCTGATGCCGGCGCGCTGGCGCCGGGCCCTGGCGCAGCGCCTGCTGCGCTGG
The DNA here is from genome assembly GCA_943371055.1 of Hydrogenophaga intermedia. GTDB lineage: Bacteria > Pseudomonadota > Gammaproteobacteria > Burkholderiales > Burkholderiaceae_C > Ideonella > Ideonella intermedia_A. Next base: position 52,628 of record CALRTJ020000011.1, on the reverse strand, counting down.
CCGGCGCTGGGCCGTTGGGCGGCGCTGCGCCGCGCCGCGGCCGCGGGCGGCGGCTGCGCTTGCAGCGGCTGTGACGCCGCCCCGCCCGCGCCCGGCCCGCAGACCATCCAGGTGCTGCGCCGCCGCTGAGGCCGGGGCGGGCGACTCAAGTCCCCGTGACGACGGTCGATATGGCCCCATGATGGGCGGTGGTCGAACCGGCCCGCCCCTCAGGAGACCGCCATGATCGTCCCCACCGCCCTGTCCCGCCGGCGCCTGCTGGCCTCGGCGGGCCTTGGCGCCGCCAGCGCCGCCTGGCCCGGCTGGGTGCACGCCCGCACGCCGCTGAGCGTCGCGGTGGTGCCGCAGTTCCCCGCGGCCACGCTGCACCGCGACTGGACGCCGCTGCTGGAGCAGCTGGGGCGCCGGGTGGGCGTCGAGTTCCGCCTGCTGCTGCAGCCGACGATTCCCCGCTTCGAGACCGACGTGTTCTCGGGGCTGGCCGACCTGGCCTACCTGAACCCCTACCACCAGGTGATCGCCCAACGGGAGCAGGGCTACCTTCCGCTGGTGCGCAGCCGGGTGCCCCTGACCGGCGTGCTGGTGGTGCGCCGTGACGACCCGATCTCGACGCTGCGCGGGCTCGAGGGCAAGACCCTCGCCTTCCCGGCGCCCAACGCCTTCGGCGCCAGCCTCTACCTGCGGGCCCTGCTGACCGAACGCGAGAAGATCCCGTACACCACCACCTACGTCCAGACCCACGGCAACGTGTACCGCCAGGTGCTGGCCGGACAGGCAGCGGCCGGCGGCGGGGTCAACCACACCCTGAACCAGGAGCGCGACGAGGTCCGCCAGGGCCTGCGCGTGCTGTTCGAGACCCCTGGCGTCCCCCCGCACCCGCTCAGCGCCCACCCGCGCCTGGACGCCGGCCTGCGCAAGGCCATCACCGAGGCCCTGGTCGACCTGGCCGCGCGCCCCGAAGGCGAGGCGCTGCTGCGGGCGGTGGAGATCGAAGGGCTGGTGCGGGCCGACCATGCGCGCGACTACGCGCCGCTGGAGGCGTTGCGGCTGGACCGCTACGTCGTGCGCGCACCCGCCCCGTGAGCGTCCGGCCCGAGCCCCTGCCTGCGGACGACAGCCCCGGCGTGTCGCGCTGGGGCCTGCGCCGCCTGCACGGGCGGCTGCTGTGGTCGATGGTGCTGGTGCTGGTGCTGGCCCTGTCGGCGCTGGGCCTGCGCACGGCCGCCGACACCTCCCGCCACCTGCACGAGGAGGCCGGCGCCCGGGCCCGGGCCCTGGCCCGCAGCGTCGCCCTGGCCATCATCAGCCCGATCCTGACCCAGCAACTCGACCAGGTCGAGGAGGCGATGCTCCGCATGGCCCTGCTGCCCGACCTGCACGAGCTGCGGGTGGTGGACCCCACCGGGCAGCCGACCCACACGGTGGTCACGCACCCGGACCGGGACCCGGAGGTGCGCTTTGACGACCGCCGGGTGCAGACCGTGCCCGGCCCCGGCGCCCCTCTGGACCAGCAGGTGCTGCTGCCCGACGGGCGGCGCGCGCTGGTGGCCTGGCACCCGGTGGGCGAGCCGCGGCCGGTGGCCTGGGTCCAGGTGGTGCAGTCGCTGGACCAGCTCGAGGCCCTGGAGCGCGAAGTCGCCACCAACACCGCCGCCGCCGGGCTGGTGGCCGCGCTGCTCGGCAGCGCGACCCTGATGTGGCTGCTGCGCGGCCCGTTGTCGGGGATCCGCGCCGCCGGACGTTTCGCCCTGCAGCTGCGCCAGGTGGACGGGACGCAGCTCAGCCTGCCCCGCTCGGCGCCCCTGGAGGCGCACTCGCTGGTCGAATCGCTCAACATCACCTCGACCCGCCTGGCCCAGCGCGCCCGCGACGTCGAGACGGCGATGGCCGAGGTGCGTCGCAGCCGCGACGCCCTGGACCAACGCAACCGCGAGCTCGACGCCATCCTGTCACTCAGCCCGAGCGGCCTGCTGGCCCTGGACACCGATGGCCTGGTCTGCTTTGCCAGCGCGGCGATCGGCCGCTACACCGGCCTGGACCCGCAAGGCTTCGTGGGCCGCTCCCTGCCCTGGCTGGAGCAGCGGCTGCGCGAGCACTGCGGCGTGCCCGACGACTGGGCCGGCTTCGAGGACGCCTTCACGCCGCAGGCGGCGGGCCACGCGGGCACCGCCCTGCTGGTGCTGCAGCAGCCCCAGCGACGCGAGCTGCGCCTGGAGCGCAGCCGCGTCGACACCCTGGGCATCGGCTGGCTGATCTCGGCGCAGGACATCACCCACGAGCGCGAGGTGGAGCGGCTCAAGAGCGAGTTCCTCAGCACCGCCGCGCACGAGCTGCGGACCCCGATGGTCAGCATCCACGGCTTCACCGAACTGCTGCTGCGCCGGGACCCGCCGCCCGAGCCGCGGCGCCAGATGCTGGAGACGGTGCACCGCAACGCCGTGTTGATGAACCACATCATCAACGAGCTGCTGGACCTGGCCCGCATCGAGGCCCGGCGCGGCCTGGACTTCGAGCGCCGCGAACTGGACCTGGTGCCGCTGCTCGTGCAGGGGGTGGCGGACTTCCGCCCACCCGATGGCCGCGAGCCGCCCCAGCTGCTGGGCGCCGGCGCGCAGGCCCTGCCCACCCAAGGGGACCCGGGCAAGCTGCGCCAGGTCCTGATGAACCTGCTGAGCAACGCCTACAAGTACTCTTCAGCCCCAGGCCTGGTGCGGGTGGAATGCCTGCTGCGTCCGGGGGACGGGACGCGGGGCGAGGTCGGCCTCTCGGTCAGCGACCAGGGCATCGGCATGACGCCCGAGCAGCTGTCCCGGGTGTTCGAGCGCTTCTACCGCGCCGACCCCAGCGGAACCGTGCTGGGCACCGGGCTGGGCATGGCCATCGTCCAGGAGATCGTCCAGCTGCATGGCGGGCACATCGAGCTCGACAGCCACCCCGGGCAGGGCACCACCGTGACCGTGTGGCTGCCCAGGAAACCGGCGGCGGCCCTCGACGCGGCCTGACCCTCGGCCTGGGCACGCCATGCGTCGCCGATCCGGTCTGAGCGGACGGTCAGCCGACCGCGCGCAGGGTCGTCCAGTCGTGCACGGTCCGGTGCCGGCTCAGGAACATCGGGGATCGGGCCGGCGGGTTCAACCCCACACGCGGTAGATCCAGAAGGCCTCGTCCTCGGCGATGCGCCGGCGCAGCTCGGCCGGGGCGAAGCCGGTGACACGGCGGGTCTCGCGGCACAGGTGGGACTGGTCGGCATAGCCGGTGTCGGCCGCCACCCCGGCCCAGTCCACCGGGCCTTCGCCCGCGGCCAGCACCCGGAAGAAGGCCTGCTCGGCCCGCCCCAGGCCGCGCAGCTCGCGCATCGGCAGCCCGGCCCAGCCCTTGATGCGGCGCTCGGCCGCGCGCAGGCTGCGGCCCACGCCGCTGGCGGCGGCGCGCAGCGCCAGGCCGTGCGACCAGTCCTGCAGGTGGGTCCAGCCGGGCAGGGTGCCGGCCGGGCGGCAGGCCTGCCAGCGGGGCTCCAGAAAGGCCTCGATCAGGGCCAGGCGGCTGGGGTCGTCGGGGGCCTCGCGCACCGCGCGGGCCATGGCCAGCCAGTCGGCGTCCAGCCAGTCCTCGGCCGGCACGCAGCGGTTGACCAGGGCGGACGGGTCGATGCCGGTCAGCGCCTGCAGCGCGTCGGGCAGCAGCATCAGCATCATCCCCTGGCCCTCGGGCGTGTTGCGCGAGCGGGTGGGACGGGTGAAGGGGCCGCTGAGGTAGACCGGCGGCAGGCGCTCGGGCGGGCCATCGGGCGGCAGGAGCTCGGAGTGGCCGTGGAAGAACCAGCTCAGCGCGCACAGGGGCGAGGCGGGGAAGTGGTTGTGGTGCCACTCGGCCGGCCAGTCGCGGCCGATGCCCACGGTGCTGCGGGCGATCACCGCCCGCACGCAGTGGCTGAGCGAGAAGCGCGGCAGCCACAGCTGGGCCGGCGCGCGGTTGAGCGCGGCCAGCGCGGGCTGGGGCGGCGTGGCAAGGTGGGCCATGGCCGCAGTGTAGGCAGGGCCGGCTCCGGTGGCGGCCTTGCCCCTGCGGTGTCGGTTTCGTTCAAGACCGGCACGCCGGCACGGCCTAGGCTGCGACCCCATGAACCCGGCCACCCCCTCCATCGGCACCCCCCCGGTGCCCCCCTTCCCCGGCCCCGCCTGCCCCTGGGCCGGCCTGCCCCTGCTGCGGGCCATGGCACGCGACTACCTGGGCTTCACGGCCGGCCTGCAGCGCGACCACGGCGACGTGGTCGCGATGCGCCTGGGCCCCGAGCGCAGCCTGGACCTGTTCCACCCCGACGACGTCCGCTGCGCCCTGGTGGACCACGCCGACCACCTGGTGCGCTGGGAGCGCGGGGTCGAGGTCTTTTCCCAGACCTTCGGCCAGGGCCTGCTGGTGGCCGAGGGCGAGGCCTGGCGGCGCCAGCGCCGCATGCTGGCGCCGGGCTTCCTGCCGCGGCGGGTGCAGGGCTACGCCGGCCTGATGGTGGACGCCGCCCGCGGCGCGCTGGACGCCGCCCTGCCCGCCGACCGCGACGAGGCCGAGCAGCCGGTGGAAGCGCTGTTCAACGCGCTGACCATGGACGTGATCCTGCGCACCCTGTTCAGCAGCCGCGCCCCCGAGGTGGCGCGCGCCGCCGCCGACGCCACCCAGGTGCTCTCCCGCGCGGCGATGCAGGAGATGTTCTGGCCGTTCTCGCTGCCCGCCTGGCTGCCGCTGCCGCACCAGGTCGCCAAGCGACGCGCCGGCGCGGTGCTGCACGGCCTGATCGACTCCCAGATCGCCGCCCGCCAGGCCCTGCCCACCGAGCAGGCGCCCACCGACGACCTGCTGGCGATGCTGCTGGCGGTGCGCGACGAGGACGGCAGCGGCCTGTCGGCCGCCGAGCTGCACGACCAGTGCCTGGTGATGTTCCAGGCCGGCCACGAGACCAGTGCCACCGCGCTGCTGTGGTGGAGCGGGCTGATGGCCACCCACCCCGAGGCCGCCGCCCGCGCCCGCGACGAGGTCGACACGGTGCTGGCCGGCCGCGACCCCGGCCCGGCCGACCTGGCCGCCCTGCCCTGGCTGGGCGCCACGCTCAAGGAGGCGATGCGCCTGTACCCGCCGGTGGCGGCGCTGATGAGCCGCCGGGTGCGCCGGCCCTTCACCCTGGCCGGCCGCCCGGTGGCCGCGGGCACGGTGCTGCGCATCACGCCCTGGGTGATCCAGCGCGACGCCCGCTGGTTCCCCGAGCCCGAGGCTTTCCGGCCCGAGCGCTTCCTGGGTGCCGAGGCCGAGCGCCCGCGCAGCGCCTGGATGCCCTTCGGCGTCGGGCCGCGGGTGTGCATCGGCCAGCATTTCGCGCTGCTGGAGATGACGCTGGTGGCGGCCCTGCTGCTGCAGCGCTGCACCCTGCACCCGGCCGACGGGGCCCCCTCGCCGGTGCCGCGCATGCACGTCACCCTGCGGCCGGCGGGGCCCTTGCGGCTGCGCCTGCGCCGGCGCGCCGCGGCGCCGCCACAATCCGCGCCATGCGCCTCCTCAGTGTCAACACCGCCCGCGTCGAGAAACGCCTGATCAACGGCCGCCTGGTGGCCACCGCCATCGGCAAGCGCCCGCGCGAGGGCGCGGTGGCCTACGGCCCGATGGGCCTGGACGGCGACGAGCAGGCCGACCCCACCGTGCACGGCGGCCTGTCCAAGGCCGTGTACGCCTACCCGTCCGAGCACCTGGCGGTGTGGCGCACCATGCGCGCCCAGGCCGGCGTGGGCGACTGGGACCACACGGTGCCGCCGGGCCTGATGGGCGAGAACCTGACGCTCGAGGGCCTGCTCGAGAAGGACCTGTGGCTGGGCGACCGGCTGTGCTTCGACGACGGCGGCGTGCTGGTGGTCAGCGAGCCGCGCCGGCCCTGCTTCAAGTTCAACGCCGCGATGGGCTTTGCCAAGGCCTCGAAGATGATGGTGCAGTCCGGCTGGTGCGGCGCCTACCTGGCGGTGCTGCGCCCGGGCTCGGTGCAGGCCGGCCAGGGCTTCCGGCTCGAGCCCGGCCCGCGCGAGGTCGGCCTGGTCGAGGCCTTCCGCTCGAAGACCAGCGGCAAGGCCTTCGACTGAGGGCCCTTCACGCAAGCGCCTGGCGGTTCGCGACACCGCCGGACCACCGGAATTCTGGGATGTCGCCTGCAGGTCGGCCTGGGGATACTCCACCCCCTCACAAGAACCTCCAGGGAAGACCCATGAGCCTCTCGCGGCCGAACGCCCCGTGTCTGCGCCCCGCCTCCTGGCGCCTGGCCGCCGGCGCCCTCACCTTGGCCACCTTGACCGCCTGTGGCGGCGGCGGCGACAGTGCCGGCAGCGATGACCCCGGCACCGTGGTCGCGCAGTGGCAGCTGGCGCTGACCCAGGACAGCAGTGGCCATCAGCGCGTGGCGCTGTGGGACCCGGCACGGCCGGCCGCCACGCGCCAGGAATTCACGGTGGACGCCGGGATGGCCGCGACGGTGGCCGCCGAGACCGTGGACGCGGCCACCGGCACCCGCACCGTGGTCGGCGCGGCCCAGCTGCTGTACGTGCAGGGCGGCCGCCTGTACCGCCTGCCGCTGCGTGGCGTCGCCGCGCCCCAGGGCACCCAGGTCTCCTCCGAGACCTCGGTCTGCGCCCTGGACTCGGCCCAGGCCCTGCGCGCCGATGGCACGCTGGCCGCCGTGGCCCTGAAGGTCACCGGCAGCGGGGGCGCCTGCGACACCGACCGCACGGTGCGCAGCGATGCCGACAGCACCGTCGCCGCGGTCGGCTCCACCGGCGAGCGCCTGCTGTCCGTGCTGCCCGACGCCAGCGGCGACGCCGTGGCCCTGATGATGGCGGTGGACGACGGCAGCGGCAGCGAACGGCTGGCCCTGCGCAACCCCGACCTGTCCAACCCGCGCACCCTGGCCGGCCAGCCGGCCAGCGGCGGCGGCGCCAACGCGGTGATGGCCTGGGCCCGCGGCCCGGCCGGCCGGGCCTGGGTGGCCACCGGCGGCCAGGTCTTCCAGCTCGACTGGTTCGACGGCCAGCCCACGCTGGGCGACACCCCGCTGCTGACCCTGCAGGAAGACGCCACCCGCGGCCTGGCCGCGGGTCGGCGGGCCCTGGCCGACAGCGACGGCGCGCTGTACCTGACCGACGGCCAGGACCTGCGCCGCTGGCGCCAGGGCACGACGACCACGCTGCTGAGCCTGCCCGGCGGCGCGGTCTTCACCGGCCTGGGCCTGTCCAGCAGCCGCGTGGTCTACAGCACCAGCGTCTCCATGATGTGGCGGATCACCGAGGTCGCCTCGCTGCCCAAGGCCGGCGGCACGCCCACCACGCTGGCGCAGGGCGCGGCCAGCACCTGGTTCACGCTGGAGGCGATGGGTGGCGACACCGCGGTGGTGCGCAGCGTCGGCTCGGCCGGCCTGAACCTGCTCATGGTGCCGGCCGACGGCAGCGGCAGCGCCAGCCTGTCCGGCATGAGCGCGGGCCTGCGCTGGTCCGCACAGCGCGCCGCCGGCGTCCCGCCGGTGGCCACCGGCCTGTTCGAATGCGTGGCCACCGCGTCGGGCTGCACGATGCGGGTGCGCACGCTCGGCGGCACCGTCGAGGCCACGCTGGGCAAGCTCGGCGCCACCGGCCTGAGCAGCGCCTGGGGCGAGCAGACCGCCGGCCTGCCGACGGCCTGGGTGGTGGGCAACGGCACGGGCACCACCGACGCCTGGTCCTGGACCCCGACCCTGCCCACGCAGCTGGACCGCGTCACCTCGCACCTGTGAAGCCGGGTCCCGGGCGGACATGCCCGGGGCTTCCGGCAACATTCCACGCCCCTCCCCACGGGGGGCGTGTCTGTTTCAAGATGTTGCGATAGGCTGCGGCCAAGACCCTTCTTGACCGCGGACCGTGCTGGCCGGCGGGTGCGCCGCCACCCCAGCCCCGGTCCCGATGCCGCCACCATGCACCACCTCTCTGCCCTGGAGTACGCCGAGCGCGGGCACTTCACCTGGATGCGCGCCTTCGCCGGCGACGTGCTCTACACCGAAGGCATGCCCGGCGGCCACATGTACGTGATCAAGGAGGGCGAGGTCGACCTCTACATGGTGCGCGAGGAAAAGCGCGTGGTGGTCGAGCGCCTGGGCAAGGGCCAGTGTTTCGGCATGACGCCGCACCTGCCCAGGTCCACCCGCATCAACAACGCCGCGGCGCGCAGCTACTGCGAGCTCTACCTGATCGACAACGCCACGGTCGAGTCCCAGCTCGAGGCCACCTCCGAGCTGGGCCACAGCCTGCTGCAGACCCTGTCGGACCGCCTGTCGGTGGCCCACGAGCTGGTCGCCACCCGGGTCAACTACCAACCCGACCTGCTGGTCTACGCCCAGCTGCTGCAGCTGCTGGGCATGGCCGAGATCGGCAAGGCCACCGCCCTGGCGCGCCACCTGGCCCCGGGGGCGCAGCCGCCCTCGGCGCGGGTGCTGCTGCAGGACGTGGTCCACAACGCGCGGCTGATGTTCGGCCACTCGGACAAGCACATCAGCGGCGTGCTGGCCAAGCTGGTCAACCTGCACCTGGTGCACATCGAGGACGACGGCAACGGCAAGCGGGTGCAGTGCGTGCCCCGCGACCTGGTCAGTCAGGCCCGCAAGGTGGCCACCGGCGGGGTCGACCAGGACAAGTCGAACTACGAATACCTGAGCGTGGACGAGTTCGCCGACCTGGTCGAGGTGGACCGGCAGGTGCTGCTGAAGAAGCTGGCCAGCGGCGACTTTGCCGACGACGTCTTCACCTTCCGCCGTGCCGAGATCATCCGGCTGCTCAACGACAAGGGCAAACGGTTCTTCGCCGAGCGCAAGATCAAGGCCCCGGCCGACTTCTCCGAGGTGGCCGACCTGGAGTTCGCCGACCAGAAATCCATCTTCTCGGCCGTGGCCAAGGTCGACACCTACGACCTGGCCAAGGTCCTGGCCAGCGTGGACAGCGACGTGGTCAAGCAGAAGCTGCTGGCCGCGCTCTCGCGCAGCCGGCGCGAGGAGGTCGAGGGCGACCTGGCCGACATGGGCCCGGTCGACCCGGTCGAGGTCCAGCAGCTGGGCAACGGCCTGGTGCGCGAGGTGCGCGAGCTGATGACCGCCGGGCGCTGAGCGCCCCTCAGGCGCCGCGCGCCTGCAGCCGCCGCCACAAGGGCCCGGTCAGCAGCAGCACCGCCACATAGCGCGTGACGTGGAAGGCGGTCACCATCGGCACGCCCAGCTGCAGCACCTTGGCGGTGATGCTCATCTCGGCGATGCCGCCGGGCGAGGTGCCCAGCACCATCGTCGCCGGGTGCAGGCCGGTGAGCGCCGCCAGGCCGATGCCGAAGGCCGCCGACAGGCCCATCAGCGCGAAGCTGCCCAGGGCCACGCTGGCCAGCCAGCGCGGGCCGGCGCGCAGGAAGTCGGGCGTGAAACGGGTGCCCAGCGACACGCCGATGAAGAGCTGCCCGGCGTTGGTCATCCATTTCGGCAGCGCGGACAGGTGCACGCCGGCCGCGGTCAGGCCCGCCGCCACCACCAGCGGCCCGAGCACGAAGGGCGAGGGCGCGCCGCGCCAGCGCAGCAGCGCACCCGCCGCCACGGTGGCCGCCACCAGCAGGGCCAGGCCCCGGGGGTCGACCCCGCTGACCGCCGGCGGCGCCGGGTCCAGGCCGTGCAGGCCCGAGAGCTGGAAGGCGAAGGGGATGGTCACCACCACCAGCATCACCCGCAGCGAATGCGCCGCGGCCACCCGCTCCACCGGCGCGCCATGGCGCTCGGCCAGCGCCGCCATCTCCGAGGCGCCCCCGAAGGCCCCGCCGAAGAAGGCCGCGCCCGGGTGCATGCCGGGCTCGCCATTGTGGCGCCAGCGCAGGAAGCGGTAGAACAGCCAGCCGCCCAGCAGCGCCCAGGCCACGCCCAGGGCCAGGGCCCAGGACAGCCGCCCCATCGCCGCCAGCACCGCCGGCGTGAAGTACAGGCCCAGCGCGGTGCCGATCGCCCACTGCCCGCCCTCGCGCAGCGGCGGCCAGGCGCGCACCGGCGCGCCGCGGATGCTGAGCGCCGCGGTGCTCAGCAGCGGGCCGATCATCCACGGCAGCGGCGCGTGCACGGCCTGGGCCAGCGCGCCGGCCAGGGCCGCGACGGCCAGGGTGAAGGCGATGCGGGTGAAGGGGCCCCAGGCCGCCGTCACGGCAGCGTGGGGTAGTCGGTGTAGCCCTTGGCGCCGGTGTTGCCGTAGAGCGTGGCCATGTCCAGCGCGTTCAGGGGCGCGTCCTCGCGCAGCCGCCGGCCCAGGTCGGGGTTGCTGATGAAGGCCTTGCCGAAGGCGATCAGGTCGGCCGTGCCGTCGGCGGTGGCGTCCAGCGCCATCTGGCGGGTGTAGCCGTTGTTGAGCATCCAGGCGCCCGGGAACAGGGCCTTGAGCTCGGCGTAGTCGAAGGCCGGGATGCCCTTGTCGCTCAGGTCGCGCGGGCCGCCGGTGGCGCCCTCGACCACGTGGCAGTAGGCCAGGCCCAGCGGCGCCAGCTGCGCCACCAGGTGGGTGTAGAGGGCGCGCGGGTCGCTGTCCTGGCCGATGTCGTTGGCCGGGGTGATCGGCGACAGGCGGATGCCGGTGCGGCCGCCGCCGATGGCCTCGGTGATCGCGCGGGTGACCTCCAGCGTCAGGCGGCAGCGGTTGGCCACCGAGCCGCCGTAGGCATCGGTGCGGTCGTTGGCCGAGTCCTTCAGGAACTGCTCGAGCAGGTAGCCGTTGGCGGCGTGGATCTCGACGCCGTCAAAACCCGCGGCGATGGCGTTGAGCGCGGCCTGGCGGTACTGGGCGACGATGCCGGGCAGCTCCTCGGTGGCCAGGGCGCGCGGGGCCGACACCGGCGCGAAGCCGCCGGCGATGAAGGTCTTGCCGTTGGCGGCGCGGGCGGTGGAGGACTCCGGCGCCGCGCCGCCGGGCAGCAGCGAGGTGTGCGAGATGCGGCCCACGTGCCACAGCTGCACCACGACCTTGCCACCCTCGGCGTGCACCGCGTCGGTGACCTTCTTCCAGGCGGCGATCTGCTCGTCGGTGTGGATCCCCGGGGTGTCCAGGTAGCCGTGGGCCATCGGGCCGATCGGCGTGGCCTCGGTGATGATCAGGCCGGCGCCGGTGGCCGGGTTGGCGCGCTGCCGGTAGTACTCGACCATCAGGTCGGTGGGGACCTGGCCGGTGGCGCGGTTGCGCGTCAGCGGGGCCATGACGAGGCGGTTGTCCAGGGCGATGTCGCCGGCCTGGAAGGGCGTGAACAGGGTTTCCATGGGGCCTCAGCTTAGCGGGCCCGGTACAGTGTCGGATTGACCTGCGCAGAAAGACCCCGCCCATGCTTGCCTATCGCCACGCCTTCCATGCCGGCAACCACGCCGACGTGCTCAAGCACCTGGTGCTCGCGCAGGTGCTTCGCTACATGGTGGGCAAGGACAAGCCCTTCCGCTACATCGACACCCACGCCGGCGCCGGCGGCTACCTGCTCAAGGGCCAGCAGGCCCAGAAGAAGGCCGAATACCGCGAGGGCATCGGTCGCCTCTGGAGCCGCGCCGACCTGCCGCCCGCCTTGGCCGACTATGTGCAGCTGGTGCAGCAGTTCAACCTGCAGCCCGACGAGAACGGCCAGGTGCCGCAGCTGGAAAAGGGCATGACCCCGCCGCTGGCGCTCTACCCCGGCTCGCCCAGCCTGGCGAGCATGCTGATCACCCCGGCCGACAAGCTGCACCTGTACGAGCTGCACCCGGCCGATGCCCGCACCCTGGCCGCCCACTACGGCGGCGAGCGCCGCACCCGCGTCCACCAGGAAGACGGCTTCGCGGCCCTCAAGAAAGAGCTGCCGCCCACCCCGCGCCGCGCGGTGGTGCTGATGGACCCGTCCTACGAGACCGCCGGCGATTACGGCAAGGTGGTGGCCAGCCTGCGCGAAGCCGTGCAGCGCTTTGCCGAGGGCGTGTACATGGTGTGGTACCCGCAGGTCAGCCGGGTCGAGGCGGTGCAATTGCCCAAGCGCCTGACCGGGCTGGCCCCCAAGGGGTGGCTGCATGTGCGCATGACCGTGGCCCAGCCCGACCGCCAGGGCTTCGGCCTGTCCGGCAGCGGCATGTTCATCCTGAACCCGCCGTACACGCTGCACCAGACCCTGGCCGAGGTCATGCCCTTCCTGACCGAGGCCCTGGCCCAGTACGACGGCGCCAGCTACCTGATCGAGGAACTGCCGGCCTGAGCGGCCGGCGCGGATCAGAACATCAGGTTCTTGTCGACGTCCTGCATCTTGCGGCGGGCCAGGGCCAGGTTCGAGCGCGACTTGTCCAGCACGAAGTAGATGAAGGCCCCCTCCTTGCGCGAGGACGGGCGGATCAGGTGGTACTGCTTGCCCAGCGTGATCAGGATGTCCTCGATCACGTCGTTCAGGCCCAGCTGGCGCATGGCCTTCATCTTGGCGCGCACGACCTCGGTGTTGGCGGCCGCGGCCACCTCCAGGTCCACGCCGCTGCCGGCCGAGCCCAGCATCATGCCGCTTTCGGTGTCGACCACCGCGCAGCAGGCGGCGCCGTCACAGGTCAGGAGTTCGTCCAGGGATTGCTTGATGTTGGCCATGTTCAGGTCTTTCCTTGTGGGAGGGTGGGTGGGGGGTTGAATTCGGGGTCGGGGGACAGGCCGGGCTCAGCGCCGGGCCAACACGTCCAGGGCGAGGCCGCGCAGGCGCTGCTGCCAGCCGCGCCAGTCGACGTGGCGGTGGTCGGCGCGGCAGACCACCAGCAGACCGGTGTCCTGCCGGCAGGGCAGGATCACCAGCACGCCATCGCGGTGGTGCAGCGCGACCGCACCCAGCTCGCCCATCGAGGCGAAGTGCGGGCGCAGCCGCTCGTGCAGCCGCCAGTGGTCGATCGCGGCCTCCCAGAGCAGCTCGTTCTCGGCCGGCTGCTCGCCACAGCGGTGCCAGACCAGGCCGCTGCTGGCGTCGACCAGCGCACAGGCGCTGACGCCGGCGGTCTGGTCCAGCATCGCCTGCAGCTCGGCGCCGATGCGGTCCGGCATCAGGCCTGCTCCAGCTGGCGTGCGGTGGCCTGCACCAGGTGCATCGCCAGGCCCAGCAGGGCTTCGTGGCCGGTCAGCACGTTCAGCACCAGGGATTGGCCACCGACCTGCAGCGTGCGCACCAGCAGGTGGCCGCCCTCGGCGTCGATCACCAGGCAGCGCGGCGCGCCCAGGGCGGTTTCACGGGTCACCACTTCGGCGATGGCGGCGATCGAGCTGGTCATCGCGGCCAGGCGGGCACCGTCCTCGCGCAGACCGGCGGCGGCGACCTCGAAGCCGTCGGCGCTGGCCAGCAGCACGGCGCGGGCGCCGGGCAGGTCCGTCAGCAGTTGCGCCGCGGCATCGCTCAGCCGGCGGCCCTCATCAAAGTCCAGGTTCATGGGCAATCGTTCTCGGGGATCCATTGGCGGGCCTCGACCTGGGCCAGCACGGTGTCGATCAGCAGCAGCACGTCGTCGCGCTGGCGCACGTCCACCGGCAGCAGCGGCACGACGCGGCCGTGGCGCTCGAGCTCGTCGACCAGCGCCTCCAGGCCGGGGCCCGGGTGGCTGTCGAGCCGGCCGACGCCGACCACGCAGGCGGTGCGGTCGAGCACGTCCCCGAAGGCGGTCAGGTACTGGCGCAGGTCCTCCAGCACCTCGGGGCGGGAGTGGTCCAGCAGCAGCACCAGGCCCAGGGCCTGGCGTGCCAGGATCTCCCACATGAAGGCGAAGCGCTCCTGGCCCGGCGTGCCGAACAGGTGCACCCGCTCACCACCGTCCAGCCGCACCTCGCCGTAGTCCATGCCCACGGTGGTGCGGGCCTTGGCCAGGCCGGGGTCGGTGTTGCGCACATCGGTGACCACCGGCGGCACATCGCTGATGGCCGCGATCGCGGTGGTCTTGCCGGCACCGGGCGGCCCGGTGAAGACGATCTTGCTGTCCATCGCCAAGCCCTCAGCCCAGACCCAGGCGCTGCCGCAGGCGACCCACCAGGCCCAGCAGCGGCGCCGTCTGCGGCGCCATGTCCTGGCGCTGCGGCGAACGGCCCGTGGGGCGTGGGCCGCCGACCACCCGCAGCGGCACCGCGGCGCCCGACAGGTGCACCGCGGCCGGCAGCGGCCGCGCGGCCTCGATCCGCAAGATGCCCTGGGCCGCCATGTCGTGCAAGAAGGCCCGGCACTCCAGCCGCGAGACATGGGCCAGCTGGGTCAGCTCCTCCAGGGTCAGGGCCCGGGCCGACAGGCAGCTGGCCAGCCGCGGCAGGTAGCGGTGCGCGACCAGGCTGGCCGCGCTGGGCCAGCGCTTGAGGCGGTAGCGCGCACCCGGCTCCAGCGCGGGCACCGGGGCCGGGGCCGGGGCCGGGGCCGGGGTGGGGGTCGGGGTGGCTGGGCGCGCAGCGACCAGGCGGGGCGCCGGCGTGGCAGGCGCCGGTGCGGCGACGGCTGGCGCGGCCAGTGCCGAAGGCGCGGCCTCGACCCAGGTGTCCTCGAAATCGCGGCGCGGGGCCAGCAGCCCCAGCTCGGCCTCCTGCAGCAGGGCCAGCACGGCCTCGAACTGCAGCGGTCGGTTCAGGTGGCGGGCCATGCCCTTGGCCTCGGGCACCCCGGCCTCGACCACCCGGACCACGGCGACCTCCGGACCCACGCTGGCGGGCTCGGGCTCGCCCCAGGGCAGCAGCAGCAGGTCGGCCCGCGCGGCGTCGCCGATGGCCCAGCGCTGCGAAGTCCGGCCATCGGCCAGGCCCAGGAACAGGCGCAGCGTCGAGACATCCAGGCTGCGCAGGCCATCGCAGGCCAGCAGGCGGACAGACGGGGTGGCGTTCATGGCGGGGTCGAGGGCGGTGGGGTGGGCGGTGGGGTGGGCGGTGGGGGTCGGGCCAGCAGCCCGGTCGGCAATGTAGTGACGACCGCATGCCCGTGCCATTCCCCTCGGCCACATCACGGGGACTGCCATGACGGAGTCGGCACAGCTGCGCCGCGCCACCCGAGCGCACACCACAGCCGCGTGAACAATTACCCCGCCGGCGTGGCCGCCGGCACTGGCCTCAGTAGTCGCCCATCGAGCGGGCGTAGGCGCTGGCCAACGGCGCCGGATCGGTCACCGCGCGCACCGCCTCCTTGAGCTGCAGGGCGTCCCAGTCGGGGTGCTGCAGCGCCAATCGGGCCAGCACCCCGCCGCTCAGGCGCGCAGCCTGCCCCACGCGGCCGGGCACCGTGGCCAGGCCCAGCACGTGCGGCGCCTGCAGCGCCGCCGGGTACAGCGCCGGCCCGCCGGCCTCGGCGCTGGCGGCCCCCGCGGCCAGCAGCATCAGCCCCGACGCGCCCAGGCGCTGCACCGCCTCGCGCAGGGCCTGGGAGTCCTCGGGGTGGCCCCAATCGGCCTGGGCCGCCACCACCGCGCGCGGGCCGGCCGCCTTCCAGCCGGCCAACCGGTCCAGCGCCCGCACCGCCTCGGCCAGGGTGGCCCCTTGCGGGCCGGCCAGGCCCAGGCGGGGGGCGGGCGCACAGTCGGCCTCGGCCTCGCCGGCCCCGGCCCGTGCGCCCGGCCGGTCCAGGCCCGGGAAGTCGCCGGCGGACAGGGCCGG
Organism: Hydrogenophaga intermedia; assembly: GCA_943371055.1. GTDB lineage: Bacteria > Pseudomonadota > Gammaproteobacteria > Burkholderiales > Burkholderiaceae_C > Ideonella > Ideonella intermedia_A. The sequence goes on along the minus strand of CALRTJ020000011.1, from coordinate 36,984 downwards.
GTCCAGCACCACGATGTGGGGATCGGGGCAGCGCTCGGTCGGCGGCGCGCCGTCGACCGCCTGGAACACCAGGTTGGGCTCGGCGAACTCCACCGCGGCCTGGCGCATCAGCTGGCGCGCCACCACCGCCTCGGGCTGGTGCTCGGGCAGGCGCAGCCGCAGCAGGTCGGGGCGCAGGGTGTCGACCACCCGGGCCTGCACGCTGGCCAGGGCGGCATCGCGCGCCGCGTCGGGCGCATCGGCCCGGAACTGCAGCAGCAATTCGTGCGGCACCTGCACCGCCGGCGCGTCCTGCGCACCGGCCTGGTGAATGCACACCCCCCACGCCACCACCCCGCAGAGCGTGGCACGCCAGCCTCGAGCACCCTTCATGGCATTTCTCCTTGTGGCCTGCGCTGTCCAGCAAATCCTGGGCCATGCCCGCCGCGGTGTCAGCCCCGCAGGCAGGGGACGGGCGGGCCCCAGGTCGCGGGCGGCCGGCCACAATCCGGACATGGACACGCCGCACAATGCCGGCCCGCTGGCGGGCCTGAAGGTTCTGGAACTGGGCCAGCTCATCGCCGGCCCCTTTGCCGGCAAGACCCTGGGGGACTTTGGCGCCCAGGTCATCAAGGTCGAGCCCCCCGGCACCGGCGACCCGCTGCGCCAGTGGCGGCTGCTGCACGAGGGCACCAGCGTCTGGTGGCAGGTGCAAAGCCGCAACAAGCAGAGCGTGGTGCTGGACCTGCGCACCGACGAGGGCCGCGCCGACGTGCGCCGCCTGATCGACCAGGCCGACGTGCTGATCGAGAACTTCAAGCCCGGCACGCTTGAGAAATGGGGCATGGGCTACGACGCCCTGGCCGCCACCAACCCCGGCCTGGTCATGCTGCGCATCAGCGGCTACGGCCAGGACGGCCCCTACCGCGACCTGCCCGGCTTTGCCGTGGTGGCCGAGGCCATGGGCGGCCTGCGCCACCTGATGGGCGAACCCGGCCGCCCGCCGGTGCGCGCCGGCGTCAGCCTGGGCGACACCCTGGCCGCGCTGCACGGCGTGATCGGCGTGCTGCTGGCCCTGCAGGCCCGCGCCCGCACCGGCCGCGGCCAGGTGGTCGACGTCGCCCTGTATGAAGCGGTGTTCAACTGCATGGAAAGCCTGCTGCCCGAGTACAGCGCCTTTGGCGCCGTGCGCGAACCCGCCGGCAGCGCCCTGCCCGGCATCGCCCCCAGCAACGCCTACCGCTGCGCCGACGGCCAGGTGGTCATCGGCGGCAACGGCGACAGCATCTACAAGCGCCTGATGAGCGCCATCGGCCGCGACGACCTGGGCCAGGCCCCCGACCTGGCCCACAACGCCGGCCGCGCCGCCCGCGCCAATGAGCTCGACGCCGCCATCACCACCTGGACCGTCCAGCGCCCGGTGGACGAGGTGGTCTCCACCCTGCAGGCCGCCAGCGTGCCGGTGGGCCGCATCTACACCGTGCGCGACATCGCCCAAGACCCCCACTACCGCGCCCGCGGCATGATCGAACGCATCGTCACCGCCACCGGCCTGGCCCTGGACGTGCCGGGCGTGGTGCCCAAGCTCAGCGACACGCCGGGGAGCATCCGGACGCTGGCGCCGGGGTTGGGGGAGCACCAGGGGGTGTTGAAGGCGGACACCTGACAGGAGCGGGCGACTGCCAGAATGCAGCGGCATGAGCCACGCTGCACAGCGATCGCCTGCATGGGGAAAACTGGATCGCCTACATCCGGACCGCGCCCAAGCCCCTCGACTCTCCCTCGTCGCGCATTGTCTTGACGTCGCTGCCGTGGTCGGGGCGCTGCTGGCCCTTCCCACCTGGCGTCGGCGGCTGGAGCGGCTGGCTGGTCGCCCCTTCAGCGCAACAGACTTGAGCCGCCTGCTTGTGTTGGCGTTCTTGCACGATGTCGGCAAGGCAAGCGCCGGCTTTCAGGCCAAAGCATTGCCAGACCCTCAGCAGGCGGCGTGGCGCAAGCAGAACGGTGTCGGTTTGGACCAGCAGGGGCACACCCGGATCGTGGCCCCCCTGATGGGTTTGGCACCCGAATTCAGTCCACAACGTGCCGCACTTGGCGTGGCAGAAATCCGCGCATGGGGTGGCAGCACTGATGCCGCACGGCAGGAGGTGGTCGACCTTTGGCTGGCTGCCGTGTCCCACCACGGCGAACCGATCGCCTTCGAAACGAGCCTTGCGTCACTCTGCAACCAGCCCCACCCGACTTGGACGACCAAGTTGGAAGGATGCGAACCGCTGGATGGATTGGCTGAGCTGAACCGGACAGCGCAGACCCTTTGGCCCGACGCCTTTGCAGCCGATGCGCCCCCCATGCGCCCTAGCCAAGCACTGATACACGGGTTTTCCGGCCTTGTCTCACTGGCCGATTGGATAGGCTCTGACACCCGCCACTTTCCGTTTGATCTGGGGCCGCAGGACGGCTCACGTTGGGATCATTCGATGCGTGCAGCCACGCGGGCTTTGCGCGCAATGTGCATCGATGTCGAAGCCATGCGCATTGACCTGCGCCGACGCTCACCGACATTCAAGCAGGTGTTTGGCTTTGCGCCCACCGCAGTTCAAGCCGCCACGGCCGATGTGCCACCACGCAGCCCCGTGGTTCTCGAAGCCGAGACCGGCAGCGGCAAGACGGAAGCGGCGCTGTGGCGCTTCAAGACACTGTTCGAAGCGGGAGAGGTGGACGCGCTCTGCTTCCTGCTCCCCACTCGGGTGGCCGCGACGGGCATTTCGGCGCGACTGGACGAATTTGTCCGGCGGCTGTTCCCTGACGAAGCCCTGCGACCCAACACCGTGCTGGCCGTGCCGGGCTATCTGCGCGCCAATGCCGTGGACGGGCAGTGGCTGGCACCCTTCACCGTGCAATGGCCCGACCGTGACATCGGCGATCCCTTGTTCTGGGCGGCCGAACACAGCAAACGCTACTTCGCTGCCACCGTGGCCGCAGCCACCATCGACCAGTTCCTGCTCTCGACGCTGCAGACCAAACATGCCCACCTGCGGGGCAGCGTGCTCCTGCGCTCGCTGGTGGTGGTCGACGAGGTCCACGCATCGGACCCCTACATGCGCGCCCTGCTGACCCAGGCGCTGCGCCGCCACCAAGCTGCCGGTGGCCATGCCCTGCTGCTGTCGGCCACGCTGACCCGTGACCTTCGCGACGAGCTGCTGGGCACGGCACCGTCGCCCAAGGTGAATGGCAAGGGTCTTGGCGCGCGACGTGCAGCTCCCGCCGCGACAACCTCTCCCCTGGAGAACGACTACCCCTGCGTGCTGGCGCCAGACGTCATTCGCACTTTCGGACCGATCGTGCAGCACAAGCGCATCCAGCACACCCTGCAGCCTTGGATGCGGGATCCGACTGCCGTCGCACGGTGTGCCGTGGCGGCATTGCAGGCAGGTGCACGGGTGCTTGTCCTGCGCAACACGGTGCGTCAGGCCGTGGCCACCCAACAAGCGGTGGAAGCCCTGCTGGGCGCCGATCACCCGGCCTTGTTTCGCTGCCAAGGGGTGGCAGCACTTCACCACGGCCGATATGCCTTGCCTGACCGGCGCGCGCTGGATGCCAGGGTAAGCGACTTGTTTGGCAAAGCCGCCGCGAAGCACCATCAAGCGGTGGTGCTCTGCGCCACCCAAACCGTCGAGATCTCGGTGGATTGTGATGCGGATGTCCTGATCACCGATCTGGCACCCATGGACGTGCTGCTGCAGCGCCTGGGCCGGCTGCACCGCCATGCCGCACGTTCGGGCTTCCGGCCCCACGGCCACGAGGTCCCCCGCTGCGTGGTGTTGGTGCCACCCGACAGTGACTTGAGTGGCCTGCTGTCGGGCGGAGCGGGTGGGCTGGGCATCGGCCAGCGCAGTGCGTATCCCGATCTGCTGGCGCTTCAAGCCACCCTGAACGCCCTGAGCGACACCTCACGCTTTCCCGTGCTGGACATCCCCAGCGACAACCGCGAGCTCGTGGAGCGCTGCTGCGGCAGACCGGCCCTGCTACGGTTGGCTGAGGCACTGGGGGGCGATTGGCCCGCTCACCTCCAATCCTTGCAGGGGCTGGCCAGCGCGCAAGGATCGGCCGCGCTGTACCAATGCATCGATTGGGCACAGCCCTGGCGTGAAGCGGTCCCGGGTGAGCTCTCGACCGAAGCCAAGACCCGACTCGGGCTGGACAGCATCGAAGTGGATCTGCCCCCAGGCACGGGTTCACCCTTTGGCCATGCACTGGAGCGACTCAGTATCCCCGCCTGGATGCTGCCCACGCTGCCGGATCGCCAGGACCAGGGAGCACCCACGGCGGATTTCCTGGTCCAAGGCGCGTTGGGCCTGGACTTCCGTGTGCGTGGGCAGGGCTTCAGCTACACCCGCTGGGGTTTGGCTGCGACCGGGCACCCCGGTTGAGGAGCAATGCCCACGTGGTGGACTCGACGGGAAGCACGCTAGCCGACCACCAAACCAACTTTGATCGCCGGCGCTTGACAGTTCCTGGGAAGCACGCCAGACTGAATTTCATCCGGTTACATGAAATGCTTAGTTGTTAGCTCCGCATTTGAGACGGAGATGGCCCCAACTAGGCATTGCCGGTGAACACCAAGCCCCGTGCAAGCGGGGATGAGGGAGGAATGCATGGCCATGCTCGAACACTCGCTGCTAAGCGAGCCACTGTTCCGCGTCACCCTGGGTGCCAACCCGGTGGTGGCGCGGATATCTTTGCCACAGGTGCTGGCTCGGCTGTCCGCCGGAGAGCTGCTTACCTTCGTCGCCTTGCGACCTCACCAGGAGGCCCCGTGGCATGCGTTCCTGGTGCAACTGGCCTACCTGGCGCTGGAGTCGGAAGACGATCCGCGCGCCCCCACGACCCCCGAGGCCTGGGTCGACCTGCTGCGCAGCCTGACGCCCGATCACCCGGACGACGCACCCTGGTGTCTGGTCAACACGAACTGGCAAACGCCGGCCTTTTTGCAACCGCCTTGCAGCGCGGGGCGCGAAGCGGATTTCAAGCACAGCGCCGATGCAGCGCAGGACATCGATGTGCTGGTCACCGCGCGCCACCACGACGAGAAGACCGGCAAGTTGCCTCTGACGGATAACGAGCTCGACACGCTGGTCTATGCATTGATCGTCCTGCAGGGGTGGACGCCCGTGATGGGTAGAGGCGCTTACAACACCATGCGCATGAATCGAGGCTGGGGTTCAAGACCACAGTTTCGGCTTGTCTACGAGCGCGGGAGCGGCCCTGAGTTCCTGCGTGACCTAAGGGCGCTTGTTGATGACCGCGCCGGTTTGGAAGATCGGTTCCATACGGCTCAAGGAGCCCATGCATCCGGTGAACAACGGCTGCTTTGGCTGCCGATTTGGGATGATGGTTCACTGGCGTTGGAATCAGTTCACCCCTATTGCCTAGAGGTTTGCCGGCGCGTGCGCTTAGTGCGACAAGGCGGCCAGCTTCTCCTGCGTCGGGCGGGAAGCAGCAGTATGAGGGTCGCAGCAGAAGAGCAACTGGGGAATGTGCTCGATCCATGGATTCCCATACTGCGCGGAGATGAAGTCAAAGCGCTAACCGCACAGCCATACACCTTGGAGTACCGCCACCTCCAAGGCTTAATTTTTGACCGGGGCAAGGTGAAGCTTCCGGTACTTGCAGTGCCCTCGACAAGCGAATTCGATCGCAATCAACCAGGAACCCTGATCGCGCGAGTCCTAGTAGGGGGTAAAGGTGGCACCGATGGCTGGCTGTCTCGCGAGCTGCCCATGCCCGCGCCCGTGCTGGCGCAGTGGCAGTCGGCCCCCGCCGCCTTGGCGCAGCGCTCACAACTGTTCGTGAACCTTGCCGGCCTGGCGGCCGGGAAAGTCCTTCGCAGCTCGCTGCTGCAATTCGTGGACGGCAGCGCCGAGGTGGACTGGAAGAACCGGGATTTCACCCGTGCGGTGGAGCCCTGGGTCAGCCGCTTTGAAACCGCTGTGGACAGCGTCTTCTTTGAGCAGCTGTTCGCCACGATCGAAGCAGGCCAGAGCGACATGGACGCACAGCGTCAATGGGTGCGCTGGTTGAGCGAAGCCTGCCGGGCACACCTGGAGGTGGCCAGTGAGGCGCTCTCCACCCGCCACGGCTCGCGCCACTTCGCCCTGGGACGCGCGCAGCGCTTGCTGGCACACAGCCTGCGCAAGCAGTTCGGCGCCTTCTTGGCACCTGCGGGTGCAGCGCCAGCCGCCCCAACCCCACCCACGACCGAACCGTCCAAGGAGTCTGCCAATGGCTGACCAGCCCCCCCGCGAAGACGCCACTGCACCGAAGGACCCCGTGGCCTCGTTGGCCGGGCAGGTCCGGCACGCCAGCACCGGCACCCTGGCCCGGCTGCGACGCTCCGACCCGCAAACGTACCCACGCGCCGCCCTGTTCGACCGCGAACGCATGCTGCAAGCCGCAGGCATTCAAGCCGCTGGCCCCGACCGTGAGCAGTGGGCCTTGGTGCTGCACTGTCTGGCGCTGGCGCAGGGCCGGCACGACGCTCGGGCCGATGCCGAGCCGGGCAAGGTGCTGCACGACCTGCACTTCAGCGAAGCACGGCTGGAGCAGCTGATCGAGGCGGATCCAGCAGTGCTGGCCAGCTTGATGCCGCGCCTCGCTCGTCGCCTGGCCGCCGCCGGTGCCACCGTGAACTGGCGGCCGCTGGTCGACCTGCTGCTGGGCACCGGCAGCGACGACCCACAGCGCGAGGCTTGGGCGGACGCAGCACGTAAGCGCCTAGTGCGCCATTTCATCGGCGCGCAAGGAGTGGCCGAAGCCGATGCCTTGCGCGCAGCCGAGCAAGACGCCTGATCGTCGCGTCGCCCCGTCACTCGCAGACCGAGCACACACCCACAGGGAGAACCCAACATGTCATACCCCCGCTTCATCCAGATCCACAGCCTGGCCAGCTACCCCGGCACCTTGCTCAACCGCGACGACGCCGGCCTGGCCAAGCGGCTGCCCTTTGGCGGCACCGTGCGCCTGCGGGTGTCGTCACAAGCCTTGAAGCGCCGCTGGCGCTTTGCCGGCACCGCCGACCACGCCGCAGCCGCCCTGGTGCCCCACGCCCTGCAGAGCCTGAACGTGCCCATGGGCGACCGCAGCAAAGACTTGGTCAAGCACGCCCTGCTGCCCCACGCGTTGGACGGCCTGCCCGCGTTGCACGAGACGGTGCAAGCCAAACTGACCGACCTGCTCAGCGTGGCCCTGTACGGCAAGAACGGCGCCGACCCCAAGGCCCGCCAAGCCCTGTTTTTCGGCCACCCGGAAACCGCCTACCTGCAAGGCCTGGTGCGCAACCTGGCGCAGACGCTGACGGCCGATGCCGCGCTGCTGGCGTCCGCCGACAAGGCCCCGGACAAGAAGGCCCTCAAGGCGGTGGAGGACAGCCTCAAAGAGGCGCTGGACCCGGTGAAGGACAACCTGCGCGCGCTGGCCGCCAACACCGCAGGCGCTGCCGGCCTGGAGTCGGCGTTGTTTGGCCGCATGGTCACCTCCGATCCGCGTGCGAACGTGGACGCGCCCGTGCATGTCGCCCACGCCTTTTCCGTGCATGCGCTGGAGCAAGAGCTTGACTACGTGACCGCCGTGGACGACCTGCGCCAACAAAGCGAAGACGGCGAGGCAGGCTCCGCCGGTATCTTTGACATCGAGCTGACCAGTGGCTTGTTTTACAGCTACGTGGCCATTGACGTGGCCCTGCTGGTGAGCAACCTGGGCAAGGACACGGTGTTGGCCGGCCAGGTGGTGGAACGCCTGGTGCAGCTGATCGCCCGCACCTCGCCCGGCGCCAAGAAGGGCAGCACCGCGCCCTACGCACACGCCGAGTTCATGCTGATTGAAACGGGTGACGACCAGCCGCGCACCCTGGCCAACGCCTTCCGCAACGCGGTGCAGCCCAAAGGCGATGTGTTCGGCCGGGCGATGTTGGCGCTGCAGGAGCACCTGGCCAACCTGGACCGTGCCTATGGCGTACACACCCAACGCCGGCAACTCAGCGTCACGCCCCCTGCCTTGAATGGCGTGGACAGCGTGGGCCTGGCCGCGCTGTGCAGCCATCTGCGCCAGCAGATCGAGGCCGCCTGACCATGCCCGCCCACCTGTTGCTGCGGCTGGAAGCGCCGCTGATGTCCTTCGGCACCACGGCGGTGGACCACCGCCGCCCGGTGCAGGCCTGGCCGGCGGTGTCGATGCTGACGGGCCTGCTGGCCAACGCCCTCGGTTGGGAGCGCAGCGACGCCCACGCGCTGGATCAACTCCAGGCCCGCATCCGCTGGGCCGCGCGCATCGACCGCCCAGGCACCCCACTCAACGATTTTCAAACCGCACAGCTGTCCAAAGACGACCGGGGCTGGACCACCCGGGGCGTGGTCGAGCGCCGAGGAGGTGGCGATGATGCCTACAAGGCACCCCACCTGCGCGACCGCGACTACCGCGCTGACGCGTCGGTGCTGGTGGCCCTGCGCCTGGATGCGCCGGAGCAGGCCCCTACCCTCACCGACCTGGCCACAGCGCTGGATGCTCCGCAACGCCCCTTGTTCCTAGGCCGCAAAGGCTGTCTGCCGGCCACCCGCATCAGCCAGGGGCTGGTCGAGGCCGCCGACGCCGTCGCCGCGCTGGAGGAGGCCCCCGCCCTGGTCGATGGTGACGTGCCGGCGGGCGCCACGGTGTACTTCAACCTCGGTGCGGCTGAGGTCTCCACACAACATCGCATCCACCACACCAGCGACGAGCGCCGCTTTGATCTCGACGTGCATGCTGGGCGCCAGCAGGTGTTTGAACGCGTGCGCAAGGTGGCCGCATGAGCGCCAACCCGCCCCTCGCACAGCCGCTGCTGATGCTGCGGCTGCTGCCTGACCTGGCCGCACTCACCCGCTGGGCCCACGCCACGGGCCAGCGCGCGCTGAGCGAAGACCCCGGCTACGCGCTGCACGCTGCCCTGCGCGCCACACTGGGCGAATGGGCACCCAAGCCGTTTGCCCTGCTGGAACGACCCGGTAGCCAGCAGTTGATCGGCTACACCCAGGCCGCCGAAGCTTCGCTGCGCGAGGCCTTGGCCAGCGCCGCCCAGACCGACCCCCTGGCCGCACAAGCGCTGGGCTTGCTGGACGCCACGCAGGCCCTGGTGAAGCCCATGCCCTGCACTTGGACCTCAGGCCAGCGCCTGAGCTTTGAAACGCGCGTGGCCCCGGTGGTGCGCAGCCGGACCGCACAGGGTGGCCGCTATCCGGAGATCGACGCGGCCTTTCATCCCGCATTTGCCGGCGAAGACCTTGGCAACCGTGAATTGGCCCATGGGCGCTGGCTGGCGCGCGAATTGGCACGGGAGGGCGCTGCCCAATTGCAGAGCCACCGCGCCACGGCCTTCTCGCTGTCGCCCATCGCACGCCGTACCTTTGCTGTCGACCCGCAGCACGCCCGGCGAAAGACCCAAGGCGGCCTGCTCCCCGACCTGACGGTGCGAGGGCAGCTGCAAGTGCAAGACCCGCAGGCTTTCGCGACCCTGCTGGCTCGCGGCCTGGGGCGCCACCGCAGCTTCGGCTACGGCTGCCTGCTGCTGGCGCCACCCGGCGCTTGGACCTGAAGCCGCTGCCATGCTCAAAGGTCGCCTTGGACTGGAGCGGGTCCAGATCGCCCATGCCGACCGCCATGGTCTGCTGTACCTGGACCGAGGCGTTCTGTCCGTGGTGGACGGCTGTCTTCACTTCGCCAGTGGTGGCGGCGTACTGCCGATGGGCGACTACCAACTTCCGCACCAAACCTTCTCCGCCCTGCTCATTGGCCCAGGCACCAGCCTGAGCCACGACGTGCTGCGCATCCTCGCGCGGCATGGCACCTCGTTGGTGGCCGTGGGCACCGACGCCACCCGGATCTACACCGCTCCCGCACTGGGGCCTGACCGGTCCGACCTGGCGCGCGCTCAGGCACGCGCATGGGCAGACGAGAAGCAACGCGTAGCCATTGCCCGCAAGATGTACGCGCGCCGGCTCGGAGAGATCTTGCCGCACACCTCCATCGAGGTGCTTCGGGGCATTGAAGGCGCACGCGTCAAAGAGAGCTACAAACTGTTGGCCCAGTCCTTCGGTCTCAGCTGGAAGCGACGCGACTACAACCGTCAAAACCCCGATGCGTCGGACCTGGCCAACCAAGCAGTCAACCACGCAGCCACGGCGGTGCGCGCCGCCGCCGGCGTGGCCGTGGCCGCCGTCTCAGCGCTACCGCAACTGGGCTTCATTCACGAGGACTCCGACCAATCCTTCGTCCTGGACATTGCTGATCTCTACCGCGAAGCGGTCACCTTGCGGCTCGCCTTCGCCGCAGCCAAGAGGGTTGAGCAAGGCGCCGACGAAACCATCGATCGGCTGGTACGGCAGAGTGCCGCGCGCGAGTTCCGTCGCATCGGGTTGGTGCCCAAGATGATCGACGACATCAAAAGTCTGTTTGGTGTGCAAGACGATGGCGCTGACGGTATTGATCACCCGTGATGTCGCGGACCGCTATCGCGGGTTCCTGTCGTCGGCCATGTTGGAAGTTGCCCCGGGTGTCTACGCCAGCCCAGGCCTCACTGCGCGAGCGAGGGACAAGATCTGGTCCGTGGTGAGTGATTGGCATGCACAGCTGGGCGGCGGCTCAATCACCCTGATGTACCCAGACCGAAAGGCCGACGGTGGCCTCGTCGTGCGCAGCCTCGGAACACCACCTCGCACGCTTGTTCGGGTGGATGGCGTCTTGCTCACGGCAAGGGTAAACCCTATTTCCTCTGGCGAAGCTCCTTAAAAATTCGTTGCCCGATAATGACTTGCCTCTTAGAGGCTGCCCCGCTCACGCGGGGATGGACCCGTGACCAGCAAGACCTGCCGGGCCCGCCTGGCGGCTGCCCCGCTCACGCGGGGATGGACCCACCCAAGCGCTGGGCCTGAACTCCACCGAGCGGGCTGCCCCGCTCACGCGGGGATGGACCCTGGGTGCTGCCGTGCACGCGCACGCGGTTGGGGGCTGCCCCGCTCACGCGGGGATGGACCCACCGCGCACGGCAACGGCGGCAGCTATGGTCAGGCTGCCCCGCTCACGCGGGGATGGACCCCAAGCCGCGCTGGACAGCCGCATCACCCACCTGGCTGCCCCGCTCACGCGGGGATGGACCCATCAAGGGCTTCGTGCTCAAGGGCCTGGCCTGGGCTGCCCCGCTCACGCGGGGATGGACCCAGGGGCAGGTGATCGAGCACCGCCTGATGTTTGGCTGCCCCGCTCACGCGGGGATGGACCCTCATTCAAGGCACGCCCGAGTGGCATGTTTACGGCTGCCCCGCTCACGCGGGGATGGACCCTACAACCCGCGCAGCTCGGGTCAGACGACCGAGGCTGCCCCGCTCACGCGGGGATGGACCCGACAACCACCCATCACCAGGCCACGACCTGGCGGCTGCCCCGCTCACGCGGGGATGGACCCATAGACGCCGTATTGAGCCGCGTTGTAATTGGGGCTGCCCCGCTCACGCGGGGATGGACCCGAGCGCAGGTCGCGGGTGTTGCGGCCGATCGGGGCTGCCCCGCTCACGCGGGGATGGACCCTCAAGGCAAGCCGTTGCACCCAACGACCTAATGGCTGCCCCGCTCACGCGGGGATGGACCCCGAGCGGTATCGGCATGCGGTGGAGCTGAATCGGCTGCCCCGCTCACGCGGGGATGGACCCCCCATCGCCGGCGCGGTCTACCGGTTCGTCACGGCTGCCCCGCTCACGCGGGGATGGACCCTACTGGCAGGCTCCTTCCGGCACCCACTACACGGCTGCCCCGCTCACGCGGGGATGGACCCTACCGCACCAGCCGTCAGATGGTGGGCGATGCGGGCTGCCCCGCTCACGCGGGGATGGACCCAACGCCACCAGCGGCACCACGGCTGCGTTCCAGGCTGCCCCGCTCACGCGGGGATGGACCCTTGTCCCGCCGTCACCAGCAAGAGAGTCGCCAGGGCTGCCCCGCTCACGCGGGGATGGACCCCTGTTCACGCGCACCGAGGACGTCAGCGACGCGGCTGCCCCGCTCACGCGGGGATGGACCCCCTGGCGGCCGGCGCGTGGGAGTGGAGCGCGAGGCTGCCCCGCTCACGCGGGGATGGACCCTCTACGGGATCATCCAGACCGAGATTGCGGCCGGCTGCCCCGCTCACGCGGGGATGGACCCCCGACCGAGCGCAGCAAGGTCAGGCCGAGCCAGGCTGCCCCGCTCACGCGGGGATGGACCCGACAGCGCCGACGCCACCGGCTCCACGGTGGAGGCTGCCCCGCTCACGCGGGGATGGACCCGATGCCTTGCGCGCCGTGCTGACCACCGATGAGGCTGCCCCGCTCACGCGGGGATGGACCCGCTGCTGGCCCGCGCTCAGGCTGAAAGGACGAGGCTGCCCCGCTCACGCGGGGATGGACCCCACCTTGGTCTTGCTCCAGGTGGCGTGCTCGTGGCTGCCCCGCTCACGCGGGGATGGACCCCCGGCTTTACGCCGAGGTTTGGGTGACTGACGGGCTGCCCCGCTCACGCGGGGATGGACCCTCTGGCAAGTGGATCACCAATGGCTCTGCCTAGGCTGCCCCGCTCACGCGGGGATGGACCCCGGGCCTGACGGGGGCGCGGCGAACTTCATGTGGCTGCCCCGCTCACGCGGGGATGGACCCGCGCTGGCGATTGCCCGCGTTCGGCTTGAGCAGGCTGCCCCGCTCACGCGGGGATGGACCCTCGTCGCCTGAGAATTTGCAGCGATGACCATCGGCTGCCCCGCTCACGCGGGGATGGACCCTACACGGCCCCGTACCTGGTCGACGTCAAGCGGGCTGCCCCGCTCACGCGGGGATGGACCCAAGAGGCATCAGACCACCTGAACACGAAGACGGGCTGCCCCGCTCACGCGGGGATGGACCCCAGGCCGGCCAGCGCGCCGACTGGATCGGTGCGGCTGCCCCGCTCACGCGGGGATGGCCCCTGCTGCGGCTCGACCTCGGTGCAGGCCAGCACGGCTGCCCCGCTCACGCGGGGATGGACCCCGTGACCGCGGCGGCATCAAGCCGCCGTACTGGGCTGCCCCGCTCACGCGGGGATGGACCCATGAACGAGGCCGGGCCGTGCAGCACACCGCCGGCTGCCCCGCTCACGCGGGGATGGACCCGGCTCCGAGGTCACTTCGGTGACGTAGCCAAGGGCTGCCCCGCTCACGCGGGGATGGACCCAGGTGACGGTCGATGGTGTTCTGACGAAGGACGGCTGCCCCGCTCACGCGGGGATGGACCCCTGCCCGAGTTCAAGGCGGTGGCACTGTCCGCGGCTGCCCCGCTCACGCGGGGATGGACCCTTGTCCTCGATCTCGGTCTGGCTCACCGTCACGGCTGCCCCGCTCACGCGGGGATGGACCCACTGCATTCAGCCCCGCGACTGGCGCCTTTGTGGCTGCCCCGCTCACGCGGGGATGGACCCGGTGGCGGCAGTCTGGTTCCAGCAGCCAACAAGGCTGCCCCGCTCACGCGGGGATGGACCCCAAGAGGAATGGCTCGACAACAGCGTGCGCGAGGCTGCCCCGCTCACGCGGGGATGGACCCCGTCGCTGCCTACCAATGACCATCCGTAGCGCGGCTGCCCCGCTCACGCGGGGATGGACCCAGAACGTAAGCCTCCAGCGCAGGCAGGTACTGGGCTGCCCCGCTCACGCGGGGATGGACCCTCGACTACATCGAGGCCATCAAGGCTCATGGGGGCTGCCCCGCTCACGCGGGGATGGACCCCAAGAGGAATGGCTCGACAACAGCGTGCGCGAGGCTGCCCCGCTCACGCGGGGATGGACCCCGCCATCAATCCAGACAGCCGGCGGGGACGACGGCTGCCCCGCTCACGCGGGGATGGACCCAGCGGCCGGCCGCCCTGGCCGTCGTCACAGGTGGCTGCCCCGCTCACGCGGGGATGGACCCACACCACCAACACCTGCGGCACCACGGCCACGGGCTGCCCCGCTCACGCGGGGATGGACCCCCTCCGAACGGCAGCTCGGCCGTCGCGCCAAAGGCTGCCCCGCTCACGCGGGGATGGACCCACCCAAGACCACCCCCCTACCGCCACCCCCTGGGCTGCCCCGCTCACGCGGGGATGGACCCTCGATCAGCTCATGCACCGGCGCCCAGGCAGCGGCTGCCCCGCTCACGCGGGGATGGACCCCAGCGGCTCTACCTCTGCGTGGCATCCACAAGGGCTGCCCCGCTCACGCGGGGATGGACCCATGTGCCAGTAGTTGCCCACTCGCTGCATGGCGGCTGCCCCGCTCACGCGGGGATGGACCCCACCGCCACCAGCACCCCGGCCACCGTGTACCAGGCTGCCCCGCTCACGCGGGGATGGACCCGTCGTGCTGTCCTACGTCGACCCGCTGACCGGGGCTGCCCCGCTCACGCGGGGATGGACCCCCGGCATGCTACGGCGTGCAGTGCCCGCAGCAGGCTGCCCCGCTCACGCGGGGATGGACCCAACGAGCGCGCGGCCGTCCTGGCCAGCGCTGGGGCTACCCCGCTCACGCGGGGATGGACCCTACCGCCGCCTGTACAAGCTCACCACCAACCTGGCTGCCCCGCTCACGCGGGGATGGACCCCGGACCTCATGCCATCCCGCAGGCTCTAGGCTGGCTGCCCCGCTCACGCGGGGATGGACCCGGATACGGCCCCACATGCCCGCAAGGCGCGGAGGCTGCCCCGCTCACGCGGGGATGGACCCCGTCACCTTCTCCTACGTCACCCACGCCGCCGGGCTGCCCCGCTCACGCGGGGATGGACCCTCCAGCACCAGCGCACTCAGCACCACGTGCTGGGCTGCCCCGCTCACGCGGGGATGGACCCCGCCACCACTACGACCCGGAGCGGCGCGAGTGGGCTGCCCCGCTCACGCGGGGATGGACCCGCCACCCACGCGTTCTGGCGCGACCAGGGCCAGGCTGCCCCGCTCACGCGGGGATGGACCCTCGGACAGGTCGATGAAGCTCAGGCCCATCTTGGCTGCCCCGCTCACGCGGGGATGGACCCACCGATGCCCTGAAGGTCGACACCAAGGTCGCGGCTGCCCCGCTCACGCGGGGATGGACCCCACGTAGACGTCTCCGCTTGGCGCGTCGGCGTGGCTGCCCCGCTCACGCGGGGATGGACCCACTTGCCAGGGCTCCAGTCGGATGCGCTGGCCGGCTGCCCCGCTCACGCGGGGATGGACCCTCGTTGAACGCCAGCAGCCCCGCGCACTCCGGGGCTGCCCCGCTCACGCGGGGATGGACCCCACCCGCACACGCTGCACGCCTGCCAAGACCTGGCTGCCCCGCTCACGCGGGGATGAACCCCCAAGTTGCCGCTGACCGTGGAGCACTTCAGCGGCTGCCTCGTCTGGATTGTTTGCCCTCGTCACCTGCGACTGAATCCGCCCGGTGAAACGTGCCACCGAGTCGGACGTCTGCCTCGTCGCCCAAAGGCAGGACGCCGTCGCTCAAACCAGCCGCGCCACCACGGCCCCAGCCCCCTGAACCCGGGCTGCCAGCGCCGCCATGGCCGGCTCAAAGGCGGCGGAGAAGCGCTTCTCGGCGGACAGACGGGTCAGGTATTGGTGGGCCAGGGCCAGGGCTTCGTGCCAGACCGGATGGGGCACTTCGGGGCGCAGTTGCAGGGGCGGGAGGTCATGGGCGACCGCACCGCTAGCGCGTGGTGCCAGGCCCATCGGCAGCATGTCGTAGGCGGGGGCCAGGCGGTAGGGGCGCCCTTCCTCGGTGACGAAGGCGAGGTTGCCGGTGTGCATGTCGGTGTTGCCGATCAGCGTGCCCAGGGCGTTCAGGCGCTGAGACTGGAGCAGGGCGTCGGGGTGGACCACGCGCAGGGCGCACAGGCGCTCGACGATGGCGGGCCAGGGGGCGGCGCCGGCGCCGACGAACTCGGCGTCCAGGGCGGCCAGCGACAGGATGGCGCGGCGGCCGTGCGGGCCGACACGGTCGAACCGCTCCACCGCGAGAAAGCGTTGGCCGCGGTGGTCGACGACGTGGCTGCGGGCTGCGGGCCAGCCGGCCTCGGCGATCAGGCGCAAGGCGTGGTGTTCGGCCAGCAGCAGGTCGCGCCAGCGCTGGGTGATCGGGTTGTCGGCGGGCAGGCTGAACTTGACGATCAGGTGGGCGGGGCCGTCCGGGGTCTCGGCCCAGGTGGTGAACTTGGGTTGTTCACCGCCCGCGGAAGAGCCCGGGAGTTCGCCCTGCGCCGCCTGGCGCGCCAGCTCGGCAAAGCGGCGTCCTTGCCCGGCGCGGGGCAGCGGTGCGGCTTCGGGGCGGGCGAGGAAGGCGGTGCGTGCGGCGTCGCCCAGCAGCAGATTGCCCACCGCGTCGTGGCCCTGGGCCTGCAGGGCGCGCAGGGCGTCGTGGTCGCTCCAATCGGCCAGGGAGGGCGGCAAGCCCAGCGCCGCCGCGTGCCGGACGGCAAAGGCCCGGCCCAGGAAGCCCTGCGGCCGCATGTCGAGCAGCCACCAGGGCAGGCCCTCGCTGTGCAGCAGGGTGCCGTCGGTCTGCCGCATGACGTAGCCCTCGGGGCAGACCGGCGACAGGTGGCCCAGCAGGCTGAGCTGGCCCTGGGGATCGACGCGGTGGACCGGCACCGCGCCCGGGCCGCGGCGGGGATCGCGCAGGGCGTAGCGCCTCGACCGGGCGGCGCCCAACCGCAGGACTTCGTCATCGAGCGAGGCGAGGACGCGTGACAGGGTGGGCTGGCTGATGCCGGCAACCGCCATCAGCTCCTGGGCGGTGGCCAGGCCCTGCCCCAGCCGGAGGCGGATGGGAAGGCGGTGGTCGGCGACCATGTTGAATGAATATGTGAATGGATACGTGAATGGATTGTTGAATGTATCTTGAATCCGACACGCAGGTCTTCACAGGCGGTCCACTCGCCCTTCCAAAAGCACAACGGCGCCCCGAAGGGCGCCGTTGGCTTGTCTCCTGCACCCCTTTTCCGGGGTTTCAGCGTTCAGCTCAGGCGGCGGCCTTGACCTTCAGGCGCCAGGCGTGCAGCAGGGGCTCGGTGTAGCCGCTGGGCTGGGCCATGCCCTTGAAGATGAGGTCGCTGGCGGCCTTGAAGGCGGCGCCCTTGGCGTTGCCGGTCATCGGGGTGTAGGCGGGGTCGCCGGCGTTCTGCTTGTCCACCACCTTGGCCATGCGCTTGAGGGTGGCCTTGACCTGGGCTTCGGTGACGACGCCGTGCAGCAGCCAGTTGGCCATGTGCTGGCTGGAGATGCGCAGGGTGGCGCGGTCTTCCATCAGGCCGACGTTGTGGATGTCGGGCACCTTGGAGCAGCCGACGCCCTGGTCGACCCAGCGCACCACGTAGCCCAGGATGCCCTGGGCGTTGTTGTCCAGCTCCTGCTGCTTCTCTTCCTCGGTCCAGTTGGGCTTCTTGACCACGGGGACGGTGAGCAGGCCGGTGAGGATCTCGTCGCGCACGGCGTCGACGTCGGTCTTCTCCAGGCCCTTCTGCACCTTGAACACGTCGACCTGGTGGTAGTGCAGGGCGTGCAGGGTGGCGGCGGTGGGGCTGGGGGTCCAGGCGGTGTTGGCGCCGGCCATCGGGTGGGCGATCTTCTGCTGCAGCATCGCGGCCATCAGGTCGGGCATGGCCCACATGCCCTTGCCGATCTGGGCCTTGCCGCGCAGGCCGCATTCCAGGCCGACCAGCACGTTGGAGCGCTCGTAGGCCTGGATCCAGGCGCTGGACTTCATGTCGCCCTTGCGCATCATCGGGCCGGCGTGCATGGCGGTGTGCATCTCGTCGCCGGTGCGGTCCAGGAAGCCGGTGTTGATGAAGGCCACGCGGTCGGCGGCGGCGGCGATGCAGGCCTTGAGGTTGACGCTGGTGCGGCGCTCCTCGTCCATGATGCCCAGCTTGACGGTGGCCTTGCCCAGGCCCAGCAGCTGCTCGACGCGGCTGAACAGCTCGCAGGCGAAGGCGACTTCGGCCGGGCCGTGCATCTTGGGCTTGACGATGTAGACCGAGCCCTTGCGGCTGTTCTTGATGCCGTTGGCGCCGTTGCCCTTGAGGTCGTGCAGGGCGATGGTCGTGGTGATGACCGCGTCCATGATGCCTTCGGGGATCTCCTCGCCCTCGGCGCCCCACAGGATGGCCGGGTTGGTCATCAGGTGGCCGACGTTGCGCACGAACAGCAGGCTGCGGCCGTGCAGGACCACGTCCTCGCCGCGCGGGCCGGTGTAGAGGCGGTCTGCATTGAGGCCGCGGGTGAAGGTCTTGCCGCCCTTGGTCACGGCTTCGGTCAGGGTGCCCTTGAGGATGCCCAGCCAGTTGCCGTAGGCCAGCACCTTGTCGGCGGCGTCGACCACCGCGACCGAGTCTTCCAGGTCCAGGATGGTGGACAGGGCGGATTCGATCACCAGGTCGGCCACGCCGGCGGCGTCGCTGCCGCCGATGACGGTGGCGCGGTTGACGCGGATGTCCAGGTGCAGGCCGTGGTGGCTCAGCAGCACCGAGGTGGGCTCGCCCATCTCGCCCTGGAAGCCGACGAACTGGGCCGGGTTCTTCAGGCCGACGGTGCGGCCGTCCTTCAGGGTGACGGCCAGTTCGTTGTCGACCACGCGGTAGGCGGTGGATTCGAGGTGCGAGCCCTTCTTCAGGGGCACGCAGCGGTCCAGCACGTGGCGGGCGTATTCGATGACCTTGGCGCCGCGCACCGGGTTGTAGGACTCGCCCTTGGGGCCGGTCTTGGTGGCGCCGTCGGTCTCGGGCAGCGCGTCGGTGCCGTACAGGGCGTCGTACAGGCTGCCCCAGCGGGCGTTGGCGGCGTTCAGGGCGTAGCGGGCGTTGGTGATGGGCACCACCAGCTGCGGGCCGGCCTGCAGGGCCAGCTCGGCGTCGACGTTCCTGGTGGTGGCCTTGACCTTGGCGGGCACGGGCACCAGGTAGCCGATCTTCTGGAGGAAGGCGCGGTACTTGCCCATGTTCTTGATCGGGCCGGGGTGCTTGTCGTGCCACTCGTCGAGCTCGGCCTGCAGGCGGTCGCGCTCGTCGAGCAGGGCGGCGTTCTTGGGCGCCAGGTCGGCGACGATCTGGTCGAAGCCCTTCCAGAAGGCGGCGCTGTCGATGCCGGTGCCGGGCAGGACCTGGTCCTCGATGAAGCGGTAGAGCTCGGTGGCCACTTGCAGGCCGTGGACGGGGGTGCGTGCGGTCATGTCAAACCTCGTGGAAGGGAATGGGAAAAGGAAGGGATCAATCCGGGAAGCAGGCCAGCACGTCGCGCAGCGTGCGGCCGGTGTGGTGCGGGGCGGTGCCCAGGCGCTCCAGCGGCGCGCCCTGGCGGTTGACCCACAGGGTGGTGAAGCCGAACCAGGTGGCGCCCACCGCGTCCCAGCCATTGCTGGAGACGAAGAGCACCTCGCGCGCGGGCAGGCCCAGGGCGTCCACCCCGACCTGGTAGGCGGCGGGGTCGGTCTTGTAGCGGCGGGTGGCGTGCACGCTGAGCACCTGGTCCAGCAGGCCGCCCAGGCCGGCGCTCTTGACGGTGACGTCGAGCATCTCGGGGTCGCCGTTGCTGAGGATGCCGGTGCGGATGCCGCGGTCCTTCAGGGCCTGCAGCACGCCGTGGTTCTCGGGGAAGACCGAGAGGTGGCGGTAGGCGTTGAGCAGGCGCAGCTCGGCCTCGGGGGTGAGGGTCAGGCCCAGGGCCTCGGCCGAGAAACCCAGCGCGTCGCGGGTCAGGGCCCAGAAGGGGCGGTAGTGGGCCGGCCCGCTCATCGACACCAGGCGGGTGTACTCGATCTGCTTGTCGCGCCACAGGCGGGCCAGGGCCTCGCCGTGGCCGGGAAAGAGCTGCCCGGCGGTGAGCCCGACGCTGTAGACGTCGAACAGGGTGCCGTAGGCATCGAACAGCACCGCGCGCGGGGTGGGCCTCTTTTCCATGTCGACAATTTATTCGATACTTGTCCAGAGATTAATGGCCTGGAAAGTCATGGATTCATGACTTGAACGCAAAGATCAATCCGGCATGGACCGCCTCAAGCAGATCGAGACCTTCGTCGCCGTCGCCACCAAGGGCAGCCTGACCGCCGCCGCCCAGGCCGAGGGCGTGGCCCCGGCGGTGATCGGCCGGCGCATGGACGCGCTGGAGGAGCGCCTGGGCGTGAAGCTGCTGCTGCGCACCACCCGGCGCATCAACCTGACCCACGAGGGCAGCGCCTTCCTGGAGGACTGCCAGCGCCTGGTGGCCGATTTCAACAACGCCGAGGCCAGCGTGTCGGCCGGCGGGGTCAAGGCCAGCGGCCACCTGCGCATCACCGCCCCGGCCGGCTTCGGCCGGCGCCACGTGGCGCCCCTGGTGCCCGCCTTCCTGGCCCAGCACCCCGAGGTCAGCCTGTCGCTGAACCTGTCGGACCGGGTGGTGGACATCGCCAACGAGGGCTTCGACTGCGCGGTGCGGGTGGGCGACCTGGCCGACTCCAGCCTGGTGGGGGTGCGCCTGGCCGACAACCGCCGCCTGTGCGTGGCCACGCCCACCTACCTGAGGCGCGCCGGCATCCCCGCCAGCCCGGCCGAGCTGCACCGCCACCAGTGCCTGACGCTGAGCTCGGACGCCAGCCAGACCCGCGGCTGGGCCTTCATGGTGGAGGGCGCCGTCAGCCACCTGCGGCCGGGCGGCCGGCTGGACTGCAGCGACGGCCAGGTGCTGCACGAGTGGTGCCTGCAGGGCCTGGGCATCGCCTGGCGCAGCACCTGGGAGGTGCAGGCCGACATCGCCGCCGGCCGGCTGCAGAGCGTGCTGGACGACTACGCCGCCCCGCCCAACGGCATCTACGCGGTGTTCCCCAGCGCCCGCCACCTGCCGCTCCGGGTGCGGCTGTGGATCGACTTCATCAAGCACAGCTACGGCGATCCGGGGTATTGGCTGCGCTGAGCCCCGGGCTGGCGACAATCGCCGCCATGTTGCTGGAATCCCTGCTCGCCTATGTCCACCTGGCCGCCGTGCTGGCCATGGTGGTGTTCGCCACCAGCCAGGCCGCGCTGCTGCGCGCCGAGTGGCTGAACGCCGCCGTGGTGCAGCGCCTGCGCCTGGTCGACCGGATCTACCTGGGCACCCTGGCCGTGCTGCTGCTGACCGGCCTGCTGCGCATGACGCTGGGCCACAAGGGCATGGCCTGGTACGGCGTGCAGCCGCTGCTGTGGGCCAAGATGGCCGGCCTGGGCCTGCTGGCGCTGGCCGCCATCGGTCCGCACCGCGCCTACGCCCGCTGGGCCGCCGCCCCCGCCCTGCCCGGCGCCGACGAGATCGCCACCGTGCGCCGCTCGGTGATGCGCGCCTCGCACGCGATGCTGCTGATCCCGCTGCTGGCCGTGCAGCTCTCGCGCGGCATCTTCACCCGCTGACCCCCTGAAACGGCGAAGCCCGGCCAAATGGCCGGGCTTCCCGTCGCAGTGTCACCACCCCCAACCAAGCCGCATGCGCGGATCCGGCCTGGCCGGTCCGCTACACGAGCCCCCGCAGGGCAGTGACCGGCAGAGAGGGGCCACCCCCCTCGGCCAAGCTCCCATCAAGCCGCATGCGCGGATCCGGCTTCGCCGGTCCGCTGCATGAGCCCCCTCGGGGGGCAGCGACCGGCAGGGAGCGTGGGGGCTTCACTTGCTCAAGCATTCCTTCATGAAGGCCTTGCGCTCGTCGCCCTTGAGCGCCTTGGTCTTGGCGTCGGCGTTGCAGGTGGCCATTTTTTCCTGCTGGGCGGCACGGCCGTCCTTCTTGGCGGCCAGGCATTCCTTCATGAAGGCCTTGCGTTCGTCGCCCTTCTTGTCGCCGGCCTGGTCGTTGCAGTGGCCCATCTTGTTGCGCTGGGCGCTCTGGGCCTTGCTGGGGCCCGAGGCGGCGGCAGCCGGCGCGGCGGCCGGGGCGGTTTGAGCGGCCGGGGCGGCGGTCTGGGCCGAGGCGCCCAGGGCGAAGGCGGCGAGGGCGAGGGCGGTCAGGAGTTGCTTCATGGTGTCCTTCCTAGCGGTGGCTGTGCAATGCATGCCGGAGAGGGGGCCAGCGGTCGGTGCCGCGGTGTGTCCGGAGAGGTCCCTTCACCTGCACAACGCAGCGTGCGCGGCTTCGGTGGACACGGCAAGCCCCCGCCCGGGGGAAAAGGTGTGAGCAGGCGCATCGGCGTCGCGCCCTCGCGACGCGCCCGTCAAAGAATGCGCCGCGGGTGGGCCAGGGCCTCATGGGCGGCGTGCAGGCGGCGCACCAGCACCTTGATGAAGGCGGCGTCGAAGCGGCCGCGGGTCTCGGGACTGAGCTGGGCCAGGGTCTCGGGGGTGAACGAGATGGTGGTGGCGGGCTCGCTGACGATGACGTCGGTGGCGTGGCGCTGCAGGTCGGGGCTGGGGGCCAGGTAGGCCATCTCGCCCACCGAGGTGCCGGCACCCAGGCGCGCCACCCGCTGGCCGTCGCGGAAGACCTCGACCTCGCCCTGGGCGATGATGTGGAACTGCTTGCCCAGCTGGCCGCGGCGGTAGAGCTTGTGGCCGTAGTGGAAGCGCTGCCAGCGGGCGCTGCGCACCACCTCCCAGAGCTGCACGTCGCCGAACTCGGCGAAGAACTCCAGCCCGCGCAGCAGGTTGAAGCGCTCGGAGTCCATCACCTGCTGCAGGCGCCCGCGCGGCACCTGCTGGTTGACGATCAGGGCCGACAGCTGCTGGGCGAAGGCCTGCCAGTGGGCCGGCCGGGCGTCGGGCGACTTGGCCAGTGCGCCGCAGATGACCTGCGACAGCGCCTCGGTGACGCCGGCGCGGCAGCCGGTGAGCGGCTCGGGGTCGGCGTGGCAGATCAGGTTGAGCAGCGCGCCCTGGCCGGGGGCCTCGAACGGGGGCCGACCCGCCACCAGGTGGTAGAGCACCGCCGCCAGCGAGTAGATGTCGGCGCGGCAGTCCAGGGTGGCGCCGTCGAGCTGCTCGGGCGACATGTAGGCCAGCGAGCCCACCCGGTGGACCTGGGTGCGGTCGGAATCCAGGTTGAGGACGCTGCCGAAGTCGGTGATCTTGACGTCGGTGATCTCGCCACCGGACTCGACGGTGAGGATGTTGGCCGGCTTGACGTCGCGGTGGATCAGGCCCTGGCGCCAGACGTAGTCCAGCGCCATCGCGCACTTGAAGCCGATTTCCACGATCTGCTCGAGCGGCAGCAGGGCGTCGGGCTGGCAGTGGCGGCGCAGGGTCTCGCCGGGCACGTACTCCATCACCAGGTAGGAGCCGCCGGCCGGGTCCTCGACCGCGTCGTACAGCTGCACCACGTTGGGGTGGTTGAGCCGGCCGACCAGGGCGGCCTCGGCGGCGAAGAAGCGGGTGGCGAAGTGGCGCTCGGCGGCGCTGCGGCCCTCGGGCGGCAGCACGCGCTTGATGGCGACGTCGCGCTGGTGGAAGTCGTCGCGGGCCAGCAGGACCTCGCTGGTGGCGCCCTCGCCCAGGCGGCGCAGCACGCGGTACTTGCCGACGCTCCAGCCGCCCGGGCGCGCCTGGGGCTCGGTGCGGAGGGCGGCGACGGTGCGCTCGGACGACGGATCCATCATGGCGCCGATTGTGGCGCGGGCCGGGCCCGCGCCGGGGCCCCCGGTGAGGGGGCGCCGCAGCCGGCCCCTGAACCGTAGAATCCGCCCCCATGATCCAAGCCAAGGCAGAGCTCCAGGCTGCGCTGACCGCTGCCGTCGCGCAGCTGGCCCCCGACGCCGCCCTCACCCCCGTTTTCGAATCGCCCAAGCAGGCCGCCCACGGCGACCTGGCGATCACCGCCGCCATGCAGCTGGCCAAGCCGCTCAAGGCCAACCCGCGCGCGCTGGCCGAGCAGCTGATCGCCGCCCTGCAGGCCCAGCCCGCGGTCGAGCGCTGGGTCGCCGCGCTCGAGATCGCCGGCCCGGGCTTCATCAACCTGCGCCTGAAGGACGCCGCCAAGCAGGCCGTGGTGGCCGAGGTGCTGTCCGGCGGCACCGACTTCGGCCGCCAGCCGGCCAACGGCCGCCAGCTGATGGTCGAGTTCGTCTCGGCCAACCCCACCGGCCCGCTGCACGTGGGCCACGCCCGCCAGGGCGCGCTGGGCGACAGCCTGTGCCACCTGTTCCAGACCCAGGGCTGGGCGGTCACCCGCGAGTTCTATTACAACGACGCCGGCGTGCAGATCGCCACCCTGGCCACCTCCACCCAGTGCCGCATCAAGGGCCTCAAGCCCGGTGACGCCGACTGGCCCGAGAGCGCCTACAACGGCGACTACATCGCCGACATCGCCGCCGACTTCCTGGCGCGCAAGACCGTCAAGTCCGACGACCGCGAGTTCACCGCCTCGGGTGACCCGGATGACCTCGACGGCATCCGCCAGTTCGCCGTGGCCTACCTGCGCCACGAGCAGGACCTGGACCTGCAGGCCTTCGGCGTGCAATTCGACAGCTACTACCTGGAAAGCAGCCTCTACGGCAGCGGCCGGGTCGAGCAGACCGTGCAGCGCCTGGTCGACGCCGGCAAGACCTACGAGCAGGACGGCGCGCTGTGGCTGCGCACCACCGACGACGGTGACGACAAGGACCGCGTGATGCGCAAGTCCGACGGCACCTTCACCTACTTCGTGCCCGACGTCGCCTACCACGTCACCAAGTGGGAGCGCGGCTTCAGCAAGGTGATCAACTGCCAGGGCACCGACCACCACGGCACCATCGCCCGGGTGCGCGCCGGCCTGCAGGGCGTGGGCGCCGGCATCCCCCAGGGCTACCCCGACTACGTGCTCAACACCATGGTCCGGGTGGTGCGCGACGGCGCCGAGGTCAAGATCAGCAAGCGCGCCGGCAGCTACGTCACCCTGCGCGACCTGATCGACTGGACCAGCAAGGACGCGGTGCGCTTCTTCCTGATCAGCCGCAAGGCCGACACCGAGTTCACCTTCGACATCGACCTGGCCCTGAAGCAGAACGACGAGAACCCGGTCTTCTACGTCCAGTACGCCCACGCCCGCATCTGCTCGGTGCTGGCCCAGGCCGCCGAGAAGGGCCTGTCGCCCGAGGGCGCCGACCTGTCGGCCCTGACCGCCCCGACCGAGCGGGCCCTGATGCTCAAGCTGGCCGACTACCCGGCCATGCTGAGCAACGCCGCGCGCGACCTGGCGCCGCACGACGTGGCCTTCTACCTGCGCGACCTGGCCTCGGCCTTCCACAGCTACTACGCCGCCGAGCGCTTCCTGGTCGACGACGCCGGCCTGGCCCGTGCCCGCCTGGCCCTGCTGGCCGCCACCCGCCAGGTGCTGCGCAACGCGCTGGCCCTGCTGGGCGTGGGCGCCCCCGACCAGATGTCGCGCGACGCGACCTCCACGGAGAACGCATGACGCATTCCTCGGTCCGCGCCCAGCGCGGCGGCACCTTCCTGGGCATCATCCTGGGCCTGCTGATCGGCCTGGGGGCGGCCCTGGCGGTGGCGCTGTACATCGCCAAGGTGCCGGTGCCCTTCGTCGACAAGGTGCCGCACCGCACCGCCGAGCAGGACGCGGCCGAGGCCGAACGCAACAAGAACTGGGACCCGAACGCGCCGCTGGCCGGCAAGCAGGGCACCAAGGCGCCGAACGAGGGCGCGTCCGCGCCGGCCGCCACCCCGGCTGCCGAGAAGCCCGCCCCGGCCGAGCGCCCGGTGGCCACGCCCGCCGCCGACAAGGCCGCGTCGGCCCCCGCGCCGCGCGCCGCGGCCTCGGCCGCCGACAAGCCCCGGGCCGCCTCGGCCCCGGCACCCGAAGCCGCCAAGTCCAGCCGCGACCCGGCCGCCATCCTGTCGGGCCAGGCCCCGGCCACCCCGGCGGCCGGCCAGGACCCCTTCGTCTACTTCGTGCAGGCCGGCGCCTACTCCAGCGCTGACGACGCCGAGCAGCAGCGCGCCCGCCTGGCGATGCAGGGCATCAGCGCCAAGGTCACCGAGCGCGAGCAGGGCGGCCGCACCGTCCACCGCGTGCGCCTGGGCCCCTTCGAGACCCGCACCGACGCCGAAGCCGCCCAGGAACGCCTGCGCGGCGCCGGGGCCGAGGCCGTGCTGGTGCGCATGGAGCGCACGCCGCGTTGAACTTCCGGTCGGCCGACGGGTCGCACACCGCGTTGAACCACCACTGACCAGACAGACAGGGATTTGCCATGATGAACCGGCGTGACTTCTCGACCGCCCTGGTGGGCGCCACCGGCCTGGCCGGCGCGGCCCTGGCCCCCAACGCCCAGGCCCAGGGCGGCCTGGTCGAGGGCCAGCACTACCTGCGCCTGCCCTCGCCCGCCCCCACCTCGTCGCCCGGCAAGGTCGAGGTGGTCGAGTTCTTCATGTACAGCTGCCCGCACTGCAACGCCCTCGAGCCGCAGCTGGCCGCCTGGGTCAAGCAGCTGCCCTCCGATGTGAGCTTCCGCCGCATCCCGGTCGCCTTCCGCCCCAACCTCGAGATCCACCAGCGCCTGTACTACGCGCTCGAGGCCCTGGGCCAGCTCGAGGCCCTGCACACCAAGGCCTTCGCCGCCATCCACGTCGAGCACAAGATGCTGCTCAAGGACGAGGACGTGGCCGCCTGGGCCGGCGCCCACGGCCTGGACGGCGCCAAGCTGCTCGACACCATGAAGTCCTTCGGCGTGGCCGGCAAGGTGCGCCAGGTCAAGCCCCTGATGGAGGCCTACAAGATCGACGGCGTGCCCACCCTGGGCATCCAGGGCCGCTGGACCACCTCGGGCTCGCAGACCGGCACCCACGAGAAGGCCCTGCAGGTCGCCAGCGCGCTGATCGAGCAGGCCCGCAAGAGCAAGGGCTGAGCCCAGGGCCGCCGGGCACCGCCATGGAGCCGACGGCATCGGACGGCTGGCTGGATCGCCCCCTGGCCCCCTGGCCCCCTGGGCCTTCCTGGCGGCCCACCTGCCGCTGTGTGCCCTGTTGTCGCGGCGGCTGGCCCTGCCGCCGTCGCCGGCGCGGGGCTGGTGGCTGATGCGGGTGGGCGGCGTGGTGCTCGGCCTGATGTGGGCCCTGGCGCGGCGCCGCTGGGCCAGCGCGCCGCGGCGCGGCGTGCCCGAGGCCCTGCTGCTGCTGGGCTTGGTGCTGCTGATCGCCACCGCGGTGTCGCCCGGCGCCTCCCGCGCGCTGGGCCCCTGCCTGGCCCTGGCCTGCTGGCTGGGCCTGTGGCCGACGGATCCCGAGCCGACCCGACCGGGCTGGGCCGTGGTCTGGCAATGGCCCTTGGCCGCCACGGCGCTGCTCTGGTCGGTCGCGCTGGCCTGGCGGACGGCCTGGACCCCGACCTGATCCGCGCACCCGGTCGCGGGCAGACGACGCCCACGCGACAGCACCCGGCATTTGTGGCCATGGCTTGCGATGCGGGGCCCTGGGCGGCTTAGAATGATCTGCAATTTCCGTGCCGAATCCCATGCCCATTCGCCCTGACCTCGTCGCCTTGTCGCTGGCCGCCTGCCTGGCGGCCGTGCTCACGGCGGGCGACGCGCGGGCCGAGAAGGCCGACCGCAGCAAGCCCCTGGTCGTCGAGAGCGACGGCAAGAAGGCCGCCACCGTGGACCTGACCCGGCGCACCACCAGCGTCGTGGGCCACGTGGTCGTCACCCAGGGCACGATGGTCATCCGCGCCGACTCGGTGGACGTGCGCGAGGACAAGCCCGGCGTGTTCAGCGCCGTGGCCCTGGGCTCGGCCGCCGAGCCCGCCACCTTCCGCCAGAAGCGCGATCGTGCCGACGAGGTCATCGAGGGCCAGGCCCTGCGCATCGAGGTGGAGGGCGCGACCGAGCGCATCCGCCTGGTCGGCGAGGCCCGGCTGCGCGTGCTGCGTGCCGGCCAACCCGCCGACGAGGCCAGCGCCCCGCTGATCGTCTACGACCAGCCGCGCGACACCCTGAGCTTCGAAGGCGGCACCGCCCCTGCCGGCGCCGCCAGCGGGCCGGGCCGGCCCAAGCTGGTCTTCGTGCCGCGCAACGCCGACGCCGCCTCGGCCGCCGGTCGCTGAGCCCCCTGTCCACCCCGCCCGGTTCCCGATGAGCGACGTGCCCGTTCCCACCAGCCGCCTGGAGGCCATTGGCCTGCGCAAGGCCTACGGCGCCCGCGTCGTGGTCAAGAACGTCCACCTGGCGGTGGCCGCCGGCGAGGTCGTCGGCCTGCTGGGCCCCAACGGTGCCGGCAAGACCACCACCTTCTACATGGTGGTCGGCCTGGTGCGCTGCGACGCCGGCGAGATCTTCATCGACGGCCAGCCGGTGCACCGCCTGCCGATCCACCAGCGCTCGCGCCTGGGCCTGTCCTACCTGCCCCAAGAGGCCTCGATCTTCCGCAAGCTGACGGTGGACGAGAACATCCGCGCCGTGCTGGAGCTGCAGTACGGTCCCGACGGCAAGCCGCTGCCGGCCGACGAGATCCAGCGCCAGCTCGACCGCCTGCTCGAGGACCTGAGCCTGACCGGCCTGCGCGACTCGCCCGCCCCGGCGCTCTCGGGTGGCGAGCGCCGCCGCGTCGAGATCGCCCGCGCCCTGGCCACCCAGCCGCGCTTCATCCTGCTCGACGAGCCCTTCGCCGGCGTGGACCCGATCGCCGTGATCGAGATCCAGCGCATCATCCGCTTCCTCAAGGGCCGCGGCATCGGCGTGCTGATCACCGACCACAACGTGCGCGAGACCCTGGGCATCTGCGACCGCGCCTTCATCATCAGCGAAGGCACGGTGCTGGCCGAAGGCACCCCCGACCACATCGTCGAGAACCCGGACGTGCGCCGCGTGTATCTCGGCGAGCATTTCAAGATGTGACCATGCCCGCCCCCCGGTCCAATTTCATTGGCCCGGCCCCCCGTGGGGGCTGGCGCCTTGCTTGGGAGCGGCCCGGCGCTGCGGCGCTTGGCATGTCTGCCCCCCGGCCCCATTTCATGGAGCCGGCCCCCCGTGGGGGCTGGCGCCTTGCTTGGGAGCGGCCCGGCGCTGCGGCGCCCGGGGTCTGCTCGGGCGTCGGCGAAGGGATCTGCCCATGAAGCCGACCCTTCAGGTCCGCCTGTCGCAGCACCTGGCGCTGACGCCGCAGCTGCAGCAGTCGATCCGCCTGTTGCAGCTGTCCACGCTGGAGCTGCACCAGGAGGTCGAGCAGATGCTCGACCAGAACCCCTTCCTCGAGACCGAGGACGACGGGCCGGCGTTCGAATACACCTCGCTGGAGCGCGCCAGCACCAGCCAGCGCGAAGAGGGCGACGCGCCCGGCTCCAGCGTCGGCGAGGGCGGTGACGAGCCCGCCGGCATGGACAGCGCCGACTTCGGCACCACCGAGCGCGACGACTGGGAGAACGGCACCGAGCGCGACGACTTCGACGGCATCCGCGAGACCCCGGGCCCCAGCAGCAGCGGGGGCGACGAGGACTTCGAGCCGCAGGAGCGCTCGGCCGGCGGCATCACGCTGCAGGAGCACCTGCGCCAGCAGCTGCGCGGCATGCGCCTGTCGGCCGAGGACTCGGCCGCGGTGCAGGTGCTGATCGAGTCGCTCGACGAGGACGGCTACCTGGACGGCACGCTCGAGGACATCGCCGAGCGCGTGGCCGACAGCCTGGGCCTGGACGACCCCGAGGCCCGCGACGAGCTGCACGACCAGCTGCGCTGCGGCCTGAAATGGCTGCAGAGCCTGGAGCCCGCCGGCGTCGGCGCGGCCAACCTGGGCGACTGCCTGTGCCTGCAGCTGCGGCTGCGCCCGGCCTCGCCGGCGCGCGCCTGCGCCATGGCCATCGCCACCGGCCACCTCGAGCTGCTGGCCCGGCGCGACCTCAAGAAGCTGGCCGCCGCCACCGGCACCGACGAGGCCACCGTGAAGGCCGCCCAGGCCATGATCGTGGCCTGCGAACCCAAGCCCGGCCGGCCCTTCTCGCCGGCCGAGAGCCTGATCGTGGTGCCCGACGTCATCGTCGTGAAGAGCGGCCGCAACTGGAAGGTCACGCTCAACCCCGACGTGATGCCCAAGCTCAAGGTCTCCGACCTGTATGCCCAGGCCATCCGCGGCCAGCGCGGCGGCGGCAGCCTGTCGGCGCGGCTGCAGGAGGCGCGCTGGTTCATCCGCAACATCCAGCAGCGCTTCGACACCATCCAGCGCGTCAGCCAGGCCATCGTCGAGCGCCAGAAGGCCTTCTTCACCCACGGCGAGATCGCCATGAAACCGCTGGTGCTGCGCGAGATCGCCGACGAACTCGGCCTGCACGAGTCGACCATCTCCCGCGTGACGACCGCCAAGTACATGGCCACGCCCTTCGGCACCTTCGAGCTCAAGTACTTCTTCGGCTCGAGCCTGAACACCGACGCCGGCGGCAACGCCAGCTCCACCGCGGTGCGCGCCCTGATCAAGCAGTTCGTGGCCGCCGAGGACGCCCGCAAGCCGCTGTCCGACAGCCAGATCGCCGACATGCTCGAGGAGCAGGGCATCCAGGTGGCCCGGCGCACCGTGGCCAAGTACCGCGAGGCGCTGAAGATCGCCCCCGCCAACCTCCGCAAGGCCCTGTGAACACCCCCTCCGCCCCGCGCCGCGTCGCCCGCCGCGACGACCCCGCGCCGCTGCTCGAGCGCGGCACCATGTTCCTGCCCTGCGCCGCCGGCGTCGAACCGCTGCTGGCCGAGGAATGCGTCCGACTGGTGCCCGAGGGCACCGTGGTCGAGGTCGGCCGCGGCGGCGTCTTCGTCGACGGCACGCCCGAGGACGCGCTGCGCCTGAACCTGGGCAGCCGCCTGGCCCAGCGCGTGCTGTGGCAGCTGGTCGACGGCCCCTACCGCGACGAGCGCGACCTGTACGACCTGGCCCGCCGGGTGGACTGGACCCGCTGGATCACCCCCGCCCACACCCTGCGGGTGGACACCAACGCCTGGCGCAGCCCGCTGCGCAGCCTGAACTTCGCCTCGCTCAAGGTCAAGGACGCGGTCTGCGACGCGCTGCGCGAGGCCACCGGCGAGCGCCCCAGCGTCGACACCCGCTTCCCCGACCTGTCCCTGGTGCTGCACCTGGGCCCCGAGCACGCCCAGCTCAGCGTCGACCTGTCGGGCGAGGCCCTGTTCAAGCGCGGCTGGCGCGAGGCCAAGGGCGAGGCCCCCCTGAAGGAAACCCTGGCCGCCGCCATGCTGGCCGCCGCCGGCTGGCAAGGCCGAGCCGAGGACGGCCCGCTGCTGGACCCCTGCTGCGGCGCCGGCACCATCGCCATCGAGGCCGCGCAGATCGCCTGCGGCATGGCCCCTGGCCTGCACCGCCGCTTCGCCTTCGAGCGCCTGCTGCCGTTCAAGGCGCTGATGGGCGTGTGGGGCCAGATGAAGCGCGCCGCCGAAGCCGCGGAGCACGCCCCGGCAGTCAAGGTCTACGCCGGTGACGTGTCCTTCCGCATGACCGACTTCGCCACCCGCAACGCCGAGCGCGCGGGCGTGGCCCACGCGATCGAGTTCAAGACCGGTGACGCCCTGCAGCGCCCGGCCCCGGCCGAGCGCGGCACCATCGTGATGAACCCGCCCTATGGCGAGCGCATCGCGCCCAAGGGCAGCGGCCAGGGCACCGGTGGCGTGCGCGGCGAGGTCATGGGCGAGGCCTTCGAGGGCGCCGCCGACGCGGGCGACTTCTACGCCCGCCTGGCCGCCCACTGGAAGAAGGCCTACACCGGCTGGACCGCCTGGGTGCTCACGCCCGAGGCCAAGACCCCCGGCCTGATGCGCCTGAAGGAGGCCCGCCGGGTGCCGATGTGGAACGGCCCGATCGAGTGCCGCATGTTCCGCTTCGACCTGGTCGCCGGCTCGATGCGCAAGGACGCCGCGGCCGACTGAGCCGCGGCCGGGTCGCCGGTCGCTCAGCGGCCCAGGATCGTGGCCTCGGCGATCTCGCGCAGCGCGCGGGCGAAGACCTCGGGCGGCTGGCCGCCGCTGATCAGGTGGCGGCGGTTGATGACGATGGCGGGCACCGACTGGATGCCGGCGTTCTGCCACATCGCCTCGGCCTCGCGCACGTCCTCGGCAAAGCAGTCGGCGTCGTCGAACACGGCGGCGGCTTCGGCGCCGTCCAGGCCGGCGGCCTCGGCCGCAGCGACCAGCACGTCGCGCTCGCCCGGGTTCTCGCCACGCGAGTGGTAGGCCGCCAGCAGCGCACGCTTCATGGCGCGCTGGGCCTCGGGGCCGACGGTGCCGGCCCAGTGCAGCAGGCGGTGGGCGTCAAAGGTGTTCCAGATGCGGGTGCGCAGGTCCGGGCGCATGTCGAAGCCGACGGCCTCGCCGCGCTCGCGCAGCGCCTGGCGGCCCTGGGCCAGCTGGGCCTCGTCCAGGCCGTACTTGCGGGCCAGGTGCTCGTCGATGGACTCGCCCTCGGGCGCCATCTGCGGGTTGAGCTCGAAGGGCTGGAAGGTCAGGGCCACCGGGCCGATGTCGGGTTCGACCTCGGCGAGCGCGCGCTCGAGCGAGGCCAGGCCGATCGCGCACCAGGGGCACACGACATCCGAAACAAAGTCGATCTGCAGCATCCCGGCAGTCTAGGGCCTGCCCGGCCGCGGCGCCCGGGGCGGGCCTTTGCACAGCTTTACCGGGACGACGCGTGGGCGCCACGGCCGCTGCCCAGACTGGCGGCCGACCGGTGGATGGAACGCGCCGGCGCCCAACCCTTGGAGGCCCCCATGACCCGACGACTCCTGGCCGCCGTGCTGGCGGCCTTCGCCCTGTTGCTGGCCGCCTGCGGCGGCAGCGGCAGCGACAGCGCCGACGACGCCACCAGCGCCCCCACCATCACCACCCAGCCGGCGTCGCTCAGCGTGGCCGAAGGCGGCAGCGCCACCTTCAGCGTGGTGGCCAGCGGCGACGGCACGCTGGCCTACCAGTGGCGCAAGGGCGGCGCCAGCATCGCCGGGGCGACCTCGGCCAGCCTCGGCCTGACCAGCGTCAGCACCAGCGACGCCGGCAGCTATGACGTGGTGGTCAGCAACAGCGCCGGCAGCGTCACCAGCAGCGCCGCCACGCTCACCGTGACCACGTCCAGCGGCGACAGCACGCCCACCATCACCACCCAGCCGGTGTCGCAGAGCGCCACCGTCGGCGCCAGCGTCAGCTTCAGCGTGGTGGCCAGCGGCAGCGGCACGCTCAGCTACCAGTGGTCCAAGGACGGCACCGCGATCAGCGGCGCGACCGCGGCCAGCCACGCGATCGCCAGCGTGGCCAGCGGCGACGCCGGCAGCTACACCGTCACCGTCAGCAACAGCGCCGGCAGCGCCACCAGCAGCGCCGCGGTGCTGACCGTGAACAACGCCGGCAGCAGCAGCCACACCACCGCCACCGTGGCGGCGGCGCAGACCTTCTACGCCGCGCTCGACAGCACCCTGCAATCGACGACGCAGTCCAGCTGGAGCCTGAGCACCGCGCGGCGCTGGTCGAACCTGCCGGCGGCCATGGTCGCGCGCAACGGCGTGGCCTGGGCCGACCTGGGCAGCGCGCAGAAGACCGCCGCCCGCAGCCTGATCCTGACCGCCCTGGGCAGCACCGGCAACGCGCAGCACCTGGGCATGCAGCAGGCCGACAACTACCTCTACTCGATCGGCGGCGGCAGCAGCTACGGCGAGGGCCAGTACCACATCGCCTTCCTGGGCACGCCGTCGACCACCGGCTTCTGGCTGCTGCAGCTGACCGGCCACCACCTGACCTACAACCTGGCCTTCAACGGCACCTACGCCTCGCCGACGCCGGTCTTCATGGGGGTCGAGCCCAAGGCCTCGTTCACCTACGGCGGCACCACCTACGACCCGATGCAGGCCCAACGCGAAGCCTGGTCGGCACTGGGCGCGGTGCTGACCGGCTACAGCGGCGCGCTGCTCAGCGGCACCTACAGCGACCTGCTGTTCGGCGCCAACGGCAGCGGCAACATCGACGGCACCTGCCCCCGCGCCTACAGCGGCGTGACCAGCCACGGCCTGGCCTGGGCCAGCCTGTCGAGCAGCCACCAGGCCCTGGCGCGCGCGGTGATCGAGTCCTATGTCGCCACCCAGGCCGACGAGGTGGCCAGCGCGCTGCGCACGGCCTACCTGTCGGACAGCGCGCTGGCGCAGACCTACGTGGCCTACAGCGGCACCGGCACCGTGACCACGCGCGGCAACTACTTCCGCATCGAGGGCCCGCGGGTGTGGATCGAGCTGTCGGTGCAGAACGGCGTGATCGTGCAGAACGACATCCACTACCACGGCGTCTGGCGCGACAAGCTGGCGGACTATGGCGGCCAGTGCCTGTGAGACCCGGCGGTCCGCCTGGCGCGGGCTGCTGCTGTGCGTCGGGCTGCTGTGGGCGGCGCTGGCGCGCGGCCACGCGCTGCCCGAGAGCCAGCTCTGGATCGACACCCGCGCCGACGGCCTGGCGCTGACGCTGCGCGTGCCGCTCAACCGGCTGCAGTACGCGCTGGGCCAGCCGCTGGCCGACGACCCGGACGGCGTGCTGCCCGCGCAGGCCGCCACGCTCTCGCGCTACCTGCTGCAGCACATCGGGCTGCGCAGCGGCACCCAGGGCTGGGTGCTGAAGGCGCCGGCGCTGCAGGTGCTGGGGCATGACGCCTCGGCCGAGCTGCAGGCCACGCTGCGCGCGGTGGCGCCCGCCGGGGCCGCGCGCGGCGAGGTCACGCTGCTGTTCGACGCCGTGCTGCACGAGGTGCGCACCCACCGCGCCCAGGTCTACCTGCGGCAGGACTGGGATGGCGGCCAGGCCGGTGGGCCGCCGCAGCTGCTGGGCACGCTGGAGCCCGGCCGCACCACGCTGCAGGTGCCGCTGGGCCCGGCCCGCCCCGGCGCGGCCACCCGGGCCCTGCTGCAGGCCGGCATGGCCCACATCGCCGAGGGCCTGGACCACCTGGCCTTTCTGCTGATGCTGCTGCTGGTGGTGCCGCTGCAGGCGCGCGAGGGCCGCTGGTGGCCCCGCCCCGGCCA
Organism: Hydrogenophaga intermedia; assembly: GCA_943371055.1. GTDB lineage: Bacteria > Pseudomonadota > Gammaproteobacteria > Burkholderiales > Burkholderiaceae_C > Ideonella > Ideonella intermedia_A. The sequence continues at coordinate 2,033 of CALRTJ020000011.1, read as the reverse complement.
CGCGGCGGTGGCGCGCCGCGCGCTGGGGCTGGTCAGCGCCTTCACGCTGGGTCATGGCCTGAGCCTGCTGGGGGTCGCCGTGGGCGGCCTGGCGCTGCCGGTGACCGCAGTGGAGGTGGCCGTGGCATTGAGCGTGGCGCTGGCCGCTGCCCATGCCGTGCGGCCGCTGTCGCTGCTGGGGGGCTGGGGAGAGGCGCTGCTGGCCGGGCTGTTCGGCGTGGTGCACGGCACCGCCTTCAGCAGCGGCTTGCAGACCGGCGGGCTGGAGCCCGGCCCGATGGCGCTGGCCCTGCTGGGCTTCAACGCCGGGATCGAGGCCATGCAGGCGCTGCTGGCCCTGGCGCTGCTGCCGCCGCTGGTGGCGTTGCAGCGCTGGCGGCCCGCCGTGGCGCGGCACCTGCGCCTGGGCCTGGCGGCGGCCGGCGGCGTGCTGGCGCTGGCGTGGGCCGCGGCGCGGCTGGGCTGGGTGGCGCCCGGGCTGGACGCGCTGGAGGCCGCGCTGCAGGCCGGCGCCGCCATGGGCGTGGTCGTGCTGTGGGCGCTGGCGGCCTGGGGCTGCTGGCGGCCACGGCCGGCCTGAACGCCGCTTGAAGACGGCCTGACCGGCGCGCGCCTACCAGGCCGAGCGCAGCCGCGCGCGCAGGTCGATCGGCGGCTTGGTCGGCGGGCCCTTGGCGGCCTCTTCGGCGGCGGCGGCCTCGCGGGCGCGGCGCACCGGGCCGTCGGGCTGGAACAGCGGCAGCAGCGCGTCGGGGATGAAGCGGGTGCGGCCGCCGTACAGGTGGCGGTCGCCCAGCGCGCGCTGCTGGGTCACGAAGAAGCGCTGCGGCACCACCAGCTGCAGGTGGTGGCGGGCGCGGGTCATGCCCACGTAGAGCAGGCGGCGCTCTTCCTCGAGCTGCACCGCGCTGCCGGTGGACAGGTCCGAGGGCAGGCAGCCGTCGACCATGTTGATCAGGAACACCGCCGGCCACTCCTGGCCCTTGGCCGAGTGCAGGGTGGACAGGATCAGGTAATCCTCGTCCTGCAGCGGCGGGCCGCTCTCGTCGCTGGTGGACTCGGGCGGGTCCAGGGTGAGTTCGGTCAGGAAGCGCTCGCGGCTGGCGTAGCCGCCGGCCAGGGCCTGCAGCTGCTGCAGGTCCAGGTCGCGCACGCCGGCGTCGTCGGGGTGCAGGCGCTCGAGCTGGGGGCGGTACCAGTCCAGCGCCGGGGCCAGCTCGTGGGGCCAGCCGTGGGCGCCATCCTGCAGCGCCTGGCACAGCCGGGCGAAGGCGGCCAGGTCCTGGCGCGCGGCGGCCGGCACGCGGGCCGCGGCCAGCGCGTCCCAGGGCCGGGCGCTGGCGTCCATCGCGTCGAGCAGGGCGGTGGCCCGGCCCGGGCCGATCCCCGGCAGCAGGGTGAGCAGGCGAAAGCCCGCCAGCCGGCTGCGCGGGTTGTCGGCCCAGCGCAGCAGGGCCAGCAGGTCCTTGACATGGGACGCCTCGAGGAAGCGCAGGCCGCCGAACTTGACGAAGGGGATGCGCCGGCGCGCCAGTTCCAGCTCCAGCGCGGCGCTGTGGCTGGCGGTGCGGAACAGCACGGCCTGGTGCTTGAGCTTCAGGCCACCCTCGCGCAGGCGCAGCACCTCGTCGGCCACCCAGCGGGCCTGCGCGGGCTCGTCGGCCACGGCCACCAGGCGCGGGCGCTCGCCACCGGTCTGGGCGCTGAACAGGGTCTTGGCGAAGCGCTCGGGCGCCAGGGCGATCACCGCATTGGACGCCGCCAGCAGCGGCGGCGTGCTGCGGTAGTTCTGCTCCAGCAGCACGGTGTCGGCCGGGGGCGAGAAGCGGGCGGGAAAGTCGAGGATGTTGCGGACCTCGGCAGCGCGAAAGCCGTAGATCGCCTGGGCGTCGTCGCCCACCACGGTCAGGCCGGCGCCGTCGGGCTTGAGGGCGCGCAGGATCGCGTCCTGCAGCCGGTTGGTGTCCTGGTACTCGTCGACCAGCACGTGCTCGAAGCGCCGGCCCAGGCTGGCGGCGATCTCGGGGCTGGCC